>NZ_JBIDBD010000003.1:0-327800 GCF_043202815.1 Streptomyces sp. NPDC048111
CGCGAGGAGCCCACCGACTTCACCGCCCAGCATCTGCTCGCCCCGGCCGGCTGTGAGCTGCGGTTCTGGGAGTCGCTGCTGGTCGGCGCGGCCCTCGCGGTGGCGCTCAGCCATGAGTGGGCGGCCCCCGAGGACGTCCTGGGGCGGCTGGCCCCGGGGTGGGCTTTCGCGCGCGTTCTCGCCCCCCCGGGGGGGCGGGGGGGGGCCCCGGGGTGGTCGGTGCGCCCGCACACCCCCACCACCGGGGCGCCGCGGTCGTTCCGGGGGTGCAGCCGGGGAGCGGCCTGGGAGCGCTCTCAACTGCGAGCGGCGGGTGGTGCGCCCGCGCCCGCTCCCGGCCTGAGAGCGCTCTCCACGCGGCCGGCCAGGCCCCCGCCCTCACCCTCGACCCCGCCCCCGCCCCGATCCCCCGCCCGACAGGCCACCCGTACGAGACTCGGGGACACGTGATCAGCACCGTACGGCACCCGGAGACGGCGCGGGCTCCTCGCACGTCGAGGGGAGCGCGCGATCGACCGGGGCCGCCGCCGCATGAAGGAGTTCATCGTGTCCTCAGCTTCGAGCAGCCCCAGCGTCGCCGTTCTCGGCACCGGGATCATGGGGTCCGGGATGGCGCGCAGCCTGTTGCGGCCCGGGCTCTCCGTGCGGGTCTGGAACCGGACCCGAGCCAAGGCGCAGGTACTGGCCGGTGACGGGGCGCGGGTGTGCGCGGAGGCCGCCGAGGCGGTGCGCGGGGCGGATGTCGTGCTCACCGCGCTCAACGACGGCGCCGCCGTGGCCGCTGCGTTCCAGGCGGCCTCCGCGGGCCTCACCCCGGGTGCGCTCTGGCTCCAGACCTCCACCATCGGCGAGGAGGCGACACTCGAACTGGCGTCACGGGCGGCCGAGTTGGGAGTGACGTACTACGACGCGCCCGTTCTGGGCACGCGGGAGCCCGCCGAGCAGGGCAAGCTGACCGTGTTCGTCTCCGGGCCGCCCGAGGGGCGAGAGTCCCTGGCGCCGGTCCTCGACGCGATCGGGCAGCGGTCCGTCTGGGTCAGCCACGAGCCGGGCGCGGCCTCCCGGCTGAAGCTGGTCGCCAATACCTGGGTGATCAACCTGGTGGGCGCCGTGGCCGAGTGCATTGGCCTCGCGGAAGCGCTCCACGTGGATCCGCGCCTGTTCCTGGACGCGGTCGCGGGCGGACCCCTCGACACCGCCTATCTGCACGCCAAGGCCGCGGCCCTGCTCACCGGTGACCTCACGCCCAGCTTCGCGGTGTCCACCGCACTCAAGGACAGCCGGCTCATCCTGGATGCGGCCCAACAGGCAGGCGTACGCCTTGACTTGACGCAGGCGTCGGCAGACCGGTTCGCCCGCGCCGAGGCGGCAGGCCACGGCGACGAGGACATGATCGCGACGTACTACGCGGGCCGCACCGAGCAGTGAAAGCGCTCTCAGACCCGCTCCGGCACCCCGCTCCCGCCCCGCGGAGGCCTCCCGGCCGGCGCGGGGCGGGAGGCGGCGGCGGGGGCGGCGTGACGGAGCGGGCCGGGCGTCCCGCGGCGGGCGGTGCCGGACGCCCGTATCTCCGGCGAGAAGGGCGCGGTCGGTTCGATAGCATGGCCCATGCCCATCGGGCGGGGGTGTCGGCTGACGTGTCCCTCCGGGTGGGCCTCCCTACCTGGGTTCGCCGCGGCCGCGCCGCGGTGCCGCACGTACGAACATAAGGAGCATCCGAGGATGTCTCGACACCTGATCACCAGCGCGCTGCCGTACATCAACGGGATCAAGCACCTGGGCAACATGGTCGGGTCGATGCTTCCCGCGGACGTGTACTCCCGCTATCTGCGCCAGCGCGGCCACGACGTCCTCTACATCTGCGCCACCGACGAGCACGGCACGCCCGCCGAGCTCGCGGCGAAGGAGGCGGGCCTTTCCGTCGCCGAGTTCTGCGCGCAGGCGCACGACACCCAGAAGGCGATCTACGACGGCTTCCACCTGGCCTTCGACTACTTCGGCCGCAGCTCGTCGCAGCAGAACGTGGAGATCACGCAGCACTTCGCCCGGAAGCTGAAGGAGAACGGGTTCATCGAGGAGCGGGCGATCCGCCAGGTCTTCTCGGTCGCCGACGGCCGCTTCCTGCCGGACCGCTACATCGTCGGCACCTGCCCGCACTGCGGCTACGACAAGGCGCGCGGCGACCAGTGCGAGAACTGCACCCGCGTCCTGGACCCGACCGACCTGCTGGAAGCGCGTTCAGCGATCAGCGGCAGCAGCGACCTGGAGGTCCGGGAGACCCGGCACCTCTTCCTGCTCCAGTCCAAGCTCCAGGGCGAGGTCGAGGAGTGGATCGACCGGGTCGGCGGCGAGTGGCCGCAGCTCGCCTCCTCGATCGCCCGCAAGTGGCTGACCGAGGGCCTGCACGATCGCGCGATCACGCGTGACCTGGAGTGGGGCGTACCGGTCCCGGCGGACACCTGGCCGGAGCTCGCAGCCGAGGGCAAGGTCTTCTACGTCTGGTTCGACGCGCCGGTCGAGTACATCGGCGCGACGAAGGAGTGGGCCGACCTGGACCCGGCGAACCGCGACTGGAAGTCGTGGTGGTACGAGCCCGAGGGCGCGGCCGACGTCCGGTACACGCAGTTCATGGGCAAGGACAACGTCCCGTTCCACACGGTGATGTTCCCCGCGACCGAGCTGGGTGTGCGCGAGCCGTGGAAGAAGGTCGACTACGTCAAGGCCTTCAACTGGCTGAACTACTACGGCGGCAAGTTCTCCACCTCGCAGCGCCGTGGCGTCTTCACGCACGACGCGCTGGAGATCCTGCCCGCCGACTACTGGCGCTACTTCATGATGGCGAACGCCCCGGAGTCCGACGACACGTCGTTCACCTGGGAGCACTTCACCGCCACGGTCAACAAGGACCTCGCGGACACGCTGGGCAACTTCGTGAACCGCGTCCTGTCGTTCTCGCGCAAGCGCTTCGGCGACGACGTCCCGGCGGGCTCCGCGGCCGGACCCGCCGAGACCAAGCTGGGCGAGGAGATCGCCGGCCTGCTCGCCGAGTACGAGGGCCACATGGAAGCGCTCCAGTTCCGCAAGGCGGCGGCGTCCCTGCGGGCGCTGTGGTCGGCCGGCAACTCCTACCTGGAGGAGAAGGCCCCCTGGCTGGAGATCAAGACCGACCCGGAGGCCGCCGCGCTGACGCTGCGTACGGCGATGAACCTGATCCACCTCTACTCGGTGGTGTCCGAGCCGTTCATTCCGTCCTCGGCGCAGGCGATGCGCTCGGCGTTCGCGCTCACCGGCGACACGGCCACCTGGATCACTGCCGAGCAGGCCCGCGCGCTGGACGCGGTCCCCGCTGGAACCGCTTTCACGGTGCCCCCCGTCCTCTTCGCGAAGATCACGGACGAGGACCTGGAGACGTACCGGGAGCGCTTCGGCGGAGCCGACGAGGCGTGATGTGACGCACGGCGAGGGGCCCCCGCCCGGGTGTGGACGGGGGCCCCTCGGCGTGTGCGGACACGTCCGTGCGCCGGGCGCCGGCAGGGGTGTGGCTCAGACGGTGAGCAGCGCCGGGTCGCTCACGCCCGTCGCGCCCGTCTCGATGTGTCCGGCGAAGCGGCGCAGGAAGGTGGTGTCCGCGTCGGAGGTCACCGACACGTCGTACCAGCTCTTCCCGGCCCGGGTGTCGACGCTGAACTTGACCGTGGCTCCGGCGGCCACCGTGAAGGTCTGGGTCGCTCCCCCGTAGGCCGCCGCGCTCGCGACCTTCAGATGGACGGTGGCGCCGCCCGCGTTCGTCATCGTCAGGTCGAGGCGGCCGGTGCCCGCGTTGTGGCGGGCGGTGACCTCGGGCCCCGCCGTCTTGCCGGGGTTCTGGAACGTGCGCAGGAAGCCGTTGGGCCCGAACACGCTGAGCTTGGTGACGCCGCTGGAGTACGCGGTGTTCCAGGTGTCGGCGATCGTCTTGCCCGCCTCGGTGGTGTAGGTCCAGGGGCCGTCCGTACGGTTGGCGGACGTGACGAGGAACTGGGCTCCGGCCGAGGCCCCTCCGCCGAAGGTGAGCGTGAACTTGCCGGTGCTCACGTTGGCCGCGCCGTCCACGAACGGCGCGTAGCGCAGCGGCCGGGTCGGACGGGAGCCGCGCTCCTGCTTGGGCAGGGTGCCCGTCGCGGGCGGCACCGGGACGAAGTCGGCGTGGCGGTTGTGGTCCGGCGGGACGTACGCGGCCGTCGACGGCAGTGCGGGCGCCGTGGCGCTGCTGCGGCTGAAGTCGAACGCCGAGGTCAGGTCGCCGCAGATCGCGCGCCGCCAGGGCGAGATGTTGGGCTCGTGCACGCCGAAGCGGCGCTCCATGAACCGGATGATCGAGGTGTGGTCGAACGTTTCGGAGCAGGTGTAGCCGCCGGTGCTCCACGGCGAGACGACCAGCATCGGCACGCGCTGCCCGAGCCCGTAGGGACCGGCCGCGTAACTCGCGTTGCCCGGGAAGTAGTCGGGCGCGGTCGCCACGGTGGACAGACCCTGGTTGGCGTTGGCCGGCACATACGGCGGGACCACGTGGTCGAAGAAGCCGTCGTTCTCGTCGTACGTGATGAACAGCGCGGTCTTGGCCCACACCGCCGGGTTGGAGGTGAGCGCGTCCAGCACCTGTGAGATGTACCAAGCACCGTAGTTCGCGGGCCAGTTGGGGTGCTCGGTGAAGGCCTCGGGGGCGGCGATCCAGGAGACCTTGGGGAGCGTGCCCGCCTTGACGTCCGCCTTCAGGATGTCGAAGAAGCCGTCGCCGTTCTTGGCGTTGGTACCGGTGCGCGCCTTCTCGTACAGGGGGTCGCCGGGCTGGGCGTTGCGGTAACTGTTGAAGTACAGCAGGGAGTTGTCGCCGTAGTTGCCGCGGTAGGCGTCGTTGATCCAGCCCCAGCCGCCGGCCGCGTTCAGACCGTCGCCCGTGTCCTGGTAGATCTTCCAGGAGACGCCCGCCGCCTCCAGGCGCTCGGGGTAGGTGGTCCAGCCGTACCCCTTCTCGTCGTTGCCGAGGACCGGGCCGCCACCGGTGTTGTCGTTGCCCGTGTAACCCGTCCACATGTAGTAGCGGTTGGGGTCGGTGGAGCCGATGAACGAGCAGTGATAGGCGTCGCAGATGGTGAAGGAATCGGCGAGCGCGTAGTGGAACGGAATGTCCTCGCGGGTCAGATACGCCATCGTGGTGGACGTCTTCGCGGGGATCCACTGGTCGTACTTGCCGTTGTTGAAGGCCTTGTGACTGCCGGACCAGTCGTGGTTCAGGTCCTGGATGAACTGGAGGCCCAGCTTGTCCGCCTTGGGCCGGAAGGGCAGCACTTCCTTGCCGGCGCCGACCTGGTGGAACACCGACTTGCCGCTGGGCAGGGTGACCGGCCGCGGGTCTCCGAAGCCCCGCACTCCCTTGAGGGAACCGAAGTAGTGATCGAACGAACGATTCTCCTGCATCAGGACGACGATGTGCTCGACGTCCTGGAGGGTACCGGTGGTGCCCGCCGCCGGAATGGCGGCGGCCCGCGCGATGCTCTGTGAGAGCGCGGCGAAGGCGGCGGTGCCGCCCGCGAGTTGCATGAACCGGCGCCGGTTGAGTTCAGCCATGAGTGGGGGCCTCTGCAGGGGTGAGGGAACAGGGTGGCGAGAGGGGTGTATCAAGAACAGCAAGGCCCGCGAAAGACCCCATGTCGTCACTGTGACGCTCCGCGGTACGCGAAACGAACAGGAACCCCTGGTCGCGCTCTCAACCCACACTCAACCCCCACACGGGCGGCGCACCGTCACCCTCAACCCCAACCCGCAACCCCCAACCCGCAACTTGCAACCCGCTGCCGGCCTCGGCGTGCGGACGGGCGTGGCGCCCTGCCGCCGGATCGGCTCACGCCATCCAGAAGAAGACCGCGGTCATGCGCTTGTCGTCGAGGGTGCTGCCGCAGTATCCGGTGGCGCTGTGCATGGTGTTGGCGGTGTAGAGCAGCAGCCGGTTGTAGCGGTGCGCGACCCGCACGTCCTCGGCGAAGGAGTCCGGCGGCACGAAGCGCGTGCCGAGCGCCTCCACGAGGTTGTTGTGCGGCGCGGTGACCATGTTGCCGCCGAGCATCCCGCCGGGCAGGCTCTGCCGGTAGAAACTGGTGCCGCAGTCCTTGGGCGCCTTCGGGTTGAGGTAGAGCACGGCCGCGTACCGGCACAGGGCCCGCGAGTCGGTGTGCGGGCGGGGTTCGCTCTCACCGGCGCCCACGACCTGGACGCAGTTGTGGTTGAGGGTCGCGCCGCCCGGCGCGGTGGCCTGCCACAGCTCCTTGGCTCCGGTGTGCTGCTTCACCAGACGCTCGACGCGCCCGAGTTCGGCGGGGGTGAGGCCGGGCATCGTCCGCAGTCCGGGCCAGGATTCGGGCTTGTGCGGATATCCCTCGACCCAGTCGTCCTTGGCAATACAACGCGCCCTCACGTCGTCAATGTCGGGCAGCACATCGTCCACCACCCAATAGTCGCGGCCGAGTTTGGGCTTGCGGTAGGGAAGGACCGGCAGCGCCGGAGTACGTGGGGGCATGCGGCCGACCATACTGACAGGTCACCGGCCACTCTCCACCGAAGCGGTCAACCTTTCGCCAATACAAGGGAATTGGCGCGGGCCGCCATTTCTGGTGCGGGGCTCGCAAATGTCCGGAGCGCGATCGGGGAGAAAGAAAGGGGAGGGCAAGGGTGCTTAACGGGCCGGTAAGGAATCGCTCCGCTTTTGCCCAGGTGGCCGCTACATGCACCGGGCGACGCAGACTCGCCCCGCCGTGCCGGCGCCTTGCCGTGCGGCACCCTTTCTGGGCGCGGCCCGGCCGACCGGGCCGGCCCCGCCTCGCCCCGCCCCGTCGCGTCCCGCTCGCCTTGCCTCGCCTCGCCTCGCCTCGCAGAGAGCGCTCCCAATGCACCGAACACCCGGACGCCCGCCGCCTCAGCGGTCCCGCCACGACAGAGAGCGCTCCCGACATGCCGACCACCCGGGCACCCGTCGCCTTCGCGATCCGCCGAGAGCGCTCCCAACGCGCCGGGCGCCGGGACACCCGGCTCCCGCGCCAGCCGTTGAGAGCGCTCTCGACGCTACGGCGTCCCGACTGCCGCCCTCCCCGGAACCCACGGGGAGCGCTCTCAACCACCCCGCCGACCCCACCCCCTCCCCCGGCAGCCTCACGCGAACGCGCTCACCCCAGCGCACCCCATACCCCCGCGCCCCCGCTCCCCCCGGGGATTAGGCTCATGGGCGATATGGACGACGACCAGCCGGCGCCGCGCAGCCGCGCCACCCCACTCGCGCCCAAGGCGGACAAGGACACCGTGCGGCGGCACAACCTCAGTCTGGTTCTGCGGGCGGTGCACGACGAGAGCGCTCTCAGCCGTGCCGGGGCCGCCGCCCGCACCGGTCTGACCAGGGCCGCCGTGTCCTCGCTCGCCGACCAGCTCATTCGCGGGGGCTTCCTCACCGAATCGGGCAAGTCGTTCAGCGGGCAGGCCGGGCGGCCCGGCACCATGCTGACCCCGGCCCGCACCGGGCCCGCCGGAGCCGGGGTCGAGGTCAACGTCGACTACGTCTCCGTATGCGTCGTGGACCTGGCCGGCACCGATCGCGTACGCCTGACGGAGCACCTGGACAACCGGGGCGAGCCGCCGGCGGACGTCCTGGAGCGGGCTGCCCGGATCGCCGGGCGGGCCCTGGACTCGGCGGCCGAGCAGGGGCTGCATCCGGTGGGGACGGAGCTGGCGCTGCCCGGACTCGTCTCGCGGGGCTCGGTCCGGCAGGCGCCGAACCTGGGCTGGAGCCAGGTCGAGGCGGAGGCCATGTTCGGCGCGGCCCTGCACTCGCTGCGCCCCAACTCGCCCCAATTGCCGGTCAGTTCGGACAACGAGGCCAATCTGGCGGCCCTCGCGGAGTTGTGGTTCGGGGCGCCGGAGGGGCGCGTGGACCACTTCTTGTACCTGACCGGGGAGATCGGCGTAGGCGGGGCGCTGGTGGTCGGCGGGGAACTGCTGCGTGGCGCACACGGCTTCGCCGGAGAGATCGGGCACACCGTGGTGGACCCCGGCGGTCCCGCCTGCCGCTGCGGCTCGCAGGGTTGCCTGGAGCAGTACGCGGGCCAGTTGGCGCTGTTGCGGGGGGCCGGACTCGACGAGAACGCGGGGGTGCCCGGCGTCGCAGAACTCGCGCGCCGGGCGGACGCGGGCGATGAGAGCGCTCTCGGCACGCTCGCCGAGGCGGGCCGCACCCTGGGTGTCGCCCTGTCCGGCGCGGTCAACCTCTTCGACCCGGAGGCGGTCGTCCTGGGCGGGATCTACCGGGCCCTGATGCCCTGGCTCGCACCGGCCGCCGACCGCGAGCTGGCCCGCCGGGCGGTGTCGGGGCTGTGGGATGCCGGCAGCGGCCGGCTCCGCGCGTCCTCGCTCGCCGGGGACGCGGCGCGGGGAGCCGCGGCCCGGGTCGCAAGGAGAGTCCTCGCCGACCCGCTGGCGTACGGCGGGTAGCCGCCCGCGCGGGTGAGCGCGCCGGCGGGCGGCCGCATCCGTCGACCGCCACACCTGCGGACCGCCGCACTCGTGGATGGCCGCGTCGGCCGATGGCCACCCCCGGGCGATGAAGGCACCCCGACCTGGGCTCGCACCCCCCTCAGGGCCCCCGCCCCAAGGGCCCCGTGTCAGGGGCGCCCCGCCTCCGCCCCCGGGCAGCGGCCGCGCCCCGACCCAGCCCAGGCCCCCACCTCACCTGCCCCGCCGCAGGAGTGCCCCACGTGAGGGGCGGGCCCCACCTCAGGATGCACCCAGCCTCAAGGGGCACCACCTAAGGGCCCCCCACCCCAAGGGCGCCCCGCCGCAAGTGGCCCTCGCCTCAAGCGGGCCCCCGCCTCAGGAGTGCCCGCCCTCCCCCCGGTTCAGCTGCGCGTACTCCTCAGTCGTCGGCTTCGGGATCTGGCTCCCGGGGCCGTACATGGCTCGGGACAGGCGGGCTCGTAGGCGTTCGGAGGGGCGCACTCTGCGGCGTACGCCGTTGGCATCGACCGTGGGGCCCAACTCGTACGGGGTGGGCTGTTCGTGCGCGGTGAGGGTGTACAACTCGGCCTGCGTGAGCGGGTTGTGGAGTTCTACGTACTCGCCGTGCGGGAGTCGTTTCACGATGCCCGACTCGCGGCCATGCAGGGCCTTGTCGCGGTCGCGGCGCTGAAGTCCCATGCAGAACCGCCTGGTTACGACGAATGCCAGGACGGGCAGCACGAAGACGCCGACGCGCACGAACCAGGTGATCGCGTTGATCGACACCTGGAAGTGCGTGGCCCACAGGTCGTTGCCCCCTCCGATCAGCAGGACCCCGTACAGCGTCAGCCAGGCGACGCCGAGGCCGGTGCGGACGGGCGCGTTGCGCGGGCGGTCGGCGATGTGGTGTTCGCGCCGGTCGCCGCTGATCCACGCCTCCACGAACGGATACACCGCGATGGCCAGCATGATCAGGGGGAAGAGCATGAAGGGGATGAACACGCCGAGTTGGAGGGTGTGGCCCCATGCGTTGATCTCCCAGCCGGGCATGACGCGGATCAGGCCCTCGGAGAAGCCCAGGTAGAAGTCCGGCTGCGCGCCGGTGGACACCAGGTCGGGGCGGTAGGGGCCGATCGCCCACAGCGGGTTGATGGTGGCGACCGCGCCCATCACCGCCAGGACCCCGAACACCAGGAAGAAGAAGCCGCCCGCCTTGGCCACGTAGACGGGCAGGAACGGCGCTCCCACCACGTTCTTCTCGGTTCTGCCGGGCCCCGCGAACTGGGTGTGCTTGTGGTGGAAGACCAGGATCAGATGGGCGACGACGAGACCGAGGATGATGCCCGGCAGCAGCAGGACGTGGACCGGATAGAGCCGCGAAATGATGTCGTGGCCGGGGAACTCGCCGCCGAAGAGGAAGAACGAGAGGTACGTCCCGAGCACGGGGATCGACAGGATCGCGCCCTGGGCGAAGCGGATGCCGGTGCCGGAGAGCATGTCGTCGGGGAGCGAGTAGCCGGTGAGCCCGGTGACCAGCGCCAGCATCAGGATCGTCCAGCCGAACAGCCAGTTGACCTCGCGCGGTTTGCGGAAGGCGCCGGTGAAGAAGACGCGCATCATGTGGACCAGGAGTCCGGCTACGAACACCACCGCCGCCCAGTGGTGGATCTGCCGGATCAGCAGCCCGCCGCGCACGTCCAGGCTGATGTCGACCGCGGATTCGTAGGCCCGCGTCATCCGCACGCCGTTCAGCGGCACGTACGAGCCGTGGTAGACCACTTCGACGCCGCTCGGCTCGAAGAACAGGGTCAGATAGATGCCGGTCAGGATGAGGATGAGGAAGCTGTAGAGGCAGATCTCGCCGAACATGAACGACCAGTGGTCCGGGAAGATCTTGCGCAGGTTGGCCCTGGCCAGGGCGTGGAGGCCGAGGCGTCCGTCGGCCCAGTCCGCGAGCCGTTCCCCCTTGCCGGGCTCGGGCGCCCGCCCGCCGGAGCCACCTGCACGGGCGCTGGACCGGGTTCGCTCGATGCGTTCGCTCATGCGTCTCCCCCTCAGGCGGCTACCAGGGTAGGCGCGGGGGCCGCCGTAAACCAACAGGCGTCACTAGTACGGCACTTGAGGCTCCGTCAGGCGTGAGACGTCACAAGCAGCCTCGCTCGCGCCCGTCGCCCCCTACCCGCCGAGCCCTCCCACCCGTCCAGCCCGCCCCCCGGCAGCCGAGCCCCCTCCCTCTGCGCCATTCGGCCGGATCCGATCGAGGGTTCGCACCACCCGTCACAGCCCTCACTTGCACCCCGGCAACCCCATCGTCCGAGCGGGTCATGACGCCGTCACCACGCCTCCAACCAGCCAGGTTTACTTATTACTTGACTCAAGATGACTGGCTATGTTGAATTTGGTGAGTCGCAGAGTCAGCCGAGGAGGCAGGACACGATGGGGGACGACAGCACCGCCGGAATCATCCTGGCGGGCGGCCGGGGGGAACGGGCGAAGCCCATCACCCTGCAGTCCGCCGACTACATCCGCAGCAAGGCGCTCATTCCGTTCGCCGGCCGGCCGCTCATCGAGTGGATCGTCGAGGCCTGCCGGGAACAGGGCATCCGCCGCTTCTACGTGGTGGCCCAGGGCATGGAGAACCGGAGCCAGATCAAACTCGTACTGGGTCACGGCGAGCGGTACGGCGTCGAGATCAACTACTCGCGGTCCCGCTTCGACCAGTACAACGTCGGTTCGGGCGCGGCCACTTTGCACAATCTGGAACAGTGGGACCTCACCGGCCCCGCACTCGTCATGCCGGTCGACTCGCTGTTCGACTTCTCGCTCGACCGGCTGCTCGCCACCCACACCGCGACCGACGCCCTGGTCACCGTGGCCGCCGTCACCCGCACCCCGCAGGAGACCGCCAACAAGTACGGCGTCATGCGCACCACCGACCAGGGGCTGATCTCCGGGTTCGTCGAGAAGCCCCGGCTCCAGCTCATCGAGCACCTCTTCCCCGAGGCGCTCGCCACCCCGCACGCGCGCACCATCGCCACCAGCGCCGGCATGTATCTGATCGACTGCGGGCGACTGCGACTGGCGGCCCGCAACGCGGAGTTGATCCGGCTCGCCCAGCAACGCCTCGACTGGGGCGCCGACTTGCTGCCCTGGCTGGTCGGGCACGACCTGCCGGTGGCGGTCGAACCGATCGGACGGCTCGGTGACCTCGGCAGCATCGGCGACTACCTCACCACTCTCGGTGAGGTGCTCACCGGCGAGTATCCGCAGATGAACCGGGCGATGGAGCGCCCGCTCAGCAAGGAACCCCGGTACTGGATCCACGAGTCGAGCCTGCGCACCAAGGACAACGCGACGGGCACCACGCTCGCCCAGAAGATCGCCGAGGGCAGTGTCGTCATCGGCCCCGGCGTGCGCATCGGCCGGCATGCCGAGATCGGCGCGGGCGTCCACCTCCAGTACACCGACATAGGCGACGGCGTCGATGTGCACGAGGGGGTGCGGCTGCACCGGGCCGCGCTGGGCGACGCCGCCGTGGTCGGGGCGTACGCGCAGATCAGCGACTCCTACGTCGGACCGATGGCCCATGTGCACTCCGAGCGGGACAGTCCCGTGCGCCTGGACGACCACTCGGCCGTCGGGGACGGCGCCCATCTGTGGCCGGGCACCCGCCTGTCCGGGGTGAGCGTGTATCCGCGGCTTCGGGTGCCCGCCGTCTCGGGCCTTCCGGCCGGCACGCAGCTCACCAGCTCGGACGACATCCTGCAGTGGGTCTGACCCGCCGCACGGCCCCAACTCCCTGACCGATGGACCGATCTGATGCTCTTTCAGGAGACTTCCGTGAACAGTCCGATCGCAGTGATAGGCGGTACCGGCCGGGTCGGCCGGCTGGTGACCCGGCGGCTCCTCGACCGTGGTGAGGCGGTGCGGGTCGTCGGCCGCAGCGCCGAGCGCGGCCGGGAGCTGCCCGAGCAGGCCCAGTTCTTCCTCGGTGACGTACGCGAGCCGGAGACGCTGCGCATTCCCCTGCGCGGCTGCTCCGCGATCATCTACACCGTGGAGCCCGGTACCGACCCGGCGGGGCCCGACAGCCCCGAGTCCACCGTGCACACCGGGGTCCGCAACGCGCTCGCGGCGGCCTGGGGCGGGGCCGTACCGCCGCAGTTCGTGCTGGTGAGCCAGCGCTATGTGACCCGCAGGGACCACCCGATGAACGCGTACGGCCGGATGCTGGACTGGCGCCTGGCCGGTGAGGACGCGGTACGGATGTCGGGTCTGCCCTACACGGTGGTGCGGCCGAGCTGGCTCACCGATCTGGAGGAGGACTCCCGCATCACCCTCGAACAGGGCGACCGCAGGGACGGTTACGTCTCGCGCCGGGACGTCGCCGAGGCGTGCGTCCAGGCGCTGTACTGCCCCTCCGCGCGCGGGGTCACCTTCGAGATGCGCAGCGAGCCCGGCAGCGGGCCCGCCGACTGGGAGCCGCTGTTCGCGCGGCTGCGCACCGACGAGCCGGCCCGTGAGGCCGGCGCCCGCCAGTTACTGGCACCGGTCGCCGACCGGGCCATTGCTTGACCATCCGTTTGACGTCGAGTCATCAGACCAGGGAGGCACCCGTGACCGAGGCGCCGCAGATCACCGCAGGACGGCCGCAGCCGCTGGGGACCACTGTCGACGCCGACGGGGTGAACTTCTCCGTCTTCTCCGAGCACGCCACCCGGGTGGACCTGCTGCTGTTCGACCGCTGTGACGACCCCGAGCCGTCGCGGACCATTCAGCTGCACCCCGACCGCCACCGCAGCTTCCACTTCTGGCACTGCCATGTGCGGGGGCTCGGTGCCGGGCAGGTGTACGCGTACCGGATGGACGGGCCGCACGACACCAGCAGGTCGGGGGCGCGCTTCGACCACCGCAAGGTGCTGCTCGACCCCTATGCGCGGGCCAACATCAACAGCCGCTGGCAGCGCACCCAGGCCATCGGTCTCGACGACAACGTGGCGCATTCGATGCGCAGCCTGGTCGTCGACCTGGACGACTACGACTGGGAGGGCGATCAGCCGCTGCGCACCCCCATGTCGGAGACGGTCATCTACGAGATGCATGTGCGCGGCGCGACGGCGTCGCCGACCTCGCGGGTGGTGAACCCGGGCACGTTCTCCGCGCTCATCGAGAAGATCCCGCACCTCAAGGAGCTGGGGATCACGGCGGTGGAGCTGCTGCCCGTCTTCGACTTCGACGAGACGCAGGTGCTGCGCACCGGCCCGGACGGCAGCGAGCTGCGCAACTACTGGGGCTACGACCCGTACGGATTCTTCGCCCCGCACACCGGATACTGCTCCGAGCCCCATCTGGCGGGCCACATCGCGGAGTTCCGCGACATGGTCAAGGCGTTCCACAAGGCGGGCATCGAGGTGATCCTCGACGTCGTCTTCAACCACACCAGCGAGGGCAACGAGTACGGGCCCACCATCAGCTTCCGGGGCCAGGCCAACGAGGCGTACTACCACCTGTGGCCGCAGGACCGCAGTCACTACATGGACTTCACGGGCTGCGGCAACGCGGTGAACGCGAACCATCCGATGGTCACCAAGTTCATCCTGGAGTCCCTGGAGTACTGGGTGCGCGAGCACCATGTGGACGGCTTCCGCTTCGATCTCGCCTCCGAGCTGTCGCGTGGCGCGCTCGGGTACGAGATGGCGGTGCCGCCGGTGCTGTGGGCGATCGAGTTGTCCCAGGTGCTGGCCGAGACGAAGATCATCGCGGAGCCGTGGGACGGCGGTGGGCTCTACCAGGTGGGCCGCTTCCCGGGGAAGCGCTGGGCGCAGTGGAACGGGCCCTTCCGTGACGACATGCGGCGCTTCGTGCGCGGCGACGCCGGGCTGGTGGGAGACGTGGCGGCGCGGCTCAGCGGATCGGAGGACCTGTTCGGACCGCAGCACGAACTGCCCACCAACAGCATCAACTTCATCACCTGCCACGACGGGTTCACCCTCAACGACCTCGTCAGTTACGACGAGAAGCACAACTACGCCAACGGCGAGGCCGATGCCGACGGCGCCGGGGAGAACTTCAGCTGGAACTGCGGCATCGAGGGACCCACCGACGACCCCGAGGTGGAGCGGCTGCGGGTGCGCCAGATGAAGAACCTGCTCTCCGTGCTGATGCTCAGCCGGGGCGTGCCGATGCTCCTCGCGGGCGACGAGTTCCGCAACAGCCAGGGAGGCAACAACAACGCCTACTGCCAGGACAACCCGACCTCGTGGCTCGACTGGGACCAGGCCGAGAAGGAGCAGGAGACCTGGAACTTCACCCGGCGCCTGATCGAGGTGCGCAAGCGCTACCGCACGTTCCGTGAACCGCGTTTCTACAACGGGCACCTCAACTCCCGTCTGCTGCCCGATGTCACCTGGCACGGCACCAAACTGGAGCAGCCCGGCTGGGAGGACACCCACGCCCGGGTCCTGGCCTGCACGCTCGGCGGCTTCAACCAGGATCCCGATCTCCACTTGATGCTGAACATGTACCACCTGGGCCTGGACTTCGAGCTGCCCCGGATCCGGGGCCGGCGCTGGCACCGCGTGCTCGACACCGCGCGCCCCGGCCCGTACGACATCCTCCCCGCCGGACAAGAGGAGCTGATCGACGACCACACCTTCCACGCCCACGGCCGCAGCGTCGTGCTGCTGGCGGCCCTGCCTGACGAGAAGGGCACCTCTCGATGAGTGGATCTGCCGAACGCCGTACGTTCTCCGACACGCTGGCGGGCTATGTCACGTACTACAGCCCCACCCAGCACCGTTTCGGTCTGCGCACCTCCGACGACCGGGAATTCACCGTCCACCTGCCCCGCAATGTCTCCTCGCGCATCGTGCGCAACCTCGGCGACGACTACCGCGACACCACCCCCACCACCCAGGACATGCTGGCCGAGGGCCGCTATCTGTTCGCGTACGGGATCACCTACCAGTGGGAGGGCGGTGAGCGCTTCGAGGCGAAGGAGATCACCTTCCCCGAGGAGAGCCGCGGTTCCTACGTCTTCGAGCACCCGGCGTGGTGGGTCCAGCAGGCCGCCGCCGTCGCCGACTTCTATCTGCGCGGGCACTTCCCCGACGGCACGTACGACTGGCGCAACTTCCGCACCCATCTGACCCTGAGCGGCACCCATCTGCCCGACTTCGACGGCGCGGACGTGCGCCAGGAGACCGACACCATCTCGCGGCTCGTGTACGGCCTGGCGACCGCGTACCTGCTGACCGGCCAGGACCGCTTCCTGAAGGCGGCCGAGAGCGGTACCGAGTACCTGCGCGAGCACATGCGGGTCAACGACGCGCAGGACGGGATCATCTACTGGTACCACGGCATCGACGTGACGCGGACCGGCCGGCGCAAGGTGTTCGCCTCGGAGTTCGGCGACGACTTCGACGCGATCCCGATGTACGAGCAGATCTACGCGCTGGCGGGCCCCACCCAGACGTACCGCATCACCGGCGACCCGCGGATCCTCAACGACATCGACGGCACGGTGGCGCTGTTCGAGCGCTACTTCCGCGACCGCGACCTGGGCGGGTTCTTCTCGCACCTGGACCCGATCACCCTGGACCCGAACGCGGACTCGCTGGGCCGCAACCGGTCGCGCAAGAACTGGAACTCGGTGGGCGACCACGCCCCGGCGTACCTGATCAACGCCTATCTCGCCACCGGGCGCGAGGACTTCGCGGCGCTCCTGGAGGAGACCGCGGACACGATCGTGCGGCACTTCCCCGACGAGGGGACGAGCCCGTTCGTGCAGGAGCGCTTCCACGCCGACTGGAGTCCGGACCGCACCTGGGGCTGGCAGCAGGACCGGGCGGTCGTCGGGCACAACCTGAAGATCGCCTGGAACCTGACGCGCATCAACGCTCTGCACGCCAAGGGCGAGTACACCGCCACCGCCGACCGGATCGGCGAGATCATGCCGGCCGTGGGCAGCGACCAGCTGCGCGGCGGCTGGTACGACGTGGTGGAGCGGCGCCCCGACCCGGACAGCGGCATCCACCGCATGGTGTGGCACGACCGCAAGGCGTGGTGGCAGCAGGAGCAGGCGATCCTCGCCTATCTGATCCTGGCCGGCACCTCGGGCGACCCCGAGCACCTGCGGCACGCCCGTGAGGCCGCCTCGTTCTACAACGCCTTCTTCCTCGACTACCAGGACGGCGGCGTCTACTTCAACGTACTGGCCAACGGCATCCCCTATCTGCTCGGCACCGAGCGGCTCAAGGGCAGCCACGCGATGGCCGGCTACCACGCCCTGGAGCTGTGCTACCTCTCGGCCGTCTACACCGGTCTGCTGATCAGCAACGATCCGCTGACCCTGCACTTCCGGCCGCGCCCGTCGGACCTGCCGGAGCGGGTGCTGCGGGTGGCGCCCGATCTGCTGCCGTCGGGGTCGGTGGAGCTGACCCGGGTGTGGGTGGACGACGTGCCCTACCACCGCTTCGACAACAAGGAACTCACCGTCCAGCTGCCCGAGGGGGACCAGCCGGTGCGGGTGCGGGTCGAGCTGGAGCCGGCGCAGATGCGGCTGCGGATGCGCTCCGAGTTCGACGGCGACACCGCGCACATACGCTGCGACGGGATCATCGACGCGGCCGAGCTGGAGAAGTTCCGGCGCGGTCTGGGCGAGGTGATGGCCGCCCAGCCGCAGCGGGTGGAGTTCCACCTGTGCCAGGTCACCGAGATGTGCCGGCCCGCCATCAACGAGCTCCTGTTCCAGCGCACCAAGGCCGGGCTCGACGCCGACTTCGTCATCGTGGGCTGCACGCTTCCCGATGTCGCCGACGCACTGCTCGCCACCGATGCCTTCCTGCTCGAAGGCGGCGACGAGTGCGCCCATGAATGACCTCTTCCGTCCGCTGGGCTCCAGCGCCACCGATCGATTCGGACACTCCCGGGGGCACCGTGTCTTCCATCCTCCAGCTCTCCGCGGCCCGCAGGGCTCCTGCCACAGCGGACTTCGCCGACTACTGCCAGGACCTGTTCGTCGCGCTGACGCGGTCGGACCAAAGACGCTGGGGCGAGGTGTATCTGCGGGGGCTGCTCGACGTACCGGGCCGCAAGACGCCCACCCGGATCTCCGAGCACGTCCTGGGGCACCGGGCGGTGCAGCAGCTCCAGCAGTTCGTGCACCAGAGCCCGTGGGACTCCGGACCGGTCCGGCGCCGCATCGCCGAGCGGGCGGACGCGGTGTTCCGCACCGAGGCGTGGGCGGTCGACGAGGTGGTGTTCGCCAAGAACGGTGACCGCTCGGTGGGGGTCGCCCGCCAGTACGCGCCCTCCCAGGAGCGCACCGTCAACTGTCAGCTGGCGTACGCCACTTCACTGGTGGGCACGGGCGGCGGGCTGCCGGTGAACTGGCGGCTGCTGCTCCCCCAGCGCTGGGACCGGGACGAGCGGCTGCGCGGTCAGGCCCATCTGCCGGAGGAGGAGCACTGCCGGCCGCGCTGGAGCTATGTCCTGGAGGCCCTGGACGAGATGACCGAGGAGTGGTTCCTCGAACCGCAGCCGGTGCTCGCCGACTGGCGCTGCGAGAGCGATGTGGAGCCCTTGCTGCGGGGCCTGGAGGCGCGCGGGCACGGCTATCTGATCGAGGTGTCCCCGAGCACCGCCGTCACGCTGCCGCGTCCGCACGCCGCCTCGCCGGCCACGCGGGGCACGGTGACCGAGCTGGCCGAGCACGTGGCGCGCCGTGACGAGCGCACGCCGATCGCCTGGCACGACCGTACGACGGAGCGGATGCGGCGTTCGCAGTTCCTGTCGGCGCCGGCGCTGCTGTGTTCCGAGGGCCGCCCGCACGCGGCGCACCGGCAGCGGCCGAGGCACCTGGTCACGGACTGGCCGTACGGCCGGCCCGCGCCGCGCGCCTACTGGCTGACCAATCTGCCGGCCCGCCGGCTCGCCGAGGCGATCCCGCTGGCACAGCTGCGCAGTCTGTCGGCGGACGGACTGCGCAGGCTCCAGGAGGACTTCGGGCTCGGCGACTTCGAGGGCCGGTCCTTCCGGGGCTGGCACCACCACGTCACGCTGGCTTCGGCGGCGCTCGCCTTCGACGCGCTCAGCCGGCACGGCGAGGAGGAGTGGCTGACCGGGCAGGGCGCCTGACGCGCTGCCTCTGACCGGGAGGCTCAACCGGCCGCCCGCCCAGCCTCGTTGGGGCCGGGCGGGCGGCCGCAGGTGTGTGCCGGGCGGGCGGCCGGAGGTGTGTGCCGGGCCCGCCTCGGTCGCGTTGCCGGGCCCGGTCAGCTCGTCCAGCCGACCGTCCCGAAGTCGATGTCGCCGAGGCCGGGCACGCCGAAGTTGGCGAGCCCCTTGCGGACGGCCGTCATCTGGGGCCGCTGGTAGAGCTCGACGTCGTGGCCCAGGCGCCAGATCTCCGCGTCGGCCTGGTTGTAGAGCCGGGCGGCGGCGACCGGGTCGAGGGTCGCGGAGGCCCGCTGGAGGAGGTCGTCGAGGGCGGCGTCCGAGATGCGGCCGTAGTTCTGGAAGCTCTGCTTGCCGCGCGGCATCCGGTAGACGGCCTGCGCCTGACTCGGGTAGGTGAGGTCGGTGAAGCGGAAGATCGCCAGGTCGAAGTTGCCGACGTCGAGGTACTTGGGCCCGTAGTCGTCGGCCGGCACCTTCTGGATCTCCACCCCGATACCCACCTGCCCGAGCATCTGCTGGAGGAGCTGGGCGAGGTCGAGGCCGAGCCGGTTGGTGGACTCCGCGATCACGAACCGCAGCTTGAGGGGCCGCCCGTCCTTGACGCGCGGCCGGCCCGCACCGGGTGACGTCCAGCCCGCCCGGTCGAGGAGCCGTGCGGCCTCGGCCGGGTCGAAGGTGCCCCACGGGCCGGAGTTGTCGGCGTAGCCCGGCTGGTTGGTCATGTAGATGTGGTTGCCGAGCAGCGGCACGCCGACCGGCAGCCCCTCGGCGGCGACGTCCGCCAACGCCTTTCTGTTGACGGCCCGTTGGACGGCGTGGCGTACCGCGATGTCCGCGAGCGGGCCGCCCGCGCCGTTGAGGCTGACGTGCACCTCGTCCCAGGCCGAGCCGATCCGCACGGTGCTGTCCGGAGCGGACCTGAGCTGCTGGTAGGCCTCGGCGGTGGCCGCGTTGACCGCGTCGATCTCGCCGTTGAGGTAGGCCTGCAGGGCGGCGGCGGGGAGCAGGGCGCGGAAGACCACCTTGTCGAGCCGGGGTCTGGTGCCCCACCAGGCGGGATCCGGCACGGCCGTGACGGACTGCGTCGTACGGTCCATGGACGCGATGGTGAACGGCCCCGCGGTGACGGGGATCCTGGCCCGCCAGCCGTTGTTGAACTGTTCGGGCGTGCTGGTGGCGGACGCCGGGAAGAGGGGGTCGAACAGGCGCTGCCAGTCGGCGTACGGGGAGCGGAAGACGACCTGCACCTCGTTGGCCCGGGCGCCGCGGCGCACCTCGGACACCTGGTCGTAGCCGGAGGGGTCGGCCACCAGATAGCGGTCGTCGCCGCGGCCCAGCGCCTTCCACTGGGCCGCGAAGTCGTCGAAGCCGAGCGGCTTTCCGTCGGACCAGCGGGCGTGCGGGTTGAGGCGGTAGGTGACGGTCTGCGGTGCGGTCCCGGTGACGGCGGCGGACAGCAGATAGTCGGGATTGGCGTGCGGGACGCCCTTGGCGTCGCGGCGGAAGAGTTTCGGCTCGACCAGGCTGTCGATCTCCGCGGCCTCCCCGATCGACCCGGCGGCCTGATTGACGTTGTACTGGGTGACCCACTGGGAGGTGGCGAGGGTCAGGGTGCCGCCCTGGCGCAGGGAGGCCGGTGGCTCGCGGCCCATGTCCTCGGTTCCGGAGGCCGGGACGCCCATCGTCCGTGGGGAGTGCGTCCGCTGCGGCGACGACGTACATCCCGCGAGCATCAGCGTCACCGCCGCGCCCAGTGCCGCCCACACCCGCATCCGACGTAACCGGGCCACCTCAGCCTCCGTCCTGACGTAGCGTCATAAAGACGAACTGATCTGCGATTTATGGCACGGACCTTAACATCGAAGCCTGTCAGGCCGGCCATCCGTCCAGGGCCGCGCCCCCGCCCGAGGAGAGACATTGGCCGGCCGCTTGACCAGGCACTTGGCCCACGGCGTCCTGCTGCTGCTCTGCTCGGTGTTCCTCTCGTACGTCATCGCCTCCGCGGCGCTCAGCCCCCGGGCCTACTTCGAGGACCGTCAGCCGCGCCCGCCGGCCGCCACCGTCGAGCACGAGCTGAAGCTGCTCGGCACCGACGACCGCACACCGGTCGTCGAGCGGTTCGGGCACTGGTCGTGGCGGGCGCTGCACGGGGACCTCGGGCGGACCGTGGACGGGGCGTCGGTGAACGCGGAGTTCGGGCGCCGGGTCGGAGTCTCCGCGCGGCTGCTGCTCGTGGGCACCCTGGTCGGCACCGGGCTCGGCGTGCTCGCGGGGCTGTGGGCGGCGGTGCGCCGGCACCGGCTGCCCGACCGGGCGCTGACCGCCTTCTCCTTCCTCGTGCTGTCGGTGCCCACGTTCGTGCTCGCCCTGCTGTTCAAGGAGGGCGCGCTGTGGTTCAACCAGAGCGCGGGCCACACCGTGATCCGCTACACCGGGGAGCGCACCCCCGGGCTCACGGGTTCGCTCGGCACCCAACTCAACGACAGGCTCGTGCACTTGGCCCTTCCGGCGGCCACCGTGGCGCTCGGCGCCATCGCCTCCTACAGCCGCTACCAGCGCGGGGCCACGCTCGACGTGCTCGGCTCCGACCATCTGCGCACCGCGCAGGCCAAGGGGCTCACCCCCGGCCGGGCGCTGCTGCGGCACGGCCTGCGCACCTCGCTGGTCCCGCTGACCACGTTCTTCTCGTTCGGTTTCCTGACCCTGTTCACGGGGGCCGTGTTCACCGAGCAGATCTTCGGCTGGCCGGGCATGGGCAGCTGGTTCATGGACTCGGCCCAGAAGGGGGACGTCAACTCGGTGGTCGCGGTGAACCTGTTCGCGGCGGTGACCGTGCTGGGCGCGGGCTTCGTCGCGGACGTGCTGCACGCGCTGCTCGATCCACGGGTGCGCGCCCGGTGAGCGCGGGAACGGCGGCGCCCCGCGGGCGCGGCGCGACGACCGCCCGCGCGCTGCTGCGCTCGCCGCGGGCGCTCAGCGGCCTCGCGCTGATCGCGGGCCTGTTCCTGCTGGCGTACGCGGGTCCGTCCGTGACCTCCTGGAGCTACACCGACATCGACTACACCGCGCTGCGCAGCGCACCCGATTCCGTGCACTGGATGGGCACCACCCGGATCGGACAGGACGTGTTCGCGCAGACCGTGCGGGGGCTGCAGAAGTCGCTGCTGATCGGCGCGCTGGTGGCGCTGGTGAGCACGGCGCTGGGGGCCGCGTTCGGCACCTGCGCGGGGTACTTCGGCGGCTGGGTGGACCGGGTCCTGATGTTCGTGGTGGACCTGATGCTGGTGGTGCCGGGCTTCCTGCTCCTGGTGCTCCTCGCGCCCCGGCTGCGCTCCTTCGGCTGGCCCGCCTTCGCGGGGCTGCTCGCCGCCCTGGGCTGGATGATCACGGCCCGGGCGGTGCGGATCATGACCATCTCGCTGCGGGAGCGGCCTTTCGTGGCCGCCGCGCGGCACATGGGCGTCGGCCCGTTCCGGATCATCACGCGGCACGTCCTGCCGCATCTCGCGTCCTTCCTGATCACGGACGCGACGGTCGCCGTGGCCGCCGCCGTCATCAGCGAGACCGGTCTCTCCTACTTCGGCTTCGGGGTGCAGCCGCCGGACGTGTCACTCGGCACGCTCATCGCCTCGGGCACCGACGTGGCCCTGACCTGCCCGTGGATGTTCTGCTACCCGGCCGGTCTGCTGCTGCTCTTCGTGCTCGCGGTGCACCTGGTGGGCGATGCGCTGCGGGACGTCCTCGACCTCGGCTCCGACCGGGCGGGGGCGCGGCGGTGACGGCCCCCGTGGTGCTCGACGTCCGGGACCTGCGCGTGTCGTACGCGAGCGCGCGCGGTGTACCGGTGCCGGTGGTGCGCGGCGTCGGGTTCACGCTGCGGCGCGGTGAAGTCCTCGGTGTGGTCGGCGAGTCGGGGGCCGGCAAGACGGCGGTGGCGCTCGCCCTGCTCGGCCTCACGCCCCCGGGCGCCCGGATCAGCGGCTCGGTGCGGCTGCTTGGCACCGAGCTGGTGGGCCTGCCGGTGCGCGAGCTGGCACGGCTGCGCGGACGGCGGATCGCCATGGTGTTCCAGGACCCGCTCGCCGCGTTCAACCCCGCGCAGCGCGTGGGCGACCAGATCGGCGAGGCGCTGCGCATCCACCAACGCCCGCGCCCGGCAAGGGAGTCGGCGCGCTCGCGCGCCCTGGAGCTGCTGGAGGGCGTCGGCGTCCCCGATCCGGCGCGGGTCGCCCGCTGCTACCCGCACGAGCTGTCCGGCGGGCTGCGGCAGCGGGCCATGATCGCCATGGCGGTCGCCAACGACCCCGAGGTGATCGTGGCGGACGAGCCCACCAGCGCGCTGGACGCCACGGTCCAGGCGCAGGTCCTGGACGCCCTGCACCGGGCCCGGCGCACCACGGGCGCGGCGCTGCTCCTGGTCAGCCACGATCTGGGGGTGATCGCGGGGGCGGCCGACCGGGTGGCCGTCATGTACGCGGGGCGCGTCGTGGAGACGGCGCCGGTCCACGACCTGTTCGCCCGGCCGCGCATGCCGTACACGCGGGGACTGCTCGGTTCGGTGCCCCGGCTGGACGCGGCCGTGCCCCTGACGCCGGTGCCGGGCGCGCCGCCCGCGCCGGGCGAGGGCGGGCCGGGCTGCCGGTTCGCCCCGCGCTGTCCGCTCGCGGCCGACGTCTGCCGTGACGCGGAGCCCGAACTGGCAGGATCCGAGGGGCACTTGTCCGCCTGCGTGCGCCAGGAGGCGTCGGCGGAGCGCGGCGCGGCGGATCTCTTCGCCGCCTCGGCGCCGCTGGGCCGCACTCCCCCGGTGGGCGCTCCCCTGCTGCGGGTGCACGCGCTCACCAAGTCCCTTGCGCCGCCCGGCCGTTCGGCGCCGTGGCGGCGCGGCCGGGCGGAGCCGGCCCGGCTCGTGCTGGAGCGGGTCGACCTGGAGGTGCGCCGGGGCGAGACGGTCGCGCTGGTCGGTGAGTCCGGGTCCGGCAAGACCAGCACCCTGATGGAGGTCATCGCCCTGGCCGCGCCCGAGGCGGGGCGCATCGAGGTGGCCGGGTACGACACGGCCGCGCTCGACCGCGCCGCGGTGCGCAGGCTGCGCGGCACGGTACAGATCCTCGTCCAGGACCCGATGGCCAGTCTGGATCCGCGGATGCGGGTGGCCGACCTGATCGCCGAGCCGCTGCTGGCCCAGCGCGTTCCGCGCGCGGACGCCGCGGCGCGGGTGCCCGGTCTCCTGCGCCGGGTCGGTCTCGACGCGGCGGACGCCGAGCTGCGTCCGCACCGCTTCTCCGGGGGCCAGCGCCAGCGCATCGCCCTGGCCCGCGCGCTGGCCGTGGAGCCCGATCTGCTGCTCCTGGACGAGCCGGTGTCGGCGCTCGACGTGTCGGTGCAGGCCGGCGTCCTCGATCTGCTGCGGCGGCTGCGCGAACAACGGGGCCCCGCCTGCCTGTTCGTCACGCACGACCTGGCCGTGGTGCGCCAGATCGCCGACCGGGTGGTGGTGATGTACGGCGGGCGGACGGTGGAGAGCGGCCCGGTGGGCGACGTCTTCGCGGGCCCGCGCCACCCCTACACCCGCGCGCTGCTGTCGGCGGTGCCGGTGCCCGACCCGGTGGCCGAGCGGGCCCGCGTCACCGAGGTGCTGCCGGGTGAGCCACCGGAGGCGGCCGGGCGCTCGGCGGGCTGCCGCTTCCGGGGGCGCTGCCCGACGTACGCGGGGCTCGGCGCGGAGCGGGCGCGGTGCGCGCACGAGACGCCGGCGCCGGTGGCCGCGAATCCGCTGAAGGGGCACACCGCCTCCTGTCACTTCCCCCACGGAGCGCGGGGGGTGCCCGGCCGGCTCGGTCACGAGTCGGCCGAACACCCCCCGCGGGGTTGAGCGTTGGCGCCCGGGCGGCGGGCCGACCGCCACCGGGCCGGTCGCCCGCGCCCGGTGGAGCGGCGGTCAGGCCCGGTGGGCCGCGAGCGCGTCGCGGTAGACCGTGAGGGTCCGCGCGGCCACCGTCTCCCACGAGAAGTGCTCCACCGCTCGCGCCCGGCCCGCGGCGCCGAGCGCGGCGGCCCGGTCGCGGTCCTCGACCAGCGCGTTGACCGCGTCGGCGAGGCCCGCCGCGAACCCGGCGGGATCCGCCGGCTCCCCGGTGGCGTCGGGCACCGCCTCGAAGGCGACGAGCGCCCCGGTCACCCCGTCGTCGACGACCTCGGGGATGCCGCCGACCGCGGAGGCGACCACCGGGGTGCCGCAGGCCATCGCCTCCAGGTTCACGATGCCCATCGGTTCGTACACCGAGGGGCACACGAACACCGTTGCATGGGTGAGGAGTTGGCGCACGGAGTCCTGGTCCAGCATCTTGTCGATGCGGAACACGCCGGCGCGCGCCGCGCGCAGTTCCTCGACCAGACCGGCGACCTCGGCGGCGATCTCCGGGGTGTCGGGCTGCCCGCAGCACAGGACGAGCTGGGCGTCGGGGCGCAGCCCGAAGGCGGCCCGCAGCAGGTGCGGCAGCCCCTTCTGCCGGGTGACGCGGCCGACGAACAGCACGATGGGCAGATCCGGATCGATGCCGAAGCGCTCCAGGGCGTCTCGGCGCGGGTCGGGCCGGTAGGCACCGGGGTCGATGCCGTTGTGGATGACGTGCACCCGGCCGGGATCGACGTCGGGGTAGACCTTGAGGACGTCGTCGCGCATCGCGGCGGACACCGCGACGAGGGCCGCCGCGGAGGTCGCGGCGGTCCGCTCCATCCAGCTGGACAGGGCGTAGCCGCCGCCGAGCTGTTCCGCCTTCCACGGCCGCAGCGGTTCCAGGCTGTGCAGTGTCATGACGTGCGGCACGCCGTGCAGCGTCGCGGCGAGGTTTCCGGCCAGGTTGGCGTACCAGGTGTGGCTGTGCACGACGTCCGCCCCCGCACAGTCCGCCGCCATGGCGGCGTCCGCCCCCAGGAATCCGAGGGCCGCGTCGGCGGCGGCGAGACGCGCCGGCGGTTCGTACGCCTCGACGCCCGGCTCCGTTCGGGGCGGCCCCATGCAGCGCACCCGTACCTCGGCGAGCCGGCGCAGCCCCCGCGCCAGCTCCGTGACGTGTACTCCGGCTCCGCCATAGACCTCGGGCGGATATTCACGGGTGAGCAGGTCTACCCGCATGTCCCCTCCTTCCGTCGCCCGGGCCGGGCCCGGTGGTCAGCAACAACCCCCGGCCGTCGAGGGCAACGAGATCGCCGCGGGACGCCTGTCGGGGGATTCCGACGGGGGTCCCGATTCGAATATCAGGCACCCGCTCAGAATTATCCCCACCGAGAACATCGCGACGATGATCAGCCATAAGCGCTTCGGTTCCATTCGAATACCCCCCACGGGAAACGCATGAATTTGACTCTTGGAGTCAATCAGCAGTGACCATTCGAGTCAAGCCTTGATTGTGCAATGATCGATCTCCTCTCGGCGGAGGAATGAGTTCCGATTTTCCGTGCGGGCGGGGGGCACGGAAGTAGCCAATCGCCGCCTTCGGACCTGCGAAAGTAGGAGCCGGGACGCTTGCAGGCACCTGACATGCGGGTAGCATCACCTGTAATGATGTGAGTCAAGTCCGGTTTGCTCGCCTCGTAGGTTCGTCACCTTGCTCAAGGAGTCGCCGTGGATCACTCTGAGCCTTCAACTGCCGTCGGTCTCGGGCAGCGCATCCGGGAGCTCCGGGTCCGCCGCGGTCTCAAGCAGCAGGACCTCGCGTCCGAGGAGATCTCGACCAGCTACGTGTCGCTCATCGAGTCCGGGAAGCGGGCGCCGTCCGACACCGTCCTCGCCACTCTGGCGGACAAGCTCAACTGCACCGCGGAGTATCTGCGCACCGGCCGCGACCAGCACGAACTGGAGGAGGCCCGGCTGAAGCTCGCCTTCGGCGACATGGCCCTGCGCAACGGGGCGGACGGTGAGGCGCTCCAGACCTTCAGCGAACTGCTGGGCAGCGCGCTGCCGCTGGACGCGGCGATGCGGCGGCGGGCCCGGGTGGGCCAGGCCACCGCGCTGGAGAAGCTCGGGCGCCTGGAGGCCGCGATCCCCCTCCTGGAGGAGATCTTCGCCGACCGGGCCCTGGCCGCCGGCTCCGACGAGTGGTGCCGTACGGCGGTCGCGCTCTGCCGGTGCTACCGCAACGTGGGGGACATCACGGTCAGCATCGAGATCGGCGAACGGGCCCTGAGCAAGCTGGACTCGCTGGGCCTGGACGTGACGGTGGACCACGTCCAGCTCGGCTCCACGCTCATGGGCTCCTACCGCATGCGCGGCGACCACACCCGCGCCCATCTGCTGGCCCAGCGCCTGATCCCGATCGCCGAGCGGCAGGGCGCTCGGGCGGCCCGGGGCGCGGTGTACTGGAACGCGGGCCTGGTGGCCCAGTCGCGCGGACAGCTGGCCGAGGCGCTGGCGCTGACCGAGCGGGCGCTGGCGATGATGGCCGAGGACGACAACGTCCGTCATGTCGCGATGCTCAAGATGAACTACGGCTGGCTGCTGCTGCAGACCGAGTCCGGTGACCGCGACCGGGCCAAGGGGCTGCTCGAAGGCGCGCAGCAGTCGCTCGCCGAGTCCGGCAACGCCGAGGAGCTCGCGCGCTGCGAGTTCCACCTCGCCGAGGCCGACACCGCGCTCGGCAACTGGACCGAGGCGACCGCCCACGCGGAGCGCGCGCTCGGTCTGCTCGGCAGCGAGCCGCGGGTCCTTGCGGTCGCCGCCCGCACCGCGCTGGCCCAGCTGCACTTCCTGCGTCAGGAGGCCGACCTCGGCAAGCAGGTCCTGGAGGCGGCCACCCGTCAGCTGCGGCACTTCCCCGCCTCGCACGAGACCGCCGAGTACTGGCGCCGCATCGGGGACCTGTGGCGGGACGAGGGCCACACCAAGCAGGCCCTCGCCGCCTACGACGCGGCCCTCTCGGCGACCGGGCTCCAGCCCACGCCGAGCCCGCGCGGCGCCCTCAGCGAGCAGAGGCGCTAGGGCCCGGCCGGAGCAGACGCGCCGGGGCCCGGCCGGCGGAGCGGCCCGGGGCCGGGGTCGCAGCCGCCCGGCGCCACCAGGGCGAGGACCCGGTCGCGCAGCGCCTCCATCGCGGCCGGCGCCCGGGCCTCCACCTGGACGCGGACCAGCGGGGCGCCGCGCGCGGCGCGCACGTTGAACCAGGAGCCGTCGCCGAACTCCCCGCTCACGCCGTCGAGCCGGTCCAGCGCCGCCCCGGTGCCGGCGAAGTGGGCGGCCACCCGGCCGAGCGCCGCCCCGGGGTCGTCGACCCGCACGCCGATCTCGCCCGAGTGCGGATAGCGCTCCTGGCCCGACGCGAGGTGGGACAGCGGGCGGCCCGACCGGCCGAGCTCGGCCACCAGGTGCAGGGCGGCGAGCAGCGCCGAGTCGGCGCACCAGAAGTCGCGGAAATAGGAGCGGCCCGAGTGTCCGGCGCCGAAGGCGGCGCCGTGCTCGGCCATCAGGGCGCGGATCGCGGCGCGGCCCACGCGTGAGCGCAGCGGGATGCCGCCGGCCGCTTCGATCGCCTCGACGGCGCGGCGCGAGGTGATGACGTCGTGGATCACGGCGGCCCCCGGTCTGCCCGCCAGTTCACGGGTCGCGAGCAGCGCGGTGACGGTGGCGGGCGCCACCGTCGCGCCCCGCTCGTCCACCACGCGGCAGCGGTCCGCGGCCGCGTCGAAGGCGAGCCCGAGGTCGGCGTCCGCGCCGCGCACCCGCTCCCCCAGGTCCCAGGGGCCCTGCCCGCGGGCGCCGTTGGCGGGGCCGAAGCGCAGCGGGACCAGTTCCACCGCCGGATGGCACAGGACCCGGGGCGCGGTCAGCGCGGCGACGCCGTGGCCCGCGTCGACGACCACCTTCACCCGCCGGATGCCCCGCAGGTCCACGAGCGAGCGCAGATGCCGGGCGTAGTCGTCGAGGACGGGCGCCCGCACCACGGAACCCGGCTCGTCCGCCATCGGCGGGCGGGCGCCCGTCAGGCACGCCCGCACCACGTCGAGCCCCTCCTTCTCGGCGAGCGCCGTCGCGCCCGCCCGGCACATCCGGATGCGGTGCGGCGCCCCGGGCCCGGGGCCGGCCGTGACGAGCGCGGCCGGCACGTCGAGCCGGCCGGACAGATAGGTGAGGCAGTCGGCGGGGCCCGGTCCCGCGTCGAGGGCGTCCGCGCCCTGGTCGAGGACGCCCTGCGCGAAGGCGTCGGCGAGCGCGGGCGCCGAGCCCCGCCCGTCGTGCGCCACCGCGACCACCGGCGCCCCGGTGACGAGGGCGAGGGCGGCCCCGGCCCGGTAGGCGCGGCCCGGGTCGAGCTCGCCCGGCACCCGGCCGCTGACGCCGTGCGGTCCCACCTGCGGGCCGGGCGCGCCCCACGGCTCACGCATCGCCGCCCCCCGCGGCGACCGGGCGCAGCCAGCAGGTGGCGAGCGGTGGCAGGGTCAGGGCGGCGCTGCGGGCGCGGCCGTGCCAGGCGACGGGCTCGGGCACGATGACGCCCGGGTTGCCGACCCCGCTGCCGCCGTAGCGCTCGGCGTCGCTGTTGAGGACCTCGCGCCAGGCGGGCGCGTCGGGCAGTCCGACGCGGTAGCCGTGGTGGACGACCGGGGAGAAGTTGCAGACCACGACCAGGGGCCGGCCCTCCGCGTCGTGGCGTACGAAGGCCAGCACGTTCTGCTCGGCCTGGGATCCGTCGATCCAGGCGAAGCCCGCGGGGTCGCCGTCGAGTTCCCACAGGGCCGGGGTATCGGTATAGACCTGGTTCAGATCACTGACCAGAGCGCTGATGCCGCGGTGTCCGGCGTGGCCCGGCCACTCCTCGTCGAGGACCCACCACTGCGGTCCCCGGTCGTGGTCGAATTCCTCGCCCTGCCCGAACTCCTGCCCCATGAAGAGGAGTTGCTTTCCCGGGTGCGCCCACATGTAACCCAGGTAGGAGCGGAGATTCGCGCGCTGCTGCCACCAGTCGCCCGGCATCTTGGCGACCAGCGAACGCTTGCCGTGCACGACCTCGTCGTGGGAGAGCGGCAGCAGAAAGGCCTCGCTGTACGCGTACACCATCGAGAACGTCAACTCGTCGTGGTGATAGGCGCGGTGGACGGGGTCGCGCGACACATGGGCGAGCGAGTCGTGCATCCAGCCCATGTTCCACTTGAGGTCGAAACCGAGCCCGCCGAATCCGTCCATGCCCACGTCGTAGGTGGGACGCGTCACTCCCGGCCAGGACGTCGACTCCTCGGCGATGGTGAGGGCGCCCGGCGCACGTCGGCGCACGGTATCGGTCAACTCCTGCAAGAAGGCCACGGCCGCCAGGTTTTCGCGCCCGCCGTTCTCGTTGGGGCTCCAGCCGCCCTCCTCGCGCGAATAGTCGAGGTAGAGCATCGAGGCGACGGCGTCCACGCGCAGCGCGTCGATGTGGAATTCGGTGCACCAGTACACGGCGTTGGCGACGAGGAAATTGCGCACCTCGCGGCGGCCGTAGTCGAATTCGAGGGTGCCCCAGTCCGGATGGTGGGCGCGCCGGGTGTCGGCGGGCTCGTAGAGGGTCTCCCCGTCGAACCGGGACAGCGCGAACGCGTCCTTCGGAAAATGGGCCGGCACCCAGTCGGCGATGACGCCGATCCCGGCCCGGTGCAGGGCGTCCACGAGTGCGCGGAAGTCGTCGGGGGTGCCGAGGCGGGCGGTGGGGGCGTAGTAGCCGGACACCTGGTAGCCCCAGGAGCCGCCGAAGGGGTGTTCCATCACCGGCATGAGTTCCACATGGGTGAACCCGAGCCCGGCGACGTACTGCGGGAGCTGCTCGGCGAGTTCCCGGTAGCCGAGGCCCGGCCGCCAGGACGCGAGGTGCACCTCGTAGACGGACATCGGACGCTCACGGCAGTCCGCGCCGCCGCGCTCGGCCATCCACCGCTCGTCCTGCCACACGTGGGAGGAGGACGCGACGACGGAGGCGGTCGCGGGCGGGCACTCGGTGGCCCGGGCCAGCGGGTCGGCCTTCTGGAGCATGCGGCCGTCCCGGGTATGGATCTCGTACTTGTAGCGGGTGCCCGCTCCCGCGCCCGGCACGAACAGCTCCCACACCCCGCTGGAACCGAGCGAGCGCATGGGGTGGGCGACGCCGTTCCAGCCGTTGAAGTCGCCCACCACGCGCACGCCCTGGGCGTTCGGTGCCCAGACGGCGAAGGCGCAACCCGTGACGCCCTCCAGGGTGCGCACCCGGGATCCGAGCGCCCGCCACAGCTCCCAGTGCCGGCCCTCGGTGATGAGGTGGAGATCGAGGTCGCCGAGGGTGGGCAGGAAGCGGTAGCCGTCCTCCTGGCTCTCCTTGTGGTCGCCGTGGACGACCTGGAGACGGTAGACCGGGGCCGGGCCCCCCGGAAGGAGCCCGGTGAACAACCCGTCGCGCTGGTGGGCGAGTTCGACCCGGTCGCCGTCGCCGGTGACGACGGTGACGCGGTCGGCGTACGGGCGCAGGACCCGCACCGCGACACCGTCCGCCGCCGGATGCGCGCCCAGCACGGAGTGCGGGTCGTGGTGGGCTCCCGCGAGGAGCCGGTCGAGCTCGGCGTCGGCGAGGCGCGTCGTCAAGTGCCGTGTCTTGAGCACGGGTTGGGGTTCCTCTCCAGGTCAGCGGGGTCGGGCGAGCCGGTGGACGGCGGCCAGCGGGACGGGCAGCAGCGCGGGGCGGTGGCGTGCCTCGTAGACGGCCTCGTACACCGCCTTGTCGGCCTCGAAGGCCCGCAGCGGCAGGGGCCGGCCGTACGGGTCGGCGCCGCCCGCGTCGCGGTAGCCGTCGCAGAACGCGCGCCGGTTGCGGGCGGCCCACGCCCGGGCGCGCCGGGTGCGGCGCAGCCGCGGTGCGGGGCCCTCGCCGCCGACGGCGTCGTGCGCCTCGGCGAGGGCGGTGCGCGCCGCGTAGTCGAAGGAGCGCAGCATCGAGGCGACGTCGCGCAGCGCGGACTGCGGGCGGGCGCGCTCGGCGGCCGGTGTGGCGGGCTGCCCCTCGAAGTCGATGACGCGCCAGCCGTCCGCGGTGCGCAGCGTCTGCCCCAGGTGCAGATCGCCGTGGGTGCGCTGGACGAGCTGGGGACAGCCGCGGGCGGCCATCGCCGCGTAGTCCTCGTACAGGGCGCCGAGCGCGTCGCGGTGGCGGGCGAGGGCCGGCACCTCCTCGATCGCCTCCGCGAGGCGCCGGCGCATGCGGGCCGCGTCGGCGGCCACCTCGCGCGGGCCCACCAGGGCCTTGGGGAAGGCCTCGGCGAGGGCGGTGTGCACCTCGGCGACGGCATGGCCGAGGGCGCGGGCCTGCGCGGTGAAGCCGCCGGTGGCGGGCACCGGGTCGCAGCTGCCGCGTATGCAGTCGGCGGCGTGGCGCACCGCGCCCTGCCACCCGTCGCCCTCGGCGGGCAGGAAGTCCTCCACCAGGCCGAGCACCAGGCCCTGCCCGCCGGGCGCGCCGGTGCCGAGCGCGCCGTGCAGCCGGGGGGTGCGGGCGCAGCCCCGGTCGGTGAGGGCGCGCAGGGTGTCGATCTCGGCGTGCGGGCCCGGCTCCGGTCTGCGGTAGAGCTTGAGCAGCAGCCGGTCGCCGTACGCCACCGTGGTGTTGGACTGCTCGGCGCTCAGCGCGCGGGGCACGAGGCCGACGGGCAGGGGCAGTGCGGAGGTGCGCTCGACCCGCAGGCCGCCGTCCGCGCCGCCCGCCGCGAGGACGCGCAGCAGCACCCCGAGCAGCGCCGGGTCATCGACGGCGTCGTACAGCGTCCAGCCCTGCCAGGGCCCCGCCGCCACCCGGGCGATGGCGGCGGGGCTGGGCGCGGGCCGCGGGCGCAGGCCGAGCAGCAGCTGGTAGAGCCGCTCGGTGCCGTCGGTGTGGCGGGCCCGCAGCACGGTGTGCACCAGGGCCGGGGGCCCGTCGCGTACGACGCCGGCGCAGAGCGGGGTCAGCTCGTCGAGCGGGCTGCCGCCCGCGAACCAGCGTTGGGTGACCAGCCACGGGCGCAGCGCGGGCAGCAGCGCGGCCAGGACGTCCGGTTCGGCGGCGGTGACGCTCATGAGGCCTGCCCGTCGGCCGCGGTGGCCGGGGTCAGCAGGTGCGCGGTCGCCCGGGCGGGGTCCAGGCGCACATAGGTGTGCGGGTGCCAGGGGTGGAGTGCGCCGGTCAGCTCGTCGCGCAGCACGAGGGAGCCGTCGTCGGGCAGGCCGAGGGAGGCGAGGTCGAAGGAGACGGTGGCCTCGCTCGCCCGGTGCGGGTCGAGGTTGACCACGGCGAGCACCGTGTCGCAGGTCCCGTCCGGGCGCCTCAACTGCTTGGAGTAGGCGAGGACTTGGTCGTGGTCGGTGGGATGGAAGCGCAGGTTGCGCAGTTCCTGGAGGGCGGGGTGGGCGCGGCGCAGCGCGTTGAGGCGGGTGATCAGCGGGGCGATGGTGCGGCCCCCGGCCTCGGCGGCGGCCCAGTCGCGCGGGCGCAGTTCGTACTTCTCGGAGTGCGCGTAGTCCTCGGTGCCCGGCTCCAGCGCCTCGCCCTCGCACAGCTCGTAGCCGGCGTACATGCCCCAGGTCGGCGCGAGGGTCGCGGCGAGCACCGCGCGGGCCTCGAAGGCGGGTCTGCCGCCGTCCTGGAGGTAGGCGTGCAGGATGTCGGGGGTGTTCACGAACAGGTTGGGGCGCAGGAAACCGGCGCTGTCGTGGCTGAGCTCGCGACCGTACTCGGTGAGCTCCTCCTTGGTGTTCTTCCAGGTGAAGTACGTGTACGACTGCTGGAAGCCGGCCTGGGCCAGGGCGTGCACCATGGCGCGGCGGGTGAACGCCTCGGCGAGGAAGACCACGTCGGGGTCGGTGACCGAGACGAGCGCGATCACCCGCTCCCAGAAGGCGACCGGTTTGGTGTGCGGGTTGTCGACGCGGAAGATGCGCACGCCCTGGGCGATCCAGTGCCGCAGGATCCGTACCGTCTCGGCGACCAGGCCCTCGAAGTCGGTGTCGAAGTCCAGGGGGTGGATGTCCTCGTACTTCTTCGGGGGGTTCTCCGCGGACGCCACGGTGCCGTCCGCGCGGTGGGTGAACCACTCGGGGTGCTCGGTGAGCCAGGGGTGGTCGGGTGAGCACTGGAGCGCGAAGTCCAGGGCCACCTCCATGCCCAGTTCGCCGGCCCGCGCGACGAACCGGCGGAAGTCGTCGAGGGTGCCGAGGGCCGGGTGGACGGCGTCGTGGCCGCCGTCCACCGAGCCGATCGCCCAGGGCGAGCCGACGTCGCCGGGGCCGGCGTCGAGCGCGTTGTCCGGGCCCTTGCGGTGGCTGTGCCCGATGGGGTGGACCGGCGGCAGGTACACCACGTCGAAGCCCATCGCGGCGATGGCGGGCAGCCGTTCGGCGGCGGTGGCGAACGTACCGCCGCGCGGCGGGAGCCCGGGGGTGAGCACCGCCCCCTCGGAGCGCGGGAACAGCTCGTACCAGGAGCCGACGAGCGCCCGCCTGCGCTCCACGAGGAGGGTCAACGGCCGGGAGACGGTGACCAGTTCACGCAGCGGCCGGCTGTCGAGCGCGGCGATCACCTTCGGGTCGGTGATCGCGGCGAGCCGACGGGGGGTGGGGCTCGCCTGGTCGCGCAGCGCCTGCGCCGCAGCGGTCACCGCCTCCCGGCGGCCTGGGTCCGGGATCGCGAGGGCGGCGCGCTCGTGCAGCACGGCCCCCTCGCCGAACGTCAGCTCGACGTCGACCCCGGCGGGAATCTTCAGCTGTGCGTCGCGGCGCCAGGTCGCGACGGGGTCCGCCCAGGCCTCCACGGTGTAGGTCCAGCGGCCCGGGGTGTCCAGGACGACGGTCGCCTCCCAGCGGTCGGCGTCCGCGTCCACGAGGTCCATCGGCGTCCAGGGGCCGCGCAGGCCGGCCGGGTCGAGCAGCACCACGTTGGCGCCGACCAGGCCGCTGCCCTCGCGGAAGACGGTGGCGCCGATGGTCACGCTCTCCCCCGTCACCGCCTTGGCGGGCACCTCGCCGCCGCGCACCTGCGGGGTGACGTCGAGGACCGGGATCCGGGCGCCCGCGGGAACGGCCGGGGCGCCGGTCCGGGTCGGGGCGGTCATATACGTCGGGGCGGTCATCGGGCGCTCCTCACCGCGGTACGGACCCCGGCGCGGGAGGGGCGCTCCCGATCGGCGAGGAGGTCGATGATGGTGCGGGCGAACAGGTGGCAGTGGGCGCCGGTGCGGGCGGTGACCAGGTCGTCGTGGACCACCACGTCCTGGTCGACGTATTCGCCGCCCATGTTGCGCAGGTCGCCGAGCAGGTTGTTGTGGACGACGGCGCGGCGCCCGCGCACCAGGGACGGGACGGGGGCCGCGAGCCACATGCCGTGGCAGATGATGCCCTTGACGATGGCCGGGTCGTTGAAGGCCCGGCGCAGGAAGGTGGCGGCGGGCGGCAGCCGGCCGGGGTCCTCGGTGTAGCGCAGCCGGTCGGCGACCATGCCCGAGGGCACGATCACGGCGGAGAACTCCTTGAGCGCGAACTCGTCGATGTCCTCGAAGGAGCGGTCCACCTCGAACGGCATCCGGTGCTCGTGGCCGGTGAAGGTGATGCGCTCCTGCCCCCAGAGCCGGGTCAGGAAGTGGACCTCGGCGCCTTCCTCGGGGAAGCGGTGCTGGTAGTAGAGGATCTCCGGTTCGTAGAAGTCGCTCTCCATCAGGACGGCGATCTTGTGTCCGGTGAGCCGCACGGCTAGTCCTCCCTCCCCCGGCCGGTGACCAGGTCGATGAGAAACGGGCCCGGCGTCCCGAGCGCCTCGGAGACCGCCGCCCCGACCTGGCCGGGCTTGTCGATGCGTACCGACGGCACGCCCAGGGACGTGGCGAGCGCGGTGAAGTCGATGGCGGGGCGGCTCAGGTCGAAGATCTCGGGATGGTCGTGGGCGGGGACGCCCACCGAGCGCCAGTACTGCTCGATGTTGTCCTCGAGGAGCTTGTAGCTGCCGTTGTTGCAGACGACGAACTTCGCGCCGATGCCGTAGCGGGCCGCGGTCCACAGTGCCTGGATGGTGTACATCGAGCCGCCGTCGCCGGTGAAGGCCACCACCGTCTTGTCCGGGTGGGCCAGCTGGGCCCCGATGGCGCCCGGGATGCCGACGCCGAGGGAGCCGCCGCGGGTCTGGAACCAGTGGCCGGGCCGGGTGGGCGGCAGATGGCGGAAGAGCTCGGGCGACGCGGTGAGCGCCTCGTCGAAGAGGATCGCGTCCTCGGGCAGCCGGCGGGCGAGTTCCTGGGCGAAGGCGGTGGTGGGCAGCGCGAGCGGATCGAGCGCCGCCTCGTCCTGCTGCCGGTTCGCGGCCAGTTCGTAGGAGCGCTCCGACGCCCGGCGCCGCAGCCACTCCTGGGCGCGCCGCCGGCTCCCCTCGCTCATCCGGCCCTCCAGCGCCTCGGCGAGCGCGGCCAGGGTGCGCCGGGGGTCGGCGACCAGGCCCAGGTCGACGGGGAAGTTCTTGGCGATGGCGTCGGCGTCCAGGTCGATGTGCACGACCGGGGCGCCGGGCGCGAACACGCCGTCGAGCGCGGGGTAGACCTCGGGCAGTGCGTAGGTGCCGACGATGAGGACGGCGTCGGCGGCGGCGGTGACGCGGCGGCTGTTCTCGCCGAACATGTGCCCCAACTGCCCCGCGTACGCCGGGTGTTCGACGGACAGGTTCACCTCGGACCAGTCGGCGCCCCACACCTCGGCGCCCCAGGTCTGGGCGAGCCGGGCGAGTTCCTGCTGGGCGCCCGAGAAGTGCACCCCGTCCCCGGCGATGACGAGGGGGCGTTCGGCGCCGGCGAGCAGCCCGGCCGCCCGCTCGACCACCGCCGGGTCCGGCACCGTGGCCGTGTCGAGCAGGGTGACCGGCACGGCCTCCTCGGTGGTGTCGCGGTCCATCACGTCGGCGGGCAGCACGACGAGGACGGGACCGTAGGGGGGTGTGGCCGCCACCTTGAAGGCCCTGCGCAGGGTGCGCAGCGTGGACCCGGGGTCCACGACCCGGGTGGCCCACTTGGTGACCGGCTCGGCCATGGCCACCAGATCGGCGGCCATCTGCGCCTCCATGTTCTCGTAGTGCAGCCCGGCCTCGCCGGCGAGCACCACGAGCGGGGCATGGCCCCGTTTGGCCTGGTAGAGCATGCCGATGCCGTTGCCGAGGCCCACTCCGGTGTGGAGCTGGACGACGGTGGGGCGCCGGGTGGCCCGCGCGTAACCGTCCGCCATGCCGACGGCGACGGCCTCCTGCAGTGCGAGAACGTACTCGAGTGAGGGGAAGTGGCGCAGTTCGTCGAGGAATCCCTGCTCGACCGTGCCGGGGTTGCCGAACATGTACCGGACCCCGTCGGCCTGCAGCTGTTCGAGCATCGCGACCCGCGCGGGCCTGCTGACCATGGTGTGCTCACCTCTCGTGCGAAGCGGTAACGGCCTTGCCCGGACGGTCAGTTGGTCAGGAAGCCCCACTGCCGCAGACCCTGCTCCAGGACCTCGACGACCTTCTCGCCGGTGAGGTAGGAGTCGGGGGTCGAGCGCCCGGTGATGAACGGGTAGTCGACGATGACCGAGGTCTCCTTGCCGAAGTTGCCGTGGTAGGCGCCGCCCGGCGCGGTCGCGTCGCGCAGGATGTACTCCAGCGGGTACGGCGGCGGTCCGATCACGAAGTCGGTGCCCATGAAGCCGGTGCCGTCCTTGTAGTCGTACTCGATGCAGTGCCCGGTGACGTGCTTGCCCCGGATGATGCTGGCGCGGTCCTCCTGGTCACGGGCGAAGGCGAGGGCCGCGACGCCGTAGCACTCGGCCGCGATGGGCAGGTCGAGGGCGTGGAAGGCGAGGATCAGGTCGTGCACCCGCCAGTTGTTGGCGAGGTCCACGATGGGGCCGCTGCCGCCCACGATGAGCAGGGCGTCGTAGCGCCCCGCGATCTGCTCGCGGACCTGCTCCAGGCGGGTGTTGTACGCCTCCCAGTCGCGCAGGAAGTACGGCTTGCTGCGGTAGGGGCGGTCGGGCAGCCAGGACGACAGGTCCAGCGGGTCGTCCAGGCGGTCGGAGGTGTCGATGGCGCGGACCTTGGCGGCCATCTCGGGCGTGGTGACCGAGCGGCCGAGCGGCGGGTCGATGTAGTCCGGGTCCATGCTCGGCGGCAGGGCCGGGGCCCGCTTGCCGGTCGGGGTCGCGAAGCTGACGTGATAGCCGGCCTTGTCGAACGTCTCCAGGGGGCCGATCAACTCCTCGCCCCAGTAACCGTATTCGGACAGGACGACGAGGATGCGCTTGCTCACGGGAGTTCCTCTCCTAGGGGTTCCACGTGGTGCCGGGGTCCTGTCTAGATCCGCACGGGCGGCCGGGACCAGCCCGGGCCGCCGGGGCGCACGGACATCCACAAGTGGGCGGACGGACTACGGCATGTCGCGCTCCGCCGCAGGTCACCGGGGGTCCTGACGCCCAACACCCGGTTCGGGAGGCCGAGTTGCCGCAGCCCGTGGGGCGACTTCACGCAGTGCGGGCCCGCCCGGTGCCGGGCGGTGCGCGCCGCGCCCCGGCCGTGCCGCAATCGTGGGGCGGCGCCCCGCCCCGGGCGCAGCGCAACGTCGTGCCGCGGGCCGTGGTCCGCGCACCGGAAGGGAGTCAGCCATGACGGCCGAGAAGACCGCGCCCGGTACGGGCATCCCCGCGTTCGTCCAGCACTGGTTCGACATTCTCAGCAGCCACGAGCCCGTCGAGGAACTCCTCGCCCATGTCGTCGACGACGGCCTGGAGATGGTCTTCCCCGAGCGGACCCTGCGCAGCCACGCCGACTTCCGCGACTGGTACGAGGTGGTCGGCGAGGCCTTCGCCGACCAGAGCCACGTGGTGGAGCGCCTCGACGTGGACGAGGACGGCACCGGCGTCGGCATCTCGCTGACCGTGGTGTGGACGGCCAAGCAGACCTCCGACGGCACCGTCAGCTCCTTCCGCATCCAGCAGACCTGGCGTCTGGTGCGCGAGGCGGGCACCGGCCGCCCGCTCATCTCCCGCTACCGGGTCGGCGACCTCGCTCCGGCCTGATCCCACCCACGTCGACCCAGGAGGTTCCATGTCACCCGACAGGACGGGCACTTCCCCGGACCGCGCCGTCGACTACGTCGTGGTCGGTGCCGGATCGGCCGGCTGCGCCGTGGCGGGCCGGCTGAGCGAGGACGAGAGCGCGAGCGTGCTCGTCCTGGAGGCGGGCGGCTGGGACGAGCGCCCCGAGATCCACCGCACAGACGCCGCGGCGGTCCTCGCACTGCTCACCTCCGAGTGGAGCCCCGAGATCGACTGGGGTTACGCCACCGAGCCCGAGCCGGCCATGGCCGGCCGCCGCATCCCGGTCGCGCGGGGCAAGGTGGCCGGCGGCTGCAGTTCGGTGAACGCGCTGATGTGGGTCCGCGGCAGCCGCCACGACTACGACCGCTGGGCGGCGCTCGGCAACCCCGGCTGGTCCTACGCGGACGTACTGCCGTACTTCCGGCGCGCCGAGGACTACCCGGGGGGCGACCCGGCGCTGCGCGGCAGCGGCGGACCGGTGCGCGTGCGCGACCTCGACGAACCGAGCCCGCTGGCCGGCGCGTTCGTGGCCGGCGCCGCCGAACTCGGCTACAGCGCACCGGAGTCGGACTACAACGCCGCACGCCAGGACGGCTACGGCTTCCTCTACCAGACCACCCGGGACGCGGCGGGCGCGCGCTCCTCCACCGCGGACGCCTATCTGCGGCCGGCGCTCGCACGGCCGAACCTCACCGTACGGACGGGGGCCAGGGCGACCCGGCTCCTGCTCGACGGCACCCGTGTGACGGGCGTCGAGTACGAGCGGGACGGCCGGCTGCACCGGGTCCGCGCCGAGCGGGAGGTCGTCGTCTCGGCGGGCGCCTTCGAATCGCCCAAGCTGCTCATGCTCTCCGGCATCGGCCCGGCCGCACATCTGCGCTCGCACGGCATCGAGTGCGTACAGAACCTGCCGGGGGTCGGCGGCAACCTCCAGGACCACCTGTTCGTGCCGGTGTGCTACCAGTCGCTCCAGGAGCACCCCGAGGGCGCGCTGATCTCCGAGGCAGGCCTGTTCACCCACACCCGCGACGCGGGGCCGAACGAGCCGCCCGACCTCCAGTTCACCTTCGGACCGGTGAAGTTCCTGCCGCCCGACGCCCCCGCCGCCCACCAGCGCGGGCCCGGCTTCACCTTCGCGCCGATCTCGCTGCTCCCGCAGAGCCGCGGCCGGCTGCGGCTGCGCAGCGCCGACCCGACGGCCAACGCGGTCGTCCGGGCCAACTACCTGGCGTCCGCCGCCGACGTGGACGTCCTGGTGCACGGCATCCTGCTGGCCAGGGAGCTCGCGCACACCCGCGCCTTCGGCCCGTTCCGCGGCGAGGAGCTTGGCCCCGGCGAGCACGTCACCGACCCGCGCGAACTGCGCGGCTACGTCGCGGCGCACGCCACGACCCTGTGGCACCCGGTCGGCACCTGCCGCATGGGCACCGGCCCCGACGCGGTCACCGACGCCGAGCTGCGGGTGCACGGCGTCGAGGGGCTGCGCGTCGCCGACGCCTCCGTCATGCCGTCGATCGTCGCCGGCAACACCAACGCACCGAGCGTGATGATCGGCGAGAAGGCGGCCGCTCTCATCCAACAGTCCTTGCCCGTCAGCTCACTTCGGACCGAGGGGAACTCCCATGCCCACGTCTGACCACCTCCGCCTGTACGAGCGCTTCCTCACCGCGCTCAACACCGAGGACTACGCCGAGATCGCCCGTGTCATCGGAGACGACTTCGAGGACCACCACCCGGGCTTCGACATCTCGGGCCTCGATTCCTACCTGGACGCGCTGCGCGGCGCGCACCGCACGCTCGGCATCCGAGGCGAGCTCCTGGAGACCATCGAGTCCGGGGACCGGCTGGTCACCCGGGTGCGCCTGACCGGCAGCCACCAGGAGAGCGTGCTGGACATCCCGGCCACCGGCCGCAAGGTCGAGTGGAGCACCACCGAGATCTGGCGGATCGAGGACGGCCGGCTCGTGGAGCGCTGGGCCCAGGACGACCTCCTCGGTCTGCGCGGCCAACTCTCGCCCGACGACGAGAACGTGGCGGTCGTCCAGAAGGTCAGCGACGCCGTCAACGAGCGCCGCTACGACGACCTGGACGCGCTGTTCGGCCCCACCTTCAAGGACAACAACCCGGCCTGGGACGTGCGCAGCCTGGAGGAGCTGAAGGGCATCATCAAGGCCGCGCACGACGCGCTCGACTTCCGGGTCACCCTGGACGCCCTGTACGCGGCGGCGCCGGACAAGGTGATCATGCACATCACCTTCCACGGCAAGCACATCGCGCCCTTCTTCGGCATGGAGGCCACCGGCAAGGAGGTCTCCTGGACCAGCCTGGAGGTCTACCGCCTGGAGGACTTCAAGGTCGTGGAGCGCTGGGTGCAGGCCGACACCGCGGGCCTGATGCGCCAGCTCGACGTGCCCCTGCCGTAGCGACACGCCCCCACCGAGGAAGGAACCGCTCATGAGCACGAAGAACACCCGGGAGATCGTCGACACCTACTACCGGCTGGCCAACGCCGGTGCGTGGGACGACTGGTGCGACCTGTTCGCCGTCGACCAGACGATGGACGAGCAGCTCGCCGGGCACGTCGAGGGACGTGAGACGCTCCGGGACATGATGAAGGGCTTCCCCGAGATGTACGCCTCGTTCTCCAACACCCCGGTGCACATCGTGGTGGACGGCGAGCAGGCCGCGGTGGTCTCGCACATCTCGGCCGTCACGACCGGCGGGGACGCCGTGGAGGCGGAGGTCTGCAACTACTTCCAGGTCTCCGGCGGCCTGATCCGCTACATGTCCAACTTCCACGACAGCGTCCCCTTCGCTGCCGTGTCCGGGGCGTGAGGCCGGTGTCCGCACCCGTCGACGTGAACGTCCGCTGGTCCCACGTGGGCCTCAACTGCCGTGACCAGCAGGCCACCGAGGAGTTCTACACCCGCTGGTTCGGCTTCAGCCGGGCCCGGGTGGTGGAGGCCGACGGCAGCCGTGTGGTGTTCCTGCGCAGCGGCCCCGTCTATCTGGAGCTCTTCCCCACCGACGCCAAGCCCGCCTTCGACACCGTCAAGGACGGCCCCGACCACCCGGGCGCGGCCCGTCACCTCGCCTTCCAGGTCGACGACGTCGACGCGTTCCTCGCGGCGGCCGGCGGCGAGCTGGAGGTCACGCTCGGACCGCTGTCGTTCGACGCGTTCATCCCCGGCTGGCGGACCGTCTGGGTCGCCGACCCCGACGGCCTGGTCATCGAGGTGAGCCAGGGCTACACCGACCAGTCCGCGGAGGAACTGCGGACGTACGCGTGAACCGGCACGACCGCACGGGGCACGGCCGGTCCGGCGACCGGCCGTGCCCCCCTTGGCACCATCCGACATCCCACGGAGTGAAACCGCATGACCGCTGTCACCGAGCAGACCGTCCTCATCACCGGTGCGACCGACGGCCTCGGCCGGGCCCTCGCCCATGAACTGGCCGCTCAGGGCCACGCGTTGATCCTGCACGGCCGCAGCGCACGCAAGGGCGAGGAACTGCTCACCGAGCTGCGCGCCAAGACCGGGAACGAGGAACTCACCTACGAGCTGGCCGACTTCGCCTCGCTGCGCGAGATCGGCGAACTCGCCGACCGGGTGCTGGCCCGGCACGAGCGGCTCGACGTCCTGGTGAACAACGCCGGCATCGGTGTGGAGCTGGCCCGCCAGGAGAGCCGGGACGGCCACGAACTGACCTTCCAGGTCGACTACTTGGCGGCCTACATGCTCAGCTGCCGCCTCGCGCCGCTGCTCGTGCGCTCCGCCCCGGCCCGCGTCATCAACGTCAGCTCGGCCGGACAGGCCCCCATCGACTTCGACGACGTGATGCTGGAACGCCGCTGGGACGGAGTGCAGGCCTACTGCCAGGCCAAGCTCGCCCAGATCAGCCTGACCGTGGACCTCGCCGAGCAGCTGGCCGGCACGGGTGTCACGGTGAACGCGCTGCACCCGGCCTCGTACATGCCGACCAAGATGGTGGTGCATCTGTTCACCCCGCAGAGCACGGTCGACGAAGGCATGCGCAATGTGGCACGCCTGGTCACCGACCCGGCCCTCGCGGAGGTCAGCGGTGCCTACTTCGACCGTGACCGGCGTTCGCGGGCCGGGGCCCAGGCCTACGACCCGGCGGCCCGCGCCCGGCTGCGCGAGCTGAGCGAGGCCCTGACCGGGGTGGCGCTGCCCGCGCTCACCTGACCGCCCGCGCCCTACGCCCTGTGCCCCGCCCCGGTCCTCCGGGGCGGGGCACTCGGCGTGCGGCGGGTCTCAGGCCGCGGTCACGGACAGCGCGTGGTGGAAGACGTTGTGCGGGTCCCACGTCTTCTTCACCCGTTGCAGGCGCGGGTAGTTGCCCTTCCAGTACAGCGTCTGCCAGGGCACGCCCGAGGTGTTCCACGCCGGGTCGGCGAGGTCGACGTCGGGGTAGTTGATGTAGCTGCCGTCGGCGGGTCCGTCGGGCAGCGGCACCCCGCCGGTGTCGGCGTACAGGTCGCGGTAGAGGGTGCGCATCCAGGCGATGTGCCGGTCGTCCTGGGCGGGGTCGCTCCAGTACGTGGTGAAGTTGGCCTTCAGCATCGAGTCGCGCTGCGGCATCGCCGTGGCGCTCGGGGCGACCGTGTTGACCTGGCCGCCGTAGGTGTAGAGCAGGATGCCGGCGTGCCCGTCGTAGGCGGCATCGGAGAGGTTGCGCCACAGCACGTCGAGCTGGGCCTGCGACCAGCTCTCGCGCAGATAGGCGCCCTTGAACTTGCCGCGGCTGAACACCCCGGTGTCATAAGGGTCCTTGAGGGTGGCCTTGAGCCAGGGCCAGCTGGAGGTGGCGGTGGTGTGCGGGGCGCCCACACCGTCGGCGACGGCGGCCAGATAGCCGTTCATCAGGGCGGCGGCGTCGGGGCGCGAGCCGTCGATCTGCGCGCTGAGCACCAGGGCGCCCTGGATGCGGTTGTTGAGGATGAACACGCTGTTGAGGCTGTCGTAGGGGGTGCCGACGGTGTTGTTGGCGTGGTGCCAGTCGTTGTGGTTGCGCACCAGCCGGTGGAAGTCGGCCTCCGTCACATCGCTCCACTTCCAGCTCGCCGTCGCCTTCAGGAGGGTGGCGGGCGGCTTGGGGAGCAGCGCGGCGGGGCTGGTCCCGGCGGCGTCCGGGGAGCGGAACCAGTACCGGGTCACGATGCCGAAGTTGCCGCCGCCCGCCCCCGTGTGCGCCCACCACAGGTCGCGGTGGGGGTCGGCGGCGTCCCGGGTGGCGACCACACAGCGGGCGGTGCCCGAGGCGTCCACGTACACCACCTCCACCGCGTACAGGTGGTCCACCACCGCGCCGTGCTCGCGGCACATGCCCCGTATCCCCCGCCGCTGACGTGGCCGCCGACGCCGACGGTGGGGCAGGTGCCGCCCGGTATGGTGACGCCCCACTCCAGGTACAGGGTGCGGTAGACGTGCCCGAGCTGGGCGCCGGCCTCGACCGCGAACGCGCGGCGGGCGGCGTCGTAGGTGATGGCGTTCATCTCGGACATGTCGACGAGCAGGGCCACGGCCGGGTCGTCGACCAGCCCGTCGAGACAGTGCCCGCCGCTGCGCACGCCGATCCTGCGGCCGGTCGTCACCGCCTCCTGGACGGTCTGGATGACCTGGTCGGTGGTGTGCACCAGGCGCACGGAGTCGGGCCGGGCGGCGAATCTGCTGTTGTAGCCGCGGGCCGTGAGGTCGAGGTATCGGGGGTCGCCGGGGGTCACGGTCACGGCGGCGGGAACGGTGGTGGCGGTGTCGGCGGCGGCGCGGGCGGGCCCGGCCGCCGCGCCGAGGCCGAGCACGGCGGCGCCGCCGACGATGGAGGCGGTGCCGAGGAATCCGCGGCGGGTCACTCCGGCCATGGTCATCTCCTTCGGTGGTACGGGGTCGACGCAGGGTTGTCGGGGGTGAAACGGGAGCTGCCGCTCCCCGAAGCGGGGGCCTCGGGGAGCGGCAGCGGGGGAAGCGGGGAGGGCTCAGTAGACCTCGTGGCCGCTGACGGTGGTCTCCGGCACGTCCTCGCGGACGTCCCAGTGCTCGACGATGCGGCCGTCGTCGATGCGGAAGATGTCCACGACGACCATGCCGCGGTGGCCCGGCTGCGGCCGGAAGTGGGAGTGGGTGAAGACGATGCCGTTGTCACCGGCGATCCGCCGGATCTCGAAGCGGGCCTCGGGCAGCTGCGTGCGGAAGCCCTCGATGAAGTCGACCAGCGGCTTGCGCCCGTCGGGCAGGTTCGGGTTGTGCTGGATGAGGCGGTCGGCCAGGTACTCGTCGGCGCGGTCGGTCTGCCCCTCGTTCCAGACGTTCTCGATGTAGTCGCGCACGAGCTGCACGTGGTGGTTGGACACGGTGTCTCCTTGGTGGGTTCTGCGTGGGACGAGGTGTGGTTCGGGGGGTCCGTCAGGAACTCGGGACCGGTTCGGCGGGCCGCTCGGCCACCGTGACCTTGCGGGCCGACGAGGCGTGCGCGAGGGCGGCGACGGCGAGGATGACGAGGGCGACGGCCGGGATCGGGCCCGCGCCCATGCCGGGCAGCAGGGCGCTGCCGATGAAGCTGCCCAGGCTCATGCCGAGGTAGAGGGCGGCCGCGTTCATGGCCAGGATGAGTCCGGGCTGGGTCGGCAGCAGGTCCACCAGGCGGGCCTGTTGGGGTGCCTGGTACATCTGGCTGAAGAAGGCCCAGATCGCGAAGAGCACCAGACCGGGTGTGGAGTGCGGTGCGATCAGGAGCAGCACGAATCCGGCGGCGAGGCCGGCGACGGCGATGGTGATGGTGCGCGAGCCGCCGAGCTTCTCGGCGATCCGCGGCGACGAGGCGTTGCCGAGGACCCCGATCACGCCGAAGGCCAGCAGGGTGGCCGAGATCAGCCCGGAGGAGGCGTCGAAGCGTTCCTTGAGGTAGGCGCCCGCGATGCCGTAGACGGTGAACTGGGCCGCCATGAACAGCAGCGTCGTCGAGACGGTCGAGAGCGCGGCGGGGGTGCGCAGGGTCGCGCGGTAGGCCTTGACGGTGGGCGGCTCGCCGGCCGGGATCTCCGGTACGTACACCGCGACGAGCACGCAGCCGAGTGCCGACAGTGCGGCCACTCCGAGCATCGCCGGGCGCCAGCCGAGGCTGCCGCCGAGGAACGAGGCGAGCGGGACGCCGAGCACCGCGGCGGCCGTCATGCCGGCGAACACCGTGGCCAGCGCACGCTGACGGCGCTCGGGCGGCACGATGAGCGAGCCCGCGGCGGAGGCACCCGGCCCGAACACGGCCGCGCCCATCGCGCCGACGACCCGGGTCACGGCGAGGAAGCCGTAGTTGGGGGCGAGGGCGCCGAGGGCCGCGCCGACGGTCAGCAGCCCGATGCCGAGCAGCAGCACCCGCTTGCGGTTCCAGCGGCGCAGCAGGATCGGGGCGGCCGGGGCGAACAGAGCGAACGTGAGCGCGAAGACGGTGACCAGGAAGCCCACGCGAGCCGGCGCGACGTGCAGGTCGTCTCCGATGGGGCCGTTGAGGCCGACCACTGCAAGTGAGATCGTCCCCAGACTGAAATAGCCCAGCGACAACGCGAGCAGGGCCGGTGTCGAACTGCGGGACGGCATCACGCCACCTCCTTTTCCATGCCGGAAATCTTGAGTACGCAGGAACGTTAGGGGCCGGGGACCGCTGGTTTCGCGCTCGGCGGGCACCCCCGGGAGCACTTCGCCAGGTCCCTGGCCGTACTACGTCAACTGGGGCTCCGACGTGGCTCGTTGGGCCCTGTGAAAGATCATCGGCACGGCCCGTCCGGTACTGATCAGCCAGTGTTCGAGGCCGTTCACGGCGATCAGCAGGACGGCCGCGAGGCCGAGCGTGACGACGCCGGGGAGCCAGGGCGCGGCGGCGCCGAGCGCGAACAGCAGGAGCGCGGCGAGGAAGCGGGTCAGGGAGGCCGCGCCGAACATGCGCCGCCGGGTGTAGCAGAAGGTGAGGGTGAACAGCGCGGCGCCCACGGGGAGCAGGGCGGCGGCGATCCGGTGGGGCACCTGGGCGGGCTCCACGGCGATCCGGTCGGCCCCGACGGAGACGAGCAACAGGCCGAGCACGAGCACCAGATGGCCGTAGCTGAGCACGTCGCGCACCACGATCGCCGGGGTGGGGTGGGTGCGCAGGGCATGGGCGATGGCGGAGGCCACCAGATGGAAGTAGAGCCACCACAGCGCGCACCCGGTCAGGAACGCGAGGGAGACGGCGAGCAGTTCGAGCGCGCCGAGGCTGCGCCCCGCGACCCGGGCGCCGACGGACACCACGTTCTCGCCGAGCGCGATGATGATGAACAGCCCGAAGCGTTCGGGCAGATGGTTGACGCCGAACGCCAACTGCCGCAGGTGGCCGCTCAGTACGAGCGGGGCGAGGATCTCGGCGACCACCGCGACGGCCCAGCCCGCGGTGCGCAGCGGGGCCGGGAGCACGGCGGTCGCGAACAGGACGAGCGCGAAGGCGAGGCCCGCGCGGTAGGGGTGGATGGTGTAGTTGGCGCACTCGCGCCGGATCGCCTCCCCGATGAGCAGCCGCAGCGCGAGATAGCACCCGGCGTAGAGCAGCGCCTCGGAGCGGGTCTCCAGGGCGTGCGGGGCGGCGACGCTCATACCGTACGTGGCGAGCCCGGCGAGCAGCAGGAAGACCCGCTGCAAGGTGGTCTCGTGCACGGCGTTCATCGCCATGACGACATCGACCCAGGCCCACCACAGCGGCACCAGGACGAGCAGACAGCTGCCGAGCGTGGCCGCGTCGGGCCGCTGCGCCAGCACGTGTGCGATCTGGCTCACCCCGAAGGCGAGCACCAGGTCGTAGAAGAGTTCCGTCCAGGTCGCCCGGTCCCGGGCGTCGACGAACCCGGCTTCCGCGGACCGTACCTGACCAGCGAGGTAGACCACCGCTGCACCTGCTCCCCTCGATCGACGGGAATTCTGGTTGCAGCGCCCAATCTGTCCGTACGTCCCGGGTCGTCCCGTGCGGGAGGCCGCCGCGGCGGCGCATTGCCGCAAGTCGCGGCGGGCGCTATCGCAACTCGCCGCACCTCTTCGGGCGCCCGCGGGAGCCGGCGAGCGCCCGCGGGGTCGGCCCCCCGGGCGCTCGCCGGGGCCGGCTCACGGGGGCCGGTCACGCGTATGCACAGGAGCAGCTTGCATAAACATTCAGGAAGATGCATACTCTTCCCATGTCCAAGGTTCTCACCTCCCTGCCCGCCGGCGAGCGCGTCGGCATCGCCTTCTCCGGCGGCCTCGACACCTCCGTCGCGGTCGCGTGGATGCGCGACAAGGGTGCCGTCCCGTGCACCTACACCGCCGACATCGGCCAGTACGACGAGCCCGACATCGCGTCGGTGCCCGGCCGCGCCAAGGCCTACGGTGCCGAGATCGCGCGCCTGGTCGACTGCCGAGCCGCGCTGGTCGAGGAGGGCCTGGCCGCGCTCGCCTGCGGCGCGTTCCACATCCGCTCGGGCGGCCGCGCCTACTTCAACACCACCCCGCTGGGCCGCGCCGTCACCGGCACGCTCCTGGTGCGGGCGATGCTGGAGGACGACGTCCAGATCTGGGGCGACGGTTCGACGTTCAAGGGCAACGACATCGAGCGGTTCTACCGCTACGGCCTGCTCGCCAACCCGCACCTGCGGATCTACAAGCCGTGGCTGGACGCCGACTTCGTGACCGAGCTCGGCGGCCGCAAGGAAATGTCGGAGTGGCTGCTCGCCCACGACCTGCCCTACCGGGACAGCACGGAGAAGGCGTACTCCACGGACGCCAACATCTGGGGCGCCACCCACGAGGCCAAGACCCTCGAGCACCTGGACACGGGTGTCGAGACGGTCGAGCCGATCATGGGCGTGCGCTTCTGGGACCCGTCGGTGGAGATCCCCACCGAGGACGTGACGATCGGCTTCGCGCAGGGCCGCCCGGTCACCATCAACGGCAAGGACTTCGCCTCCCCGGTGGACCTCGTCATGGAGGCCAACGCCATCGGCGGCCGCCACGGCCTGGGCATGTCCGACCAGATCGAGAACCGGATCATCGAGGCCAAGAGCCGGGGCATCTACGAGGCCCCCGGCATGGCCCTGCTGCACGCGGCCTACGAGCGGCTCGTGAACGCGATCCACAACGAGGACACGCTCGCCCAGTACTACAACGAGGGCCGCCGGCTGGGCCGTCTGATGTACGAGGGCCGCTGGCTCGACCCGCAGGCGCTGATGGTCCGCGAGTCGCTCCAGCGCTGGGTGGGCTCGGCCGTCACCGGCGAGGTCACCCTGCGGCTGCGCCGCGGTGAGGACTACTCGATCCTCAACACCACGGGCCCCGCGTTCAGTTACCACCCCGACAAGCTGTCGATGGAGCGCACCGAGGACTCCGCGTTCGGCCCCGTGGACCGGATCGGCCAGCTGACCATGCGCAACCTCGACATCGCCGACTCGCGCGCCCGCCTGGAGCAGTACGCGGGGCTCGGCATCGTCGGCACCGCCCACCCGGAGCTCATCGGCGCGGCCCAGGCCGCGGCGACCGGCCTCATCGGCGCCATGCCGGAGGGCGGCGCGGAGGTCATCGCCTCCCGCGGCGAGGTCTCGGGCGACGACGAACTCCTGGACCGCGCGGCGATGGAGTTCGGCACGGACTAGCCGGCCGGACCGGCAGTCCCCGGCGTGCGAGGCGGGCCGTCCCCGGTCGGGGGCGGCCCGCCTCGGCCGTGTTCCGGAGCGGCCGGGCCTCGCTCACGCGCCCGCGCCGCGCCCCTCCCCTACCGGGACGAGGCCGAGGAGGAGGGCGAGGCGGGGGGTTCCACCACGGGGATGTCGAACACGTGGCCCGGCGTGACGATCTTGGTGACCGCCTGGCCGAACAGCGTGCTCGGCTCGTTCCCGTCGTGCTGGATGTCCGTGTTGAGCAGCACCACGAGGGTCGCCTGTGCCTCGGGCAGGTACACGGTCAGGGACTCGTAGCCGGGCAGTGAGCCGTTGTGGCCGATCCAGCCCTGGACGTTGAAGATGCCGAGGCCGTAGCCCGCGCCGGGGATCGCCGACGGAACCGTCTTCAGGCGTTGCGCCTGCGTGCCGGGCGAGAGCAGGGAGCCGGTGGCGACGGTGCGCGCCCAGCTCTTCAGGTCGCCGAGGTCGGAGATCATCGCGCCGGCCGCCCAGCCCCAGGACGGATTCCAGTCCGTGGTCACCTCGACCTTTCCGGACAGGGTCTGGTTGGTGTAGCCCTGGGCGTGCGGGCTGGGGAAGGCGGCGTCGGTCGGGAAGACGGTGTGGGTGAGCCCGGCCGGCTTCACGACCTTCTGGTTGATGTACGCGGCGAGCGGCATGCCGCTCGCCTTCTCGACGACCAGACCGAGCAGCACCAGATTGGTGTTGCAGTACAGGAAGTCCTTGCCCGGCTGGAACAGCACCGGGTGCTTGAAGGAGTAGGCGAGCAGCTGCTGCGGGGTGAACGGCCGCGTCGGGTCGGACAGCAGCGCCTTGTCGAACGCCTCGTCCGCCGAGTAGTTGAACAACCCACTGCGCATTTCAGCCAGTTGACGGAGCGTTATCTTGTCGCCGTTGGGCACGCCCGGGACGTACTTGCCGATCGGGTCGTCCAGGCCCAGCTTGCCCTGGTCGACCAGCTGGAGCACCGCGGTGACCGTGAAGGTCTTGGTCTCGCTGCCGATGCGCATGTACAGGTCCGGCGTCATCGGCGTCCCCTTCGCCTTGTCGGCGACGCCGAAGGTGCGGACGTAAGTCCCCTTGCCGGGGGCCGACAGGCTCACCATCACTCCGGGCACGTCCGCCTCGGCCATGACCTTCTTCACGGCGCTGTCCAGGCGCGCGGCCACGGCGGGAGTGAGCTGCGCGAAACCGCCGTCGCTCGACGCGGACCCGGACGGGGAGGTGGACGCGGAGGGCGAGGTGGACGCTGAGGGCGACGTGGACGCTGAGGGCGACGTGGTCGCGGACGGCGCCGTGGAGTCCGAGGGTGAGCTCGACGCCGGTGAGGACGGGGTCGCCGGGGGTGTCGTGGCGGCGTACGCGCTCCCGGCCGCCACCGGGAAGGCCAGCAGGGCGGCTGCCGCCACCCCGGCGCAGGCTCTGCGCCACTGGATCCGTGCATGCCTCATGGGCGGGGCCTCCTGCCGTTCGAGGACGTCCGGACAGAGGACTTCAGTCCGCTTCCACGCTAGGCCCGCCGGGTCGCGCCCGCATGGCGGTGCCGGAGTTGCGAGCGGTACGGGAGCGTGCTCGCCCACGGCCGGGCCGGGACTGCCCGGCCCGGCCGCCGGACGGCTGCCCGCACCGCCCGCGCCGCCCGCACAACGGCGCCGCCCCCGCCCCGTTAGGCTCGCGCCATGAACGCGACCTGGGATTCGACAGCCGACGGCGTCCTGCGGCTGCCTTCGGGACTGCTGGTCCGCGGTCGGGGGCTGCGCAAGCCGCTGCCGGCCGGGCCCGTGCCCGCGTTCGCCCTCCATCTGCGGGGCCGCAGGCCCGCTCCGGTCGCCTGGGAGAGCCGCTGGGTGCGCTGGCCGGACTTCTGGCTGCCCACCGACCGCGCCGCCTTCGCGGACGCGCTGCGCGAGCTGATGGCGCGGGCGGGGCGGGAGCGGGTGGAGGTGGCGTGCGGCGGCGGCCTCGGCCGCACCGGGACGGCCGTCCTGGACGGCCTCCCCCCTGCGGACGCGGTCGCCCATGTACGGGAGCACTATGCGCGGCGCGCGGTCGAGACGCCGTGGCAACGACGGTTCGTGGCCCGGTTCCGCTGACGCGGCTCGGCGGGATTCGGCTGGCCCGGCTGACCCGGCTGACCCGGCTGACCCGGCTGACTCGGGGGAATCAGCTGATCCGGGGCGACCGGGGCAGCGCAACCGACGCGGATCGACTGACGAATTTCGCCCGACGATGTTCGGCTGACCAACTCTGACAGCGCAACTCCCCCGCCCCGCAAGGCCCGTTCGGCGGTCTGGCCGCACGCTCACAGCGCGGCGAGGAGTGCGTCGAGCGGGGCCGGTACCTCCGCGAGGTCGAGGGCCTCCACCAGAAGGCGGCCGTACCGGATCTTGCGGCCCTTCTTCGTGCCGAGGAACCGGCGCAGTTGCAGCGGCCGGGGCCGGTCGAGCTGTGCGGGCTGGTGCAGGAACGTCTGCCAGGCGCGATCGTCACCCTCGGCGGCGACGATCGCCTCGACCCGGGCCGTACCGAGCGCGCGGATGAGCTCGTCCTCCAGGTCCGCCTCGCACACGAAGTATCCGGGCAGGGGCGCCCGGGCCCGCTGGAGGGCGCGGTCGTAGTAGCGCCGTTCGCGTACGTCGCACAGCCCGGTCAGGCGCAGGCCGAGGCCGGGCGGGCCGAGCAGGCCGGCGTAGCGGCCCACGCTCATCGCGCCGCCCATGGCGATGACGCACACCCCCTCGGCGCCGAGGTCCCGTCCGCGCCGTGCGGCCAGCGTCTCGACGGCCGCGAAGTCGCTCGCCCCTTCCAGCAACACCGCGGTGTGCAGGCCGAGTTCGGCCGCCGACTCGGTCGGTCCGCCGCCGGGCCCGCCCGCCGCCCAGTGCGCGACCGCGTCCCTGAATGCCCAGATGTCCGCCATGGAGCGAGTCTGCGCTTTCGGCGGTCTGTGCGACACCGAATAGTGCGGCGGGCCGGGTCCTGCCCGGCCCGGCGCCTTCAGAGCAGGCCGAGGTCGCGGAGTTCCTTGTGCAGATCGGCGCGGCTGCCGGCATCCGGCGCGCCCGGTGCGGAAGCCCGGCCGAGGGCGGCCGGGCCGTCGTCGACGGCCGCGGCACCGGGGTGCCGGTCGCGCAGGACGTACGCACCGGCCATGCCGCCCACCAGTCCCCCGAGGTGCGCGAGCCAGCTCACGCCGGGGGTGCCGGGCACGGCGACGGTCACCAGGTAGGCGAAGGACGCCGCCATCACGACACCGATCAGTGTGTCGACGAGGCGCCGGTCGAAGAGCCCGCGCAGCACCACGTATCCGAAGTAGCCGAAGATGACGCCGCTGGCGCCCACCCCGAGCGTGTCGGTGCCCTGGAACACCCAGACCGCGAGGCCGCTGGTGACCGCGACGAGCAGGGTGAGCCAGAGGAACCGGACCACGCCCCGGTAGGCGGCCAGGAATCCGAACACGAACAGCGGCCCGGAATTGGCCTCGATGTGGCTCCACCCGAAGTGGAGGAACGGGGCGACCAGGATGGCGGGCAGCCGGCTCATGTCGTGCGGAACGACCCCGAAGTCCAGGTCGAGCCGGTAGTCGGACAGCCAGTTGACGATCTGCAGGGCCCAGACGACCGCCATGAAGCCGACCATGACGAAGAGCGCCTTGCGCGCCTCCGCGATCATCTCCTCGGCGCTCTGCCGTCCCGCCCGCTCCCAGCCCCGCCACGCCTTGCCCACCGATGCCCCCGTGCCCTTCACGCCCCACCGCGGTGTGCCGCGGCGGCTACTCGTCCGGTTGCATAGTAGGCCGGCCCCTCACCCACCGAGCCGCGCCAGAGCGCCCTCGGTGACGGGGGTGAAGAAGTTCACCAGGTGGCCGTCGGGGTCGCGCACGAGGAGCGAGCGGTTGCCCCACGGCATCGTGGTGGGCTCCTGAACGCACTCCTCGACCAGCCCGGAGTCGATCAGGTTCCGGTGGACGCCGTCCACGTCCGCGACCCGGAATTCGAGGATGACGCTCCGGTTGTCGGCGGGGTGCGCGGCGCCGGGCGCGAACATCGGGACCGTGCGGGTGCTGCCGATCGCGAGGGTGGCCGACGCCGTCCTGAGTTCGGCGAAGTCCTCGGTGGACCAGTCGGCCGCTGTGCCGGTCGCGCGCTCGTAGAAGGTGACGAGGCGGGTGATGTCGCCCGTGATGACGCGGATCGAGACGAAGTCCATGGTGCTCTCCCTGAGTGCGGATGTGGGATCACGCTACGATTCATACCGGACAGAATCCGCCCGGTATGCGCGAGAGACTTTCGGCATGGCCCGACCCACCGCCCGTGTGCTCGCCCTTCTGGAGCTGCTCCAGTCCGGCGGCGTCCGCCCCGTGCCCGAACTCGCCGCGCGGCTCGGTGTGGACGAGCGCACGGTGCGCCGCTACGTCCAGCACCTGCTGGAACTCGACGTGCCCGTGGTCTCGGTGCGCGGGCGCCACGGCGGCTACCGGCTGGCCCCCGGCTACCGGATGCCACCGCTGATGCTGAACGACGACGAGGCGCTGGCCGTCCTGCTCGGTCTGATCGCCGGCCGGCGCGTCGGCCTGATGCCGGGCGCGGACGTGGCGAGCGAGACCGCGGCGGCCAAGATCCGCCGGGTGCTGCCCACGCGCCTGGGCCGCGCACTCGACGCCCTGCTCGACACCCTCGCGATCACGACGCCGCAGGCCGCGCGGGGCGGCGCCGCAGGCCGGCCCCGTGGCCCGGCGGCGCCCCGCAGCACCGTTCTGCTCCCCCTCGCCGACGCCGCCCGCCACCACCGGCCGGTGGCGATCCGGTACGTCGCGGCCGACGGCCACAGCAGTGAACGCACCCTGCATCCCTACGGGTTGGTGGCTCACGCGGGCAACTGGTACGTCACCGGAGCGGATCCCGCCATCGGCGCGGACCGCACGTTCCGGGTGGACCGCGTCCAGGACGCACGGACCCTGCCCGGCTCGTTCACCCCGCCCTCGGGCGTCGACCCGGTCGAGCGCGTTCTGTCCGCGCTCGCCGGGGCCCCGTACCGCCATGAGGTCACTCTCCGCGTCCAGGGACCGGTCGAGCGGATCCGCGCCGGCCTGCCCGCGAGCCTCGCCACCCTCACCGAGCTGACACCGGGCGGCGGCGTGTCCGAACCGCCCTGGTTCCGGGCCGAGTTGCGGGTGGAGCGGCTCGACTGGCTTCCGGCCGTGCTCGCCGGCCTCGACCTGCCGTTCGTCATCGAGCGCCCCGACGCCCTGCGCGGCCTGGTCGCGGCCCTGGCAGCCAGACTCGCCCACGCGGCCGAACCGCCCGGCGACGCCGGCCGTGACACGTCCCGAGCGACCCGCAATCCGGATGCGTGACGCGCCCCTGTGCTGCGACGCTCCCCCGATGAACCGTGAACAGATCTCCCAACTCGCCCACGCGGCACACCCGATCGCGGCTCCGCTCGGCGACGACTCCGTGCGGCGGCTCCTTGAGCATGCCGTCGTCCGGGACGATTCCCGCGTCCTCGACCTAGGCTGCGGCGGAGCCGAATGGCTGCTGCGCCTGCTGGCCGCCCACCCCTCGGCGCGGGCGGTGGGGGTGGACGTCTCGGGGGCGGCGCTGGAGCGCGCCCGCGCGGCGGCCCGTAGTCGCGACGTCCACGAGCGCCTCGCCCTGCACCGCGCGGAGGCGGCGCGGTTCACCGCGCCCGAGCCATTCGACCTGGTGCTCAGCGTCGGGGCCACGCATGCCTTCGGCGGGCTGCTCCCCACCCTCGCCGCGGCCCGCGCGCAGCTGGCGCCGGGCGGGCGCGTCCTGGTCGGGGAGGGCTTCTGGGAGCGCGATCCCAGCTCCGAAGCAGTGCGGATGCTGGGCGAGTTGAGCGATCTGGCGTCCACGCTCGACCAGGTCGTCGGGGACGGCTGGACACCGGTCCAGGCCCACATCAGCACGCGCGAGGAGCTCGACGCCTACGAGTGGGCCTGGTCGGGTTCGCTTGCGTCGTGGGCCCTGGACCATCGGGGCGGCCCGGACAGCGCGCAGGCCCTGGAGGTGGCGACGGCGCACCGCGACGAGTGGCTGAGCACGTACCGGGCCTGCTTCGGCTTCGTCTGCCTGATCCTGCGGCAGACGGACGAACAGCCCCGGGACGCCGAGGTCGCATGACCGGCAGGACGCCCAACGCCCGTCCACCACACAGGAGTTGACCGGTTCGGCGAGTTGAAGCAGCGGGCCGCCGAGCAGCACTCGCGGGCATGGGAGCCGTGCAGGAGCCGGCTCGCGGGACACCGGAACCCCCAGTCATTACCTCCGGTTTACCCGCGCTCCCTTCCCAAGCCATGTGACATATGCAATTTTACAGACGCGCAGGAGCGAGCCGCGTTCATGCCAAACGATCAGTTCGGCCCGTGGGTCATCGGGTCTGCTTCGCCGCGTCCCGCACCAGGGACGGCGCGCCCTGAGTCGGGGCGCGCACCTCCCCGCCGCGGGATGGCGGCGCAGCACCCGGGGCCCGCGGTACCCCCACCGCCGCGCCCCGGCGCGGCCTTCACACCGCTGGGAGGCGGCACGTGAACACCCGACCCGAGAGACAGAGACGAAGTCTCACCGGCCTCTTGATACTTGCCCTCGCATTCTGTCTGGGCCTCACCATGCTGACGCAGCAGGGCCGCGCGGCCGCCGCCAACGGACCGGCGGGAACGCCGGGACCGGCCGCCGGGGCGACCGGCGCCGGCGGCGCCGCGGCCAAGTCGGCGCCCCCGCTGGTGGGTTCGAAGGCCGAGGTGACCGATCGCTCCGACAGCCGCCGCAGCCCGATCGACGCCAAGCACCTGCCGCCGAAGCAGCCGGTGCCCGCGCCGGCCCCGCAGAAGGCGAACGGCATGGCGGCCAGGGGCGCCGCGGCGTCCTGCACCCCGGGCGACTTCGGGAGCCGGACGGGATCCGCGCTGGTCTCCTTCGTCCAGGCGTCCACCACGGACTGCGTCAACACGCTGTTCGGCCTGACCGGGACCGACGCGTACAACGCGTTCCGCGAGGCCCAGATGGTGACCGTCGCCAACGCCCTGCGGGACACGGCGCGCACCTACCCCGGCGACAACTCGACCAACGTGTGGCAGCTCGTGCTGTTCCTGCGCGCCGGTTACTACGTGCAGTCCAACAACTCCTCCGCCGTCGGCCCCTACGGGGCCACCCTGGCGACGGCGAGCGAGGGCGCCCTCGACGTCTTCACCGCCTCCCCGCACTTCATGGACGTGAGCGCGGCCAACGGCGACATCATGGGCGAGGTCCTGATCCTGACGGACAGCGCCAACGAGCAGGCCCGCTACCTGAACACGTACAAGAAGGTGCTCAACGCCTACAACAGCTCCTACGACGCGTACTGGAGCATGGACACGGCCGTCAACGACGTGTTCACACCGCTCTTCCGCGGCCACTGGAACCCGGCGTACATCTCGGCGGTGACCGCCGACCCGAGCATCATCGACACGCTGAGCACGTTCACCCTGAACCACCTCGCGAAGCTGAACGACGCGTGGTTCTACCTGGACGCCAACGCCGGCAGCGAGATGACCCGCTTCCTCGACACGCCCGCCCTGCAGGCCAAGGTGCGCCCGCTGGCCAAGAACCTCCTGGCCAACTCCGCCGTCACCGGCACGACCGCGCCGCTGTGGGTCGCGGTGGGCGCGATGACGGACGCGTACGACAAGGCGCAGTGCTCGTACTACGGCACCTGCGACTTCATCGGCCAACTCACCACCGCGGCACTGCCGATCACCTACCACTGCGACGCCGACCACACCTTCCGCGCCCAGTCGCTGACCGATGCCGCGCTCTCCGCGGCCTGCACCAGCGTCAAGGGCCAGGACGCGTACTTCCACAGCATCGTCAAGGACAGCGGTCCGGTGGCGAACGACCACAACACGAACATCGAGATCGTGACGTTCGCGAGCCCGAAGGACTACCAGACGTACTCCGGCTGGATCTTCGGCAACAGCACCAACAACGGCGGCGAGTACCTGGAGGGCGACCCCTCCGACCCGGCCAACCAGGCCCGCTTCCTGTCGTACGTGAAGAGCGTGGGCGACGGCTTCCCCGGTGACATCTGGAACCTCAACCACGAGTACACGCACTACCTCGACGGCCGCTACGACATGGCCGGCGACTTCAACGCCGGGCAGGACGTGCCGGACATCTGGTGGATCGAGGGCTTCGCCGAGTACGTCTCGTACAGCTACCGCGGCATGGCCGACACCGAGGCCATCGCGGACGCCGCCCAGCACACCTACGCCCTGAGCACCCTGTGGGAGAGCGCGTACAGCAACTCCGACCTGACCCGCACCTATCCGTGGGGCTACCTGGCCACCCGCTACATGGTGGAGAAGCACCCGGCGGACGTGCAGGACATGCTGGCCAAGTTCCGTTCCGGTGACTACAACGGCGCGTACGCCGTCTACCACACCGGCATCGGCACCCGGTACGACGCCGACTTCAACACCTGGCTGGACGCGTGCGCGGCCGGCGCCTGCGGCGGCACCAGCAGCGGTCCGACCGCCGCCTTCGACGCGGCCGTCTCCGGCCTGAAGGTCACCCTGACCGACAAGTCGACCGACACCGGCAGCACCATCACCACGCGCTCGTGGAACTTCGGCGACGGCACGACGTCCACGGCCACCAACCCGACGCAGACCTACCAGGCCGCCGGTACGTACACGGTCTCCCTGACCGTGACCGACGCGCAGGGCCGCAGCGCCACCGCCACGAAGTCGGTCGTCGTGACCGGCGGCCTGCCGGCTTGCACCGACCCCGACACCCGTGTCATGGGCCAGAACTGCTCCCGCTCGGGCTTCTCGGGCGCCAAGGGCGACCTGGACTACTTCTACCTGTACCTGCCGGCCGGCAAGGTGACACTCAAGATCACCACGACCGGCGGCACGGGCAACGCCAACCTGTTCTACAACCCCACCACCTGGGCGACCAACAAGGCGTACACCGCCCGCTCGGTGAACTCCGGCAACAAGGAGAGCATCACCATCACCAACAAGACCGCCGGCTACCGCTACATCAGCCTGTACGGCCAGACGGCGTTCACCGGCGTAACGATCACCACGTCGTACTGACCCCACCCACCCGACCTCACCTCTCCGATCCCACCCACCTGACCCCACTCCTCCGATCCCGGCCACCCGATCCCACACCTTAGATCCCGGCCGAGCGATCGAACTCGGTGCCGCCCCGGTTGCCCGGGGCGGCATCGCGCCGTTGGGGCGGGATCGCACTGCTGTGCTGCTGGGGCTGGATCGTGCTGCTCGGGCTGGATCGCGTCGTCGGGGGCTGTGGTGCTGCGGAGGTTGTTCCGCCGGGCGCCGCAAGCCCGGGCAAAGTTGTCAAGGTCCTCTACCCGACAACGCGAATATGGGCGAAGTGCCATAGACCTGGCCTGCGGGTCCCGCCTACCGTCCTCCTGGCTTCAGGGAACGGCCCTGCGCCTGTGGAGGGGAATCGGCAATGATGGACGCGCCGGCACGGCGCGACGTTTGGCCGCGCATCAAGAGCGCTGCGGACTGACCGCCCGGAGCGGCCCGGCCCTGAGCAGCAGGGGCCCACCCGAGCACCTGCTCGCCCGCCCCCGATCCAGCCCATCTCCGCACGCGACGAAGCGGACGACCCCGATTCGCCGAGCCCGCCCGCTACATCTTGGCCGCTGCGGCCGATCTGGCGGCCTGTTCGATCTTCGCGTAATAGGCGTCGCGGGCCTCGCGATCGCCCCGCGTCTCGTGTTCGGGCCGCATCCCGGTTCGGCCGTCGACACCTTCGCGCAGGATGTCGGCGTGCCCGGCATGCCGGTTGGTCTCGCCGAGGACGTGGACCATGACGGCGAACAGGTTCGTGCCGGAATGAGGCTCCGGCCACCACGGCACGTGGCCGGGGGCGTCGAGGGGAAGCTCGTCGATGGTCGCGTCCGAGTGTGCCCACGTACGCCGGTAGGACTCGATGATGTGGTCGCGGGTCTCGTCCTCGGTCGCCCACAGATCGCTGCCGTCATGGTCCTGCCACCGCAGCAGCGGTTCCGGGGAAGGCCGGTCGAAGACCTCGCCGAAGTACCGGGCCTCGACGCCGGCCACGTGTTTGACCAGACCGAGGAGGTTGGTCCCGGTCACCGTCAACGGTCGGCGGGCGTCGTACTCGGACAGGCCGTCGAGCTTCCAGAGCAGCGCCTCGCGGTCCCGCCGCAGTCTCCCGTGCAGGTGGTCCTTCGCGAATTCATCGATCATGTGGCGTGAGCCTAGAGCCGGCGCCCGGCCGTGGCCACACCCCAGAAAAGCAAAAAACCCCTGATGAACAGGGGTTTCAGCTGCTACAGAAAGTGTCCGAGGGGGGACTTGAACCCCCACGCCCGATAAAGGGCACTAGCACCTCAAGCTAGCGCGTCTGCCATTCCGCCACCCGGACAAGGTGTCGGCCCCGCGGGGTTTCCCTCGCGGCGACATAGAGAACTCTACCAGGGGTTCGAGGTGCTGTTCACCCGCATAGTGCGTGGTCAGGCCAGCGTCAGGCCTTGTTCGCGGCGATCCAGTCGTCGTTCGCCTGCCACGCGTACAGGGTGTTCCCCTCCATGTACGCGTAGTACAGGCCACAGCGGGCCGCGGCCCGCTGCTCCGCGTGCCGCGGGAACCAGGCGGACCCGATGGCAGGGGGCGGCGGGGCTGCTTCCGGCTTGTGCGGCGCACAGCCCTCGGGGAGGGACGACGAGGGCAGCGTCGCCTTCAGGAGGCGGTCGCCGCCCGTGGTCTTCATCGCGTACTCGATCCGCTTCGCCTCGTCCGGCAGCCAGCGCGGCACGGAGGCGCGGTCCCGCTTGGCCTCCTTGCCGGAGCTGTAGGACGCGGCCTCGTCGTGCCGGTTGTCGTACCAGTCCTTGGCGGCCGGCCCCGCCACGACCGCGGCGAAGGCGAGGCCGACCGCACACGCGACACCGGAGAGGACGGCGGCCCGGGTCCTCGACATCCGGCCCCGGGCCCGGGGCCGGGGCCGGGGCCGGGGCCGGGGCGGGGGCGGGGGCGGGGGCGGGGTGTGAGCGGAGTCGGCGGGCGTGGGCAGGTGTGCGGGTGTGGGCGGGGGCGTGGGCATGACTGCGGCTCCTGGTATCGGCGCAGGGGTCGATCGTGCGGGGTGCGACGTAGAACATCTGCGGGCATGGCAGGGCGGGGGGCGTGGGGCTTGGGACTGGGCTTGGGGCTTCGGAGAGCACGGAGCGCATCGGCGGGGCAGGACGTCGGGGGCGTACCGCAGCTGCAACCCCGCCGGGGCGAACCCCGAGCCGCACAGCCCCGGCGGACCGGGTTCGTTTCCCTGGCTTCCATTCTTCGGCCCCGGCCGCCCCGGCGCGTACTCCGTGAGGACCAATGTGTGTACGACTGTGGGACCACACGGCGACGCGGCCGCATCAGCACTGCGATGCAGGCCTAGCCTCGCCGGGTGACCAAGGGCAACGGATACCGGCGGCCGAGAGCGCTCTCACCACTGCGCGAGCACCTGCGCGACACGTTCTGGTTCGCGCCCACCGCGGCCATGGTGCTGGTCTTCCTGCTGTGGACCGGCGCCGGCGAGCTGGACGTGACCTTCGTGCGGCTCCTCCAGGAGCACGGGAACCTCGACGAGGTCGACGAGCTGATCCGGATCGTCAACGATGCCAAACCCGTGATCAACACCGTCAGCTCGGCGATGATGACCTTCATCGGCGTGGTGTTCAGCATCTCGCTGGTGGCCGTGCAGATGGCGGGCGCCCAGTTCACCCCGCGGGTCGTGCGGATCTTCGTGCGGTCCCGCATCACCAAGCTGACGTTCGCCGTCTTCCTGGCCACCTTCACGCTGTCGCTCCTCGTGCTCACCTCGTTCGAGAGCGAGGCCGATCCGAGTCTGGTGACCACGGTCCCGTTCGTCCAGACCGTCCTGACGCTGCTGATGGTCGCCCTGAGCCTGTTCCTCTTCATCGCGTACGTGAGCTCCACGCTGCGGCTCATCCGGATCGGCCATGTCGTCGACCGGATCGCCGGTGAGTCCCTGCGGGTGGTGGACAAGATGCCGCGGGGGGAATTCGACGGTGGCGCGATGGGTGCGGAGCGCGGCCGGATCGGCTACACCGGGCGGGCCGGGGTGCTGCGGGACGTCAACATCGCCCGGCTCGTGCGCGCCGCCCAGCGGCAGGGCGTCGTACTGCGACTGCTTCCCCGGCTCGGGGACTTCGTGGTCACCGGCACGCCGCTCCTGGCGGTCCACGGCGACGAGGGGCGAGGTGGGGAGGGCGACGTCCCCTCGCGCGGCGCGCTGCGCTACACGGTGACGGTCGGGGCCGAGCGCACCTTCCACCAGGACCTGACGTTCGGTCTGCGCCAGCTCTGCGACATCGCGCTGAGAGCGCTCTCGCACGCCATCAACGACCCCACGACCGCCGTGCAGTGCCTGGATCGCATCGTCCAGCTGCTCACGGAGCTGGCACATCGGCCGCTCGGCGCCGTCGCGCATCCGGACAGCAAGGGGAAGGTCAGGCTGGTGCAGAACGTGCCGGACTGGGCGGACGTCGTCGATCTCGCCTTCACCGAGATCCGGCTCTGCGCGGTCGGGAACCCGCAGGTCACCCGTCGGCTCATGGCGGGCCTGGACGATCTGCTGCGGCTCGTCCCGGCCGCGCGGCGCGAACCCCTGCTGCGACAGCGGGAGTTGCTCGCGCAGGCCGTCGCCCGAGCCCTTCCCGAACCCGCTGAACGCGCTTTCGCGCTGGAACCGGACCGGCAGGGGATCGGGTGAGGTGGCCGGGTCGGTGCGGAGCGCGGGGGCGCCGGACCAGCCGGGGTGCGGGGGTGTGGCCTGGCCGGGTCGACAACCCTGCGGGTCAATGCAGCTGTGACTCGGCTGGCAGGCCAGGAAGTTGCCCGCAGAACGCGCTCTCCGGCGGAGCCCCCGGTCACCGCCCCTCGGCGGTCAGGCCCTGTGAGAGCGCTCCAGGCAGCTCTTACGGGCGGGATCGGCGTGGGCGCGCATGAGTTCGGCGGCCCGCGGCTCTTCCCGCCCCGAGAGCGCGACGATCAGGTCCCGGTGCTCGATCCAGGGCTGCTTGCCGCGCTGACGGGACCGGCGCGAGTAGTACCAGCGCACCCACCGGTCGACCTGGCCGGCGGGCGCAACGAGCACCGCGTTCCCAGCCGGCTCCTTGATGCGGGCGTGGGAGGCGGCGTTCGTCGCCACCGCCAGGTCAGCGTCATTGCCCGCGACAGCCCGCGGGACACGCGCGCACACGCGCGCCCGCGCGGGTCTTGGCCGGGCGTCCGCGCGGGACTTGGCTGGGCATCCGCGCACACCGCAGCGCAGCATGGCGTGTACGGCGGGGATGGCGGGCAGGCCGTACGACGGGCAGAAGGGTATGGCCGGTACGGGCGGGTTCGGCGCGGACCCGCACAGCCCGAGGGGGCGGCCGGGAGGCGCGGCTGCTCACTCACCACCCCCTTGGTGCGCCTCGCGCCAAGCCGCCATGGACAGGTCCCACTCGTCCCCCGAGAGGGCCGTCAGGGATGCGGGGAAAAGCCCGTCCTCCTCACGGCTGATGTGTTGGTGGAGTTCCCGCACCATCAGGTCGAACTCGGCGCGGCCCGCCTCTGTCCCCGGGTCGAGGGCGCGCAGCCTGACGCTGTGGTCGCGGTGCTCGTGCGTCAGGACGCCGATGTAGTCCGCGTATTCGGGATCCTGGCGCATCACGGCGAAGAGACCGTTCTCCTCGCCCCTCCAATGGGTCTCCAGCTCCCCCGCCATGAAGGCGACGAGTTCCCGGGCTCGCGCGGTATCGCCCGCGGCGAGCGCGCGTTGAGCGTCCCCCGCCGCGTCGGTGACGCGCTCGTGCTCGGCGATGAACTCCTTGATGAGGGGGATTTCGCGACATCCGCAGTAGTGACACATGGGGCTCTTTGTACGTCGGAGAGCCCCGGGCGCAGCGCCGACACGGCCGTCCTCGGCCGCAGGTCGCACCGCGACGGCAGGCCGCCCCGAGCCCCGCGACGGACTGCCGTCGAGCACCCCGTGAGCGAGCCGCGCGAGAGCCCCCCGAGGGAACTGGACGACCCCCGGTGATCGTCAGACAGAACATGCCTTCTGTTCTGATCCTCGGTATCGACCCGCACACCGTTCCCGGCATGGACGGGGACGGTGTGCGCGCCGCCCTCGACGAGGAACTGGCCCGCTTCGCCGCGCACGGCATCGACGCGTCCATGGCCCTGATCACCCTGAACGAATCGGCCGAGTCCACGGTGGTGGACGCGCTGGCCGGCCGGCCCTGGGACGTCGTCGTCATCGGCGGCGGGATCCGCAAGCCGGAGCCGCTGTTGACCTTCTTCGAGCAGGTCGTGAATCTGGTACGCCGCCATGCGCCGGGCGCCGAGATCGCGTTCAACACCAACGGAACCACCAGCGTGGAGGCGGCCTTGCGCCGGCTCTGAGTCTCCATCGGCGGGGTATGCGTCGGCGGTGCCGGTGGGCGGCACGACGTCGATGCCGGTAGCCCTCGCATCGGTGTCACCAGTGGCTGGCTCGACGGCGTCGTCAGTGGCTCGTGCGCGACGGCGGTGCCGACGTCCGGGTCCCGGTGACAGGCCCGTATTGGCGGAGTGCTCTTGTTCCGTAGCTGCTGTATTCCGGCGCCAAGGAAGCAAGGAAGCCACGTGCCATCGCCTGTCGTCGGGGGAGCCAGCTGTGACTGGGCGTGGTAGTTGGCCGCGCAGGGCGGTGGCCGAGTAAGCCCCCCTTCGGGTCCGGTTGGAGTCCGTCGCTAGGCTCCGGGCCCATGACCAATGATGTGGGGTTCACCTGCGCGTGCTGCGGGGCGCACCACCCTGAGCTGCCGATGAACTACACGGCCGAGGCTCCCGCCGTGTGGCAGCCGGCCTTCGCCGACGCCGAGGACTGCTTGCTCTCTGCGGACCAGTGCGTGGTTCGCGGGCAGCACTACTTCGTGAAGGGCAGGATCGAGATACCGGTCATCGGCAGTGCCGAGGTGTTCTCCTGGGGCGTCTGGGTCTCGCTCAGCCGAGAGAGCTTCTCCCGAGCCTCGGATCTGTGGGACAGGCCCGGCCGCGAGGCTGAGAAGCCGTACTTCGGCTGGCTCACCACCGATCTTCCGGTATACCCGGCGACGACGCTCAACCTGAAGACGCGCGTCCATACCCGTCCGGTCGGCGAGCGCCCCTTCGTCGAACTGGAACCCACCGACCACCCCCTCGCCATCGAGCAGCGCACAGGAATCAGCCCGGAGCGCGCACGGGAGATTGCGTCGGCCGTGCTCCACGCCGGGGACGGCGAGCAGCGGTAATGGCTGACCAGCCCGTATCGTCCGTCCCGGTCGCGCCTGCCGACCTGAGCCGCAGGGCCCGGCGGTTCATCGAGACGGAGGGCATACGTGTTCACCGGCAGGACATCCGTCGTCACCGCGACGCATGGCTCAAGCACGGGATTCCCGCTGCGGAGATCGAGCGGGCCGCTGCCTTCCAGGACCGCTGGGGCGGCCTTGCCCTGCCGCCGGCCCCGTTCTACGAGGGCGGTCCGCGCATCCTGGACGCCGACCGCCCCGAGCAAGTGCCCGCGGAAGGCTGGTCGTTCCCGGCAGGGGACTGCCGGGTGTCCATGGCCTACAGCTTCATGATCGGCCCCGGCGGTACGTTCGGCATCGACGCCTACCAGTGGACGCCCCTGCATGCCAGCACTGACGGATGGGTGGAATCCCTGGCGCTCGCCGCTCATGCCCGCCGCTGGGCCACGACCGTCACAAGGGTTAAGCGCAAGGCCGTCGACACACTGGATCTCGGCGCATTCGAGCCGGTCCCCGAAGTCCAGGGTGTGACCGACTCGTGGTGGCGAGGCAAGGACTCTCTCATCGCCGTCTACCGAGGTGAGGCCATGGGCCTTGATGCCCCGCAATGCCTCGAAGCGCACATCTACGGGGGCCTCGACGAGTGGGGCCTCTACGGCGGCTGACGTACGGGCGTTGTGGCTGAGCGCACACTTCAGCACAGGTGCCAACTACCGTACTCACTCACATCGGGGCAACGGAGGACTGGCTCTGTTCCGAGGCGTCACGGCAAGATCGCCAGTGTGATACGCCATCCTCACGACGATGCTGAGTTGCTGGCACTGGTTCGTCGTTACGTCACGCCCGAGCGACGCTACCTGAAGCTGGGCGGCGGCTTGCTGAGCATGCAAAGTCCCGATCGCGACCGATTTATACGAGACCTTCGTGAGGACGCGGGACTCATCACCGCAGATGAGGTCGCCAAGCTTCTTGAGGGCGGCTGGCGGGAGCGAAGAACTGCGGCTTGGCTCGTAGCCGTCTCCCGCCGGGCCGAGTTCCGTGAGCACCTCGGGGCACTCCTGCTGGCCGGCGAGGTCTGCTGCGTTGGGCTGGCCTACTGCGTGGCCCTGGCCAGTTTCGGAACGGCGCGCGACGCTGATCTGCTCGCCGCCTACCTGGATCGCTACCTCTGCCGCCCCGACCTCGCCTACGACCAGACCGTCGTCATGGGCGCTCTCCAGTTCATCGACCTGAACATTGGAGGTGGCCAAGCCGCCCGCTTCCGAGAACCGGGAGGCCTGTGGCAGCAGTGGCTCCAGGATGCACCTCACATGAAGGGCGACTCGGACCCCACCCCCTTCTTCTTGAGCCTCATTCGTCGGCTCTGCGCATTCGTCGACGAATGTGCAGAGGTGCTATGACCGCCCCCATCTCGTGACGGTCTCTCTGATCCATGGCCGTCGGCCGGGGAGCAGTCAGATCTGCTCTGCGTGCGGGACGCGACGTGGTCGAGCCAGTCGCGTCTGGCGTATCCGGTCCACCGTGTGGCGTTGCTGATGCTCGTGCAGGTGAGGTCCGCGAGGACGGATGCCGGCAGGACGGATGCCGGCAGGTGGGAGGCCAGGGCAAGACGGGCGCTGTTGCGGCTGGCGAGGCCTTCGAAACCATGACGTCGTAGCAGTAGGCCGAGGTATTCGGAGGTTCCGAGCCGTCGACGCAGCGAGCGGCTTTCCTGGACGCCGAGTTCGAAGGTAGTCGAAGAAGGCCTCCAGTTCCGCGGGCTCCCACTGCCAGGGGTACTGGTTCGCGAACCGAGCGAGCCGCTTGACCAGGGAGACCCTGGGGGCGAATGGTCGACTCCCAGTCGAGGAACCGCGTGCGCCGCTGGCGAGCCCATCCACCATTGCGTCGAAGACGGCGGGCTCGGGGTCCCAGTACACGACCCCGTCGGCGAGGACCAAGTGCGCGGCCCCTGGCAAATCAACGACTCGACTCAAATTGCATTTAACGCAACAACGTTGGGTTGGTTACGCGGGCCTGGCCAGAGCGTCAGCGCCATCGACGAACTGAAACCAGCCTCTTCGCCACCTGCCATAACCAGCCTTGCCGGCGCGAATCGCATGTTGCATTGGATGCAATACGGCAGCCTGACTGCGTTGTCAGTGGCTCGTGCGACAGTGACGACATGCTTGCGATCGCGGTGGACACGGAGAACAGCCGACGGCACATCAGGGTCGACGCCGAGCAACTGGCGGGCCTGGTGCGACGGCTGGGGGGCGAGGACGACCGGTTCCTCGTCGTTCAGCGCGTCCCCGACCTGCCCGACGTATTCATTCAGGTGTGGCACGAGGCGGGTGGGAGCTATCTGCTGGAACACCGCGACGGGTCGGCGGCCCGGCACTTCCGCACCACGCTCAGTGAACCGGAGCCGGTGGCCGCGGCAATGACGGGATGGGCGCGGACGGAGGAGGGCTGGGACGCGGGGCTGGACTGGGAGCTCCTGGAGTTCGAACTCCCTGGCCCCATACCCGAGTTGGACCTTGGCGACGAGGACCGCACGCTCCTGGAGGCCCGCGTGCGCGAGACGATCGCCGGCGGTTACGCCACCCGCGGGGAACTGGCGGAGCTCGCCGCTGACTATCTCGTATCGGGCGACAAACACCCCGTATCGCGCGCGCAGGCGCAGCAGTTGGTGGACCGTCTGTGGCTGGAGCGGGTGGCGGAGCAGGCGTCCTGGCAGGGCGAGACGGATCCCGAGCGGCTCTCCCGGGCTTTCGCCGCGCTGGAGGCGGCGGGGCTCACGGCCCGGGAGAACTTCACCTGCTGCCGATCCTGCGGTCAGGCCGAGATAGGCGCGGCCGGCTCACCGGAGGCCCGCGGCTACGTCTACTTCTACACCCAGGCGACCGACGCCGCCGCGTCGGGCCATGGGCTCAGTCTGATGTACGGGGGATTCGACGGATCGGCCGAGACGACGGCAGCCGTGGGACGGGAGGTCGTGGCCGCGCTGGAGGGGTGCGGCCTGTCGGTGGCGTGGGACGGCGATCCCGCGCAGGCTCTCGACGTGACGCCCCTCAACTGGCGCAAGCGCTTGATCGGTTGACGTCACGCTCGGAACGGCTGGGCGGGCCGGCCTTCCGACGGCTGGGGGGTCACGACCTGCGGCCCGCGCGAATGATGGGCAGCGGCCCGGACAGGTCACGGCCTTCGCCTGGGGCAGGCACGACCGGCGGCCGAGGCGGGCCGGGGACAGGGGCCCAAGCGGGGGGGTACGACCTGCGCCCGGGCCGGGTCAGGGTCAGCAGCCCACACGGGTCACGACCGACGCCCGAGGCAGCTCAGGGTCAGCAGCCCACGCGGGTCATGCCTGCGCCCGCGTCAGGTCAGGGACAGCAGCACGTGCTGCGCGGGTCACGGGCAGCGTACGACCTGCCCGGCGTACGAGAGATTGCCGCCGAAGCCGAAGAGCAGGACGGGGTCACCGGTCCTGATCTCGCCGCGTTCGACCAGCTTCGACAGGGCCATGGGAATACTGGCGGCCGAGGTGTTGCCGGACACGACGACATCGCGGGCAATGACGGCATTGACGGCGCCGATCTTGCGCGCGACGGGTTCGATGATGCGCAGATTGGCCTGGTGGAGCACGACCGCCGCGAGGTCCTCGGGGGTGAGTCCGGCGCGCTCGCACACCTGGCGGGCGATGGGCGGCAGTTGCGTGGTGGCCCAGCGGTAGACGGACTGGCCCTCCTGCGCGAACACCGGCGGACTGCCTTCGATGCGTACCGCGTGCCCCATCTCGGGCACCGAACCCCACAGCACCGGGCCGATCAGCTCGTCCTCGCTCGCCTCGACGACTGCGGCGCCGGCGCCGTCGCCGACCAGGACGCAGGTGCTGCGGTCGGTCCAATCCGTCACCGCGGTCATCTTGTCCGCGCCGATGACGAGGGCTCGGGTGGCGGTGCCGGTCCGCACCAGGCTGTCCGCGGTGGCGAGGGCGTGTGTGAAGCCGGCGCACACCACGTTGAGGTCGAGCACGGCGGGCGAGCCCATGCCGAGCCGGGTGGCGACCCGGGCGGCCGTGTTCGGCGAGCGGTCGACGGCCGTCGACGTGGCGACCAGGACCAGGTCGATGTCGGCGGGGCTCAACCCGGCGCCGGCGAGCGCCTTGGCTCCCGCGTGCGCGGCGAGTTCGTCCACGGGCTCGTCGGGGCCGGCCACGTGCCGCGTACGAATGCCGACGCGGCTGCTGATCCATTCGTCGCTCGTGTCGACCAGTTCGGCGAGGTCGTCATTGGTGAGCACCTTGGCGGGCTGGTAGTGCCCGAGTGCGACAAGACGTGAGCCTCGCATGCCGGTCATTGGCGGGTCCCCTCGGTACGAGCATTGGCTGCTGACATCCGGAGCCATCCAGTCTTCGTGGCTACCGATGGGTACATGGGCGCGAGATCCCACAGGATTCACTGCCGCACCTTTGGAGCCTTGTGTCAGCGTTTCGCCCGGCCGAGTCCGCCAGACACCCCCTCCGCCCGAAAGGCATACAGTCGGCAATGCTCTGCCGATGGCCCAATGGCTGACGCGTCAGAGCTCGGTACGGGCGCAAGCAGGCGGCGCGGGGGCGCAGCGACCGCCGCGTGCGCGTACTGGGACGCCGACTGCAACCTCACCCTCCATGTGCAGGACAATGAGACCGTCGAGGTCACCTCACCACACAGCCACCCGGTGACCCACGGCAACCGTTGCACCACGAGACGCTGCGGCCGCCAGCACGCATAGACACGGGACTGACGGCGGACCGGCCCTGCCGGACCCGACGAACCCCCAGCACGACGAGCAGACGCAGCAGCAGACCGACAGGGCGGCCCGGCGGCAGGGCGACAAGGCCGCCGAAACCTGCCGCACCGATAGACCAATAGGCCAATAGGCCAACAAACCGAACCGACCAAGTCGGCCAGAGCGATCGAGGGACTAGCACATGGGACGGGTCACCGAACGCCGCCGCGTCATCCGCATCCGGGACGGAGCGGTATCGACCCGCCCGGACACGCTGGTGGCCGAGGAGCCGCTGGAGATCCGGCTCAACGGAAAGCCGCTCGCGATCACGATGCGCACGCCCGGCGACGACTTCGCACTGGCGGCCGGCTTCCTGGTCAGCGAGGGCGTCCTCGGCTCCGCGGCCGAGCTGCGGTCGATCGTGTACTGCGCGGGTGCGACGGCCGACGGCCAGAACACCTACAACGTGGTCGACGTACGGCTCGCACCCGATGTGGCAGTGCCCGACATCACCCTCGAACGCAACGTGTACACGACGTCCTCGTGCGGCCTGTGCGGCAAGGCGAGCCTGGACGCGGTCCGTACGCAGGCCCGGTTCCCCATCGCCGACACTCCCCCGGTCCGCATCGAGCCCGAGCTGCTCGCGAGCCTGCCCGACCGGTTGCGCGCGGCGCAACGGGTCTTCGACCGGACCGGAGGTCTGCACGCGGCTGCGCTGTTCTCGCCGGAGGGCGAACTGCTCGACGTGCGCGAGGACGTGGGCCGTCACAACGCCGTCGACAAGCTGGTTGGACGCGCTCTCCAGGACGACCGGCTCCCGCTGTCGCGCTGCATCCTGCTGGTGTCGGGGCGTGCCTCGTTCGAGCTGGCGCAGAAGGCGGTGATGGCAGGCATACCCGTCCTCGCGGCGGTCTCCGCTCCGTCCTCACTCGCCGTCGACCTGGCCGCCGAAGCCGGCCTGACTCTGGTGGGCTTCCTGCGCGGCAGCTCCATGAACGTCTACGCGGGGGACGAACGGATCGCCCTGGGCTCGGGCGTCTGACGCCGCCTTGACCGGGCGGGTCGGCCAGGCAGTCGACAGGCAGCGGGCAGGAAGCGCTCTCCGCACCGGCCGATCCTGTGTTGGCCGGGTCTTCTCCCGCCGGATCCCTACGCGCGGGCGCCGGGCCGGGCGGAGCGTCGCGTGAGAGCGCTCTCTGACGTTACTGCGCCGCTCCGGCGAATCGCAGGGGCGGTGAGAAAACCCCCTGACGTCCGCCCGACGGGCCGCCGGGCGGCCTGAGAGCGCTCTTTCCTGAGAGCGCTCTCTAGCGCCCGCGCCGACGGGCTTCGGCGGGCGCCGGGATCACCTGGAGCGCGAGGGTCGCGGGGGGCTCGGCGACTCCGGGGCCGCCCTGCAGCGCCCAGTCCAGGATGTCGTCGGTCGCATCGTCGTCGAGGACCCAGCCGAGCCAGGCAGCGCGGGCGCCGCTCTGGCGGGCCCGGCCGGAGGGTTGGACCACGATCACATTGGCCTGGCCGCACGGCCCGAGGCAGTCGGTGGTGCGCACCGCGAGCCGCCCGCCGGATTGCGCGGCCGCAGTGCGCAGCCGCTCCAACTGGCGGGCGTGGTCGGTGCCGGGGTTCTTCGCGGCGTCACCGCAGCAGCAGCCGCGGCAGACGACGAGCGTGCAGGGGCGTGAACCGGCCGCGGATATCGAGAACTTGGGCACGCGATCAGCCGAACCCGATGGCGGAAGCCGTGACGACCCGGCCGAGGCGGGGAAAGTTCAGGGCAACCGCGGCCCGGTGCTCATCCTCGGTCAGAGCCGCCATGGCGTCCTCGACGAAGAGCAGCTCGTACCCGTGGTCGGACGCGGCTCGGGCGGTCGACTCGACACCGAGGTTGGTGGCGATGCCGCCGAACACGAGGGTGGTGACACCGCGTTCGGCGAGCAGTTCGTGCAGACCGGTGCGGTGGAAGCCGCCGATGGTGCGCTTGACCACGACGAGATCGCCATCGTGCGCGAGCCCGGCGACGAGAGCGCTTCCCGGGGGCTGGGTGGCCACGCCGGGGCGCTCGACCCGCACGAGGACGACAGGCGCGCCGGCAGCACGGAAGGATCCCGCCAACTCCTTTGAGACATCCAGGACTTGCTCCCCGGTGCGCGGAGCGAGCGGAAGCGCCGTGATCCGGTCCATCAGATCGACGAGGACGAGCGCGGTGTGCGCGGGGTCGAGTACGGCGGGCTCGCCTTCGAGTGCGGTCATGGCGGCACCGTACCGGCCGTGATGATCCACACTGGACGCCGGGGACCCGTTCCAGCCACACACGCACCGGCTACGTCTTCGTTACGCCTGGTGCAGACGGGTCAGCAGCGCCACGAGGCGGCGCGATTCGGCTGGGGTGAGCGGTGCGAGCAGCCGGTCGTTCGCCTCTTCGGCCACGACGGTGCAGCGCCTCAGGAGCTCGTCTCCGGCCGCGGTGATGGTGACCGCGTTCTTCCGCCGGTCGCGGGGGTCGGGCTCACGAACGGTGAGACCGTCGGCCTGAAGGTCGTTGAGGATGCCGACCAGGTCCTTGGGATCGATCGCGACCTTGCGACCGAGGTCGGCCTGGGCGATCGGGCCGAGTTCGGACACCGCGGCGAGGACCGCATGGTGCAGCATCCTGACACCCTCCCCCGCAAGCGCCTCCGCGACGAGCCCGCGCCCGCGCGCGGCAACCCTTCCAATGAGCCAGCTGGGCAGCGACTGGATGTGCTGGAGGGCGGGGAGAGCGCTCTCAGGCTTCCCGGGCTGCGATGTCATGCGGCTCACCTTACCTCGAAAACATAGGGCTTCCCAACGAATCCACCATCGTCTATCGTTGGGCACCCCAACGAGTCTGAGCCCCGGAACACCCCGGTTCGGACCCCGTCTCCCAAGACGACCGCACCATCAACTTCGCGAACTTCCATCAGGAGGAGTGATCCATGCGCCGTATCCGGTACGAGGTCAGCGGCGGCCCCGAGGTGCTGTTCGTGGAGGAGGTCGCGGCCCCCGCGCCCGGGCCGGGCGAGCTACTGCTCGACGTAGCGGCGATCGGCGTGACTCTGCCCATGGTGCGCAAGGTCCGCGAGGGCAGCGAGCCAGTGGCCCTGGGAGGCGAGATCGCGGGCACTGTTGTCGCGCTCGGGGACGGGGTGGTGGACTTCGCGATCGGCGACCGGGTGACGGGCCTCTCCTTCGGCCACGGCTATGCCGAACAGGCAGTCCTGCACACGGCGATGGCCTCCCACATCCCCTCCCACGCCGGCTTCGTGGACGCCATCGCGCTGGTGCGCAGCGGACTGGTGGCGCGGGGCGCCTATGAGTCCGCGCGGCCGGAGCCCGGCGAGTCGGTCCTGGTCACTGCCGCAGCCAGCGCGATCGGCACGCTGGCCCTGCAGTTCGCGAAGGCGGGCGGTGCACGCCGCGTCGTCGCCGCCGTCGGTTCTGCCGAAAAGGCTGACTTCGTAAGGGAGTTGGGGGCGGATGAGGTGTTCCTGTACGACGACGCTTCTTGGGGCGAACCGGTCGACGTGGTCCTGGACGCGGTCGGCGGCGCGTTGCTCACCCCGGCCGTGAGAGCGCTCGCAGCCGGCGGGCGCCTGGTCGCGTTCAGCTCCGGCGGCGGCACCATCGAGGCATACGACCTGCTCGTGGGTGGCAAGTCCGCCATCGGCTTCCAGATGGCAGTGATAGCTCGCAACAAGCCGTCGTTGTATGCCTGTTGGCGAGAGGGGCTGTGGGAGATGCATGCGGCGGGGAAACTCCGGACCCGCATCGCGGCGCAATTTCCCCTGCAGGACGCGGCCCACGCCCACGCGCTGATCGAGTCCCGCCGCAACCTCGGCAAGGTGGTACTGGTTACTGAGCGGTCGTGAGCGGCACGGGGTAAGGCGGCGCGGCAGGCCAGGGACATGGCAGCCGGACAGATACGGCGGGCGGACAGGTACGGCAGACCGGCGAGAGGGCGGGACAGTGCGCTGCCGTCGCGGCGAGAGCGCTCTCACGCCAACCGCCGACGCCAGGCATCATTCAGCAAGGCCGCGTAGAGAGCGCTCCCAGCACCCCCTGGCCCACCCGTCACACCACCTCCCGAACAGGGCCGCGCTGTCGAGAGCGCTCTCACGCCGAGCAACGTCCCCCGGCACCGCCCGGCGGGCCCGTACCGAGAGCGCTCTCACCGCCGCTACCGACCCGCCCCCATCCCGCCGCCGGTTGCCCGCCTCACCACTGAGACGCCTCACCGCCCAGGCGCTTCACCACCCAGCCGCCTCACGCTCAAACACTTTCGCCGCCGCGGAGGAGCGTCAATTCCGTTGCCCGCAGCACCTGATTCATACGATCCTCGCCCCATGGAACTCCCACCGCGGGTCATAGCCGTAGACGAAACCCTCACCCTGCGCGCCTTCGAGGGTCAGACGGATCTGCCGGAGTTCCTCCAGGTCATCGAGGAGTCGCTGGCGCACCTGCGCCCGTGGATGCCCTGGGTCGCCGAGCACAGCCTGGACAACACCATGCATTTCCTCGCCCGCCGGGCGGAGCTGTGGGAAAGCGGCGAGGAGTACTCGTACGCGATCGTCCTGGACGGTGCCATCGCCGGTTCGTGCGGCCTGTTCCAGCGGGACGAGACGCGCGAGGACCTGCGGGAGATCGGTTACTGGCTCCACCCCTCGGCGACCGGCCGCGGCGTCGCCACCCGGACCGCTCGCGCGCTGAGCGAACAGGCCTTCCGGCTGCCAGGCGTCGACCTGGTCGAGATCGTTCACGACGCGGCCAACGTGCGAAGCGGCGCAGTTCCGGCCCGGGTCGGCTTCACCGCGTACGAACGCCGTCCCCATGCAGCGGTCGCCCCGGCCGAGACCGGCGAGGACCAGGTGTGGAGGCTGACCCGGCAGTCGTGTGCGGACGAACGTCAGTCCTCGACCCGCCCGCCGGCCTGACGCCCCCCACCTCCACACCCAGCCACCTCTCCGCCCCGCCACCTCTCCGCTCCGCCACCTCTCGTCCCCTCCGCCTCCACCCCCTGAAGGCCCGGCCGCCCCCGGGGGTCCCGCTCTACGCCGTAGGGCCCCACGCCCCAAGGGCCCCGCCCGACGCCGAGCGGCGCTCCTGCCGGCCGATGCCCAGCCGATGCCCACTCGAACCCCCGCCCCCACCGCTCCCCGGCTCAAGCGCGGACCGAGTCCTCAATCCCGTCTCGGGCCGTCTCGGGCGGCAGCGGGTCGCGTGCGCGGCGCTTGGCGATCACCGCGCAGACCATCAGCTGCATCTGATGGAACAGCATCAGCGGCAGCACCGCGAGCGAGGCCTGGGCGCCGAACAGCACGCTGGCCATGGGGAGTCCGGCGGCCAGGCTCTTCTTCGATCCGGCGAACTGGATCGCGATCCGGTCGGCGCGGTCGAAGCCGAGCCGCTTCGCCCCGTACCAGGTGAGTGCGAGCATCGCGGCCAGCAGGACGGCCTCGACGGCGAGCAGCGCGCCGAGCCTGAGAGCGCTCACCTGGTGCCAGATACCGCGCACCATTCCCTCGCTGAACGCGCTGTAGACGACCAGCAGGATCGAGCCCCGGTCGACATACCCGAGCACCTTCTTGTTCCGCACCAGGAACCCGCCGACCCAGCGCCGCAGGAACTGCCCGGCCAGGAAGGGAACGAGGAGCTGCAGCACGATCTTCAGGAGCGAATCCGCGGAGAACCCTCCCCCGCTGCCGCCGAGCAGTCCCGCCGCGAGCAGCGGGGTGAGCACGATCCCGGCGAGGCTGGAGAAGGATCCCGCGCAGATCGCGGCCGGCACATTGCCGCGTGCGATCGAGGTGAAGGCGATCGAAGACTGGATCGTCGACGGGACCAGACACAGGAAGAGGAGACCGTTGTAGAGGTCGGGCGTCAGGACGAACGGCACCAGCCCTCGGGCCGCCAGTCCGAGCAGGGGAAAGGCCACGAACGTACAGGCCAGCACGGTGACGTGGAGGCGCCAGTGCCGCACCCCGTCCATCGCTTCCCTGGTGGAGAGGCGGGCGCCGTACAGGAAGAAGAGGAGCGCGACGGCTCCGGTCGACGCGCCGCTCGCGACGGAGGCCGCCGCGCCGGACGCCGGCAGCAGGGCCGCGAGACCCACCGTGCCGAGCAGCGCCAGTACGTACGGGTCGACCGGCAGCCAGGACGGCAGCTTCGGGGTGCGGCGGCTCATGTGCTTCATCTACCTGCTTACCTGCTCGATCGTCTTCGTTCTTGCTTGCGAGCACACCCACGGAGGTCACCGAACCTGACGCGTCGGACGCGTCGGACGTCGAGGCCCGCGCGGCCCGCGCGGTCCGCCCGACGCGCCCGGGGCGCCAAGCCCACCGGCCCGGCCCAATCTCGCGGCGCGCCCCGCGTGCCCCGCACAACCGGCGGCACCTCAGTGAGCCGGCGCCGAGAGCGCTCTCAGCCCCATCCGACACCCATGCCCTTCGACTCCCACCGCGCCCACCAGTGACGCCATGCAGTCGCGCCCTACCGATGATGCTCCCGTCCCCCGCGATCGGGAATCCCGCACACCGCTCTCACTGTCATCACGTTCCACGATGGCCGGAGTTAACGTGGAGGCATGTACGACGCCACGCAGTTGCGCACCTTCCTCGCCGTCGCGCAGACGCTGAACTTCACCCAGGCAGCACGGCGCCTGGGCCTGCGGCAGTCGACGGTCAGCCAGCACGTGCGGCGGCTGGAGGGCTCCGCCGGACGGATGCTCTTCAGCCGGGACACCCACAGCGTGCGGCTGACGGAGGACGGCGAGGCGATGCTCGGCTTCGCGCGCACGATCCTGGCCGCGCACGAGCGGGCGGCCCACTACTTCACCGGCACCCGGCTGCGGGGCCGGCTGCGCTTCGGCGCGTCGGAGGACTTCGTCCTCACGCGGCTGCCGGAAATCCTCCAGGCCTTCCGGCGCGACCACCCCGAGGTCGACCTGGAGCTGACGGTCGAGCTGTCCGGCACCCTGCACCGGCGCCTGGAGGCGGGCCGCCTCGACCTGGTACTCGCCAAGCGGCGGCCCGGCGACAGCCACGGCGAGCTGGTGTGGACGGACGAGCTGTGCTGGATCGGGGCACCCGGGCTCCGGCTCGACGCCGGGCGGCCCGTTCCGCTGATCCTGTTCCCGCCGCCGGGCATCACCCGGGCCAGGGCGCTGGAGGTGCTCGAGGAGCACGGGCGGCCCTGGCGCATCGCGTGCACCAGCGGCAGCCTGAGCGGCCTGATCGCGGCGGCGCGGGCCGGGCTGGGGGTGATGGCCCATACGCGTGGCCTGATTCCGCCCGGTCTCGACCCGCTCCCCGCCCGCGCGGGTCTGCCGGACCTCGGCGGGGTCGACTTCGTCCTGCTGCACCATCGGCGCGGTTCGGCGGCGCAGGAGGCCGCGGGCGCTCTGGCCTCGGCGATCCTGGCCGGCGGCGATCGGCTCCACCCGGCTCAGCGCAGCGGTTGAGGCGTCGGCCGTCCCACCTGCCCCACCTGAGAGCGCTCTCGGCGACCATGCGCGGTCCGTACCAAACGCGGCGCGGCCGTGGGCCGGGGGTGATTGGAGCGTACAGATTCCGTGGAGATTGCTTTCCGCAAAGCCTGCCTTTGAGTCAGCTGAGTGCCCGAGCGGTCCCCATGTGGGCCCCTTTCGGCCGCTGACCTGTGAAGACGTCGAACGTCTCGACTTCCAGAAGTCCCCTGCCACCGGAACTGCGGGTGGGGTACGGTCACCGCGCTGTGCGGAGCGCCACCGGGAGTGGCCACCCCGGAGGGAGGCAGGTCATTGCGCGAGTTCACGGTCCCACCCATGGACACGGCACCTCAGGTCGGCGGACTGGCCGACGCCGTCTTCGACCATGCCCAGGACGACCCGCAGCGGGTGGCCCTCTGCCGCAAGGACGACGCGGGCCGTTGGCAGGACGTGAGCGCGGCCGAGTTCAGGGACCAGGTGTTCGCGCTGGCCAAAGGGCTGATCGCGGACGGAGTGCGCTTCGGGGACCGGGTCGCCATCATGGCGCGGACACGCTACGAGTGGACGCTCTTCGACTTCGCGCTGTGGACGATCGGCGCCCAGCCGGTTCCGATCTACCCGACGTCCTCCGCCGAGCAGGTCTTCTGGATGCTGCACGACTCCGAGGCCACCGCGTGTGTGGTCGAACACGAGGACCACTCGATGACGATCGGTTCGGTCGTCGACCGCCTGCCCCACCTCAAGCGCCTGTGGCAGCTGGACACCGGGGCGTTGGAAGCGCTCTTGAGACGGGGCGAGACCATCGACGACGAGGTGGTCCACCGCCACCGTCGGGCGGTGACACCGGAGTCGGTCGCCACCGTGATCTACACCTCGGGCACCACCGGCCGTCCCAAGGGGTGTGTGATCACACACGCCAACTTCATGTTCGAGACGGACATGCTGATCACCCGCTGGGAGCCGGTGTTCCACTCGCGTCCGGGCGACGAGGCGTCCACGCTGCTGTTCCTGCCGCTGGCCCATGTGTTCGGGCGGATGGTGGAGGTCGCGGCGATCCGGGGCCGGGTGAAGCTCGGTCACCAGCCCGCGCTCTCCGCCTCGGCGCTGCTTCCCGACCTCCAGTCGTTCCGGCCGACCTTCATCCTGGCCGTCCCGTACATCTTTGAGAAGGTGTTCAACGCGGCCCGGCGCCGTGCGGAGGCCGAGGGCAGGACGGGCCCGTTCGACAAGGCCGTGGACATCGCGGTCAAGTACGCGGAGGCCTCGGAGCAGAAGGCGTTCGGCCGTGGCTCCGGCCCCTCGGCGGGGCTGCGGATGCAGCACCAGTTCTTCGAGAAGACGGTGTACGGGAAGGTCCGCGACGCGATGGGCGGCCGGGTGCGGCACGCGATGTCCGGCGGCTCCAGCATGGGACGCCGGCTCGGCCTGTTCTTCGAGGGCGCCGGAGTCACGGTCTTCGAGGGGTACGGCCTGACCGAGTCGACGGCGGCCGCGACCGCCAATCCGCCCGAGCGCACCCGGTACGGCACGGTCGGCCAGCCCATCCCGGGGACCACCGTCCACATCGCCGACGACGGCGAGGTGTGGATCCACGGCGGGCAGGTGTTCTCCGGGTACCTCAACGAGCCGAAGGCCACCGAGGCGGTGCTCAGGGAGGGCTGGCTGTCCACAGGCGACATCGGCGCTCTGGACGAGGACGGCTACCTCACCATCACCGGGCGCAAGAAGGAGATCCTGGTGACGTCGGGCGGCAAGAGCGTGTCGCCGGTCGCGCTGGAGGAGCGGGTGCGGGCACACCCCCTGGTCGCCCAGTGCATCGTGGTCGGCAACGACCGCCCCTACATCGCGGCGCTGGTCACCCTCGACCAGGAGGGCGTGGACCACTGGCTCGCCATGCGCAACAAGCCCCCGCTCACCCCGTCCGAGCTGGTGCGCGACCCCGATCTGGAGACCGAGGTGCGCCGCGCGGTGGTCGCCGCCAACACCCTGGTGTCGCAGGCCGAGTCGATCCGTACGTTCCGCATTCTGGCCCACCAGTTCACCGAGGAACACGGCCTGCTCACACCGTCCTTGAAGCTGAAGCGCCGGGCGATCGAGGAGGCGTACGAGACCGAGGTGGAAGCGCTCTACCACTGAACGGGCGTCGCAGACAACGCGCGGCGTCCCCACCTCGCAGCCCACGGCGCCCGCCCCAACTGGCCCACCTAATAGGCCACTTGACCTACATTGCGTGGTGGCGGACTCGCTCGCGATCGGAGTCCGCCGAACCTGCCGCACACTTCTCGACCACTTGCCGATCGATCACCGCCTGCTCGCCGGTCGGCTTCAACGTGCCTGCTACGTACGGGATTTGACGGCTGCCAAACGGAATGGCGGGACTGTCGGAAGCGCTCGCGTCGGGCGTGCCGACCATGGCGTTCGGAGCGGCGGCGATCAGCGTGCCCGCAACGAGCCCGGCCGTCGCGGCAAGCCGGCGAGTGACCTGACGGCGGGGGCGCGCCAGGCCCGCGTGGTGCCCATGGGGACGGCGGAGGCGGACGCGGCGGCGGAGGACGGAAGGGGTGGCCGGGCGGCGGCCAGTGAATGCGGAGGGGGCGCGTCGACCCCGTCGGCGCTGCTGGACGATCGCGCCCGCTCCCCCTCAGCCCGCGTACTGGCTGATGATCTTGGTGAAGGCGTACGGGGACTGGTTCACCCCGCTGCACGAGCTGCCCGCGTCTCCGCCCGAGGCGCACTGGCGGTCCCGGTTGACCGCCCAGAACGTGAAGCGCGCTATGTGGTGCTGCTTGGCGTAACCGAGCATGGTCTGGAAGTCGCCGGTGGTGACCGTCTCGTCGGACTCGTCGGTCTTGCCGTTCATGGAGGAGACGCCTATGTGCCGGTAGGCGGCGTCGTCGCTGTAGCCGTAGGCGCTCTTGACGTCGGCCTTCAGGCCTTCGAGAGCGCTCACCGTGGCCGAGCCCATGCTGCCGCTGCGCCCTTCGAAGTCGAAGGGCATGATCGTCCAGCCGTCATTGGCCAGGCCGGCGGCGGCCCCCTTCTTGATGAGGTCCTTGCCATTGCTGTCGGGGCCGTTCGGAGTGGTCCCCATGGTTACGTAGGTGACGATCCCGGGGTTGTTCGTCTTGACGATTTTGAGAGCGCTCACAACCCGCTGCCGCACGGTGGCGTTCGAGAACTCGGTGTCCTCGATGTCGATGTCCAATGCCTTCAGGTGGTACGCGTTGATCACCTTCTGGTACGCGCCCGCCAGCGCTGAAGCGCTGGAACACTTCTCGCCCAGCTTGTTGCCGCTCCAGCCACCGACGGAGACGACCACATCGCCGCCCGCCGCCCGGATGGACTTGATCGCGCTCTCATCCGATCCGCCCGTCAGCGCACGCGAGCCGTCCCACTTCGGGTTGCAGCCACCGTCGGACAGGACGAACGCCAGGGTGAACCACTTCACGCCCGTCGCCGCCATGACGTCGGTCGGCTTCTGGGGGTTGCCCCAGCCGAGGTACTCGTACGGGGCGACCGCCATCGTGCCGGAAGCGACGGGGGCAGCAGTGGTTGCCGCGGGCCCGGTCGTCGCTCCCACGGAACGAGCGTCGGCGGCGCCGGCCTGAGGAGCCGCGGCGACCAAGGGCACGACCAAACAGCCGAGACCGAGGAGGGTGGGGGCGAGACGACGAGTGGGGGCGGACATGCGCATGGGGGGTCCTTCCACGGAGGGGGATGGGGATGCGGAGGCTTGGGGGAGGTGGGGGGAGGGTGCGGGCGCACGGTGGGCACGGCAGGGGTCGATTCGAGGCAAATGGAGCAGCTTCCGGGTTAGGAAACCTTCCTAACGACCATCACCCCTGCATCGCAACGCTTGAGACGGCTGGTGTCAATGGTTCGCGCGCAATCAACTTGAGTTCTGCGTAAGGGAGTTGGGAATGGCCATCGAGAGGCTGGACAGTGCCCGGACATGCCGAGCCAGGCCAAGACGACCTCACGAGGCGAGGGTCCAGGGCTGAACGGCGAGCGGCGAGCGGCGAGCGAGCGGGATCACGCCTGGGCGCGCCGGCGAAAGCGAGCCGACGTTCACATGGGTGACCTTTGTTCATTCACGTGCGTGCACCAGATTCGCTTCTTGACTGGGCACGGTCGATGGGTCGGACAGAGAAGGTCGGAGCTGTACCGGCCAACCACCTTGTCCGCCCGCGCAGGGGCTCACGATGTGGCCCCCTGTACCGCCTTCCGCGCCACCGTCAGGAACGGACAGCGGCACCGAGCGCCCCAACACCGAACCCCTGGTCGGCAGGTGCATCGGACAGCCCGGCCAGGAATTCGGACGGCCCGGCCGGGAATGCCCCACTCCGTTCGTTCGTTGAGCATGGGAGTACCAAACCGACGACGTAAGGATCGACCGCTCGTGAGCAAGGTCCCCTCCATCACCCTCAACAACGGCGTCGAAATGCCGCAGCTCGGCTTCGGTGTCTGGCAGGTGCCGGACGACGAGGCGGCGAAGGCGGTCGCGACGGCCATCGAGTCCGGGTACCGAAGCATCGACACCGCCGCGATCTACGAGAACGAGCGGGGCACCGGCAAGGCCGTCGCCGCCTCGGGGGTCGCCCGCGAAGAGCTGTTCATCACCACCAAGCTCTGGAACTCGGAGCAGGGTTACGACTCGACCCTGCGCGCGTTCGACGCCTCGCTCGACAAGCTGGGCCTGGACTACGTCGACCTGTACCTGATCCACTGGCCGGTGCCGGCCAAGGACGCGTACGTGGACACCTACCGCGCGTTCGAGAAGATCCAGGCCGACGGCCGTGCCAAGGCGATCGGCGTCTCCAACTTCCAGCCGCAGCACCTTGAGCGGCTGCTCGGCGAGACCTCGGTGGTCCCGGCCGTCAACCAGATCGAACTGCACCCGCAGCTCGCCCAGGCGGAGTCGCGCGCGCTGCACGCCAAGCACTCCATCGCGACCGAGGCGTGGTCCCCGCTCGGCCAGGGCCGCGGGCTGCTCGAGGTTCCGACGGTGGTCGCGATCGCGCAGAAGCACGGCCGCACCCCGGCCCAGGTGGTGCTGCGCTGGCACCTCCAGATCGGCAACGTCGTGATCCCCAAGTCCGTGACCCCGTCGCGCATCAAGGAGAACATCGACGTCTTCGGCTTCGAGCTCGACGCCGACGACCTGGCCGCGCTCGCCGCTCTCGACGAGGGCAAGCGCCTGGGGCCGAACCCCTCCGAGTTCAACCTCGGCGCCTGAGCAAGGGCTGCTGAGAGCGCTCTCGGCCTGGGCGCGGAGCGCCGTCCGATCTATGTCGGGCGGCGCTCCTTTTGTCGCTTGTCGACTTTGGTTGGTCAGGTACCCACCAAGAATGTTCATGTAAGTGCACCACGCAGGCAAAGCGTTCGGCATCAAGCACTAAACGCTCTTGTCCTGCGCATGACCCTCCCGATGGGATCACGAAGACCGCCCCGCGCGGCTTCACCCCCACTCAGGGAGCACTCATGCGCATAGCCCGCCCCCGGACTCGTACCGCAGCAGCGACAGTCGGGGCCACCACCCTTGCCGCCGCCGCGGTGATAGCCACCCCGCTGTCCGGGTCCGCCACCGCCGCACCCGCCGTTCCGACGGTCAAGCCCGTCCCGGCCGTCGCCGGGCACCAGCTGGCCCACTCGACGAGCGGCCCGCTCACCAGCGAGCAGTGCCAGGCCAAGTGGAAGATCGCCTGCTACGGGCCGCTGCAGTACCGCCAGGCGTACAACCTGAACCCGCTCTACAAAGCGGGCATCACCGGCAAGGGCCGGACGATCGTGATCGTGGACTCCTTCGGCTCGCCGACGATCCAGCACGACCTGGACGTGTACAGCAAGCAGTACGGCATTCCCAGCAGCAAGGTCGACGTGGTCAAGTGGGGCAACGTTCCCCAGTGGGACCCGAAGAACAAGGACATGACCGGCTGGGCCGGCGAGTCCACGCTCGACGTCGAGATGGCTCACGCCGTCGCCCCGGACGCGAAGATCGTCCTGGTCGAGACCGCGCTCGCGGAGACCGAGGGCGTCACCGGCCTGCCGGAGATGATGGACGCCGAGAAGCACCTCATCGACCGCGGCATCGGCGACGTCATCACGCAGAGCTTCGGAGCCACGGAGAACACGTTCCCCGGCTTCGACAAGGGTGACTTCTCCAGCATCAAGAACCTGCGGTACGCGTTCAAGGACGCGGCAGCCCACGGTGTGACCGTGCTGGCTTCCTCCGGTGACGGCGGCGCCACCGACAACACCGCGGACGGCAGCGGCTACTACAAGGAGCGGGTGAACTCCTGGCCCTCCTCCGACCCGCTGGTCACCTCCATCGGCGGCACCCAGCTGCACCTTGACGACCAGGGCAACCGGCTCAGCCCTGAGAGCGTTTACAACGACAACGGCTCGGGCGGCGGCGGTCAGTCGCACGTCTTCGAGCGGCCCTCCTTCCAGAACGGTGTGCGCGGCGCCGTCGGCAACCGGCGCGGCACCCCGGACATCTCGATGTCGGCCGCGGTCAACGGCGGTGCCTGGATCTACTCCAGCTTCGACCCGACCGCCGTCGGCTGGGACGTCTCCGGTGGCACCAGCGAGGCCAGCCCGCTGTTCTCGGGCATCGTCGCCCTCGCCGACCAGGCCGCGGGACACCGCCTCGGCAACATCAACGAAGCGCTCTACACGCTTTACAAGGACAAGGGCTACAAGCCGGGCTCCGGCCTCGTCGACGTCAAGGACGGCACCAACAACAGCTACGCCGGCGTCACCGGCTACACCGCGGTGAAGGGCTACGACATGGCGACCGGCGTCGGCACGATCGACGCGGCCCACTTCGTGACCGCTCTGGCCCGCGAGAGCCGCCACCAGCACTGACGGTTGCCCGCAGTGACGTGGGCCCGTGCCCGCCGTGACATGAGCCCGTGCGGGCTCGGTGCGGGTCCACATGAAGGCCCGCGCGAGGAGGCCGCCGCCCGATCCTCCCGGGGCGGCGGCCTCCGCCATGCCACCGTGTCCACGGCCGTCGGGCGTCACGTCTGTGTTCCACGTCGCGGGGCCGCGCGGCTGAGAGCGCTCTCACTCGTCACCCCCGCGCCGCCCCTCACTTCACCACGAGGGGCGAGAGCGCTCTCAACCGCTGCCCCCTCACCCCCTCCGAGCCCCGAACCCCCGGCGCCCACAGCGGAGCAGGGCGTCAGCCCGCGCCGTGGACGGGAGCGATCTCTTCGATGCGGTGGGCCAGTTGGAAGTCAAGTTCGGTGAGCGCGCCGCCCGCGTCATGGGTGTTCACGGAGAGGGCGACCGTGTTGTAGCCGAGCGTCAGGTCGGAGTGGTGATTGAGCTCCTCCTGGATCTGGGCGACGTGCACGACCATGGCGGTCGCGGCGAAGTGGCTGCCCAGACGGTAACTGCGGGAGATCCGGTCGTGCTCGTCCGACAGCGACCAGCCGGGCAGTTCGCGCAGCCGGTCCTCGACGTCCTTCTGAGACAGCGGCTCAACAGGCATGTCCGAATACTCCTTACGGGGTGGTGACATGACGGGGTGGAGCGGTGACGGCGGGGCTCCACATCCGTAGCGTCTCCCCTATGCGTGTACTTGTCACGGGAGGCGCGGGCTTCATCGGCTCGCACATTGTCACAGCCCTTGCCGCCCACGGCCATGAGCCGCTCGTGCTGGACCGGGCCGTCCGTCCGGCGGACGACGTCCGCGACCCGGACGCCGTCGCCCGCGCCCTGCGCGGAGTGGACGCGGTGTGCCACCAGGCGGCGATGGTCGGGCTCGGAACCGGTTTCAGCGATGCCGCGGACTATGTGAGCTGCAACGACCTCGGAACCGCGGTTCTCCTGACCGCGATGGCCGACGCCGGAGTGCGGGAGCTTGTGCTGGCCGGGTCCATGGTCGTCTACGGCGAGGGCCGCTACGAGTGTGCCGAGCACGGAGTCGTACGCCCCGGTCCACGGCCGGTCGTATGGCTCGACGCGGGACGATACGAGCCCCAATGCCCGCACTGTGAGGCCGAGTTGAGTCCCGGCCTGGTCGGTGAGGACGCCCCGGTCGACCCCCGCAACGTGTACGCCACCACCAAGCTGGCGCAGGAGCACCTGGCCGCCGCATGGGCGCGGGCGACCGGCGGGCGGGCGGTGTCCCTGCGCTACCACAATGTGTACGGGCCCGGCATGCCGCGCGACACGCCCTATGCCGGGGTGGCCTCGTTCTTCCGGTCGTCGCTGGCGCGAGGCGAAGCACCCCGCGTCTTCGAGGATGGTCGGCAGCGCCGCGACTTCGTGCACGTACGCGATGTGGCGGCGGCGAACGTGGCGGCTCTGGAAGCGCTCTCAGGCGGCCCGGCCGGCGCGCTCACCGCGTACAACACCGGGAGCGGAACCCCGCACACCGTCGGCGAGATGGCGCGCGCCCTCGCTCGCGCGCACGGTGGTCCCGAGCCGGTGGTCACAGGTGAGTACCGGCTCGGCGACGTCCGGCACATCACCGCGGATTCGGCGCGCCTGCGGAACGAGCTGGGATGGAAGCCGGCCGTGGATTTCGCGGAGGGGATGGCGGAGTTCGCCGCCGCAGAGGCCTAGGCCGCCGAGGGGTCGGCCGGAGTCTTACCGGTTTCACGGGCGTGACCGGGCGGCCCGGCCTGACCGACTCACCGACTCACCGACTCACCGACTCACCGGCCTCAAGAGACGGGTCGTCGGGAGCTGCTGCTCCCGCAAGGCGGCCGCCGCCTCCGCCGGGCAGCGCCTGGCCCATAGCGGCCGGGGCGGCCCTGGACGGGGGCCGCCTGAAGGGGTCAGTTCGCGGCGGGGGCCACTGGGAGGATCAGTTCGAAGCGGCAGCCGCCCGCGACGTTGCGTACTTCGGCGCGGCCGGAGTGGGCCTCGACTATGCCGCGGACGATCGCGAGGCCGAGGCCCGCACCGCCGGGCGGGGTGCGCGCCTCGGTGCCGCGCCAGCCGGTGTCGAAGACCCGGGGCAGGTCGTCGTCGGGGATGCCGCCGCAGCCGTCGGTCACCGAGAGCGTGACCGCGCCGTCGCCGTCCTCGGCGGCGACCGCGACGGTGCCGTCCGCCGGGGTGTGCCGGATGGCGTTGACCAGGAGGTTGGCGAGGACCCGGGTCATCTCCTTGCCGTCCACCTCGACCGGCACCGCGTCCACCCGCGCACCGACGAGACGTACGCCGTGTTCGCGCGCCAGCGGGTCCGCGCCGGCCAGGGCGTCGCCGATCAGGTCGTGCACGGACATGCGGGCGGGGTTCAGTGAGAGCGCTCCCGCGTGGATACGGGAGAGCTCGAAGAGGTCCCCCACCATGGAGTTCAGGCGCTCCACCTCCGTACGGATCTGGCGGAAGTAGCGCTCCGGGTCCTTGGCCATGCCGTCTTCCAGGGCTTCGGCCATCGCGCGGAGTCCGGCGAGCGGGGTGCGCAGGTCGTGCGAGATCCAGGCGACGAGTTCACGGCGCGAGGTTTCCAGGGCCCGCTCCCGCTCGCGCGACTCGGTCAGCTTGGCGCTCGTGGCCGCCAACTCGCGGCTCAGTGCGGCCAGTTCCGCGGTGGCCGGCCCCGTCGGCGCGGCGAAGCTGCCGCCCTCGCCGAACGATCGCGTGGCGAGGGCGAGACGGCGGCTGCTGGCGACGACACTGCGGCCCAGCAGCAGCGCGGTCACCAGTGAGGCCACCGCCGCCATGGCGACGACCACGGTCACCACCGTCAGGTCGTGCGAATTCAGGAGCATCGCCCACGCGACAGCCAGCGTGCCGGCCAGCATGGCGAGGACCGCCACGGCCGCGACGACGGCCACGGACACGGTGAGAGAGCGGTTTCGCAGGAGGCGCAGGGCGAGGGCACCGGCCAGTCCGGCGAACGCCGCGCCCAGGAACGCGTACACCGCGATGAGCAGGATGTCACCCACGAGCCGCTCCGAATTCTGCGCGTGCGGGACGGGTGGCTGCGGGACTGGGCTCGTCAGCCGTGCGGAGGTGATCCGTGCGGAGGTGATCCGTGCGGGGAGCGGTACCAGCCGTCGCGGGGCGATCCACAGAGAGGTGCTCCGTGGAGAGGTGCTCCGTAGCGGGGCCATCCGTATAGGGGTGCTGCGTGGCAGGGCCCGGAACCTCCGGCGCCACATGCGTCTCCGGCTGCGACTCGGCGGCGGCCGCCTCGACCTGCGCCTCAGCGTCCGCCCCGGCCTCCGCGCCGGCCGACGCGTCCACCTCCGCCACCGCCGACGTCTCCGCCCCCGCCCCCGCCCCCGCCTCGAAGCGGTAGCCGACTCCCCACACCGTGCGGATCAGAGCAGGTTTGGCCGGGTCGGACTCGATCTTGCCGCGCAGGCGGCGGACGTGGACGGTGACCGTGGACAGGTCGCCGAACTCCCACCCCCACACCTCGTGCATCAGCTGCTCTCGCGTGACGGCCTCGCCCGGGCGGGACAGGAGGTAGGCCAGGAGGTCGAACTCCCTTAGTGTCAGGGCGAGTTGGACACCGTTCTTGGACGCCGTGCGGGCGGCCGGGTCGAGGGTGAGCCCCGAGCGCGAAACGGGCGGCCCCGGTCGAGCGGCGGTGGCGCGCGCGCGGCGCAGGACCGATTCGACCCGGAGGACGAGTTCGCGCGGGCTGAACGGTTTGGTCACATAGTCGTCGGCGCCTATCTCCAGGCCGAGGATGCGGTCGTCCTCGTCGCCGCGCGCGGTCAGCATGATCACTGGCACCGGGCCCGAGGCGCGGAGCCGGCGGCAGACCTCCAGGCCGTCCATGCCGGGCAGCATCAGATCGAGAACGACCAGGTCAGGACGGCGGCGGGCGGCGGCGCGCAAGGCGGCGAGACCGTCGGCGGCGAGGTCGACGACGTGGCCCGCGCGTTCCAGGTAGCCGGTGACGACCTCGGCGACGGTCGGGTCGTCGTCCACGACCAGGATGCGGCTCTCGGTGCTGTGCATGAGACCCAGCCTCGCACCGTCCGGGGGCGTCCGTCTGCGCCGGACGGCACACGAGCGGGGGACGTCCGCGTTTCGTAAGAACCCGAAATCCGTTTTGTCCGGTTTGGATTCGTACGGTGAGGGCGTGACTGAAACCCCCTCCGCAACTCCCGCGTCGCCGCCTCCCGCGTCGGCCCCGACCGCGCCGCGCGGTGTGACCGTGGACGTCGTGCTGCCCTGCCTCGACGAGGCCGAGGCGCTGCCCTGGGTGCTGGCCCGGATTCCGGACGGCTGGCGGGCCGTCGTGGTCGACAACGGCTCGTCGGACGGTTCACCCGATGTGGCGCGCGCGCTCGGCGCGACCGTCGTGCACGAGCCCCGCCGGGGCTTCGGCTCGGCCTGTCACGCCGGGCTGCTCGCCGCCGACGCCGAGTACGTCTGCTTCTGCGACTGCGACGCCTCGCTCGACCCGGGCGAGCTCGTCCGCTTCGTGCGCGAGGTGGCGTCCGGTGACGCCGACCTGGTGCTCGGCCGACGGCGACCGCAGGGCTCCGGCGCCTGGCCGCCGCACGCCCGTGCCGGGAACCTGGCGCTGGCCCGCATGCTGCGGCGGCGCACCGGGCTGCGTCTGCACGACCTCGGTCCGCTGCGGGCGATGCGCCGCGAGGCCCTGCTTGAACTCGCTCTCACGGACCGGCGCAGCGGCTATCCGCTCCAGATGGTGGTGCGCGCGGCGGACGCGGGATGGCGGGTGGTCGAGCACGACGTGCCGTATCTGCCGCGCGCCGGCAGGTCGAAGGTGACCGGGACCTGGCGGGGCACCTGGAACGCCGTACGCGACATGCGCAAGGTTCTGGCCGAGGCTCCGGCGGCGCGTCCTGTCCCGGCGGTCGCCCGATGATCGGGCAGGCGCGGGGGCAGGCCTCGGGCACGACGCTGATCGTCCTCGCGAAGGCGCCCGTACCCGGCCGGGTCAAGACGCGGCTCACCCCGCCCTACAGCCCCGAGGCGGCGGCCCGCATCGCGGAGGCGTCGCTCGCCGACACCCTCGACACGGCGCTCGCCACCCCGGTACGCCGCAGGGTTCTGGTGCTCGACGGTGAGCCGGGGCCCTGGCTCCCGCCCGGCATCGACGTGCTGGCGCAGTGTGCGGGAGGGCTCGACGAGCGGATCGCGGCGGCCTTCGCGGCATGCCCGGGGCCCGCACTGCTCATCGGCATGGACACTCCGCAGGTCACTCCGGCGCTGCTCGCCCCCGCGCTGGCGGACCCGCGGCCCGGCGAGGCGTGGTTCGGGCCGGCCGAGGACGGCGGGTTCTGGGCACTCGGCCTCACCGACCCCGACCCCGCGCTGCTGCTCGGAGTGCCGATGTCGCTGCCCGAGACCGGCCGGGTCCAGCGGCAGCGGCTCCTGGACGCCGGCCTCGCCGTGCGCGAGCTGGTCCGGCTGCGGGACGTGGACACGGCGCACGACGCCCGCCGGGTCGCGGCCCAGGCGCCGCACGGCCGCTTTGCCCGGGCGCTGGACACCGACCGGGACGCGAGAGCGCTCTCAGGAGCCGAGTGCGCAGTGCCCGAGCACCGCGAGACCGCGTACGCGCCGGCCGGGCGCCCAAGGATCGGGAACCCCGCACCCCCGCCCGTCACTCCGGCCTCACCGGCGACCGACGCCGAGCCGACGACGGCGGTGCGGGCCGATGCCTCCGTAGCCCACGCGACCGGGCCGGACACATGGTGAGAGCGCTCTCAGCCACGACGACCGCGGCGCCCGCCGCCTGGCACGCCGACCCCTACACCGACGCCCTGCGCTCCGGTCGCGGCCCGCTGTTCCTGCGCAGGTCCGACGGCTGGCTGCTGCCGCTGGAGGTGGAACGCTGGTGTGCCGAGCCGGACTTGGCGGACCGCACGGTGCTGCGCCGCTGCCGGGGCGCCGTTCTGGACATCGGCTGCGGGCCCGGGCGCCTGGTGGCCGCGCTCGCCGCCGACGGGGTCGCGGCGCTCGGGGTGGATGTGAGCCCCGAAGCCGTGCGCCACACCCGTGCCTGGGGTGGCAGCGCACTGTGCCGCTCGGTCTTCGACCGGCTGCCCGGCGAAGGACGCTGGGACACCGCGCTCCTCGTGGACGGCAATGTGGGCATCGGCGGCGACCCGGCCAAGCTGCTCGCCCGCGTGGCACAACTCGTCGTCCCCCAGGGCCTGTTGCTGGTGGAGGCCGCTCCGTACGAGATCGACGAGCGGATCCGGGTGCGGGTCGCGGACGCGCGAGGCGCGGCGGGGAGCGACTTCGCCTGGGCCAGGCTCGGCACCAACGCACTCCTGGCGTGCGCCCGTCCGCTCGGCTGGCAGCCCGCGGGACGCTGGACCGCGGCGGGCCGGCCGTTCCTCGCCCTGCGGCGCGATTAGGGACATCGGACACCGTGCGGGGCCCATTCGGCTCCGGACCGCACGAGAAGGCGGGTGGAGGAAACCTCCGCCCCGCCTTTCGTGTGCCCGAGTGCCTCCTGTCGGACTGCTTGCTGTCGGAGTGCTTCCTGTCGGAGTGCCTGCTGTCCGAATGCCTCCTGCCCGAACGCCTCCTGTCCGAGTCATCTTGTCCGAGTGCCTCGCGTCGGAGCATTCGCGTACGCGGTCCGCGCGCGCCGCCCCGCCGTCACCCCGCCGTCACCGCGGCGTCAACGTAGCTCCAGCGCACGGGACTTGCGGTCAGCTGACGTTCAGTGCCGTGTCGTCGATGACGAACGACGTGGCCAGGCTGGAGTCTTCGACCCCGTTGAACTTGAGGGTCACGGTCTGTCCCGCGTACGAGGAGAGGTCGAAGGACTTCTGCGCGAAGCCGGTGTTCTTGTTCAGGTTCGAGTAGCTCGCCAGGGTGCTCGAACCGGCCGTCACCGTCAGCTTGTCGTAGGCGGTGGAGCCGGTCGTCTCCTTGGTGTCGATGTGCAGGTAGTAGCTGAGGGTCGCGTGGCAGCCGGCCGGGATGGTCACCGTCTGGGACAGCGAGTCGGTGTGCGTGGTGCCGTAGCCGTCGAGCCAGGCCTTCCAGGAGCCGGAGTGCGCGGCCTCACCGCTGGAGTTGTCGATGACGCCGGTGGTCGCGGACCACGGGGCCGCGCTGCCGCTCTCGAAGCCCGCGTTGCCGAGGAGTTGGGCCGGGGTGCAGCCGCCGCCCGAGGTGGTGACGGTCCAGGTGAAGGACGTCGAGCCGGTCGCGTTGGTGGTGTCCTTGGCGGTCACCGTGACGTTGGAGCTGCCGGCCGCGGTCGGTGTGCCGGAGATGAGTCCGGTCGTGGCGTTGATGGAGAGGCCGGCCGGGAGGCCGGTGGCGCTGTAGGTCAGCGACTGGCCGCTGTCGGAGTCGGTGGCGTGGATCTGGACCGAGACGGCGGTGTTGACCTGCGTCGACTGGTTGCCCGGGTTGGTCACCGAGACGGTGTTCCCGGTGCTGGTGCCGCCGGTGAAGGCCGCGGTGCCGTTCGGGGTGCCGAGCCCGGTCGGGCCGTCGTAGCCGGCCGCCGCCTTGCACAGGTACGCCGGGCTGCAGCTGCCGTTGGCGCCGGAGGTGACATCGTTCAGGGACGAGGTGTGGGCGTACGGGTAGGACGCCGGGTTGGTGCCGGCGGCGGGGGTGCCGGCGAGCGCGTACACGCTGGCGATGATGGGTGACGAGGCGCTGGTGCCGCCGTACACGTTCCATCCGCTGGCCTGGTAACTGTCGTACACGGCAAGGCCGGTGGCCGGGTCGGCGACCGCGGAGACGTCCGCGACGGTGCGCTTGGCGCAGCCGGTGTCGTGCTGCCAGGACGGCTTCGGGTCGTAGGCCGAGCAGCCGGAGCCCGCGCCCTCACCGCCGGAGCTGGAGCCCCAGACCGACTCGGACCAGCCGCGGGAGTTGCCGGCGCGGTTGAGCGAGGTGCCGCCGACGGAGGTCACGTACTGGGAGGCGGCGGGGTACTCGACGCCGTAGCCGCTGTCGCCGGAGGAAACGGTGATGGCGACGCCCGGGTGGTTGAAGTAGGAGGCGTCGGAGCTCGGGTCGGTCGAGTCCTCGCTACCGCCGTAGCTGTTGGAGACGTATTTGGCGCCCATCGTGACCGCGCGGTTCACGGACGCGCCGAGGTCCTCCATGGACGCGGAGTTCGCCTCGACGAGCAGGATGTGACACTGCGGGCAGACGGCGCTGACCATGTCGACGTCGAGCGATATCTCACCGGCCCAACCCGAGTCGGCCGTCGGGTAGTTGGTGCCGCCGTTCTGGTCGACCTTCTTGAAGCAGCCGTTCGCGGTGGTGCAGGCGGGCAGGCCGTACTGCGAGCGGTAGGTGGCGAGGTCCGACTCGGCGCTCGGGTCGTCCTGGGCGTCGACGATGGCGACGGTGGTACCGGCGCCCGCGTTCGACGGCAGGGCGTACGCACTCTGCAGGTCGGTCGGGCCGTAGCCGGACGGGGCGGCGTTCGGGGAGATTCCGAGGTGGTGCTGGACGTCGGTACGGGCCAGGGCCAGGCAGGACATCATGCCGGCCTCGGCGGGCTGGGCGCACAGCCGTTGGACGTTGGCGGGCTGGGCGGCGGCGCTCGGGGTGGCGGCCGCCACGGACGGGGCGACGGCGATGAGTCCACCGGTCACCAGGGCTGCCGCGGACAGTGCGGCGGTGGCGGCCCGGCGGGTGAGGCCGGGGAGGCCGAAGGGTCTCTTCGAGTACAAGTGACTGCCCTCCATGGGGGGTTGATGTGCCGGAGCAGGCCGAGCCACGGCGTGGCGGTGTGCCGTGCCGTGTCGCGCCCTGACGTTCCGTGGCGCGGTGTGCCCGAAGAACGCTCGCGTTCCTGTCCGGCCAGGTGGGTATGGCCGGTGTGCGGGACGGATCCGGCGTGTGCAGCGGTGTGGGTGTGTCCGCCGGCCGACCGTGGGAGCGCGGTCTGGGGTCGGCGGCTCGTGCGCGGTCACCGATCGCCACTGACCGTGCCGTGGTCGACCGGAGGTGAGCGTGCGGTGCGCTCGATGGTGGGTGTGCGGCACTTACGGGGTGCTTGCGTGCTTGCGTGCTTGCGGTGTGTCGGGCACGTCCGGCCCGGTGGACACGGCGGGGTCGACCACGCGGACGCGGCGTGGCCTGGACGCATCGCCCCGGCACGTCGGCCGGAACGGTGCATGACAGTGACGCTTCGCGAAGCTGCCACCCGGTCAAGTGGTGGCAGGGATGAAGGTAGCGACGGGCGCCATGGGCGACAACAGCGTTAGGCAAGCCCCAGGCAAAGCCTTGCCCTCGAAAGGGGTTGGATCACCCGGAGCCCCAACAGGCGGCGCTGCAACGGGCCTTGAGGCACGCGGGTGTACTTGGACCCGTACGCACGGGTGTACCTGTATACGGTGGCGGGCAGCCAGTCGGGAACGACGTTCACGGAGCCGGACGGGGATGCGCATGGAGCCGGATGAGGGGTCCGTCAACGACCTTGTGGAGCTGGGGCTTTCCCGCTACGAGGCCCGGGTCTACCTGGCCCTCGTCAGGCGCGACTCGTATACGGCCGCCCAGGTGGCGCGGGAGGCCGAGGTCCCGCGGCAGCGCATCTACGACGTGCTCGACGGACTCGTACGGTCCCAGTTGGCGGTGGCGCACCGGGGCCGGGTCGCCACCTTCACGGCGGTGGCGCCGGAGCTCGCGCTCACGCGCCTGATGAACCGTCAGCGCGAGTCTCTGGAGCGCCTGGAGAAGGTGTCCACCGGTCTGACGGCGATGCTCCTTCCGCTCTGGTCGGACGGGCGCGCCCACACCGACCCCCTCGACTACATCGAGGTGCTGCGCGACCCGCGGCAGATCGCCGAGCGCTTCGCCGACATCCAGGACCAGGCCGAGTCGGAGCTGCTGACCTTCTGCATGCCCCCCTTCGTCGCCCCGGCCGCCAACACGAGCGGGATCAAGGCGACTCGGCGGCTGCGTCGCGACAAGGGCACCGTACGGGCCGTGTACACGCGGGACGCGCTGGCCGACGACGAGGTCCTGGAGAACGTCCGGCGCTTCGCCGAGGCGGGTGAGGAGGCGCGGTTCGCCCAGCGCCTTCCGCTCAAACTCGTCATCGCGGACGCCTCGTTGGTGCTGTGCGACATGCCCGACCCGGTCGCGGGGACGGGCTCCACGACCGCCCTGTACATCGAGCACCCAGCACTCGCCGCCTGTCTGCGGCTCGCGTTCCAGAGCGTGTGGGAGGGGGCGTCGCCCATGGGTGCGGTGGGCGGCCGGGAGCGCTGAGAGCGCTCTCGGCCGCTTGTCCGTGGATGTCCCCCCGGACGGTACGTCGCGGGCGCCCTGTGCGCGCCGACGGGCCTGGCCTGCGGGCGCCCTCAACCCCTCAGCTCGTCAGGGCGGTTACGCCGCCCCCGCCCCCAGCGCGCCGCGCCGATCACCACCGCGAGGGCGGCCACCACCGCGAGGGAGATCAGCAGTCCGCGGACGTAGTCCAGCGGTAGGACCGAGGGGTTGGCCGTCGGGAGCGGGCGGAGCAGTACGGGGAGCGCGATCAGCACGAGGCAGCCGGCGGTCAGGAGCGTGCCGCGCACCAGCCCCCGGCTCCGGGCACTCAGGCCGCCCAGCAGCAACCCTACGGCCAGGACCAGCGGAGCGATCACTCCGTCGTGCAGGACGACGGCGCCCGCCAGCCAGATCAGCACGTCCCAGTGCGTCGTCTGGTCCCAGATCAGCAGCCCGCCGAACGCCATCAGCGCGAGCCCCGCCGCGCCCAGCACCGTACGCATCACAGCACCTCCAGCCGGGTGACCCATTTGGTCTGCAGGACGCCGGGGCGGTTCGGCGCGATGATGCGGGCCGGATAGCCGTGGTCCGCCGTCAGGGTCTGCCCGTTGAGCTTCAGAGCGAGCAGGGTGAGGGGGTCGTGGGCGTATGCGCGGCCCATCTCCATGACGCGGTAGGCGCCGTACCGCTCCAGGGACACCACCCGGACCCGCGCGTCCAGGGGTGCGCCGGCCCGGCGCAGCAGGTCGGTCATGCGGACGCCCGTCCAGTGGGCGGACTTGCTCCAGCCCTCGACGCAGGCGATGGGCAGCACGGACTCGTGCTGGGTGAGGGCGGCCAGCTCGGCGAGCGTGAGGGTGTACGGGCGCGGGCCCTGCACCTCCAACCGGTAGGCCAGGGCGTCGACTTGTACGACGCCGGCCGCTCTCGCGGTCCGGTTGACCGGGAGTCCCTCGGGGCCGTGGTCGGGGTGGCGCGGGGCGAGTACGTCGAAGGCCTTGAGCGGGGTGAAGGACTGGCCGACGGTCGTCAGGGTGACCGCGCCGACGGCGGCCGCCACTCCGGTCAGGAGCGAGCGCCGGTCGGGCCCGTCCGCGACGGGCAGCGCCGCCGACGCGGGCGACGCACGGCTCCAATGCGCCCTGATCTGCGGGTACTTGACGGCCACGTGCAGCAGCAGCGCCCCGGCGAGGAGCCACGCCACCGCGAAGTGCACCGGCACGAAGGAGAACGGCCAGGGGTACCACTGCACGGTGTTGAGGAGTCCGGTGGCGAGTTCGAAGACCGCCCCCGCCACGAGGACGGCGACCGAGACGCGCTCCAGCGCGTGCCGTACGGAGCGCACCGGCGGCCAGGCGAACAGGCGGGGGTACACCGCCCACAGCTTGGCGAGCAGCAGCGGGATCGCGGCGATACCGCTCGCCACGTGCAGACCCTGGGTGAGCCGGTACCCCCACGCGGGTCTGCTGGGCAGCTCGTCGGTCAGCCAGGCCGGCGGGTGCTGGAGGTAGTGGCTGATCAGTCCGGTGCCGAAGCAGACCGCGATGGCGGCGCCCAGCCAGCGGCCGATCGAGGTCGCGGTGCGGGCGTCGTGCAGTCTGCCCCGGAAGGCGGGTGGCCGCACCGCGGGGAGTCGTCGCTTCATGACTCCCATCCCACCCCGGGCGGGGCGCGATGCGGGCGTCCCGACACCTTACGGTTCACGAACGCCCCCGTTCGGCCCGCTCCGCCCGGGGCCTGGCGGTTCACGAACGCCCCGTTCGGCCGCACCGCCAGGGGCCCGGCGGGTTCGCGAACGCCCCGCTCGATCCGCCCCGCCGGGCGCACGCGATGGCTCGATCGACACCGTGACAGCGGCACGCACCTCTGGTTACGATCTTCGGGCAGCATCGCGTGTCGGTCACCGGCCGGGTGAGACATGGAGGTGCTGAGATGCCTGTTGGAGGCATTCCGCTGTGTCAGTCCAGTTGAATCACACGATCATTTTCTCGCACGACAAGAGAGTTTCCGCCGAATTCCTGGCGGAGATCCTGGGCCTTGAGGTCGGAAAGCAATGGGGACCCTTCATCCCCGTCTCGACCAGCAACGGAGTCACTCTCGACTTCGCGACGGTGCCCGAGGGGACCGAGATCACGCCGCAGCATTACGCGTTTCTGGTTTCGGAAGAGGAATTCGACGCGGCTTTCGGCCGGGTCAAGGCGATGAACCTCCCCTTCTACGCCGATCCGCATCAGCAGCACCCGAATGAGATCAACCACAACGACGGCGGACGCGGGGTGTATTTCCCGGATCCGGCCGGACACGGGATGGAACTCCTGACCGTTCCGTACGGCGGCTGGAAGTAGCCCGCCGGGCCGCCCCCGTACGCCCGGCGGAACCTTACGGTTCGCGGACGGCGGGGGCGGCCTGCCGTGCATCGCGGCCCGGAGCTGCGAGGCTCGCGGGGTGACCCATGCACCTGCCGTACGCACCGTCGCCCTGCTCGCCGCGCTCACCGCCGTGCTCGCCCTGACCGTCCTCCACGACGGTTACTTCAGCGACCCGGGCGGGCTCTCCTGGTGGTACGCCGCTTCCTGGCTGCTGTTCGCCGCCGCCGCGTGGTCGGTGCGCAAGGTGCCGGTCCGCCGCCAGGCGGCCCTGATCGTGGCCGGTGGCATCGCGGTCGCCGCGACCGGACTGCTCGCGCCCCCGCGCACCAGCACCGACTCCTACCGCTACGCCTGGGACGGCCGCGTGCAGGCCGCCGGCATCTCCCCGTACGACCACGCTCCGGCCGACCGCGAGCTGACCGGCCTGCGCGACCCCTGGCTTTTCCCGACCGACCCCGCGCAGTGCGCGCTGCCCGGCCTCGCCCCGGTGGACGGGGGCTGCACTCGCCTCAACAGGCCCTCGGTGCACACCATTTACCCGCCCGTGGCCGAGGTCTCGTACCTCCTGGTGGACGAGATCGCTCCCGCCTCCGCCCGCATCAAGCCCTTGCAGATCGGCGGCGCGCTGTGCGCGGTGGGCACCACCCTGGTCCTGCTGCGCGTCCTGCGGCGCCGGCGACCGGACGGCCGACCGGGCCGGGTCTCCGGCGCCGCTTACTGGGCCTGGTGCCCTGCTGTCCCCGTCGAGGCCGTCAACAACGCCCATGTCGACGTGCTGGCAGCCCTGTTGACGGTGGCGGGTCTTGGCGTGCTGGCGGTTCGGGACGGAGTCGAGGTTGGGGCCGGGGACGGGAGCGGCGGCGGTTCGGGGGGCGTCCGGCGGGCGGAGTGGCGGCGCATCGGGCTGGGTGGGGTGCTGCCGGAATGGGGGCGCGTCGTGCTCGGCGGGGTGCTGATCGGGGCGGGGGTCGCGGTCAAGATGCTGCCGGCCGTGGTGCTGCCCGCGGTGCTGCGGCGGCGTCCGGTGACCGTGCTGCTCTCGACGGCGGGGGTGGTCGCGCTCTCCTACCTCCCGTACGTCCTCATCTCGCACTCCTCCGTGTTCGGCTACCTCGGCGGGTACACCGAGGAGGAGGGGTACGACGATCCGGCCGACGGGGGTCAGTTCGCGCTGCTGCGCCTGGTGGTGCCCGCCTCGTGGTCGCTGCCCCTGACGTGTGCCGCGCTGCTCGCCGTGACGGGATACGTGATGTGGCGGGGCAAGCCCGAACGCCCGTGGTCCGGAGCGCTGTTGCTCCTCGGCTGGGCCTTCCTGCTGCTCACTCCCGGGTACTCGTGGTACGCCCTGCTCCTGGTCGCCCTGGTGGCGCTGGACGGGCGCTGGGAGTGGCTCGCCGTCGCGGCGGCCGGTGCGGCCACCTATGTGACACACCGGGCGGCGCCGGACTTCCCCGTAGCGCTGACGGCGTACGAGGTCGCGGCCGGAGCGGTCCTGGCGGGCTGGCTGCTGCGCCGACGGGGCCGCGGAGGCGGGCGTATGGAGCGGGGCACCAGCCGCGGGGAAGCGCTCTCAACGGAGCGGGTTAATGTCTGACGTATGACAACTGCCGCACTGGAAACGGGAGTCGGGCCGCTGCTGCGCGGCTGGCGTGAGCAGCGCAGGATCAGCCAGCTGGAACTGGCTCTGCGCGCCGACTCGTCGGCCCGGCACATCAGTTTCATCGAGACCGGCAGGTCCCGGCCGAGCGAGGAGATGGTGCTGCGCCTCGCCGAGCACCTGGACGTGCCGGTCCGCGAGCGCAACGCGCTGCTGCTGGCCGCCGGTTACGCCCCGCACTATGCGCAGACCTCGCTCGACGACCCGTCCATGAACGCGCTCCGCGAGGGGATGGAACGCCTGCTCAGGGCCTACGACCCGTACCCCGCGCTGATGCTGGACGCCACGTACACCGTGCTCGCCGCCAATCGTGGCATCGGGATGCTGCTCGACGGCGTGGCCGCGCATCTGCTGGCGCCGCCGGTGAACGCGATGCGCCTCACCCTTCACCCCGAGGGCCTCGCCCCGCGCATCCGCAACCTGGCGCAGTGGCGCGGGCACCTCCTGGAGCAGATGGAACGGCAGATCGCCCTGCTCCGCAGCGAGCCGCTGCGCGAGCTGTACGAGGAGGTCGCCGCCCACCCGGTGCCGTCAGCCACGGAGGCCGTGGACGCCGGTGAGCAGGACCACGCGCCGTCATTCCCCTTCGCGCTGCCGTTGCGCATCGAGCACGCGGGCACCGTCCTGTCCTTCATTTCGACCATCACGACGTTCAACACGCCGATGGACGTCACCGTCTCCGAGCTGGCCATCGAGACCTTCCTGCCGGCGGATTCGGCGACGGCGACGTACCTTCAGTCGTTCATGCCGTAGCCGGTACGCGGTCGAGGAACCCGGCGACGGACCGGATCCGGCCGTCCTCTGAGAGCGCGATCACGTCGAATCCCACGACGGGCGCGGAGCCGTCGGCCACCGACACCAGCTCCCACCCGAAGCGGACGATGTCGTGGTGCCCGTCGATCGCGCCGAGCGGCCGGAAGGCGAACCCCGGGAACTGCGCGTGCGCACCGGCTATGACGGCGGCGACCCCTTCGTGTCCCGCCACGTCCGCGAGCGGGTCGGTGTAGGTGCCGTCCTCGGTCCAGGCGGCGGCCACGGCCTTGGCGATGTCGTCGGCGGACTCGGCGTTCCAGGCCTCGAAGTAGCGGGCGACGGCGGTTTCGTAGCGGTTCTCGGACATGGGAATCAGCCTCCATGAAGTACGTTCGTCCTGCTTTGACTGGTGTTCTGCTCGGGACCGGTGTCCTGCTCGGGGCCGGTGCCGTGCTCGGGACCGGTGCCCTGGTTGGAGCGGTGCTCTGGTTGGAGCGGTGCTCTGGTTGGAGCGGAATTCTGGTTGGAGCGGTGTCCTGCTCGGGCCGGTCGGGGATCCGGGACCCGGCCGGAGTGCGCCGCCCGGGTCCCGATGTCCTCGACTCTGCCGGGCGGCGGCTCCGAGGTCGATTACTCCTGAGGTAAGGGCCCGGTGCCCGGTGCCGACCCGCACGACCGGCCCGTTGGGCTCCCAGCGGGTGCGGATCGGGTTCGACGTGCGGATCGGGTTCGACGGACGACGTGACGAGGTGACGAGGTGACGAGGTGACGGCGTGACGACGGAGGTGCTGCGATGAACGACGGCACACACGGCGGAAGTTGGGACCATGCACACTCACAGGACGGCGCCGGCCCCGCGGGCCGCCCCAACCACGTGGGCCCTGCGGACGGGCTGATCTGGTACGCCTCGTACGGCTCCAACATGCACCTCGACCGGCTCGCCCACTACATCGCGGGCGGACGCCCGGCCGGGGCGGCCCGGGTGTACCCGGGGTGCCGAGACCGGCGGTTGCCAGTGCGCTCCGTGCCGGTTGAGCTCCCGGGAGCGCTCTATTTCGCGACCCGGTCCCCGGTGTGGCGCGGCGGCCGCGCCTTCTACGACCCGGAGGCGGACGGGCGGGTACTCGCCCGGGCCCACCTCGTGACGGTGGGCCAGTTCGCCGACATCGCGGCGCAGGAGATGTACCGGGATCCCGGATCGGACCTCGACCTCTCCGAGGTACTGGGCACCGGGCGGTCCGTCCTGGGTGAGGGGCGGTACGAGACGCTGGTGCGCACCGGTCTGCTCGATGGCCGGCCGGTGCTCACGTTCACTGCTCCCTGGCGCATGGCCGACGTCGACTGGACGGCGCCCTCGGCCGCCTACCTCCGGCACCTGGCCGCGGGCCTCCTGGAGGCGGGGGCCTGGGACGTCCACGCGGTGACGGCGTATCTGGCTGCCTGCCCGGGCACGGCCGGCCTGTGGACCGAGCGGGCCGTCGCCCACCTGCTGGCGGGCTGAGGGCCCGTCGGCCCGTCGGGATGGAGCGCTCTCAAGTGGCCACGCAGGGCGGGCCGCCGGGGTCCGCGGCGCGGTGCTGCCGTTGCGCCGGACGGCCCTCGGCCCGCGCGCCCGGAACGTCCCGGGTGTCAGGATCTCCGCAGTCGGCAGGTTCCGCACTACCGGAGACTCATGTCCGTTGGAGACTCATGTCCGTCTGGTCACGCTCTCGCATCCGTTGCTGTCTCGCGACGCTCGCCGCCACCCTCTCCCTCGGCTTCGCCGCGCCGGGGGCGTTGCCGGGGCCGGGTGCCGGTGAGCCGTATCCGGGCCCGTACTGGGTGAACCCGGAATCTCCGGCGGCCCGGCAGGTGACGGAGTGGCGGCAGGCGGGCCGGGACGCCGACGCGGCGCTGATCGAACGGATCTCGCTGCGGCCCCAGGCGGCCTGGCCGCATCCCGAGGGCGTCGAGCAGGAGGTGCGCGGCCTCACGAGCAGCGCCGCCGGCGCCGGCCGCATCCCGGTGCTCGTCGCGTACAACATTCCCCACCGCGACTGCGGCGGCGACTCGCGGGGCGGCGCCGAGGACGCGGGCGCCTACCGCACGTGGGTCGACGCCTTCGCGCGCGGGATCGGCGGGCGCCCCGCCGTCGTGATCGTCGAACCCGACGCCGTGGCGCACCTGGTGAGCGGCTGTCCCGCGGCGCCGGGGTCCGAGCGCCTCTCGCTTCTCGCTTACGCGGTGCGGCAGTTGAAGCAGGGGCCCGCGACGAAGGTGTATCTGGACGCCGGGCACTCCGGCTGGATCACCGACCAGTCCACACTCCTGGAGCCGCTGCGGGATGCCGGTGTCGGGCAGGCGGACGGCTTCTCGCTCAACGTCTCCTCGTTCCAGACCAACGCCTCCAGCGTGGAGTACGGACACCGGCTCTCGGCCTCGCTCGGCGGCAAGCACTTCGTCGTCGACACCAGCCGCAACGGCAACGGCCCCTACACCGGCCCCGGCGACGACACCTGGTGCAACCCGCCTGGTCGCGCTCTCGGGATCCCGCCCACGGCGGAGACCGGCGACGCGCTGGTGGATGCCTACCTGTGGATCAAGCGCCCCGGCGAGTCGGACGGCACCTGCCGGGGCGGGCCCGGCGCGGGCCGCTGGTGGCCGGAGTACGCACTGGGGCTGGCCCGCGCCGCGCGGGCATAAGGGGCGGGGGGTGAGGGACGCTGGGGAAGGAACAGGGGCGATGCGGGGCGGGGGCCTTGGTGGCGTCCAGGGCGGTGGTGAGGGGCGAGGGAGCGAGGGGGGTCTGAGAGCGCTCTCAGGCCCCCCTTCGATGCTCTCGGGCGCTCCCCGAACACCCCTCACCGTCCTCGATCCGGCCGGGCCCGCAGGACTGCCGCTGCCCCGCCGCGTGCCTAGCGGTTCGGCCGGGCGGCTCCCGGGCGATCCGCGCGGGCGCGGCCGGGCCTGAAGTCGTGGCCGGTGGTGCTCAGGTCGTCAGGGTGGGGGCGGCGGCGCTGGGCTTCGGCGGGCGCGGGCTCCCCGTCCGGCTCGGGTGCTCCTTCGGGGGCGGTGGTTCCGAGGGGACGGATGCGCGCGGCCTCGGCGCGGATCATGGCGTTGAGCGCCGTGAAGGGGTCGATGGGCATGACTGAACCACCTTGCTGTGTGCGTGAGTTGGCTGTTCGACTGTCCGACCTGGTTCCGTACGGAACGGTCAGCAGCGCAGCACCACACAGCGGGCGCCGGTCTCCCCCGCGGGCCGGCGGGCTTCGTCATGGAGGGTGCGGGTGGTCGGGACGGACTCGTGCCGCGCGGTGTCGGCGACCACGGGGCGGTCCGGTCGCGTGATGCGGCGGGGCTGTACGGGGAGTACGGCGTCGGCGGCGTCGGGAGTGCTCTCGTTCGACGGTTCCGGGACGATCGACACCTCGGCCGCACCCACCGTCCGCCCCTCGCAGGCCTGCGCGCCGGGCACCGCCCCGAACAGCGCGCCGAGCACCACCAGCACCACGAGGGTGCGGCGCAGGCAGGCGAGGAAAGCGGACGGCACGAGGTCAGCTCTGCCCGCCCGTGCCGGTGACGTGCACCGATCCGCACAGATCCGCTCTACCGGGTGACTCCCCTTGACGTATTGCCCCCCGGGCACATGACGCATCGACCCCCATGGTGCGCCGCCGCCGACCCGGCAGCGCCGGGAACCTGGGCCCCCACCGGGGACGTACCTACACGCCCGCGCCGCCCCCGACCGGGTCCGGTGGGACCGTCGGGGGCGGTGGCGAGATCAAGGAGCCGCTGGCGTCAGCTCGGCGGCGGCGGGTCCTGCGGCCGGTTGCTGCCCAGCTGGTCGTTGATCTTCTGCTGGGCCGTGTCGACCTGGCTCTGGTACTTGTTGCCCGTCCTGGAGTCGAAGGCGTCGCCCGCCTTCTCGACGCCCTGGCGCGCCTGGTCCGGGTGACCCTTGATCATTTCCTTGAGCTTGTCGAGCATCGACATATTTGCCTCCTTGCGGATGCTGGCCATCCCAGCATCCGCGCATTCGTCGGGGTTCGCACCCGCAGGGGCGTCCGCCGTGGGGGCGGGCGGAGGCATGGCGGCACGGGGCCCCATGGGCGGCTGCCGTCCGGGCCCGCCCGCGTGCGCCCCACACCCGGGCCCGGCACCCAGTCGTGCCGAGCCGCTCGACCGCCCCGCAGGAGAGCGCGAACCATGGCGGCCGCCCAGGCGGCAGGAGAGCGCGACCAATGGCGGGCGCCCAGGCGCTAGCCGCCCTTGCCGACGGTGAGGTCGGCGCCCGAGACGGACGCCACGATGCCGTTCTCCTCGACGCGCACGTCCCGCAGGTGCAGCTCTTGGGCGGCCTTGGGGAGCGTGAACGAGAAGGACAGGCGGTCGGAGAGCTCCGGGGGCCGCATCGCGAGCAGGCCGGCGACGAGCTTGGGGTCGATGCCGACCTTGGACAACAGCCAGGGGTGGTCCACGACGACGTCGACCAGATTGACGTGGGTGAGTTGCTCCGCGAAACGGGGTGTGCCCACGATTTCGTGAAGCTTGTCCTCGTTCCGCAGGGCCAGTTGGACGTCCTTGTCGGGCACGCCCAGCCGCTTCACCACGGCCGGCACCGAAAGGAGCGCTTTCACCCGGGCGGTGTCGCGGCTGATCAGGGCCGCGGTCTCGGGGTGCAGGGTGAGGCCCCTGTTGCGACCGGGGCGGTAGACCGCGATGCCGGGCATGTCGAGACTCATGCCGTCGATGTCCGTGGACAGGCCGCGGTCGCCGACCAGCCGAAGTTGGGCTTCCGCGCTGACGCGCAGTTCCTGCCCGGCGATGGTCAGCTTGCCGTCCGCGCCGACCGAGTTGGCGCTGCGACGGCTGAACTTGACCTGGGATGCCGCGAGTTCGCGGTTCATGTCGTCGAATGAGAGCGCGACCTGGCCGTTGAGCCGGTCGATCACCGCACCGCGGATGTCGCTGGGAAGGTCTCCCGTCAGCTCAATGTCGTGCGCGCTCGCCTGCACCTTCGCGAGCGAGACGCGATCGGCGGGCACGTGGGGCACGGTGACGTCAACGCGCTCCAGGCGCTTGTCCAGGACCTGCGTAAGGAACGGGAAGCCGTGGATGTCGACCTCCGGCGCGGCCTCCAGGTGAAGCTCGGACTTGAGCGTCTGCTCGGCCTTCTTCTCCGCGTACATCGCGGCGCAGCGGTCACCCAGAACGAGGAACCCCGCACCCACTGAGAGCGCGATCAGCAGCTTGGCCGTGCGCGGGACGGCGGCCACCAGGCTGCTGCGGCGGCGCCGGCCGCGCCGGGTACGCCGGTTGCCGTCTGCGCGGCGCCGGGGCGGCGGCGGCAGGGGCGAGAAGAAGTCGTCGCCGGGGTGCGCGTTCGTGGCGTGCGAGGGGTGGGGGTGCCGCGGATCGCCTCTGAGAGCGCTTCCAGGCGCAGCCCCGTCCGGAGCGCCGCCGGACCGCACGCCGCCGAGAGCGCTCTCAGACGCAGCCCCGTCCCGGGCGCTGCCGGACCGCGCGCCGCTGAGAGCGCTCCCAAGCGCAGCTCCGCCCGGAGCGCCGCCGAACCGTGCACCGCCGAGAGCGCTCTCGGGCGCCACCTCGGGCATCCCGTCGGGCGCGAGTCCGCGGTAGGGCGACTCCTCGTCGACCTGGCGGAGCCGCTGCTCGTCGTACTGGTCGGACCACTGCTGGTCGGCCCGGTCGGACTGCTGGTCGGCCCCTTCGGGCCACTGCGAATCAGGCTGCTCGGGCCACTGCTCTTCGGCTCGGCGGGGGTACGGCTCGTCGGCCGCCAGGGGGTACGGCTCGGGGTCGGCCAGTGCGGCCAGTTCGTCATAGGGGTTGCGATAGTGGGGACGTATGCGTGTGGGGGTTCGCATCAGCTCATCCCACCACACATGATCCACTTGTCCGCAACCGCCGTAGCCGGTACGTCCGTTATGCCCCGGGACCCGGGGGCCGTGGCGCTCCCCTGGGGGCGGCGGGGTGGCGAACAACACGTCGGCGCCGGTCTGCCCGTCGCGCGTCGGCCGCTCCGGCCGTCGCACGTCCACCGGTCGCCCCGTCGGCGAGTCAATTCATCGGCCGGCCGGCATCGCGATCGGCCGACGCGGCGGTCGGCCGATGATCAGTCGGTGGGCCGGTCGGCGGGTCAGTCGGCCGACCGGGCCTCGCCGCGATGCCTGCGCGCCGCCATCCACGCGTACACGAGCACACCCGCGAAGAGGAACAGGACCCCCTGGTAGACGGCCTCGTAACCGGAGCCCGCCACCAGCCACATCGAGAAGCCGAAGGCGAGCACGGCGAGGACCGCGTCGCGCACCAGGCGCGAGGGCTGAACGCGCTCTCCCTGGCCGCTGGCGAGGAAGTAGATCTGGGCGGCGCTCGACAGGAGGTAGGGGACGGTGGCCGTGAAGGTGGTCACCAGGACGAGGATCTCGAAGACGCCCTTGGATCCCGCGGTGTAGTTGTAGACCGTCAGGAGCGAGGCGAGGACCGCGGTGACCAGGACGCCGACGGTCGGGACACCGCGCCGCTTCACACCGAACACCTGGGGAAACAGGCCGTCCTTGGCGGCGGCGTAGGGAGTCTGGGCGCTGAGCAGGGTCCAGCCGTTGAGGGCCCCGACCATGGAGACGAGGGCGGCGAGCGCGACCGCCGTGCCGCCCCAGGAGCCGCCGAACATGGCGTTCACGGCGTCCGTGAACGGCGCGGTGGAGTCGACGAGCCTGTCGTGCGGGACCGTACCGAAGACGGAGAGCGTTCCCAGGAGGTAGATCACGGCGGCGCCCAGCGTGCCCAGAATGGTGGCGCGGCCGACGTTGCGGCGCGGGTCACGGACCTCGCCGGCGCTGACGGCGGCCGACTCCACGCCGAGGTAACTGAAGAGCAGGATGGCGGCGGACGCGGAGATCGCGCCGAGTCCGGACTGGCCGCCCGTCCGGAAGGGGCCGAGGTTGGCCGGGTCGAAGAAGAACAGGCCGCCCACGGCGACCAGGAGCAGCGGAGCGAACTTCATTACGGTGGCGACGAGTTGGACCGCGCCGACGTACCGGGTGCCCGCGAGGTTGGCGAGTGCCGGGAGCCACTGGAGCAGCAGGGCCGCGGTGATCGTCGCGGCCTTGGACCCGTGGACGGGTATGAGGACGTCGAGGTAGCCGACGGCGGCGACGGCGAGCGCGGCGTTGGAGACCCAGGTGGTGATCCAGTACGACCAGGCGGCGAGGAACCCGGCGAAGTCGCCGAAGGCCGCGCGGGCGTAGACGTAGGGACCGCCGGTCTGCGGGTGGCGTTCGGCGAGCCGGCCGAAGACGAGCGCGAGCGCGATGGCGCCCGCGGTCAGCACCGCGAACGCGACGAGGCTGATGGTGCCGAAGGGGGCGACGGAGGCCGGCAGCAGGAAGATCCCTCCGCCGATGATGTTGCCCATGACCAGGGCGGTCGCGACCGGCAGGCCGAATTGCCGGGCGTGCTTGCTCTGGGCTTCTTGCGTGGTCATGGCGGGGTGGCAGGCCTCTCGTGCGGGACAAACCTGACCATGGTCGGGCACGGGGGGCGGGCCGCCAAATCAGCAGGTTTTGTCCTGTGTGGCCCCGCCGGCAACCGGAAATGATCCTTCCGCTTGTGCGGTCGGCGGTGGATTCTCCATGGCGCCCGGCACCGGCACCTCTCGCTCGGCCGGGACGCCGGCCTGGACGTCAACCGGGAGGTCGGCGGGCATGTCCGCGGAGGCGTTGAGCCGGACGTCGGAGGGGATCGGGACCTGCGGCCCCTGGTCCTCGCGCAGCCAGCGGCGCAGCACGTGGTGGACCTGTTCCGCGCCGACGAGTTCTCCGCCGTCCGGCACGGGTTCGCTGAGGTCGAGGGGCGACAGCAGGAAGGGGTGGGACTGCTCGCCGCCGAGGCCGCCGTGCGAGCCGATCTGCTCCTCGAAGGCGTGCACTTCGCCCGTGCTCGGGTCGTACATCGAGTTGACCATGATGTCGGCGGTGTGCGGGAAGGTGTCGGTGCGGCGCACCGCGTCGGCGGCGCCGCGCCCGAACCCCTTCAACGGACCTTCGCCGTCGGTGAGTTGAGCCAGCGGCACCTCGCTTCCGGCCGGTCCGAGCACCACCGCCCCGTGTTCCTGGCTGCGGACGAGGAGGAACCCGATGCCCGGGTGGCCGGCGAGGGTGGGCAGCAGCGCGGGGTGGCGGCGGTCGATCTGCTCGCGGGTCATGCGGCCCTCGGCGTCGGGGAAGGAGATCAGGCCGAGGTTGCCGGAGGCGAGCACGACGGGGTCGGACTCGGGGCCGGGACGGTGCTCCTCGCCCTCCTCGACCGGCCGGTGGAGCGCCACCCGTACCGCGTACCGGGCCTCCGCGCCGCTGCGGGTGCGGCGGGCCCTGCGGGGCACGGGCAGCCCGCAGCCGGCCCGTACGAGGTCCTTGAGAGTCAGCCCGAAAGCGCTCTCAAAGGTCTCTCCCGGGCTCTGGCCGTGGTCGGAGAGAAGCACGATGCGGTAGGGGCGCGGGGCCTGTGCAGCGGCGCCGGCGATCAGTGCGAGCGAGCGGTCCAGGCGTCCGAGCACGTGGTCGGTGTCCGAGCCGCGCGGTCCTGAGTGGTGGGCGACCTCGTCGTAGGCGACGAGGTCGGCGTAGACGGCGGTGCGCCCGGCGAGCAGGTCGCCCATGACGGCGGCGACGACCACGTCCCGCTCGACGACCGTGGCGAAGGCGCGGATGAGCGGGTAGAGGCCGCCGCGGCCGACGCGCGGAGTCGCCTTGCGCAGCCGGGCCCGGGTCGACTGGGCGATCTCGCGGCCGACCTCGGCGACGAACGAGCCGGCGGTGCGCACCGCGTTGGCCGGGTCGGAGAAGTAGGCGAAGTATCCGGCGCGAGAGCGGTTGCGGCGGCCCCGGCGGGCGGCCGCCGTCAGGACGAGCGCCACCTGGTCGGCGCCGCCGGAGAAGAGGTTGCCGCGGCTCGCGCCGTCGAGAGTGAGCAGTCCGCCGTCGCCGGTGCGCTCGACGGCCCGGCGCTGCAGTTCGACGGCGGAGGCGGGCCGGTTGGAGACCATCACCTCGCCGCTCTCCTTCTCGTACCAGCGGAAGGCCGGCACGTCGAAGGTGGAGCCGTGCAGGATGCCGAGCTGGCTCGCGCCGGTCTGGCTCGACCAGTCGGTGCGCCACGGGGTGAGGCGGTGGGTGGCGCGGAGCCACCCCGCGACGGTCGGCATGAGGCCGCTGTCGACAGCACGGCGCAGGACGTGTTCACCGACGCCGTCGAGCTGGAGGAACACGATGCCGGGCGGCTGCGGCACCGGCCCGCCGTCGCGCCGGCGTCTGCGGCGGTCGGCGAGCCGGGACAGCCGGCGGCGGTAGGCGTCGTCGTCACGGACGGCGAGGGCGGTCGAGGTCGCCGAGGCCACCGCCGACATGGCGGCGGCGACGATCACCGCGGTCTCGGGTTCGGCCGCGCCGTGACCGCTCGGGATGAGACGGAGCGCGACCAGGAGCAGCGAGCCGTTGAGGAAGAACACCAGGAGGCCGAGCACGAGAGCGGGTACGAGCAGGAACGCCCGCACCACGAGCGGCCACACCAAAGCACTGAGCAGTCCGAACGCGCCCGCGCCCCAGGCGGCGGTCAGCGCGACCCGGGTGATGCCGGCGCCGCTGTCGGAGGTGAGCTTGAAATCGGGCAGGACCCCGGCGAGCAGCATCATGGTGAGCGTCGAGACGACCCACACCACGATCACCCGGAGCAGGGCGCTGCCCGCTTTTCTCCATCGCCCCACGCCACACGCCTTCCGCCTCGCCTGTTCGCGCCCCACCTTGCCACGGCCGCCGCGCCCGTCGTACGCGGGGACTTAGGCTCGTCGTCACAGCGGGCGCCGAGCGGGCGCCGCACGAACGAGAGGGTGTCGTGTCGGTGGAGGTCACCTGGTGGGGTCATGCCACCTGCACGATCGAGGATTCCGGGGTGCGGCTGCTCACCGATCCGCTCTTCGCGCGCCGCCTCGCGCATCTGCGCCGGCGCCGGGGAGCGCTTCCAGCACCCGGGGCGGCCGTCGCGGACGCGGTACTCGTCTCGCATCTGCACGCCGACCATCTGCACCTGCCCTCGCTCGCCAGGACCGGCCCGGACACGCGGCTGATCGTTCCGGCCGGCGCGGCACGCTCCGTGCCGGGGCTCAGGCGCCTGCGGGCGCGGATCACCGAGGTGCGGGCCGGGGACACCGTCCGGGTCGGGGAGGTGCGGGTACGGGTCGTGCCCGCGCGCCACGACGGGCGAAGGCTGCCGCTGGGCCCGCACCGCTCCCCCGCGCTCGGTTACGTCGTCGAGGGTGCGGCCAGGACGTACTTCGCCGGCGACACCGGGCTGTTCGACGACATGGCGGACGCGGTCGGGCCGGTGGACGTGGCGCTGTTGCCGGTCGGCGGCTGGGGTCCGCACCTGGGCCCGGGGCACCTCGACGCGGGGCGCGCCGCCGAAGCGCTGGCCGCGCTGGGAGCGCTCTCAGCGGTGCCGGTGCACTACGGGACGTACTGGCCGATCGGCATGGACGGGGTGCGGCCGCACGAGTTCCACGCGCCGGGCGAGGAGTTCGTACGGCACGCGGCCCGGCTGGCCCCGAAGGCGGCGGTTCACCGGCTCGCGCACGGTGAGAGCGTGCGCATCGAGGCCACCCGGTGAGCGCGGACCGACTGCTCGCGCTCACCGCCACGGTGACGCCCGAGACGACCCAGCAGGCGGCCGGCTATCCGACGCTGTTCGTCCTGGTCGCGCTCGGGTCCCTGGTGCCGGTGGTGCCGACCGGCGCGCTGGTTTCGACCGCGGCGGTGGTGGCCTTCCACCAGACCGCCTGGTTCTCGCTGCTGCTCGTGTTCGTGGTGGGCGCCCTGGGCGCGTTCCTCGGCGACGTCGCGCTGTACTGGCTCGGACAGCGCGGGGTGCACTCGAAGAACGGATCACGCCTGCTCGCCAGGCTGCGGGGCCGGGCCGCGCCGGAACACCTGGAGCAGGCCCAGCGCAAGCTCGCCGATCACGGCGTGGTCGTCCTGGTCCTGTCCCGCCTGGTGCCGGCCGGGCGGATCCCGGTGATGCTGGCGTGCCTGCTCGGCGAGATGCCGCTGCGCGCGTTCGTCCGCGGGGACGTTCCGGCGTGCCTCGCCTGGGCGGGCGCGTACGGCTTGATCGGCATTCTCGGCGGCTCCCTCTTCGACGAGCCGTGGAAGGGCGTGGTGGTGGCGGTGGGCCTGACCCTCCTGATCAGTGGCGCTCCGGCGGGGTGGCGACGTCTGCGGCGGGGGCGGGGGCGGGTCACGCCTGAGCAGGGGTGACGGTCCGGACTGCCGGGCGGGGGCGGGTCACGCCAGAGCAGGGGTGACGGTCCGGACTGCCGGGCGGGGGCGGGCTACGCCGGAGCAGGAGGGATAACTGCGGAGCCACCGACTGCCTCCGCAACCTCCTCCTTGACGGGGCCCGCATCCGCCTCCCCGGGCTCCGCCGTCAGTACCCGGGAGCCCCCGACCGGCAGGTCCCACAGGTCTTCGCGCGGATGGCCGGCTCGTGTCCAGGCGGCCCGGACCCGGGTCAGCGGCTCCAGGACCGGTTCGGCGGACAGGACGAAGGACGCCCAGTGCATCGGTGCCATCCGCAGCGCGCCCAGGTCCGCGAAGGCCTGCACCGCTTCCTCCGGGTCGGTGTGCACGTCCTGGAGCCACCAGCGCGGGGCGTACGCGCCGATGGGGAGCAGCGCGAGGTCGAGGCCGGGGAAGCGGCGGCCGATCTCCTTGAACCAGTGCCCGTACCCGGTGTCCCCCGCGAAGTAGACCTTGCGCCGGTGCCGGTCGCTCAGGACCCAGCCGCCCCACAGGGATCGGCATGTGTCGGTGAGTCCGCGCTTGGACCAGTGGTGGGCCGGGACGAAGTCGAAGCGGACGCCCTGGTGTTCGGCGGCCTCCCACCAGTCGAGTTCCGTGACCTGGTGAAAGCGCCGGCGTCTGAACCAGCTGCCGAGACCGGCCGGGACGAAGAGCGGGGTGTCGCGCGGGAGCCGTTTGAGCGTGGGGGCGTCGAGGTGGTCGTAGTGGTTGTGGCTGATGACGACGGCGTCGACCGGTGGCAGGTCCTCCCAGCGCACCCCGACGGGTGTGATCCGGGGCGGGATCCCGAGGATGCGCCGTGACCACACGGGGTCGGTCAGGACGGTGAGTCCGCCGATGCGCACGACCCAACTGGCGTGCCCGGCCCAGGTCACGGCCACCGTGTCGGGGCCGGCCTCGGGCAGCGGGCCCGGCGCGAACGGCAGGTCCGGGATCGCGCGCAGCCCCTCGGCACGGGGCCGGATGGCGCCCTCGCGGGCCAGGCGCGCCATCGCCCGTACGCCGGGGAGCGGGGCGGTGAGCCGACCGGCGAAGGAGCGGGGCCAGCGGCGCAGCTCTCCGAGGGGGCGCGGTGTCGGGGGCGGGGGCGTTGCCCCGTCCGGGGCGGGGGTCGCGACATCCTGCTCGACATCGCCCCGATGATCCGTCTGTTGCGCCTCATCCGGCGGGTCGGTCTGATCGGCACGATCCGTGTGCTGCGCCTGATCCGGCGGGTCGGGCTGTTCGGCACGATCCGTCTGGGCGGTGTTGTCCGTCTGATCCGTCATCGAGGCAGCTCCGTTCGGTGGCGTCGCACGGGGCGGTGGAAGGGGCGGCGGTGGGTCGGGGGTGCCAGGGGCGGCGGTGTCCTGCGGGGGGGTGAGGGGGCTAGGGGGCGAGGGGCGGGTCGGGGTGGTGAGCGCGGCTCGGGTCACGTCACGTCAGGTCAGGTCAAGCGAGGTCGGCGAGTACGGAGGAGAAATGACTCAACGCCGCGCTCACATGCGGTAGTTGGAGGGGATCGGCCGCTTCGAGAGCGTCCAGGCGCTGGGCCTCGGTCGCACCGAGCAGGGGGCCGGTGGCGAGACGTACGCGCAGGGCGCCGAGTTCGTCGCCGAAGCGGTGGCCGCCGGGGGCGGGGGCGGCGAGACGGGCCGTCAGGTACTCCTCCAGTTCCATGGAGTCGGTGACCCCGAGCTCGGCGAGGCGGGCGCGGAAGGGGCCGAGGTCGGCGTACAGGTGGCGGCCGGCCTGTGGGGGCCTGGCCAGGGCGCCGGCGTCGAGCACGGCCTGATGGGCGGCGGCTGCGAGGCGGGCGTGCAGGGTCGCGGCCCTGCGGGCCCGTTCGACGACGGGGGCCGGTTCGGCGAGGGCGAGGGTGGCCGCGGCGGCGACGGGGGCGGCGACGACCGCACCGATGGCCGTGAGGACGTCGAGGGTACGGGCCCTGTGTCGGGCGTCCGCCGTGGTGCCGGGGAAGCGGGCGACGGCGGCCGGCCAGCCCGGCGGCGTGAGGGCGCCTCCCAGGTCGGCGAGGACGGTCACGTCGTCGGGGCACATCTCGGCGGGGCTGATGGGGAGCGACTCGTGCGGGTGGTGCACGGTGTCGCGCCAGGTCTCGTCGCTGATGATGTGCAGGCCCTCGGCGACGGCCGCCTCGCAGGCTTCCCGTACGGTCTCGGGCGGCGCCACCGTCGCGGTCGGGTCGTCGGCCACGCAGAGCAGCAGCAGCCGGGGCCTGCCGCCCTCGGCCCGGACCCGGCGGACGGTTTCGAGCAGGGCATAGGGGTCGGGCACGCCGCCGCACTCGGCCGGGGTCGGCACGTGGTAGGCGGCCCTGCCGAGCAGTCGGGCCTGCGGGGTCCACCAGGCAGGGCAGGGCCTCGGCATCAGGACGTCACCGTCGTACGCGCCGAACAGGGCGATGAGCAGGGCCTGGGCGCCCGGGGCGGCGACCACCCGCTCCGGCGTCGTCGCCAGCCCGCGTCGCAGCCAGTAGCCGCAGGCCGCCTCGCGCAGCGCGGAGCCGCCGCCGGGCGGTTCGGGTTCGGCGTGCCGGGCGGCGGAGGCGAGCGCCGCGGCGAGTGCCGGGAGTACGGGGAGGCCGGGTCCGGGCGCGGGCGGGCCATAGCGGACCGGGCCGCGCCCCTCGGCTGCCGTCCCCTGCATCGCACACCCTCCTCGGGCCCCGCTCGGCCCATGGAACCCGTCCGGCCCTCGGGCCCCGTCCGGCCCGTGAGTCCCGCTCGGTCCGTGAAGTTTCCGGGTGCGGTTCGCCGTTCACAGCCATGCCGATGTCGGCCCGGCCGCGCCCGTCACGGCCGCGCCATCCACCACCTCGCACCGCACCCTTCACAGCCTTTATACGGAGGTTTGTCCGGAGCCGCGCCTTGTACGGGTGCTGAGGGTGGGTCATCGGGTGCGTCGGGCGTGCCACGGGGAGCGGTGCCGGGCGCGGCGCTTCGCCCGGGTACGCCGCGCGGTGCCGGATGCGCCGCTTCGCTCGGGTGCGGCAAGTGGTGCCGGTCTCGGTGCTGGGTGCACCGCTTCGCTCGGGTGCGGCGCGGGGACGGCGCCACGCGGTGCCGGGCATCACAGGTCGGCCCCGTGGAGTGCGCAGGGGGAAGCCGGGAAGGAGGGCAGGTGGGGACGGGCGGCGCCGGTTGGGTCCGGGGGCGCCCGGGTACCCGCGTGCCATGAAGTCCTCCTCTTGGTACAAGCGTCTCGGCGCCCGCGACCGGGCGCTTTTCACGTTCGCGGCGCGGCGCGACTGGCCGGCCGCCGAAGCCGTGCTGCCGCGGCTGAGCCGGTCCGCCAATCACGGTGTCCTGTGGTTCGCGACGGCCGCCGCCATGAACGCGACCCGCTCGCCCCGGGTGCGCCGCGCGGCCCTGCGCGGTGTCGCCTCGCTCGCGCTCGCCTCGCTGACCGTGAACACCGTGGGCAAGCGCTCGGTGCGCCGGGCCCGTCCGATGCTCGATGTGGTGCCGCTGGTACGCCAGTTGAAGCGCAGCCCCATCACCACGTCCTTCCCGTCCGGGCACGCCGCGTCGGCCGCGGCGTTCGTGACCGGGGTCGCCCTGGAGTCTCCGGGCTGGGGCGCGGCCCTCGCGCCGGTGGGGTTCTCGGTGGCCGCCTCCCGGGTGTACACGGGCGTGCACTACCCGGGCGACGTGGCGGCGGGGGCGCTGCTCGGCGTGGGCGCCGCCCTCGCGATACGCGGGCTGGTGCCGACGCGGGCCCAACTGCCGCCGCCCGGACGCCCGCACGCCGAGGCGCCCGCGCTGCCCGCCGGCCGGGACCTGGTGGTCGTCGCCAACCGCGCCTCGGGAACGGCCCTCGCCACGGCCGCCCTCATTCGCGAGGCGCTGCCGCTCGCCGAGGTCGTCGAGTGCGAACCCGACGACCTGCCGACGGCCATGGAGAAGGCCGCCGGACGCGGCCGGGTGCTCGGGGTGTGCGGTGGCGACGGAACCGTCAACCTGGCCGCGACGGTCGCGGCCAGGACCGGTGTACCGCTCGCGGTGTTCCCGGGCGGCACCCTCAACCACTTCGCCCTCGACCTCGGCATCGAAGAGGTCCAGGACACCTGCCGTGCGGTGGTGGCGGGGGACGCGGTGCGGGTCGACCTCGGCCGGTTCCGGCCCGGTCCCGGCGGCTCGGACGCCGGGTACTTCCTCAACACGTTCAGCCTCGGCGTCTATCCCGAGCTGGTGCGAGTGCGCGAACGCTGGTCACCGCGGATCGGCGGCTGGGCCGCGGGAATCCTCGGATCCTTCGAGGTGCTGCGCGGCGAGCGCCCGCTGCCCGCCGACCCCGGCGGCAGCCGCCCCGCGCTGTGGCTCCTGTTCGCGGGCAACTGCGTGTACCAGCGACTGGGCCCGGCCCCCGCGCGCCGCTTCGATCTGGCGGACGGCCTGCTGGACGTGCGCGCCGTACGGGGCGGCCGGCTGCCGGGCCTCCGGCTGCTCGCCGCCGCTCTGGCGGGCCCCCTGCACCGCTCCCCCGTCCACGCCACGCGCAGGATGGCGTCGTTGAGGATCGGGGGCCTCGCCAAGGGCACCTCCCTCGCCTACGACGGTGAAGTGGCCGCCGCTCCAAGGGAGTTGCTGCTCGACAAGGTGCCGGAGGCGCTGACCGTCTACCGGCCGCAGTCCCGCTTCTGACGACCCCGCCCCGGCGGACCCGGTCGTTCACGCCCCGGGGGCACTTTGTCCCTGTTCGCACCCCGGAGGCCCTCTTGAGGTGGCTCATGACGCCGGTCCGCAGGGGCTCTTGACGCCGGTTCGAGGTGGCTCATGACGCCGGCCGGGGTGCTCGGCGGGGGGCGTCGCGTACGTCGGCGCGCCTGCCGAGCACCCCGGCCGGGCCGGGAGTCGGGGTCGGGGTCGGGGAGCGGGAGTCGGGAGGGGTTGCGTCGACTCAGGCAGGGTCCCTGGGGAGCAGGGGGCCCAGTGGGCCGAGGTCGATGTTGAGGTCTTCCGGGCGCAGACCGAACTTCGACCTCAGCTCGCCCATCCGGTCCTCCAGAAGCATCAGGGTGAGCCCGATCCGCTCCTCCTGGTCCTCGGTGAGGTCGCCGGTTTCGACGCGGCGCAACGCCTGGCGCTCCATGAGCTGCCGCAGCAGTTCGACGACGGTCAGGACGAGCCGGGCCAGGTCGCGCTCGACCGTGTCCGGGTCGAGGTCGACCCGGCGCCGGGGCGCTTCCCCGCGTGCCGGACCTCGCTCGTCGTTGAGCCGGTCGTCCTCGGTCCGGTCGTGGTCGAGCCGGTCGCCGTGGGGCCGGCCATCGCCGAGCGGGTCATCGTTGAGCAGGCCGTCGTTCAGGACGCTGTCGCTCAGCACCCCGCCGTTGCGCAGACTGTCGTTCAGCAGGTCGTCGATCATGCCCTCTCCCCCGCGCCGAGACTGTCACGGCCGTCGAAGCCACCGAGGCCGGCGAAGCCGTCACCACCGTCGATGCCATCGCGCCCGTGCTCGTGCTCGCGCTCGTGCCGATGTCCGTGCTCGTGCTCGAACTCGTCGAAGTCCTGGAAGGGGGACGGCACTTCGGAGCTGACCGAGCTGATGAGCGCGTTGAGGTCGATGCGTACGAGGTCCACGTCCGCGATGCGCAGCGTCAGGTCGCCGGTGATGACCACGCCGCCGGCGAGCAGCCGGTCAAGCAGGTCGACCAGGGCGATCTCGCGCTGGGCGAGCGCTTCGCCGCTCTCGTTCACGCTCGCTCCCGGCCCTGAGGGCCGGCCCCCGGCCGCGCCCCGGGGCCGGCACCGGCACCGGCACCGGCCGCACGGTCCGCGCCGTCCGCCGTGCCCTCCGGCGCACCGCCGGACCGGTCCTCGGATTCGTCGTCGGGTCCGCCGGCGAAGGAGTACGGCGCCCAGGGGCCGGTCAGCTCCACGCGCACGCCGTCACCCTGCTGAGAGCGCTCTCGGACGGCGGCCACGAACGCGTCGCTCTGCGCACGCGGAACGAGATAGGCGGCGTTGAGAACGTTCTCACCGGACGTGCCGGACAGCCGGGCGCTCTGCGGCTGGTGCAGCCGTCCCGCCTCGGCCCGCTCGCACAGCTCGGCGTGCAGGGCGCGCGACAGGGTGCCCGCCCGGCGCCAGGAGTCGTCACGGGACTGCCGCTGGCCGAGCTTCCGGCGCAGGTAGTCCCGTCCGCTGGCGGAAGCCGACCCGGCGCTGGGTGCGGCCGGTTCGGGGCTCGGCGGCGCCGTCGGCTCGGCGTACACCTTGACGCCCCATTCGATGCGCCCGTCCAGACGCTCGATGGCGGCGGCGAAGCGGGCGCGTCCCGAGTCGAGGATCCTGCGCACCCCGGCCTCGTCGCGGCACACCGTGGCGAGACGCAGCGGCACCGGGCAGGTCACCTCGGCCAGCGCGGCGATCACCGACTCATGGACACGGGCGGTCGCGGCGAGCCAATCCAGGTCTTCCAGGTGGGCGCGGAGCGGGATGGCGTTGAAGTCCTTCGCGGGCACGCGGCTCACCGCGGCGCACAGGCCCTCGTGCTCGATCAGCGCGGGCGGTTCTCCGTCGAGCCCGCGCACCGATGCGGGGAGGCCGGCGGTGAGTGGCCGGGTCACCGCGTACACGTACAGGAGGTCGTGGTCGTGCGTCACCGGTCCTCCCCGTCCTTGCTCTCCTCGGCGGTCACGGCCTCGCGCCGGGCCGCCGGGGTGGCCTCCTCGGCGGCGCGTGAGGCCTCAAGGGCGGCCACGCGCGCCTTCAACTCGTCGTTCTCGCGCGCCAGTTCACGTCGGCGGGCACCGGTGGACAGGGAGGGGTCGTCCTCCCACCAGTCGATGCCCATCTCCTTCGCCTTGTCGATCGACGCGACGACGAGCCGCAGTTTGATCGTGAGGAGTTCGATGTCGAGCAGGTTGATGCGGATGTCCCCGGCGATGACGATCCCCTTGTCGAGGACGCGTTCGAGAATGTCGGCGAGGTTCGCCCCGCCTCCGTCGGGCTGGTAGGCGTCGGGAAATCGTGCCGGGGTGGCCATTAGTTCCTCCGGGGATCGGCGGCGGCGCGGGTGGGGTGTTCAAGCCGGTCGAGGAGCTCGTCCTCACGGCGGTCGAACTCGGCCTCGTCGATCTCACCATTCGTCAGTTTCTCTTCGAGCACGGCGAGTTCACGGCGGATGGTCGCCGGGTCGTAGTACTGCCGCTCCGCCTCCGCGGCGACCTGCCCGAGCACCCAGAAGGTGCCTCGGACAGGCGCCGCGGGAAGCAGCAGCAGCTCACTGAGGAGGCCCATGGGGTCATCCCGTGAAGCTGTAGGGAGGCAGCGGGCCGTGGACCTGGACGACGAGGTGCGGGGCACGCTCGCGCAGGGCGTCCACTGCGGCGATGAACCGGTCGGTGTGCTCACGCGGCACGAGGTACGAGACGTTCGCGAGCCATCCGGTGGACTGCGGCCCGGGGCTGCGCTCCTGGGCCTCGCCGTCGAGAGCGCTCTCGACCAGGGCGGCGTCCGTCGCCTCGCGCTGCTGCACGGCGGCGGCGATGCGCTCACCGAGGCGCAGCTTGTCCTCATAGCTGCCGCCGCCGGCCTTCCGGTTGGCTTCGCTCATCGCACGCAACTCGGCGTTGTCCGCCAGGACTTGATGAAGAACGGCCTCTTCGTCGTGCGTCGCCTTCACGTTGTACTCGACCTTGCCGTCGAGTGCCTCCAGGCGCTCCAGATAGCGCTCCTCGTGCTCGGCGAGCACGGCGCGCACGGCCTCGTCGTCGGTCGAGACCCCGCCGAACCGCATCGGCAGGACGGCTCCGCCCGCGCCCGCCTCGGCGAGCACGTTCTGGTGGGCGAGCAGGTCGCGGCGCTTGGGCCTGAGCTCTTCGGGGGCGTCACTGACCAGCGCCACGAGTTCGCCGTGCTCGACGGTGCGAACCGGGCAGGGCGGGTCGCCGATGCCGCCCATGCTCTCGGGCAGCCGGCCATGGCCGCGCCGGGCGATGCCGTATACGTACGTGGTCATTCCTGCTCCTCCTTACGGCGCGAGGTGGTGCGCCGGGACCTCGGCCTCGGCTCGGGCTCACCGTCGTCGCGCGCCTCCTTGAAGGCGTCCGAGATGGTCTGCGCGGCGCCTGAGAGCGCTCCCTTGGTCTTGCCGCGGGCGCCGGACTCGGTCATGTCGCCGACCAGGTCGGGCAGTCCGGGATTGCGGTGCGGACCCGCTTCCAGGTCGAGGCGGTTGCACGCCTCGGCGAAGCGCAGATAGGTGTCGACGCTGGCGACGACGACCCGTATGTCGATCTTGAGGATCTCGATGCCGACGAGGGAGACACGTACGAACGCGTCGATTACCAGGCCTCGGTCGAGAACGAGTTCCAGGACGTCGTAGAGGCCACTGGTGCCGCCACTGCCGCCGCCTTGTTGTGCCGGGACAACCGTCATGGCGTCCGGCCCTCCTTGTCTGTCGTCCTTCTTGCTTCGGACCGTCTTTCCGGTGGTGCTGGTGATGCTCGTAGTTCTGGTGGTGCGGGTAGTTCTGGTGGTGCCGGACCCCGCCGGCTTGTTGCTCCGCAGACGGGGCGTGTGAGGAGTGAGTCGGGGTGAGCCGTGTCAGGTGCGGGTCGCGCCAGGCGTAGAGCGCATCAGGTGCGACGTCCATCAGGTGCGATGCGCGTCTGGTGCGATGCGCGCCTGGTGATGGATGCGTCAGGCGCTGTGTGCTCCTCGCGGCACCGGGGCGTTCGGCACTCGACTGCTTCGGGGCTCAGTTGCCCTTGTCCGCGCGGCCGCGTTCGTAGCGCCGCAGCCTGCGGTAGCCGGTGAGTTCACCCCGCGGGTCGAGTTCGACCTCGTAGGAGGCGAGCAGACTCATGGTGTCCGGAACCCGGGACAGTTCGAGGACCTCGATCCTCAACTGCCAACCGTCCTCGGTGCGTTCGAAGGACGAGACGGATTCGGCCCTCATGCCGATCAGCTCGGAGAGCTGGGCTCGGGCGCCCCGCAGTACCTCCATCGCGCTCGGAAGGCCGTCGTCGTCACTGGCTTTCGAAGCGCTGGCTTTCGTGGCGCCTGCCTTGGAGGCACTGGTCTTCGTAGCCGTCCTGGCCGTCTTTCTGGGCGGTGTCTTCGGTGAGTTCTCGTCTGTGTCCGCCATGTCACCTCCCGGGGTTGCTCCTTCGGGTAGCCGCGACTCGCCAGCTCAAACCCCCTGAACCTCAACCCCCTGGGGGGAGCATCACCCGACGTAGTGCCGACGTAGTGCGGTCCGGGCATGCGTCCGCGCCCGGCGGCGGGCGGGCGGCTCGGTCGCATCGGCTGCGGGCCGCACGCCGCCGGGCGCGGACGTTGGGGAGTGAGATGGTTCACGCGTCCCGGTTGTTACGTGGGTCGCGTGCCCGTGTGTGACGCGTGCTCGTGTGGGTCGCGTGGTCACGCGTGTGGCGTGGTCACGCGTGTGGCGTGGTCACGCGTGTGGCGTGGTCACGTGTGTCGCGTGGTGGGGGCGCGGCGCGGTGGTTCGGGGGCGTTCGGGGGGATCGTGGGCGGGATCACCGGGGCGCCGGGCGGCACGCCGGGCTCCAGGGGTGCGGGCGGCCGGTCGGGAGGCGCGCCGCGGCTGTCGCGGGCGCTGCGGCTCAGCAGCACGGCGGCGGCGAGCAGCAGAACGGCCACGATCAGCGCCGCGGCCCAGTAGGGCAGCGCCATACCGAGGGCGAGGAGCAGGAACGCGGTGAGCGCGGCGCCTCCGTACAGTCCGGCCGCACCGGCTCCCGCGTACATGCGCGCGGCTCGGCGCTGTTTCTTGGTCTGTTCGCGCAGCTCGTCCCTGATGGCGTCCCGGACGACCTGGGAGAGCTGCTCCGGCAGGTTCGGCAGGTTCGTTTCCATGGCGGCCGAGTACCCGTCAGGGCCGCACACAGTCCCCCGGGGACTCTGAGGCACCTTGGCCGATTGTCCGCATAGCAAGACAGGCATCTCACGATACGGCCGACCGGCTTAAAGTGGGCTCATCAGCAGGGCAGTTCACCAGCGGCCTCGCCCGGCTCTTGGTGTGCCGCTCGCCGTCGAGTTCTCGGAGAGGAAGTCCGCTCATGTCACAGGAGACGCCCCCGGCCACGCCGGGCGAGACCGCCGTCTACACCCACGGCCACCACGAGTCGGTCCTGCGCTCGCACACCTGGCGCACCGCCGCCAACTCCGCGGCCTACCTGGTCGGCGAGCTGAAGCCGCACATGCGGATCCTGGACATCGGCTGCGGCCCGGGCACCATTTCCGCCGATCTGGCCGCCCTGGTGCCGGACGGGCACGTGACGGCGGTGGACCACGCGCCCGGCATCGTCGACCAGGCCCGGGCCCATGCCGCTGGGCGCGGGCTGGACAACATGTCGTTCGCGGTGGCCGATGTGCACGCGCTGGACTTCCCCGACGACACGTTCTGCGTCGTCCACGCCCATCAGGTGCTCCAACACGTCGGTGATCCGGTGCGCGCGCTGCGCGAGATGCGCCGGGTCACCAAGCCGGGCGGCATCGTCGCCGTGCGCGACAGCGACTACGGCGCGTTCACCTGGTTCCCCGCTTCACCGGTCCTGGACGAGTGGCTGGACCTGTACCACCGCGTGGCACAGGCCAACGGGGGTGAGCCGGACGCGGGCCGACGCCTCAAGTCCTGGGCGCAGCAAGCCGGTTACTCCGACATCACGGCCTCCGCCAGCACGTGGTGCTTCGCCTCCGACGAGGAACGGGCGTGGTGGGGCGGCCTGTGGGCGGACCGTACCGTGGGCTCCTCCTACGCGGAGCTGGCGGTGGCCGGCGGGCACGCGACCCGGGCCGAGCTGGCTGCCGTCGCTGAAGCGTGGCGGGAGTGGAGTCGTCGGGACGACGGGTGGTTCTTGGTGCCGCACGGCGAGATCCTGTGCCGGGTGTGAGGGCTGCGCCGCGTAGGGGGTTGCCTCGCGTTGGGGTTGCCTCGCGTAGGGGCTGCGCCGCGTAGGGGCTGCGCCGCGTGAGAGTTGCGCTACTTGAGGGTTGCGCGTCGTGGGGGTCCACCGCGCAATCGGCGAGCGGGCCGGAGCCGGCGGGAGGGCCGAGCCGGGCCGGCCCGCGCGGCTTCGGGAGCGCTCTCACCTCGGGGCCGCCAGGGATGCCGCTCTGGGCCTGGCCGCGCCGAGAGCGCTCTCACGGCTGGCCCCGCCCGGAGCCCCGCCGGTCCGCGAAATGCCGAGAGCGCTCTCACCCAGCCTGCCCCCAGGACCACCCCCAGCCGGCTCCGCGTCGAGAGCGCTCTCACTCTCCCCCCTCCCCGGCTCGGCGCGCCCCGCCCAAGGCGCCCGGTTCCACTGCCGTCGACGATCTCCCCCAACTAGGCTTCGCGGCATGGAGATTCTAGGGACCACGCTGCGCATCTGCGTCGACGACCTGGACAGCGCGATCGTCTTCTACGAGCGCGTCACCGGCAGCCAGGCGCTCCGTTTCGAACGGGGCGGCGTGTCCGTCGCCGCGGTCGGCGCCTTCTTGCTCATGAGCGGGCCCGAGGCGGAGCTCGACGTACTGCGCAAGGTCGCGGCGACCGTGGCCGTCCGGGACGTCGACGACGCCCACACCACGCTCACCGCGGCCGGGGCACGCGTCATCGCCGGGCCGGTTCCGACGCCGGTGGGCCGCAATCTGATCGCGGTCCACCCCGACGGCTCGGTCTTCGAGTACGTCGACCGCAAGCCGGCGTACTGAGCGGCGTACTCAGCGGCGGACCGAGCGGCGGACTTCCGATCGGTCTGCCCGCGTAGTGGCCGGGCCCGGCCGAGCCGCAGTCGAATCCCCATATCGGCACCGGCAGCGGGCCAGACACCCCCGCCGGAGTCCGGAGCCGCCAGGCCGAGGCCCCGCCACGCCGAGGCCCCGCCAGGGCCGAACTCCGGACTCCGGGCCCCGAGGCCCCGCCGGGGCAGGGCTCCGAACTCCGGCCTCCCGCGGGGCGGGGTTACTCCTCGGGGCGCATCCGGTACTGGTAGCGGTCCGGGAGCGGGTCGTCGGTGAGGCGGGCCCACACCTCGTTGAGGGTTTCGGCGCCTTCGCGCAGGTCGGCCACCTCGAAGCCGGCGTCGAAGAGGGCGCGCGCACCGGCCACGTCGCCCTCCGCGAGCAGGAGCTGGGCCTCGATGAGGCGGAAGCGGCCGCGGTCGCGCACGGCGGGGCGCAGCCGGTTCCAGACCGCGCGGGCGTCGGCCGGGCGGCCGGCCGCGAGCAGGGCTTCGATGGCCTCGCGGCCGAGCGCGGCGTCGGCCGCCGTCCATGCCGCGCCGTCCCTGCGCTCCTGGCAGAAGTCGTCGTACGCCTCGGCATAGCGGTCGGCGGCGCGGCTCGGGTGCCCGGACAGCTGGTCGGCGACCGCGAGGCAGCGCAGCAGCGGCCAGCGGGACGGGGCGAGCGGCAGGCCGCGCTCCCAGCTGCGTACGGCCTGGGCGCGGTCGCCGGCGTGCCACTGGGCGACGCCCAGGTGGTACTCGGTGAGCGGACGGGCCGGCGCCGTCTCCAGCATGTCCCGCCAGTGCGCGGCGACCAGGGTCGGACCCGGCGGCGCCACCTTGCGCGGCTCGGGGAGGACGCCGGTGTGCAGCAACTCGGCCCAGGGCCGCTGTTCCTGAGTGAGCGTCAGTTCGGGGAAGGGGGTGCCGGGCAGTTTCATGCCCGTACGCAGGACCTCGAGGGCGCCCCAGCCGGAGCCGGTGGCGAGGTGCTCGCCCGGCTCGGTGTCGGCGAACGGGCGCCAGGCGCGGTACGCCTGCTCCACGGTGGCGCGCGGCAGGGCCTGCTCCAGTCTGTTCTCGGCCTCGGCGCGGGCGGCCGGCCAGTCGGCGCCGTGCACCACGGCCGGTTCGGCACTGAGCGGGCCGTAGGCCTCCAGCCAGGAGAACTCGGCGCCCGCTTCGAGCGGCACGTGTTCCAGCTGGGTGCGGGCCAGGCCGGCCTGTATCTCGGCGTATCCGGTGGTGCCGGGCTCGGTCAGCCACTCCTGCCAGCGCCGGCCGCCGCGGCCCGATCCCCACAGGAACAGCTTGCGGCCGCGCAGGGCGTCGGTGGAGGTCTGGACGAGGCCGTGCCCGCCGCCGTCGAGCGAGGCGACCCAGCGGCGGGCCCCGTCGGGGACCTCGTAGAAGTAGTCGGCCGGGTAGGTGCTGCGCTGCGGGTAGGTGCGGTCGACGCCGTCCCAGACGGGGACGGGCACGCGGCGCAGGGTGCGCTCGTATCCGAAGTGCCAGGCCTCGTCGGCGGGGGCGAGGACGCGGGTGTCCGCGTCCTCCTCGACCGCGATGTTGGACCACCAGTAGACGGGCGCCGTCCGCTCGTGCGGATTGCGCACGCGTACGCCCACGTACAGGAAGTCGGAGTCGTCGGGGAGCCAGAGGTCGACCTGGAAGGGCAGGTCGCGCAGCCGCTCCCACTCCCACAGGCGGACCATCTCGCCGCCGTCGGGCGCGGCCACCAGGGCGGCGTGGATGGGGGCGCAGGACAGGGTGGTGTGGCCGGTGGCGCCGATGTTCCATTCGATGCCGCCGGAGAACCAGGCGCCGTTGAGCGCGAAGTCGGCGGGCTGGAACACCGGGTTGGTGTAAAGGAGTTCACGGCCGGTGGGCTTGTGGAACAGCGAGTGGACCCGGCCGCCGAGGCCCGGCAGGACGGTGGCGCGCAGCCGGTCGTTCTCGATCACGATGGTGTCGAGCTCGACCTCGGCGCGTTCGCGTCCGTAGCCGTCCATGACCTGGACGGGCAGCAGCGTCTCCAGCGGCTCGTAGCCGATCTGGCGGGCCATGTCGCGCGGGAGGCCTTCCTTGGACCGCTCGTCGAGCCGGTGCAGTTCGTCGCGCGGGCGCAGCGCGGGCAGCGGGTTCGCCTCGCCCAACGGAGCGCCGGGCAGGGTCAGTACGGCACGTCGCACGGTCGTGGCCAAGGCAACCTCACTCCCTCGTACGGGGCTTCGGCGGCTCTTTCGGCCGATCCCCCGATGACCATGGAACACCGCGCCACCGACAACGGCCAGGGGCTGCCCGGGTCAGGATTGCGCAAAGGCGCCCGCAAAGGGACCGGCGGCGGAGGGAGCGGGCCGTCGTGCCGCACCGCGCCCCGGTATATCGATCGACACGTTCCGCCGCGTGGGGGACGATCTGTGCGCAACGGACGAGCGGTACGGGAAGGACAGCGGGACATGAGCGAGCAGCACACCTACCGGGTGATCGTGCGCGGTGTGTGGGACGGTCTGAGCGAGGATTCGCGCGCGCGACTGCTCGCCGAGGTCGAGGACCACGGCCTGACCGCGATGGCCTTCACGCCGGAGGGCTCGCTCACCTACGACCGCGCGCTGAAGCACTTCTCGTGGCGCTTCACGGTGGTCTCGGACGCCGCCGACGGCGAGGAGATGGCCGCCGCCATCGCCGAGGACCGGGCCGAGACGGCGCTCGCCGCGCTCGGCCACGGTTTCCGCGATCTGCGCTGCACGGTGACGGACCTCGACACCATGAAGATCAACCACAAGGGCGGGCGGCGCTAGCGGGCTCCGGCCGCGCGGTCCGTCATCTCCTTCGTCAGGGCCCAGCGCTCGTGGTCGCGCCACGCGCCGTCGATGAAGAGGAAGTCCGGCGAGTACCCCTCCAGGCGGAAGCCCGCGCGGCGCACCAGCTTGAGCGAGGCCTCGTTCGCGGGCTGGATGTTGGCCTCCAGACGGTGCAGCCCGAGCGTGGTGAAGGCGTGGCGCGTCACGAGCGCGAGGCCTTCCGTCATCAGGCCCCGCCCGGCGGCCGGGGCGAAGGCGCCGTAGCCGAGGGCGCCGCTCAGGAAGGCGCCCTCCACCACGTTGTTGATGTTGATGAACCCGGCGATGGCGCCCCCGTCCCGCTCGCACACCAGGAAGCCGTGCCGGGCGGGGTCGGTGAGCAGCCGGCCGGCATAGGCCGCGTATGCCTCGGGGCCGGTGGGCGGGGCGAGCCAGGGGCCGTGCAGGGCGCGGCTCGACGCGGCGAGGGTGGTGAACTCCTCGGCGTCCCCGGGCGTGAAGTGGCGTATGCCCACCCGGGGGCCCTCGGCCAGGAAGGGGTGCTGGGTTCGCATCGGGGCAGCCTAGTCAGGCGCCGTCCGGTGCTCGCCGCGTGGGTGCGGGCCTCATCTGCCGCGTCGTCTCATCAGGTAGCCGCCGCAGCACAGCCCGATGAGGAACACCGCGAGCAGCGCGAGGTAGAGCGGCATGGAGACCTCGGGGATCAGCAGCCGGATCTTGACGCGGCGGGTGTTCTCGAAGATGAAGACGAGGGCCAGGACCAGCAGCGCCATCGCGGCGATCCTGCCGGGGGTGAAGAAGCCGCCCGTCCTGCTCGTCGTCGCGCTCGTGTCGTTCCTGGGGCCCATGTCCCGCCCTTTCCTCGCCGGCACCACCGCTGCTGCCTCCTCAGCCTGACCGACGGGCGGCGCCGGGGTGCGCTGCGGCGGGCCGTACGGGTGAGGTGACGGCGGCGGGCGGGCCCGCCTTGTCAGACAAGTAGACGCCGGGCATGCTGGCCTTCCGTACGTCGAGGGGCGGGTTCATGGCAGTGGGCGGACAGCAGCGCAGGCCGGTCGTGGCGCTGTACGAGCGGATCGCCGACGCGATCCACGACGGCACCTATCCCCCGGGCTCCACGCTGCCTTCCGAGCCCCGGCTCGCGGGCGAGCTCGGGGTGAGCCGCCCCGCCCTGCGCGAGGCGCTGCTGCTGCTCCAGGAGGACGGGCTGCTCTCGGTGCGGCGCGGGGTGGGCCGCACCGTGAACGCCCACCCGCCCCGGCGCGGCTTCGAGCAGCTCCAGGCGCTCGACGGGCTGCTCGGCCCGGTGCGGGTGCGGGCGCTGCTGCGCAGCCGCGAGGAGCCCACCGACTTCACCGCCCAGCATCTGCTCGCCCCGGCCGGCTGTGAGCTGCGGTTCTGGGAGTCGCTGCTGGTCGGCGCGGACCTCGCGGTGGCGCTCAGCCATGAGTGGGCGGCCCCCGAGGACGTCCTGGGGCGGCTGCACCCGGCGTTCGCCGAGGCCCTGGCCGCCGAGCCCGCCGCCGCCATGCTCACCGTCCTGATGGAGTCCTCGCGCGGGGTGCAGCTGAGCGCGCACAGCGGGGTGAGCGCGACGCTGCTGGGGCGGCGCAGGGGTGAGCAGCTGGAACGCCCGGCGGACACCCCGGCCGTCCTGATCACCCAGGTCGTCCGGGTGGAGGGCACCCCGGTGATGGCCGCCAAGCACATGCTGCCGACGGGCGCCCCGGCGCTGCCGGTGATCCAGAACGGCTAGCGGTCCGGCGGCCCGATGGCGGGCGCTCCGGCACGCTGTACACTCCCGCCTCATGCACTTGTCTGACAACCCTGCCGCCGCCGCTCCGGGCACCCCCGCCGAGTGGATCCGCCGCGCCCCCAAGGCCGTCCTGCACGACCACCTCGACGGCGGCCTGCGCCCCGCCACCATCGTCGAGCTGGCCCGCGCCTGCGGTTATGCCGCGCTGCCGACCGAGGACCCGGCCGAGCTCGCCCTCTGGTTCCGCGACGCCGCCGACTCCGGCTCCCTGGAGCGCTACCTGGAGACGTTCGCCCACACCTGCGCGGTGATGCAGACCCGTGAGGCGCTGCACCGCATCGCGGCCGAGTGCGCCGAGGACCTCGCCGCCGACGGGGTCGTCTACGCGGAGGTGCGCTACGCGCCCGAGCAGCACCTGGAGGGCGGCCTGACCCTGGACGAGGTCGTGGACGCCGTCAACGAGGGTCTGCGCGAGGGCGAGCGCCGCACCGGCGGCCGGATCACCGTGCGGGCCCTGCTCACCGGCATGCGCCACACCCGTCGCTCGCTGGAGATAGCCGAGCTCACGGTCGCCCACCGCGACCGCGGGGTGGCGGGCTTCGACATCGCGGGCGGCGAGATCGGCAACCCGCCGGCCGAGCACCTGCCCGCCTTCCAGCACCTCAAGCGCGCCAACTGCCACATCACCATCCACGCCGGCGAGGCCGTGGGCGCCGAGTCGGTGCACGAGGCGGTCCAGGTGTGCGGCGCCGAGCGCATCGGGCACGGGGTGCGGATCACCGACGACATCGCCGCCGACGGCACCCTCGGTCACCTCGCCGCGTACGTCCGGGACAACCGGATCGCGCTGGAGGTCTGCCCGACGTCGAACCTCCAGACGGGCGCGGCCCTCTCCTACGAGAAGCACCCGATCGACGAGCTGCGCCGGCTCGGCTTCACGGTGACCCTGAACACCGACAACCGCCTGGTGTCCGGCACCACCATGAGCGAGGAGTTCCAGCACATGGTGGACGCCTTCGGCTACGGACCCGAGGTCTTCGAGGAGTTCACGGTCGCCGCGGTCGAGGCGGCGTTCCTGCCGCTGCCGCAGCGCCGTCGCATCATCGACGAGGTGGTGCGCCCGGGCTACGCGGCGCTCAGTTCAACCTCCCGCTGACGACGGGCAGTTGGAGCGTCCCCGTGTCCGCGGGGGCGCTCACGACGGTGACCGGCTTGATGCCCTTGTTGCCGAGGTAGGCGTCGTCGCTCGCGGCGACGGCGAACTCGATGCGGTGCCCGGCCTCGTAGCGGTGCGCGATGCCGGGCAGGGTGACGGTGAACGGCCTGGTGACGTCGGGCACCCGTACCGGGGCGACCAGACGGCGCACCAGCGTTTTGGTTCCGTCGGGCGCCACGTCGTAGAGCTTGGCGAACAGGACGAGCTTGTCGGCCGCGTCGCCGGAGCGCTGGGTCCTCCTGGCCTCGGGCGAGGACACCTTCAGGGTGGCCTTCGCCGAGCCGACCACGTCGACGGGAGCGTTCAGCGGATCGGTGTCCCAGCCGAGGTAGGTGCCGGGGGTGTCGTACGGCGCCGGGTCGGGCAGGCCGATCGAGCCGGCCAGCGAGCTCTCCGAATGGCTCGTCGGGACGGCCCAGTTGGTGTACGTGCGGCTGCCGCTGGCCACCTTGGCGCGGTTGTCGACGAGCTTGCCGTCGCCCGAGAGGTACACCTTCTGTGAGAGCGGCGGCACCTTGGCGGCCTCGCCGTAGCCGCTCTGCCAGTCCCGGTAGTAGGCGAAGGCGGGCCCGGTGTCGGTGTGCTTCTTCTTCCCGAGGTAGCGGTCGAACCAGGCCAGGATGCGCCGGCCGGTGTAGCTGGTCTCCAAGTTGCCCTGGGCCAGGTTGAGTTCACCGGCCACCTGGCCGCCGCTGTGTCCCGACGACTGCCAGATCATCTTGGTGGCGGTGCCGTTGTCCCGCAGCCTGTTGTACGTCGCGCTCGCCTCGTTGAGGTTGAACAGGCTGTCGGTCTGGCCCTGGATGAGCAGGGTGGGTGCCTCGACGCGGTCGAGGTAGGACACCGGCGAGACGCTGCGGGCGTAGCGCAGCATCGCGGCGGTGGCGGCGGCCGGATAGCTGCCGGAGTTGAGCAGACCGATGGTGCGGCAGGCGTCGGATACGAAGTGCACACAGCCGAGGGTGCCCCAGCGGGACGGGTCGAGGTTGGGCAGGGTGATCGGCTGGCTCTCGCCGATCAGGTAGAACCCGTTGGTCCACTGCCACTTGAAGGCGCCGGGCACCTTGCGGTCGCCGGCGTTGTTGGGGTCGAGCGCGTACGACAGATCGTTCCAGGTGATCATCGGGACGAGGGCGTCGACCCGGTGGTCGACGGCGGCGGTCGCCAGCTGGACGGCGCCGCCGTAGGAGCCGCCGATCATGCCGACGCGGGGGTCGCCGGGCCGGTCGCGGGTCACGAAGTCGATGCGCGTGCCGTCGTCGGCGGCGCGGGTCCCGGCGAGGAAGTCGATGAGCCGGGAGGCGGCGCGCCCGTCGATGCCCGGGTCGTCGAGCGAGATGAGGCAGCCGGACTTGCCGAAGCCGAGCCCCGAGTAGGCGAGCGCCACGTAGCCGCGGGCCGCGAACGCCCTGGCGGTGCCGTCGGTGTTGCCGTCCGCCTTGTTCCCGCCGAAGCCGTTGGTGGTGAGCACGGCGGGCGCGGGGTGGGCCCGGTCGGCCCCGGCCGGGCGGTAGAGGTCGGCGTCGACGGCGCAGGTGCGGCCGCCGGCGGTGACCGTGAACTTCAGTGCGGTGACCGTGACTTGGGGTGTGCTCGCCCCCTGCGCGGCGGCGGGTGCGGTGGTGAGCAGGGGCAGGGCGAGCGCCGCGCCGAGGACGGCCGCGAGCGGCTTGCGGGGTCTGGGCACGGTACGGCGACGGGTCACGGCGTCCTCCACGGCGAGCGGGCCTACCGATCGGTAGGCCCGGGCGCCCTCATGCTGTGACAGGCGCGACCGCGGCGTCAACGCTTGCGGCACAAGCGGTTTGACGTCGCGTCACCCACCGGGGCCGCTCACGCCGGGCGGGCTCACGCCAGGGCGGGCACGTCCAGCGTCACGGTGCCCGCCTCCGCGTCCAGGACCGCGGGCACCCCGAGCGGCATGGTCAGGGCCGTGTCGCAGTGACCGAAGCCCAGGTTCTCCACGACGGGCACGCCGAGCGGGGCGAGGCGGTCCCGCAGCACCGGGCGCACCCGCCGGTCGTAGGGGCCGCAGTCCTTCCAGGAGCCGAGGGCGACGCCTGCCACACCGTCGAGCCAGCCCGCGCGCAGGAGTTGGGTCACGGCGCGGTCCAGGCGGTAGTCCTCCTCGCCGATGTCCTCGATGAGCAGCAGACCGCCGGCGGCACGGGGCCGGGCGTGCGGGGTGGCGAGGCCGGCGGCGAGCAGGGACAGACAGCCCCCGAGGGTGACGCCGCGGGCCCGGCCGCCCACCAGGGGGCCCGCGCCGGGCCGCCCGAGGGTCATCGCGGCCTCGGGCTCGAACAGGGTGGTGCGCAGGGACTCCTGGGCGGCGGCGTCGTCGAGGAAGGTGAGCGCGGACGTCATCGGGCCGTGCAGGGTGACCAGGCCCAGGCGCACGGCGAACGCCTCGTGCAGGGCGGTGATGTCGCTGAAGCCGATGAGCACCTTGGGCCGCGCGGCGCGCAGCGCGTTCCAGTCGAGGAGGTCGACCATGCGCTGGGCGCCGTAGCCGCCGCGGGCGCACATGACCGCGTCGACCGTCGGGTCGCACCACGCCTCCTGGAAGTCACGGGCGCGCTTGTCGTCCTCGCCGGCCAGATAGCCGAACCGCGGGTGGCGGTCGGTGACTTGTCCGGTGGCGACGGGGTCGAGGCCCCAGCCGCGCAGCACGTCGAGCCCCCGGCGCAGCCGTTCCTCGACGACCGGGCCACTGGGGGCGACGACCGCGATCCTGGCGTCGGGGCCCAGCCGGGGCGGGCGCGTCAGTGCCGCGGCGGTCACCTGGTCAGCTCCAGGCGCGGGACGTCCTCGCGTTCGATCGCGAACACCTGGGCGTACAGGGAGAGTTCGGCCTCCAGGGCGCGGATCAGGGTGTCGGCCCTGCGGAAGCCGTGGCCCTCGCCGGCGAAGGCGAGGTAGGCGTGCGGGACGCCGCGTCCGGTCATCTTCTCCAGGAACCGTTCGCACTGCACGGGCGGGCAGATCGCGTCGTCCAGGCCCTGGAGCAGCAGGAAGGGCGCGGTGACGCGGTCGGTGTGCTGGGCGGGCGAGCGGTCGCGGTAGCGGTCGGGCACCTCGGCGTACGGGCCGACGAGGGTGTCGAGGTAGCGGGATTCGAAGTCGTGGGTGACATCGGGCCAGCCGGTGAGGTCGAGGACGGGGTAGCTGATGGTGCCGCAGGCGTAGACGTCGGTGGTGGCGAGCGAGGCGGCGGTGGTCCAGCCGCCCGCGCTGCCGCCGCGGATGGCGAGGCGGCGGGGGTCGGCGAGGCCCTCGTCCGCGAGCGCGCGGGCCACCGCGGCGCAGTCCTCGACGTCGACCACGCCCCACTGGCCGCGCAGCCGGTTGCGGTAGGCGCGCCCATAGCCCGTGGAGCCGCCGTAGTCGACCTTGACGACACCGATGCCGCGGGAGGTGAAGTAGGCGGTTTCCAGGTCGAGTACGAGGGGGTTGGCGCCGGTGGGGCCGCCGTGCACCCAGACGACGTAGGGCGGCAGTTCACCGGCCGGCGCGGTGCGGTCGGGGCTGTGCGGCGGGTGGACCTGGGCGTGCACCTCGCGGCCGCCCGGCCCGGTGAAGGTGCGCAGGTGCGGTTCGGGGTAGTACGCCGGGTCCACCGCGTCCCGGTGGCCGCATCCGACCACGCGGGCGCGCCCGGTGGCGGTGTCCAGCTCGACGAGTTCGTGACCGCTGCGCGGGCTCGCGGCGACGCCGACGACGCGGCTGCCGTGGGCGGCCAGGGTCGCGGCCCACTGCGTCCACGGCCCGGCGGCGTCGACGAGTTCGCCGCTCTCGGGGTCGAGTATTCCGAGCGTGCCGGCGCCGGCGCCGTGCACGACGGCGACGAGGCCGCTCTGCAGGGGCTGGAACCAGCGCCGTCCGACCTGCCACAGGGGCCCGGCGAACTCCTCCGCGCGCGGGCAGAGCGCGACGGCCGTGCCGTCGGCGGGCTCCGCGCGGTACAGGTTCCACCAGCCGTCGCGGTCGGAGGCGAACAGGAGCCGGCCGTCGGCGCTCCAGTCGGCCTGCGCGATGGACTCCTCGGGGCCCCCGGCCACCGCGCGGGCGCCACGCAGGTCTCCGTCCTCGCCGATCTCGGCGAGGAGCAGCTCGGTGCCGTCCCACGGCATGCGGGGGTGGTCCCAGCCGATCCAGGCGGCCCTGGTGCCGTCGGGGGACAGCCGCGGTCCGGTGACGAAGCGGTGCCGCCCGTCGCTCAACTCCCGTACGGCGCCGCGGTCTTCGGCGGCGGAGCCGTCCAGGGGAACGGCTGCCACGACGCGGCGCACGTCGGTGGGTGCCTCGCCCGTGAACTCCTCCAGGACGCACCACACCTCGCCCCGGCCGAGGTCGATGCGCGGGTCGACCCAGCGCAGGCCGCCGCCGGTCGCGGAGAGCGGGGTCAGCGGGCGGGGCGCGGCGCCGCTGTCCGGCTCGTAGGCGTACAGCCGCTGGTCGGCGAAGTGGACGAAGACGATCAGCGGGGCCGCGTCGTCGCGCTCGGCGCCGTCCCAGGGACGTCCGCCGTACTCCATGACGCGGGTGCGCACGTTCCACGGCTCGGGCAGCACCTCGCGCGCCGAGCCGTCGGCGTGCCGGCGCATCAGGGCGAACCGGCCGCCCTCGGACGGGCGCGACTCCGTCCACCACAACGCGTCGCCGACGAAGCCGACGTGGTCGGCACGGCCGTCGTGGGCCGCGGCGAGCGCCGCGTCGATGGGCGACGGCCAGCTTCCGTAGGGTGCGGTGGGCACCATGGTGACAACTCCCCCTCAGGGACTGTGCGGAATGGGTGCGGCGGTCCGGGCCGCATGCCGCCCGGCGGCCGTGCGGAACGGCGACGGGCGGTGCGCGGCCGGCGGGCGGTCAGGCGGTGCGCAGGTAATGATCGAGCACCCGGACCCCGAAGTGGAGCGCGTCCACCGGTACCCGTTCGTCCACGCCGTGGAACAGGGCCTGGTAGTCGAGGCCGGGTGGCATTCTCAGCGGGGCGAAGCCGTAGCCGGTGATGCCGAGCCGGGAGAACTGTTTGGCGTCGGTGCCGCCCGACATGCAGAACGGCACGACATGGCCCTCGGGCGCGAACCGTTCGACGGCCGCCTTCATCCTGCGGTAGGTCGGCGAGTCGACCGGCGCCTGGAGGGCGACCTCCCCGTGGTGGAAGTCCCAGTCGACGTCGGGGCCGGTCAACTCGTCCATGGTGGTGCGGAATTCGGCCTCGCCGCCGGGTACGGTGCGCCCGTCGACGTACGCGGTCGCGTGCCCGGGGATGACGTTGACCTTGTAACCCGCTTCGAGCATCGTCGGGTTGGCGCTGTTGCGCAGCACCGGCTCGACCAGGGCGGCGGCGGGCCCGAGCTTGCCGAGCAGTTCGTCGGCGTCGAAGCCGTCGGCGGACGGGTCGGCCTCGATGCCGTGCAGCGCGGCGAGTTCGACGAGGCTCGCGCGGACCGTCGGGGTGAGCCTGACGGGCCAGGTGTGCGCGTCGATGCGGGTGATGGCGGCCGCGAGCCGGCTGACCGCGTTGGCGCGGTTGACCTTGGAGCCGTGGCCGGCCCGCCCCCGCGCGGTCAGCCGCAGCCAGGCCGTACCGCGCTCCCCCGCCCCGATCGGGTAGATCTCCATGCCCTGTCCGGCGTGGAAGGTGACCCCGCCGGACTCGCTGATGCCCTCGGTACAGCCCTCGAACAGCTCGGCGTGGTGGTCGGCGAGGAAGCCCGCGCCGTCGATGGCGCTGGCCTCCTCGTCGGCGGTGTAGGCCAGGACGATGTCGCGCCGGGGCCGCACCCCGTGCCGGGCCCAGGCCCGGACGACCGCCAGGACCATGGCGTCCATGTTCTTCATGTCGACGGCGCCCCGGCCCCACACCACACCGTCGCGGACCTCGCCGGAGAAGGGGTGCACGCTCCAGTCGGCGGCCTCGGCGGGCACCACGTCGAGGTGACCGTGCACCAGGAGGGCGTCGGCGCCGGGGTCGGTGCCCTCGATCCGGGCCACCACGTTGGTGCGGCCCGCGGTGCGCTCCAGCATGCGGGGTTCCAGACCGGCCGCGGCCAGGCGCTCGGCGACGTACTCGGCGGCCGGGCGCTCGCGGCAGTCGCCGCCGCCGCGGTTGCTGGTGTCGATCCGGATCAGCTCGGAGGTGAAGGTCACCACCTCGTCGAGCGCGGTCGGGTCTGCCGTTCCCGCGTCCCTGTCCGTGCCGTTCTCCGACTCCGTCTCAGCCATACTGCTCCTCCACCGCGGACGAGACGATCGTCGTAACCGCCTTGAAGGTGCGAATTCCCTCATACATCGTCAAACTGGTGTAGGAGACCCGCCGTTCACCCGTACGCGCCACGCCCGGCACCACGGTGGCCGCGTCCGCCAGGTGCTCCGCGTCGAACTCGATCTCCACGGTGAACGGTCCGCCCTCCACGGGGGCGGTCCTGCGGGCGAGCCGTGCGGCCTCCTCGGCGGCGGCCCTGATGTCGGCGGCGGTACGGGCCGGGGTGCGGCACACCGCCGCGTACCGCGAGACGTGGTCCTTGACGGCGACCTTGCGGGCGCCGGGCGCGTAGCCCTCGGCGTCCTGGCAGGTGAGGTCGTCGCCGGTGACCAGGACGACGGGCACCCCGTACTCGGCGACCACGTGCGCGTTGAGGAGCCCCTCACTGGCGCGCCGCCCGTTGAGCCACACCCCGGTGATGGAGTTGGCGAGGTAGGTGTGGGCGAGGACGCCCGCGGTGCCGGCGCCCGTGTGGTAGCCGACGAAGGCGATGCCGTCCACGTCGCCGTGCTGGACGCCCTCGACCATCGACAGCGACTTGTGCTTGCCGGTCAGCATCTGGGCGCGCTCGTCGAGCCGCTCGAGCAGCAGATTGCGCATCGACCAGTGCGCCTCGTTGATGAGCACGTCGTCGGCGCCGCCGTCGAAGAATCCGAGCACCGCGGCGTTCACGTCCGAGGTGAACATGCCCCGGCAGCGCTCCCACTGCGGGGTCCCCGGCAGCACGTCGGCCGGCCAGGTGACGCCGGTGGCGCCCTCCATGTCGGCGCTGATGAGGATCTTCATGGCGCCCCACGGTACCCGCCGGACCAGGGCCGGGCCAGGGACCGCACGGCCATCACCGGTCCACACCTGTGGCGGCTCCCGGCGCCCCCGCACGCCCGGGCCGGCCGTGCGCGGCGGGCGGGGCGGTCTGCGGGTGGCCGTCGGTCGCGGCCTCCCCCGCGGATGCCGCGTGCCCGGCGGACGTGGCCCGGGGTGCGTACGCCGGCCGGGCGGACCACCCTGGGGGCATGGTCAGGTCGAGGAGACGGGGCTCGCTCCCCGCGTCGCTGGGCCGCCCGGTGCGGGCCAGGGCCCGCCGCGCCGGGTGGGCGGCCCGCTGGGTGCGCCGGGTCTGGTCGGCGGGACGGACGACGGGCCGCTGGGAGGAGCGGCTGCGCGGGGCCGGGCGCCGGAAGCGGTAGGGCCCGGGCACGCCGGCCCCGTCGGGACAGCTCCGCCAGTGGTGGCCGAGGTTCGGCCCGGTCAGGTCAGCGTCCGTCAGCCCGGTACCGCTGAGCGGGTTCTGCGGCTCGTGGCCGGGATGTCCTGGAGTTGTTCGAGGCGGCGCTGCACCGCCTCCAGGGCTCCGCGTTGCAGGCCCGGCACCTGGCGGCGCAGGGCGACCAGGGACGGGGCGAGCGAGCGGGCCCGTTCCGGGTCCCTGACCTGCTCCCACTGGTGGTGGGCGCGGTCGACGGCCCCTTGCACGTCCGTGTCGTCGGTGGTCTGGCGCCGCGCGAGGCGGGCCTGCGCCGCCGCCATCCACAACTCGCACGAGCGGACGGGCTCGGCCGCGAGCCGGGCGAGGTCGGCACGGACCTCCAGCCAGTGCACCGCCTCCAGCGAACCGGCCCCGTACGTACGCATCGCCTCGCTCTCCCACACCGCCGCCATCGAGGCGGCCTCGCCGTGCCGCCCCGCGTTGGCGGCGGCCAGGATGGCCGGATGCGGGTCGTTGCCCGCGGTCCCGGCCGACGGGGCGGACGGCGGCGCGGCCGGGACCGGGGCCGCCGCCGGGACCGGGGCGCCGCCCTGCACCCCGTCGCCGAGCGCGAGGTGCAGGGCGTCGCCGGGTGTCCGGTCCACGGCGTACGCGTGGAGCTCCGCGAGCGAGGGCCGGGCGCCGGCGCGCCACACCTCGGCGTACACCTTCAGATAGTCGGGGGCGAGCGTCCGCCCGCGCGGCGAGGACGGCACGATCCGGCCGTACAGGCGGACCCCGGGGCCGAGCGTGAGGCCCTCCCCCGTCACCCGCTGCCACGCCCCGGGGTCGGCGGCCAGGTCGGCCAGCACCGTGGTCGTGCCGGGGGCACGCATCCGCAGCTCGTGCGCCAGCCAGGCCCACGGCAGCGCGGTGTAGCGCAGGCTCGCCGGGGTGGTGCGGGCGAGCGCGAGGTGGATCTGCCGCTGCTTGCCGTCCACGTGCAACTGGCCCGCCACGTACAGGAACAGCGGTCCGGGCGCGGCGGCCACGGCCCGTACGCGGGTCAGCACGGTCTGCGGGTCCAGCGGGTCCGCGAGTTCCACGACCGTGGCCTCGGCGGCCCCCGCCAGCACGGCCGGGGGGACCGCGGCCAGACCCGGCAGTACCGAGGCCGCGTCGATGAGTCGGCTCTTGTTGGCCGGGGCGGCTGCCAGCAGCAGCGCCGTCCCCGGTTCCTGCCCCTTGATCAGCACCCCCGCACCGTATCCGGTCGCTGCCGGAAGGCACCCCACCGGCGCAGCAACTCCCGTACTGGCGGCGGCCCTTACCCGACAAGGCGGACATGCCGGATTCCGCGGGCAGGTGCGGAGAAAAACGGAGGGGTCGCCGGAAGCAGGCCCACCGAGCAGGCCGGCCCGAGCCCGCCCACCCTGCACCGGCCACACCGGCCCCGGCCGCCGCCGCCCCGCGAACTCCACTACGGTGAAGGTCGTTTCAGCGGCGCCGAGCCGCGCGACCCGAGGACTCGTCATGCCGATCAGCACCGTCCGTACCGTCTCCTACAGCCGGGACGGGGCGGCGCCCGGGCTCCTCGACGTGTACCGCCCCGAGGACGCGCCGGGCACCACCCCGGCCGTACTCCTGTGGCACGGCATGGCCCCGGACTCCCGTTTCGAGCTCGGCGCCCTCGCCGAGGAGACGGCCTCGCACGGGCTGACCGTGTTCGTGCCGGACTGGCGCTCGGACGCCCCCGACGGCGGGCACGCCCATCTGATCGCCTCGCTGCGGTACGTACAGGAGCACGCGCCCGGCCTCGGCGCCGACCCCGGGCGGCTCGTGGTGGCGGGCTGGTCGGCCGGGGCGGGCGCGGCGCTCGCCACGGGTCTGCGCCCCGATCTCACGGACTGCCCGCCACCGAAGGCGGTCGTCGGCATCGCGGGCCGCTACGACCGCCCGGCCCGCTGCACCGGAGCGGTACTGCTGGACGACCCGGCCGGGGGAACGGCGGCTCCGGCGCCCCGGGGCGCATCGGGCACCCCGGAATCCCGCGCCGCCGCCGCGCCGGGTGTGCCCGTCGTCCTGATCCACGGCACCGCGGACGCCGTGGTCCCGAGCCACCACTCGCGGGATCTCCTCGCCGCCCTCGGTGAGCGCCGCCGGTCGCCGGCCCTGTACGAGATGGACGCCGACCACGCGGGCGTCGTCCTGACCACTTACGACCCCGAGCGCGGTCATTGCGTACCGGCCACCGGTACGGGTGCGGACGCGGGCGCCGTGCGGGCGGGCCGGGAGACGGCCCGGCTGATCGCGGCGGCGGCGTTCGCCTGACCTGGAGGCCGGGCCGCCACGCCCCGGGCTCCGGCGGCCCGGGGCGTTCTCGCGTGGCTGGGCCCGGCCGGTGCGGCCATCCTGTAAGGGTGATGACCGTCCTGCTCGTTGCCACTGACGAGGAAGCCGCGGTGCTGCGCGAGCGCATCCACCGCAATCCGCACTTCCGCGTCATCTCGCACACGCCCAGTCCCCGCCTCGCCCTGGCCCAGGCGCACATGCTGCTGCCGGACGTCACCGTCCTCGATCCGAGCATGCACGGCGACAGCGATCCGGCGGCCCTGTTCACGGGCCTGCGCGCGCTGACCCCGCCGAGCGGTGTGATCCTGCGGACCACCCCGGCCACGAACGGGCTCCCGGAGCTGGACGCTGTACTGGAGGAGGGCGCGGTCCATGTGGCGGCGCGCGACGACCACGACGCGCTGATGGCCGCCCTGATCACCATCGGCCGCCGCCGTGCGAGCTGCGACCCGGACGGGTGAGCGTGCCGGCCCCGCCCCGGTCCATGCCTCGATGTCGACTCTGGGGTGTTACGCCCCGGCATGCGGGTAGGCGTGGGGAGCGGGATACTGATGAGGCCTCTGTGCCGGTATGCCGAAATGCCTGGAAGTGAGGGTTTTCGTGACGCCGCCACCCATCAACGCGGACACCACCGACGCGGCCGACGCCACGGCCGTCCCCGACGGCGAGCCCGTCGCCGGTACGAGCGCGGCCGTGTGCGGGGCGCCGTGCTGGGTCAGCCTGATGGCCCGCGACCTGGACGCCGCGCTCGACTTCTACGGCGCGGTGATGGGCTGGACGTTCCGGTCGGGTTCGCTGGGCGAGGAGTTCCGGGTGGCGCTCGCGGACGGCGTCCCCGTCGCCGGGATCGGCGCGCTCGCCCCCTCGCTCCAGGTCGCCGTCGCCTGGACCCCGTACTTCGCGGTCGAGGACGCCGATGCCACCACGGCCCGCATCCGCGAGCGCGGGGCCACGGTCGCGGTCGGGCCGGTCGCCCTGCACACCGGGCGGGGCGCGCTGGCCGCCGACCGGGACGGGGCGGTCTTCGGCATCTGGCAGGGCCCGCTCGTCTCCAACTGGGAGGCCTGGCGGGACTGCACCCCGGCCTGGACCAGGCTGCAGACCCGGGACGCCTTCGACGCGGCCATCTTCTACGGCGAGGTCCTGGAGTGGGCGAGCCGGCGCCCGGGCTGCTGCGAGGTCCGCTACGAGAACGACGAGGTGCTTCTGAGCCACCGCGGCCATGTGCTGGCGCGGCTCACGTCCGGCGCCGTCGAAGCGGCCCCGGATCCGAGTCTGCGTCCGCACTGGCACACCCACTTCAGCGTCGACGATCCCCGCGGCCACGCCGAGAAGGCCCGGGACCGGGGCGCCACCGTCCTGGCCGCGGGTACGGCGGCCACCGGGCCCTGGGTGCGGCTGAGCGACCCGGACGGCGCGACCTTCACCCTCAGTTCCCGCGGCTAGCCCGCCGCGGCCCTGGCGCGCCCGCCCTCGATGACGCCGGCTCCGGGGCGCGGCCCCGCCACGCTCAGGACGGCTTCGTTCCCCCGCCGTGCGGCGCGCGGCCCACGACCAGCCACCTGGACGGCAGCTCGATGCGCCGGCCGTCGGCGGTGTACTCCGTGGTGATGAGCGGGAGTTCGCCCTGCGCGGTCACGCTCAGGCCCGCGTTGGTCAGCAGCTGGACGAGCGCCGCGTCCGATACCTCGCCCGGTGCGATGCCGTGGGCGAAGACCGGGCGGAGCTTGGGCGGCGGGCCCTGGGGGCTCTGGGCCAGCTTCAGGAGGACGGGTTTGGCGGCTTCGGCGAGTTCCACCACGAAGGCCCGGCCGTGCTCGCCGAGCAGGGTGGCGACGGCGTCGGCGACCAGTTGGCGGTCGGCGGGCTCGCACTGGTGCAGGACGCCCCGGACATAGACGTTGGCGTCGCCGAGCCGGCCGTGCAGCTCGTGGACGGCCTTCGGGTCGGTGGCGTCCAGCTGCTCGAACTCGGCCTCCGCACCGGTGTCCTGGTCGCGGGCGTGCTCGACGGCGGCGGACGAGAGGTCGACACCGAGGACGTTCTCGTACCGGGCCGCGAGGTAGCGGGTCTGCGTGCCGTTGCCGCAGCCCATGTCGACCATCGGGAGGTCGGGGCGGTCGATGCGGGGGGCGAAGTGGGCCAGGTGGCGGGCGGCGGTCAGAGCGGGTTCGGCGTCCCAGAACACCGCTCCCTGTTCGTCCGGCGCCTCCCGCCAGAACCCCTCCCAGGCGTCCAGGTACTTGCTCGTCACACTCATGACCGACTCCCCAGGCAGCGCATGCACAGTGTCAAGATCGGTCTACCGCGCGCGGCGCGCGCCGGGCAAGCGTCCGGCGCATACCTTCACCTGCCGTTCGAGCAACGGGAGTTGGGCCGTGCGCGTCGGCTCCGGGGGCGATTGCGGAGGCGGTCGCGGGGGCCGTCGCGGTCAGCGCGCGCGGCGGCCCGCGGCCGGCAGGGCCACGTCGAACCAGACCGTCTTGCCGTTGCCGGTGCGGCTGGTGCCCCACTCGCGGGCGAGGGCGTCGAGCACCCGCAGGCCCCGGCCGCTCTCGTCGGCGGGCCCGGCGCTGAGCAGCGTCGGCAGCCGGTGGTCGTCGTCCACCACTTCGCACAGGAGCGCCTCGGCGCGCACCAGACGGAGCTCGATCCGGCCGCCGTGCGGGTGCCGGATCGCGTTGGTGACCACCTCGCTGACCAGGAGCTCCACGGTGTCCGACACATCCGGAAGGCCCCACAGCGCGAGCCGTTCACGGACCAGCCGGCGCGCCCGGCCGGCGTTCCGCGGGTCCGCGTCGAGACGCCACTCGGCGACGTCCTCGGCGGCGATGCCGTTGAGCCGCGCCATGAGCAGGGCCACGTCGTCCTTGCGGCCGCCGCGGGTGTTGAGGGCGCGGATGATGGTGTCGCAGGCGTCGTCCATGGAGGCCGCCGGGTGGGCCGCGGACTCGCAGAGCGTGGCGAGCCCCACACCTATGTCCTGGCCGCGCACCTCGACGAGCCCGTCGGTGCACATGATGAGCCGGTCGCCGGGCTCGACGCGGACGCGGGCGGTCTCGAACGGCACTCCGCCGACGCCGATCGGCGCCCCGGTGGGCAGGTCGAGGAGTTCGCTGCGGCCGTCGGCGGACCGTACGACCACGGGCGGCACATGGCCCGCGTTGGCCATGAGGAGTTCGCCCCTGATCGGGTCGTAGACCGCGTACAGACAGGTGGCGAGGTAGTGCTCGCCCAGGCGCTGGGCCAAGTCGTCGAGGCTGCGCAGGAGTTGGTCGGGCGGCAGGTCCAGCGCGGCCATGGTCTGCACCGCCGTGCGCAACTGGCCCATCATGGCCGCCGAGTTGAGGCCGTGGCCCATGACGTCGCCGACCACGAGGGCGGTGCGCGAGCCGGGCAGCTTGATGGAGTCGAACCAGTCGCCGCCGACCCGGCCGAGCAGGGTGCCGGGCAGATAGCGGGTGGCCGTGTCACAGCCCGCCGTGCGCGGGGCGACCTGCGGCAGCATCGAGTCCTGGAGGGTGTCGGCGACGCTCTCCTGGTAGGTGTACATGCGGGCGTTGTCGAGCACCAGCCCGGCCCGAGCGGCCAGTTCGGCGCCGGTCACCCGGTCCATGTCGTTGAACTCGGCCCGCTCCGCGTGCCGGAGCAGGATCATGAAGCCGAGGACGACGTTGCGTGCCTTGAGCGGGACCACCAGCATCGAGCGGCCGGTGATGAGCGGCCGGATGTCCCGCTTCTCGAACTGCGAGGCGATGGCGGTGCCCAGCTGCTCGCTGATCCTCGGTACGAGGACGGGTTCGCCGGACGTCATGCACTGGAAGAAGGGGGTGTGGGCGGGGAAGGGCATGGACTCGCCGACCGGCACCACGTCGTCCCAGCGGCCCGGCTGGTCGACGTGCTCCAGGGCGACCCGGTGCCACAGCGTCCGCTCGTCGGGCGGCCCGTCGGGGAAGCCCTCACCGGCGATGACCTGCTCGCGCAGATAGGTGCCGGCGACATCGGTGAAGCGCGGCACGACGGCGGCGCTCACCTCCTGGATGGTGCGGGCCAGGTCGAGCGAGGAGCCGATGCGTCCGCTGACCTCGTTGAGGAATTCGAGCCGCTCGCGCACGGCCGCGTATTCGAGGTCGGCGGCGAACTCGGGTGCGGGCGGCTGGGCCGGGGAGACCGGCTCCAGGGGGTGGCGGCGGCGCCCGGCCCGGTGCTCCGCGCGCCGGGGCACGCCCCAGTCGGGGGTCACCGGAACGCGGTCGTGCTGGCTGAACTCCAGGACCGGATAGCCCAGTTCGAGTACCTGGGCCACGATCCGCGCGCTCTCGCCGACGCTCATGCTGGGCAGGATCTCGGGCAGGCGCCGGGCGAGTTCGTCGGCTCCGGGGAAGTCGGTGTGCAGGGCGAAGCCGGGCGCTATCCGCTCGACCGAGCCGTCGTCGTCCGCCGCCTGGTGCAGCAGCGCCGCGTCCGCCGCGAGCACGAGGAGGCGCTCGGGCCCGGGCCCCACCAGCGGGTAGGCCCACCACAGCACGTCGCTGCGCTCGCGCCCCGGCTCACTCAGGGTGGCCCGGCCCGCGCTGGGGTAGGCGGTGCGCCCGGTGAGCGGCGCGTCGAGGCCGGGGCCGAGCTCGTCGAAGGCGTCGTAGTCCTCGTAGCTCTGCTCCAACGCCCCCGAGACGGGCAGGAGATCGGAGGCCGAGCGCCCGACGGCCTCCTCCTTGGCCGGCCCGAACAGCTTGCGGGCACCCGATGACCAGTGCGACACCAGACCGTCGCCGTCCACGACGACCACGGCGAGCGGGATCCGTCCGGCCACGGCGAGCTGCGGCGACGTCGGCGGAGTACCACTGTCCATGGGTGGGTGGCTCCTTCCCAGCCGCGCGATCCAGCGGCCTCTTCTCCACCGTACGGCCATCGCGGCACCGCGCGGGAGCCAACCGATGAATAGGCGCACGCCCGCGCGCGGGGGCGGACGGAACTGACGAAAGGTCAACTCCGGGCGGGGCGGCCGGGACCAGGACGGGCAGGGGCCCGCGCCGGGCCGCCCCGGAAGCGGTCAGTCCTCGTGCCCCAGCTGGAGGTCCCGCTCGGTCCGGCCGCCGCCCGCCACCTGCAGCACCGTCGCCACCGGCGGGTAGCCCGCCGCGATCACCGTGTACTCGCCGGACGACAGGTCCACGAAGCGGAACGTGCCGTCGGGGCCCGTGGTGAGGGTGTCCACGACGTTGCCCGCGGCGTCCAGGAGGGTGACGCGGGCGTCCTCCACGGGCCGGCCGCCGCCCGCGCGGACCGTGCCGCGCAGGACCGCTCCCCCGGCCAGCTCGATGTCCTGGCGGGTCTCGCGGGAGGCCTGCACCGAGACGGGCAGGGCCGCCGGGCGGAAGGCGGGGGCGCTGGCGGCCAGGGTGTACTCACCGGCCACCAACTCGCCGATGACGTAGGTCCCTTCGCGTCCGCTGCGGGTACTGGCGACGACCTCGCCGCGTACGTCGGTGAGGGTGACGGCGGCGTCCCGTACGGGGCTGCCGTCGGCGGTGACCACGATGCCGGCCAGCCGGCCGGCGCCGCCGAGCACCACGTCGAGGTCGACGGGGCGTTCGCCGACGGTCACCGCGACCGCCTGCGGCTGGTGGCCGCCGGCCGCGGCGATCAGGACGTACGATCCGGCGCCGGGCACGCTCAGCGCGTAGCGCCCGTCCGAGCCGCTGGCCCCGCGCCCGACCTGCCGGCCCCGCACGTCGACGAGGGTGAGGGCGGCGCGCGGCACGGTGGAGCCGTCGTGGTGCTGGACGGTACCGGTCACCGGAACGCCGCTGACGTAGCCGGAGGTGGGGGCGGTGCGGGCGTGGGGCAGCGGCGCGGTGTCGGCAACGGTGTCGGTCGCGGGGGCGGGCTCGGCGGTGGGGGCGTTGTGGGACACCAGCGGTTGCTCCTTGAGGAAGAAGGCGAGGACGAAGCCGAGCACGAGCACCGGCACGAGGTAGAGGAAGATCCTGGGCATGGCGTCGGCGTAGGCCCGGATGTAGCCGTCACGCAGGGCGGCCGGCAGGGCGTGCACCAGCTGCGGGGTGATCGACTCGGGGTCGGGCAGGCGGGCGCCGGCCGGGAGTTGCTCGGTGAGCGCGTGGGCGAGGCGGTTGGTGAACAGGGTGCCGAAGACGGCGGCGCCGACGCTGCCGCCGATCTGCCGGAAGTAGTTGTTGGCGCTGGTGGCGGTGCCGAGGTCGGCCGGGTCGACGGCGTTCTGCACGGCGAGCACCAGGACGGGCATGGCCAGGCCGATGCCCGCGCCGAGCACGGCCATCCAGAGGCTGTAGTGCAGGCGCGGGGTGTCGGTGTCGAGCCGGGAGAGCAGCCACATGCCGACGGCCGAGACCGCCCCGCCCGCGATCGGGTAGATCCTGTAGCGCCCGGTGCGGCTGATGAGCTGGCCGGAGATGATCGAGGCGCCGACGATGCCGCCCATCATGGGCAGCACCAGGAGCCCGGACTCGGTGGCGCTGGCCCCGTCGACCATCTGCAGGAAGGTGGGCAGATAGCTCGCGGCGCCGAACAGCGCGACCCCGACGACCGCGCCGATGAGCCCGGACACGGTGAAGATCGAGTCGCGGAACAGCCGCAGCGGGATGACCGGTTCGGCCGCGTGGTTCTCGACGACCAGGAACAGCAGGGTCGTTCCGACCGCGCCCGCGGCCAGGCCCAGGATGGTGCGCGAGCCCCAGGCGTACTCGGTGCCGCCCCAACTGGTCAGCAGGACCAGGCAGGTCGAGGCGGTGGCGAGCAGCAGCATGCCGAGTACGTCCAGGCGCGGGCGCACCCGGGGCCTGGGCAGCTTCAGGACGGCGGTGATGACGGCGAGAGTGACGAGGCCGAAGGGCACGTTGATGTAGAAGCACCAGCGCCAGGAGGCGTGGTCGGTGAAGAAGCCGCCGAGCAGGGGTCCGGCCACCGAGGCTAGTCCGAAGACGGCGCCGATCAGGCCCATGTACCGGCCGCGCTGCCGGGGCGGCACGATGTCCGCGATGATCGCCTGCACGCCGATCATGAGGCCGCCGCCGCCGATGCCCTGGACGGCGCGGAAGGCGATCAGCTCGTCCATGTTGCGCGACCAGCCCGCGAGGGCCGAGCCGATGACGAACACGACGATGGCGAACTGGAAGACGGGCTTGCGGCCGAACTGGTCGCCGAGCTTGCCGTAGATCGGCAGGCCGATGGTGGACGCGAGAAGGTAGGCGGTGACGGCCCAGGAGACCTTGTCGAGGCCGTGCAGATCGCCGACGATCTTGGGCAGGGCGGTCGCGACGATCATCTGGTCGAGGGCCGCGAGGAGCAGGGTCAGCATCAGGCCGAGGAAGACCGTGCGCACCCGGCGCGGCTCCAACGGGGGCTCGGGCGGCGGGAGTTGGCCCGTCGGCGAGACCGCCGGGGCCGGAGCGGGCCCGCCGGCCCGCTCGTCCTTCACCAGAGTGATCCCGCCCACGTAACTCTCCCCTCGTCGCGCTTGCGCCGAGGCATTTCTCGCATTGGCCGACATCCGGGGCAAGCGAGACGAGGGGGGCGACGGGCGTGCGCCGGGGGCGTAAGCGCTGGCGGGAGCACCTACGGCGCACTACGGAGCGGAACGGAAATCCACCCGAACCGGTGACCGTACGGACGGTTCGCGGGGGCCGCTTCCGCGCCGGGCGGCGCCGCTGCCGTGCCGCGCGGGGCCGTGTCCGCTCCCCCGCGGCGCCCGGCCGCTCCCGTGCCGCCCGGTGCTACTTCTCGACCTCGGCGGCCAGCTTGGCGAGCACGGCGTCGTAGATGCGGCCGAGCCCCTTGGGCGCGAAGGTCCTCTCGAAGAAGCCGCCGATGCCGCCGGCCCCGTTCCAGACGCTGGTGACGACGACCTTGGAGCGCCCCTCGCCGGCCGGGGTGACCGTCCAGGTGGTGACCATGGAGGAGTTGCGGTCCTTCTCGACGAGTTGGCCGTCGGTGGGCTCGGTGACCTCCAGGAGGCAGTCGCGCACCCGCTTGCTGGTGGCCTGGAGCTTCCAGTGGACGAGGGTGCCCTCGCCGTCGCCGCCCTCGCGGACCTCGTACTCGCTGAAGTGCTCCGGCAGGAGCTTGGGGCGGCCTTCCTTGTAGTCGGCCAGCGTGTCGAACACGGTCTCCGGATCCGCCGCGACGATCCGCTCCGTCGCGGCCTCGACCTGCGCCATGGCACTTCCTCCAGCACTTGTGTTTCCGGGGTATCGGGGGCGGGCCAAGCCAACCACCTCGCGCTCCGCCGTCACAATCCGGGTTGCGATCAAGAAGGGAACATGTGTTCTATTCAGGGGTGGGCGTGACCGAACGGCACCCACGGGAACGAAGGAGGCGTTCATGCGCTGGGAGAATCTCGCCGACGACGACGCCCCGGCCGGGGCGGCCCGCACGGCCGCGCTGTTCGCCGCGGACGCGGTGACCACCCGCACCTTCGACACCCCGGAGTTCCGCGGGATCACCTTCCACGAGATCCGGGCGCGCTCGATCGTCAACCGGGTGCCGGGCGCCTCGCGGATGCCGTTCGAATGGACCGTCAACCCCTACCGCGGCTGCTCGCACGCCTGTGTCTACTGCTTCGCGCGCAAGACGCACAGCTATCTCGACCTCGACACCGGGCTCGGCTTCGACTCGCAGATCGTGGTGAAGGTGAACGCGCCGGAGCTGCTGCGCAGCCATCTGGCCTCCCGCCGCTGGCAGGGCGCGCACATCGCGATGGGCACCAACGTCGACTGCTACCAGCGCGCGGAGGGCCGGTACCAGCTGATGCCCGGCATCATCGCGGCGCTGCGCGACCACGCGAACCCGTTCTCCATCCTGACCAAGGGCACGCTCATCCTGCGCGACCTCGACCTGCTCAAGGAGGCCGCCGCGGTGACCGAGGTCGGCATCTCGGTCTCGGTCGGCTTCGTGGACCGCGAGCTGTGGCGCACGGTCGAGCCGGGCACCCCGGCCCCCGAGCGCCGGCTCGACGTCGTACGCACCCTCACCGGGCACGGCATCGGCTGCGGCGTGCTGATGGCGCCGGTGATCCCCTTCCTCGGCGACCACCCCGACCAGCTGCGCGCCACCGTCCGCGCGATCGCCGCCTCCGGCGCCACCTCGGTGACCCCCCTGGTGCTCCATCTGCGGCCGGGCGCGCGGGAATGGTTCATGGCCTGGCTCGGGCAGCACCACCCCCATCTGGTGCGGCGGTACGAGCGCCTCTACGCGGAGGGCGCGTACGCGCCGAAGTGGTACCAGCGCCGGATCACCGGACAGGTGCACGAGCTGGCGACCGAATTCGGCATCGGTCCGGCGCACCGCGGCGCGGCCCGGCGCATCCCGGCGGCGCCCACGCCCCCCGAGCCGGAGGCGACCCAGCTCACCCTGCTCTGAGCCCCGCTCCGCGACGGGCCACCCGGGGCCGAGGACGACGGCCGGGCGCGGCCCCCGATCACCTCATGACCCCGCCTGGCCCCGCGCCCGGCCGGACTGGATGCGGCGCAGGGCCCAGGCCGCCGAGCGGGCCAGGCGCGGCTGGGCCAGGGCTTCGGTGAGCACGTCCGCGGCCCGCTGGTCCCCGAGCTCGCCCAGGCCCTCGATGCAGGCGACGGCGACCCGCCAGTACGGGGTGTGCGGTGAGAGCAGCGGGCGCAGGGTCTTGATCAGGGCGGGTACGGATTCGGGGGCGCGCAGCGCGGTGAGCAGGCGCACCGGATGCAGCGCGTAGGCGGTGCGCAGCTCGTTGGTCGCGAGCGCCGCCGCGGCCCGGGCCGTGCGCGGGTCCCCGAGCCGGGCCAGGGCGTACGCGGCGCTCACACAGCGCTCGGGGTCGCGGTGGTTGAGCAGCAGGACCAGCGACTCGAAGGCCCGTCGGTCCCCCGCCACGCCGAGCCGGAAGGCGGCGATCTCCCGCGCCCACAGCGGGCGTTCGGGTTCGGTGAGCACCGCCGCCAGTTCACCGTGGTCGGCGGTGGCGGCCAGCCGCTCGTACGCCGGTGACGCGCCGCTCTCGCCCCGCACCCGGTCCAGGAGGGACCGGAACTCCTCATCCATGTCCAAAAGCCTAGTGGCGCAAGGCCGTTGGCACCCCAAGGATGATCGGATCCCGGTGTCCGCCGGGAAGATGCCACGGGCAAGGAGTCATCCATGGAGCCCAAGCGAGCCCCGGCGCGGGAGGACCGACCCGTCCACCCCCGGTCGTCCGGCCACCGGGACGGGCGCGGGCGCGGCCTGGTGGACTGGCTGACGGAGATCTGCGACGACGGCCCGGCGCCCGGATCCGGCCCCGGCCCTGGTCCCGGCGCCGCCATCGGCCCGCCCCTCGGGAACGCGGCGCGGGCGGGTGCCGGCGCGCCCTTCACCCCGGACGCCCTCGCCGGGCGGGCCGCCCAATGCGAGGACCCCTCGCTCGCGCTCGACCTCCTCCTCGCCGCCGCGCTGCGCGGCCGGCGGACCGGGGCCGGGGCCGCGACACGTGAGCGCGTCGCGGCCCTGGCCGCCCCGACGGAACAGGCGGCGCGGGACGGGGATCCGCGCCGGCTCGCCGCCCTCGCGCTGGCCCAGCCGGTGCGTCAAGGGACCTTGGTTCTCGGCCAGTTGGGCCGGGCCGGCGTCCAGTCCGTGAGCGACCCCGAGGGGCTGCTGCTGCTCGGGATGGCGGCCCAGGCGGTGGGAGACCCGGCGCTCGCGGTGGACCATCTCGACCGGGCGCAGTCGCTGGCGCACGACCAGGGCCGCCTCGGCCCGCTCCGGTGGGCCCTCGCGGCGCAGTCGCAGGCCCTGCTCGACCTGGGCGACTGGCACCGTGCGGCGCTGGCCGTCGAGGACGGCCGCAGGATCTCCGCCACCTGGGGGCGGCCCGCGCAGACCGCGGAGGCACTGGCGACCGAGGCACAGGCGGCGGCCCTGCGCGGTGACGGCACGGCCGCGCTGCGCCTGGCCGAGCGCGCCGAGGACGCCTGCCCGGACCGGCCCGCCGAGACCTCCGGAACCACCGCGACCGCCGCGCGGCTGCGTCTGGCGCGCGGCATCGCGGCCTGCGCGGCCGGCCGGTCCGGTGAGGCGTACGCACTGCTGCGCGGGCTGTTCCCGGCGGACGACGGCGCCGGTCCCGCCGCCTGCGGAGCGGACGACGCGGCGGCCCCGGACGGAGGTTGGCCCTGCCGGGAGGGCTTCGCCGCGATCGCTTTCCTCGCCGACGCGGCGCTGCCCGCGCGGCGGCGGGCCGAGGCCGCGGCGGTGGCCGGCTCTCTCGCGCGCCGCACCGCGGGGTCCCCGGCGCCCCTGCTGCGGATCCACCTGCGGTACGCGGCGGCGGTGCTGGCCGACGACGTGGAGGCGGAGACCCTGTTCCGGCGGGCCCTCGCCGACAACCTGGCGCGCTGGCCGTGGCCGCGGGCCCGCGCGGAGTTCGCGTACGGCCGCTGGCTGCGCGCGCAGCGCAGGACCGCCGAGGCGCGCCCGCTGCTGCGCTCGGCGCGGCTCGCCTTCGAACGGATCGGGGCACAGCCCTGGGCGGAGCGGGCCGCGGACGAGCTGAGGGCCGCCGGGGAGACGCCCCACGTCCCGGGCTGACCGCACCCCTGGCCCGGGCCGGGCCGGCAGCAGCGGCGAGGCGCCCCGGGGGCCCGGGCGCGGAGCGCTCCGCGGCGGACGCGTGCCGGATCGGCCGGACGCGCCGGATCACGCGGGCGCGAGCCAGATCACACGGAGTCGGTGGGAGCCAGGTCTGGCGCGCTCGTTACTCGCCGGTTAACCTCAGGTGAGCGGGTAACCCCCGCGACTCCGGTGGCCTGGTGACGCAGCCACCGCGAGTGATCGTCGGTTCGGCAGTTCTGTACGACGTGCCCCGGGACAGGGCCGTCGGCCCCTTGCACCACGACACCAACTCCCGCACGCCGTGCGCCTGTCGGCGTATCCGAGCGCATCCTCGATGCCCGATGCCGGTCGCGTGCGCCCTCTCTCAGTCGTCACTCATCCCTGGAGTCCCGTGATGGACGTCCCCCTGAACACTGTCGCCGTGGTCGGTCTCGGCACGATGGGCACCGGTATCGCCGAGATCCTGGCCCGCGCCGGCCGCGAGGTCATCGGCATCGACATCAGCGAGCGCGCCGGCCGCCAGGCCGTGGCCGCCCTGGAGGCCTCCACGGCCCGTGCGGTGGCCCGTGAGCGGATCACCCCGCAGGAGCGCGGCGACATCCTCGCCCGGTTCCGTACCTTCACCGACCTCCAGGCCGCGGCCGAGGCCGAGCTCGTCATCGAGGTCGTGCCCGAGTCGTACGAGCTCAAGCAGCAGGTCTTCCACGCCCTGGACGCCATCGTCGCGCCCACCGCGATCCTGGCGACCGGCACCAACGCCCTGTCGGTGACCCGGCTCGCGGCCGACTCCGCACACCCCGAGCGCGTCCTCGGGATGCACTTCTTCAACCCGGCGCCGGCCATGAAGCTCGTCGAGATCGTCTCGTCGGTGCTGACCGCTCCCCCGGCCGTGGACGCGGTCACCGCGCTCGCCCTCGACCTCGGCAAGGAGCCGGTGGCGGTCGGCGACCGCCCCGGTTTCGTCGCCGACGGGCTGCTGTTCGGCTACCTCAACCAGGCCGCCGCGATGTACGAGTCCAAGTACGCCTCGCGCGAGGACATCGACGCCGCGATGAAGCTGGGCTGCGGCCTGCCCATGGGCCCGCTGGAACTGCTCGACCTGATCGGCATCGACACCGCGCGGACGGTTCTGGAGGCCATGTACGCCTCTTCGCAGGACCGTCTGCACGCGCCCGCCCCGATCCTCGGCCAGCTCACCGAGGCGGGCCTCACCGGACGCAAGCGGGGCCGCGGCTTCTACACCTACGAGGGCGAGGGCAGCTCGGTCGTGGTGGCCGACGCCCTGACCCCGGACGCGATCGCGGGCGCGGGCGGCGGCCGGGAGATCCGCTCGGTCGGCGTGGCCGGTTCGGGCACCATGGCCTCCGGCATCGCGGAGGTCTTCGCCAAGGCCGGGTACCAGGTGGTGCTCGCCGCGCGCAGCCTGGAGAAGGCGGAGACCGCCAAGTCCCGTATCGCCAAGTCGCTTGCGCGCTCGGTCGACAAGGGCCGGATCACCGCCGAGGCGCGCGAGGAGACGCTGAACCGCATCACGGCGGCGGGCGCCCTCGAAGCCTTCGCCGAGGTGGACCTGGCCGTGGAGGCGGTCGCCGAGGACCTGGCGGTCAAGCAGCAGCTCTTCTCGTCCTTCGACAAGGTCTGCAAGCAGGGCGCGATCCTGGCCACCACCACCTCCTCGCTGCCGGTCGTCGCCTGCGCCCGGGCCACCTCGCGCCCGCAGGACGTCATCGGGATGCACTTCTTCAACCCGGCTCCGGCGATGAAGCTCGTCGAGGTGGTCCGCACCGTCCTCACCTCCGACGAGGTGCACGCCACCGTCCGCGAGGTCACCGCGAAGATCCGCAAGCACCCGGTGGACTGCGGCGACCGCGCCGGGTTCATCGTCAACGCGCTGCTCTTCCCGTACCTCAACAACGCGATCAAGATGGTGCAGGAGCACTACGCGACGCTCGACGACATCGACGCCGCGATGAAGCTGGGCGGCGGCTACCCGATGGGCCCCTTCGAACTGCTCGACGTGGTGGGCCTCGACGTCTCGCTGGCCATCGAGAAGGTGCTGCACGCCGAGTTCCGCGACCCGGGCCTGGCCCCGGCGCCGCTGCTCGAACACCTCGTCGCGGCGGGCTGCCTGGGCCGCAAGACGGGCCGCGGATTCCGCGAGTATGCCCGGCGCTGAGCCGGACGCGGGGTGGGGCGGGCTGCTCGAACCCGAGGGCAGCCCGCCGCCGTGGGCGCGGCTTCCTGCAAATATGCAGTACGTTCGCTCCATGCCCCAGCCAGCCAGGTCCTCCCGTACGAACGCCGTGCCCGATGCCCCGGAGAGCGCCGCCGGCAGCAGGGCGGCCGCGCAGCGGCTCAAGATGCGCCGCGAACTCGCGGCGGCGGCCATGGACCTGTTCTCCGCGAAGGGGTACGAGGCCACCACGGTCGACGAGATCGCGGCCCGGGCGGGCGTCGCCCGGCGCACCTTCTTCCGCCACTTCCGCTCCAAGGAAGAGGCGATCTTCCCCGACCACGACGACACCCTGGTGCGCGCCGAGGCGGTCCTGAACGCGGCGCCTCCCCACGAGCATCCCCTCGACACGGTGTGCCGGGGCATCAAGGAGGTCATGAAGATGTACGCGGGCTCCCCCGCGGTCTCCGTGGCCCGCTACAAGCTGACCCGCGAGGTGCCGACGCTGCGCGAGGCGGAGATCGCCTCGGTCGCCCGTTACGAGCGCCTGTTCACCCGCTATCTGCTCGGCCACTTCGACGAGCACGACCACCAGCCGGGGAACGACGACCCGCTGCTCGCGGAGGTGGCCGCCTCCGCGGTGGTCACCGCCCACAACCACGTCCTGCGCCGCTGGCTGCGGGCCGGGGGCCAGGGCGATGTGGAGACCCAGCTCGACCGCGCCTTCGCGATCGTGCGGGAGACCTTCGGCTCCGGCATAGGAGCGGGCCGCACGGCCGAACCCCGCCGGCCCGCGGCCTCGGTCTCGGCCGGTGACGAGGTGCTGGTGGCGGTCGCCCGCACGGACGCCCCGCTGGAGGAGATCATGCAGTCGATCAAGCAGGCCCTCAAGACCAGATAGCACCCGTCCAGCGGGCCCGCCGGCCGCACCCCTCGTCGGGGGGTGCGGCCGTTCGCGTTTCCGGCACCCCGCTGACCTGCAACGATCGATCATCGCTCATCTGCGCGGCCCATTTTTCACCTGAGACAAAGTCTTGGCACGCAGTGTCTTGCGGCCTGGCACGGGGTGCCATACGTTGATGTTGTCCGGGCGGTCGGCGCACGGAGCAACCCCGTACGCCGGCTGTCCCGCACCCGCCGTCCCAGGCGGGTGGCCCGGACGCCTGCGTCACAGGCAACCTCCCGCGCCCACCGGCGCTGCCGTACTCGCACCACACCGCCGAACCGACGGCACACCTCCACAAGCACCACCCCCGAAGACCCTCAACGCCCGCCACGGGCGCTTCGACGGAGGCAACACCGTGAAGGAAATCCTGGACGCGATCCAGTCGCCGGAGTCCACCTCCGCCGACTTCGCCGCTCTGCCGCTCCCCGACTCGTACCGCGCGATCACCGTGCACAAGGACGAGGTGGAGATGTTCGCCGGGCTCAGCACCCGCGACAAGGACCCCCGCAAGTCGATCCACCTGGACGAGGTGGCGATCCCCGAACTCGGCCCGGGCGAGGCCCTGGTGGCCGTCATGGCCTCCTCGGTCAACTACAACTCGGTCTGGACCTCGATCTTCGAGCCGGTCTCCACCTTCAGCTTCCTGGAGCGCTACGGCCGGCTCAGCGAGCTCACCAAGCGCCACGACCTGCCGTACCACATCATCGGTTCGGACCTCGCGGGCGTCGTGCTGCGCACCGGCCCCGGCGTCAACGCCTGGCAGCCGGGCGACGAGGTCGTCGCGCACTGCCTGTCGGTCGAGCTGGAGAGCTCCGACGGCCACAACGACACGATGCTCGACCCCGAGCAGCGCATCTGGGGCTTCGAGACCAACTTCGGCGGCCTCGCCGAGATCGCGCTCGTCAAGTCCAACCAACTCATGCCCAAGCCGCGGCACTTGAGCTGGGAGGAGGCCGCCGCCCCGGGCCTGGTCAACTCGACCGCCTACCGGCAGCTGGTCTCCCGCAACGGCGCCGGCATGAAGCAGGGCGACAACGTCCTGATCTGGGGCGCGAGCGGCGGACTCGGCTCCTACGCCACGCAGTTCGCGCTCGCCGGCGGCGCCAACCCGATCTGCGTCGTCTCCAGCCCCGAGAAGGCGGACATCTGCCGGGCCATGGGCGCCGAGGCGGTCATCGACCGCAACGCCGAGGGCTACAAGTTCTGGAAGGACGAGCAGACCCAGGATCCCAAGGAGTGGAAGCGCTTCGGCAAGCGCATCCGCGAGTTCACCGGCGGCGAGGACATCGACATCGTCTTCGAGCACCCGGGCCGCGAGACCTTCGGCGCGAGCGTCTACGTCACGCGCAAGGGCGGCACCATCACCACCTGCGCCTCGACCTCGGGCTACATGCACGAGTACGACAACCGCTACCTGTGGATGTCCCTGAAGCGCATCATCGGCTCGCACTTCGCCAACTACCGCGAGGCGTGGGAGGCCAACCGCCTGGTGGCCAAGGGCAAGATCCACCCGACCCTGTCCAAGGTGTACTCCCTGGAGGACACCGGCCAGGCCGCCTACGACGTGCACCGCAACCTGCACCAGGGCAAGGTCGGCGTGCTCGCCCTCTCCCCCCGCGAGGGCCTCGGCGTCAGCGACCCCGAGCTGCGCGAGAAGCACCTCGACGCCATCAACCGCTTCCGCAACATCTGAGGCCGGGAGCATTCATGACGGAGCGTCAGAAGGATCGGCCGTGGCTCATGCGGACGTACGCGGGTCACTCGACCGCGGAGGCGTCCAACGAGCTCTACCGCAACAACCTGGCCAAGGGCCAGACGGGTCTGTCGGTCGCGTTCGACCTTCCGACGCAGACCGGATACGACCCCGACCACATCCTCGCCCGCGGCGAGGTGGGCCGGGTCGGGGTCCCGGTGTCCCATCTCGGTGACATGAGGCGGCTGTTCCAGGACATCCCCCTGGAACAGATGAACACCTCGATGACGATCAACGCCACCGCGATGTGGCTGCTCGCCATGTACCAGGTGGTCGCCGAGGAGCAGGGTGCGGACATCACCAAGCTCCAGGGCACCACCCAGAACGACATCGTCAAGGAGTACCTCTCGCGCGGGACGCACGTCTTCCCGCCGGGGCCGTCACTGCGGCTGACGACGGACATGATCTGTTACACCGTGAACAACATCCCCAAGTGGAACCCGATCAACATCTGCAGCTACCACCTCCAGGAGGCGGGGGCCACCCCGGTCCAGGAGATCGCGTACGCGATGTCGACCGCGATCGCCGTGCTCGACTCGGTGTTCGCGTCGGGCCAGATCCCCGAGGACCGCAAGGGCGATGTGGTCGCCCGCATCTCGTTCTTCGTGAACGCGGGCGTCCGCTTCATCGAGGAGATGTGCAAGATGCGCGCCTTCGGCCGTATCTGGGACACGATCACCCGGGAGCGGTACGGAATCGAGGACGCCAAGCAGCGGCGCTTCCGCTACGGCGTGCAGGTCAACTCGCTCGGTCTGACCGAGGCACAGCCGGAGAACAACGTCCAGCGGATCGTCCTGGAGATGCTGGCCGTCACGCTGTCCAAGGACGCGCGGGCCCGAGCGGTCCAACTCCCGGCCTGGAACGAGGCGTTGGGCCTGCCCCGGCCCTGGGACCAGCAGTGGTCGCTGCGCATCCAGCAGGTGCTCGCGCACGAGAGCGACCTGCTGGAGTACGAGGACATCTTCGCCGGGTCGCACGTCATCGAGGCCAAGGTGGACGCGCTCGTCGAGGAGTGCCTCGCCGAGATCGACCGGATCCAGGAGATGGGCGGCGCGCTCGCGGCCGTCGAGTCGGGCTACCTCAAGTCGCAACTCGTCTCCTCGCACGCCGAGCGCCGGGCCCGGATCGAGGCCGGCGAGGAGAAGATCGTCGGCGTCAACTGCTACGAGTCGACCGAGCCGAGCCCGCTCACCGCGGACCTGGACGGCGCGATCATGACGGTGGACCCGGCCGTCGAGGCCCGGGTCGTGGCCGCACTGAAGCACTGGCGCGACAGCCGCTACCAGCCGCCCTTCAACCATCCGCGGCCGTGCAAGGCCCTGGAGAAGCTGAAGGAGGCCGCCAAGGGGACGGGCAACCTGATGGAGGCGACCCTGGAGTGCGTGCGCTCGGGTGTCACCACCGGGGAGTGGTCCGAGGCGCTGCGCGAGGTGTTCGGCGAGTTCCGCGCGCCCACCGGCGTCTCCTCGGCGCCGGTCGCCGTCACCGCGGAGAAGGGCACCCCCCTGGCCCTGGTCCGCGAGAAGGTGGCGCGCACGGCCGAGGACCTGGGTTCGGGGCGGCTGCGCCTGCTGGTCGGCAAGCCGGGGCTCGACGGGCACTCCAACGGGGCCGAGCAGATCGCGGTGCGTGCGCGGGACGCCGGCTTCGAGGTGGTCTACCAGGGCATCCGGCTGACCCCCGAGCAGATCGTCAGCGCCGCCCTCGCCGAGGACGTGCACTGCGTGGGTCTGTCCATCCTGTCCGGCTCGCACGCCGAACTCGTCCCGGACGTCCTGGTGCGTCTGCGCGAGGCCGGCGCGGCGGACATCCCGGTGATCGCCGGCGGGATCATTCCGCCCGCGGACGCCGAGGAACTGCGCAGGGCGGGCGTGGCCGCCGTCTTCACCCCCAAGGACTTCGGAATCACGGAGATCATCGGCCGTATCGTCGACGAGATCCGGAAAGCGAACAAGCTCGACCCGTTGGAGGTCCCCGCATGAGCACCCCCGTCTCCCCCGTCAACCGGCTCCGCCCGCGCCGCTCCTGCCTCGCGGTTCCCGGGTCGAACCCCCGCTTCCTGGAGAAGGCCCAGGGTCTGCCGGCCGACCAGGTCTTCCTCGACCTGGAGGACGCCTGCGCCCCGCTGGCCAAGCCCGAGGCGCGGCACACCATCGTCAAGTTCCTCAACGAGGGCGACTGGACGGGCAAGACGCGTGTGGTGCGCGTGAACGACTGGACGACCGAGTGGACGTACCGGGACGTCGTGACCGTCGTCGAGGGCGCCGGGCAGAACCTCGACTGCATCATGCTGCCGAAGGTGCAGACGGCCGACCAGGTGGTGGCGCTGGACCTGCTGCTCACGCAGATCGAGAAGACGATGGGCTTCGAGGTCGGCAAGATCGGCATCGAGGCGCAGATCGAGAACGCGCGCGGCCTCAACAACGTGAACGCGATCGCCGAGGCCTCGCCCCGCACCGAGACGATCATCTTCGGCCCGGCCGACTTCATGGCGTCGATCAACATGAAGTCGCTGGTGGTGGGTGAGCAGCCGCCGGGTTACGGCGCCGACGCCTACCACTACATCCTGATGAAGATCCTCATGGCGGCGCGCGCCAACGACCTCCAGGCGATCGACGGCCCCTACCTGCAGATCCGCAATGTGGACGGTTACCGCGAGGTGGCCCAGCGGGCCGCGGCGCTCGGCTTCGACGGCAAGTGGGTGCTGCACCCGGGTCAGGTCGAGGCGTCGAACGAGATCTTCTCGCCGTCGCAGGAGGACTTCGACCACGCCGAGATGATCCTGGACGCCTATGAGTGGTGCACCTCCGAGGCGGGCGGCAAGAAGGGTTCGGCGATGCTCGGCGACGAGATGATCGACGAGGCCAGCCGCAAGATGGCCCTGGTCATCTCGGGCAAGGGCCGGGCCGCCGGCATGAAGCGCACCACGACGTTCGAAGCCCCGGAGGCGTGAGCACCATGCAGTTCGGCCGTACCTATGAAGAGTTCGAAGTCGGCGCCGTCTACAAGCACTGGCCCGGAAAGACGGTCACGGAGTACGACGACCACCTCTTCTGTCTGCTCACCATGAACCACCATCCGCTCCACATGGACACCAACTATGCGGAGAAGACGACCGACTTCGGCAAGAACGTGGTCGTCGGCAACTACATCTACTCGCTCCTGCTCGGCATGAGCGTGCCGGACGTCTCGGGCAAGGCGATCGCCAACCTGGAGGTCGAGTCGCTCAAGCACGTGGCGCCGACCTTCCACGGCGACACGATCTACGGCGAGACGACCGTGCTGGACAAGACGCCGTCGAAGTCGAAGAGCGACCGCGGCATCGTGTACGTCGAGACCAAGGGCTACAAGCAGGACGGCACCCTGGTCTGCGTCTTCCGCCGCAAGGTGATGGTGCCGACCGAGACGTACATCAAGGAGCGCGGCGGCGAGCAGCCCGGCCGCCCGGAACTTCGGGAGAACTGAGATGGCCCGTCTCGCGCAGACCGCCGGTCTGAGTGATGTCCAGCGCGAAATCCTGTCCACCGTGCGGGACTTCGTCGACAAGGAGATCATTCCGGTCGCGACGGAGTTGGAGCACAAGGACGAGTATCCGACGCGGATCGTCGAGGGGCTCAAGGAGTTGGGCCTGTTCGGCCTGATGATCCCGGAGGAGTACGGCGGCCTCGGGGAGTCGCTGCTCACCTACGCGCTGTGCGTGGAGGAGATCGCACGTGGCTGGATGTCGGTGTCCGGCATCATCAACACGCACTTCATCGTGGCGTACATGCTCAAGCAGCACGGCACCCAGGAGCAGAAGGACACGTTCCTGCCGCGGATGGCGCTCGGCGAGGTGCGGGGCGCGTTCTCGATGTCCGAGCCGGCGCTCGGCTCGGATGTGTCGGCGATCACGTCCAAGGGTGTCAAGGACGGCGACGAGTACGTCCTGAACGGCCAGAAGATGTGGCTGACCAATGGCGGAACGTCGTCACTGGTCGCCGTTCTGTGCCGGAGTGACGAAGGACACCCGGAGGGCACCGCCCCCCACAAGTCGATGACGACCTTCCTCGTGGAGAAGGAGCCCGGGTTCGGCGAGGTCCGCCCCGGGCTGACCATTCCCGGCAAGATCGACAAAATGGGATACAAGGGCGTCGATACGACCGAACTGGTCATGGACGATCTGCGAGTTCCGGCCAATCGCGTCCTCGGTGGAGTCACCGGCCGAGGGTTTTACCAAATGATGGACGGGGTCGAGGTCGGCCGCGTCAACGTCGCGGCCCGTGGCTGCGGAGTCGCTCAGCGTGCATTTGAGCTGGGTGTCTCCTATGCCCAGCAACGGCACACTTTCGGCAAGCCGATCGCCCAGCACCAGGCGATTCAGTTCAAGCTCGCCGAGATGGCTACCAAGGTCGAAGCCGCCCATGCGATGATGGTCAACGCAGCACGCAAAAAGGACTCCGGGGAACGAAACGACCTCGAAGCAGGGATGGCGAAGTACCTCGCCTCCGAGTACTGCAAGGAGGTGGTGGAAGACGCGTTCCGCATTCACGGCGGTTACGGCTTCTCCAAGGAGTACGAGATCGAGCGCCTGTACCGCGAGGCGCCGATGCTGCTCATCGGTGAAGGTACCGCCGAGATCCAGAAAATGATCATTGGGCGCCGACTTCTTGAGGAGTACCGGTTCCAGGGTTGATTGTCGCTTTTGAGTCGGTCTGGCCGCGAAGAACATCACATCCTGTCATCGCCTTCCGGCCGCCGACTCGGCTTCTGGCTTGCCCAGTTGCGGCTCGCAACCGATACCATCGCCGGTAAACCTGCCGCCGTCCCCCGTTGCCAGCGCGGCATCATCCGCTACGAAGGTCATCCATGCCCCACAGCCAAACCTCTGCATCACGCGACGGCTTCCTCCAGGGACGCCTTGCTCGCGGAGCATCGCCGTGGCTTCTGCCGACCGTCGCCACCGCAGCCCTCAGCCTGGCCCGCTCGCGCCGCTCCAAGGGCGCCGCGATCGTAGCCGTGCCCACCACCGCACTGGCGGCGGGCATGCTGTGGTTCTTCCGCGACCCCGAGCGTGAGATCACGCAGGGGCGGGTCATCTCCCCCGCCGACGGCGTGGTGCAGAGCATCATGCCGTGGAAGGACGGACGGACCCGCGTCGCGATCTTCATGAGCCCGCTGAACGTCCACGTCAACCGCGCGCCCCTCGCGGGCACGGTGACGTCCGTGGAGCACATCCCCGGTGGTTTCGTTCCGGCGTTCAACAAGGAGAGCGAGAACAACGAGCGCGTTGTCTGGCACTTCGACACCGAGCTCGGCGACATCGAGATGGTGCAGATCGCGGGCGCGGTCGCGCGCCGCATCGTGCCGTACGTCCCCCAGGGCACCAAGGTGGAGCAGGGCGAGCGCATCGGCCTCATCCGCTTCGGCTCGCGGGTCGACATCTACCTCCCCGAGGGTGTCGAGGTCGCGGTCGAGGTCGGTCAGGCGACCACGGCGGGGGTGACTCGAATTGACCGTGATTGATCCCGAGACGCAGGCCGGCTGGGTCCCCGAGGCGGAGTCCGAGGACGACGTCGAGGAGATGCCGCTGTCACTGAGGCTGTCGATAGCGGACACCCTCACGCTCGGCAACGCCACGTGCGGCTTCATGGCGGTGTACTTCACCACCACCGGCATCCTCATCCCGCACCTCTCCGGCAGCCAGGAGACCGGCATGGCGCGGCACTCCGCCGCGACCGCCGTGATCCTGATGCTGCTCGCGGCGATCTTCGACCTCTGTGACGGTCTGGTCGCCCGCAAGCTGCGCAGCTCCCCGATGGGGGCCGAGCTGGACAACCTCTCGGACCTCATCAGCTTCGGGCTCGCCCCGGCGTACTTCGTGCTCGTGTACGGGATGGTCGCCGACGACGCCCACCAGCGGGTTGCCGCGGTCGCCGCGATCACGGTGCTGCTGGCGGTGGTGCTCAGACTCGCGCGGTTCAGCTGCGTGACGATGAAGGACGGCATGTTCCAGGGCATGCCGAGCCCGTTCGGCGCGCTCACGGTCGTCTCGATCGTCCTGCTGGAGCTTCCCTTCGTGCCGACGCTGCTCGCCGTCATAGGAGTCGCCTGGCTGATGGTGAGCCGGGTCGAGTACCCGAAGCCGCGGGGTGTCCTCGCGGTGGCGATGCTCAGCTGGATCATCGGGGCGATGGGGTTGCTCGCGGCCTGGGCGTTCGACGCCCCGGGCGGTCAGATGCTGCTCCAGACCGGTTGCGCGCTGCAGATCGTCCTGGCGGCGACGATTCCGCTCTTCGCGACGGCCCGCCGGGTCAATACGTTCCGGGGGAACCGGCGTGAGGCGCGGGCCGCGCAGCTGCCGTAGGTCTTCGCGGTACGGCCAAGGGGCCCGGGGTTCTTGAACCCCGGGCCCCTTTCGTGTGCCTTTCCGCTTATGCGGGGGGGGGCTTCCCCGGGGGGGTTGCGGAATGGGTGCGGGGGGCGCCGGGGTGGTGGGGTGCGGGGTGCGCCGGGTGGGGCGGGTGCGGGCCGTGCTCGCTTTTTGCGCAGTTCCCCGCGCCCCTGAAGGGCCCGTCCATCGAGTGCGGGCCGCGCACGGTTGCTCGCGCAGTTCCCCGCGCCCCTCAACCCGCCCATGCCTGCGGGCCGTGGTCGCTTCCCGGCCGCAGCTGGCAACGCCGCACACACCAGCCCCGCCAGGGGCGCGGGGAACTGCGCGAGAGGCGACCACCGCCCGCGGACAAAAGCGGGTTCCAGGGGCGCGGGGAACTGCGCGACAAGCGACCACCACCCGCAGACGAAAACGGGTCCCAGGGGCGCGGGGAACTGCGCGACAAGCGACCACCACCCGCGGACAAAAGCGGGTCCCAGGGGCGCGGGGAACTGCGCGGAGGGTCGGCCGCGGTGGGGGGCGGGCCTGCGTCAGTGGGGGTTTTCTGTGGGGCGCAGGGCATGCGGGATCGTGGCCCAGGCCAGCACCGCAGCCCCCAGCGGCAGCACGGCGGCCAGCAGGAACGTGGGGGTCATCCCCGCGGTGAAGGCCGCCGAGGCCTGCTCCAGGAGCCCCGCCCCGGCCGGCCCGCCGATGGAGGCGGCCACATGCGCAGCCTCGCCCACCGAGTCCCGTACCGAGGCGGTCGACGCCTCGTCCAGGGCGAGGTGCGGCAGGTGCCCGCGGTAGAGCGCCGCCGCGACGCTGCCGAGGATGGCGACGCCCATCGCCGCGCCCAGCTCGTAGCAGGTCTCCTCCACGGCCGCCGCACCACTGACGTGTTCCTTGGGCGCGGAGGCCATGAGCGTCACCGAGGCCGCCGTGGTCGCCACGCCGACGCCGCAGCCGAGCACGCCGAGCGCCACGGCGACACCGGGGTAGGCGAGCGGCCCCGACTGCTGGAACAGCCAGGGCAGTGCGAGTCCCGCGCTCATCAGGAGCAGGCCGCCGCTGATCACGTGCCGGATCGGCAGCCGGTGCATCAGGGCCGGGGCCACCAGCGAGGTGACGACGAGGCCGAGCGGCGCCGGAAGCAGCCGGACGCCGGCCTCCAGGGGGCTGTAGCCCTGGCCGTACTGGAACCACTGGGTGACCAGGAACAGCGCCGAGCCGAGCGCGATCATCCCGAGGAAGATCGAGGCCGCGGCGATGCTGAACGACCGGTTGGTGAAGAGCCGCACGTGGAAGAGCGGCTGGGCCAGGCGCAGCTGGCGGCGGACGAAGACGGTCAGCGCGACGGCGGCCACGGCCAGCAGCACCCAGGCCACCGGGTCGCCGGGCCCGCCCTTGCCGAGCTGCTTGATGCCGCCGGCCAGGGCGAGCATGCCGACGACGGACTGGCCGACGCCCCACCAGTCCCAGCGGCCCTCGCGGGGCTGGTGCGACTCGGGCAGGATCCACGCGCCGAACGCGATGATCACCAGGGCGACCGGCACGTTGATCAGGAACGCGGACTGCCAGCCGTTCTGCTCGACGAGCAGACCCCCGACCACCGGGCCCAGCGCCATGCCGCCGCCGAAGACGGCCGCCCACACCGCGTAGGCGAGGGCGCGCTCGCGGGCGTCGGTGAAGACGTCGCGCAGGATCGACAGGGTGGACGGCATGATCGCCGCGCCGCCCACGCCGAGCAGCGCACGGGCGGCGATGACCTGCCAGGCCTCGGTCGCGAAGACGGCCATGAGGGAGGCGAGTGCGAAGATCGCGAACCCGGCGAGCAGCAGCCGCTTGCGCCCCCACCGGTCGCCCAGCGCACCGGCGGTGACCAGCAGCCCGGACAGGGCCAGGGCGTACACGTCGATGATCCACAGCTGCTGTACGGAGCTGGGCTGCAGGTCGCTGACCAGGGAGGGGAAGGCGACGTTGAGGATCGTCGTGTCCATGGCGATGAGCAGCAGGCTGCCGGACAGGATCGCGAGGACGACCCAGCGCCGGGGATCGAGGGGCGGCGTCATGAAACACTCCAGTATCGAATGAGACACTAGTGTCTCATGAGGGGAGAGCATGTGCACGCCGGGCGATCCGGCCGGTGCGGGACCGCGCGCCCGCACCCCTCCAGGGAACGACGAAACGGCCCCCCTCGCGCGATGCGAGGAGGGCCGTCGACGTGTCCGCGAAGGTCAGCGCAGGAAGTCGCCCGCGATGTTCTGGGCGACCTGTTCGAGCAGCGGGCCCGCGTTGGCCATGCAGCGGGCCGGGTCGGGTTCGAGCTCGGTGAGCGCGTAGGCGCGGCGGATGCCGGCCTCGCCGAGCTGGCCCGGCTGGAGCAGGAGGCGGCCGCAGACCGCGACGACCTCGATGCCGGCGGCGCGCGCCGCCGCCGCGACGCCCGCCGGGGCCTTGCCGTGCAGGGTCTGCTCGTCGAGCGAGCCCTCACCGGTGATGACCAGGGTGGCCCGGGCCAGGGCGGGCGCGAAGCCGAGCACGTCGAGCATGACCTCGATGCCGGGCCGGAACGCCGCGTCCAGGGCGACCAGCGCCCCGTAGCCGATGCCGCCGGCCGCGCCGGCGCCCGGGGCGAGCGCGGCCTCGGCCGCCTTCGCGCCGAGCACGCCTTCGAGCACCTTGGCGTAGTGGGCCAGGGCCGCGTCCAGGGTCGCCACGTCCTCGGGCGAGGCGCCCTTCTGCGGACCGTAGATCGCGGGGGCGCCCTTGGGCCCGGTCAGCGGGTTGTCGACATCGCTGGCCAGGACGAGCTCGACGTCCTTGAAGCGGGGGTCGAGGCCCGACAGGTCGGCCGTCGCCAGGTCCGCGAGGGCGCCGCCGCCCGGGCCCACGGGCTCGCCCGCGGCGTCCAGGAAGCGGGCACCGAGCGCGGCCAGCATGCCGGCGCCGCCGTCGGTCGTCGCGCTGCCGCCGACGCCGAACACGATGGTGCGCGCGCCCGCCTCCAGTGCGGCGAGCAGCAGCTCGCCGGAGCCGTAGGTGGTCGCGGTCAGCGCGGCGAACACGCCCTCGGGCAGGTGCTGGAGCCCGGAGGCCTCCGCCATCTCGACCACGGCCACGCCGTCGCGCACCGCGTACGCGGCGGTCACGGGGGTGCCGAGCGGGCCGGTGACCCGCGCCTCGCGGCGCTCGAATCCCGCTGCCACCGCGGCCGCGACCGTGCCGTCGCCGCCGTCGGCGACCGGCAGGGTCTCCACCCGCAGATCCGGGACGACCCGCCGCAGCCCGGCCGTCACCCGCTCCGCGACCTCCACGGCCGTGAGCGAGCCCTTGAACTTGTCCGCCGCCACGAGTACGCGGGCGGTCTCCAAAACTGCGCCGTCCGTCACCTTGCTATCCCTTGCTTTCGAACAGGCAGTCGCGCCGCTTCAGACCCTATCCGCCCGGCGCGCGCCTGCCCATAGCCGCAGGGGTCCATGGACGGCGCGCCACCCCGGAAAATCCATACATCCCCCACCATAGTGGGGCGCCATGAGCATGGATTCGATCGATCATTCCGCCTCGGGCGCCCCGCCGGGCGACGCCGCCCCGGGCGCCGACCCCTCCCCCGACCACACTCTGATCGTCATCGGTGTGCTCGCGGTGGTGGCCGTCGTCGCCTGGGCGGCCCTCGGCAAGGGCTCCTTCGACAGCGCCTCGTCGACCGCGCTCGCCTGGGTCCTGAACAACTTCGCCTGGCTCTTCGTGGTCGCCGCCGACACCTTCCTGGTGCTGTGCGTGGTGCTGGCGATCAGCCGGTACGGGAGGATCCGGCTCGGCGCCGACGACTCCGAGCCGGAGTTCACCAATCTGGCGTGGATCGCGATGATGTTCAGCGCGGGCATGGGCATCGGCCTGATGTTCTACGGCGTCGGCGAACCGCTCACCCACTTCCTCAGCCCGCCGCCCGCGACCGGCGCCCAGCCCGGCACCGGCGACGCGGCGCGCACCGCCCTCGAGTACTCCTTCTTCCACTGGACGCTCACCCCCTGGGCGATCTACGGCATCGCCGGTCTCGCGCTCGCCTACGCGGGGTTCCGCAAGGGGCGCGGCAACCGGATGTCCTCGGCGTTCGTGCCGCTGATCGGGGCGCGGCGGGCCGACGGGTGGCCCGGGCGGTGCATCGATCTGCTGGCGGTCTTCGCGACCGTCTTCGGCACCGCGACCAGCCTCGGTCTCGGCGCGCTCCAGGTGGCCGAGGGGCTCGACCTCACCGCGGGCGTCAACAATTCGCAGACCACCCAGTTGGTCATCATCGCCTCGCTGTCGGCGGCCTTCGTGCTGTCCGCCTTCTCCGGGCTGCACAAGGGGGTGAAGTGGCTGTCCACCATCAACATCGTGCTGGCCGCGGTGCTGATGCTCTTCGTGTTCCTGCTCGGCCCGACCGTCTACGTCCTCGACACGATCCCGGCGTCGATCGGCGGCTATCTGCACGACCTGATCCCGATGGCGAGCCGTACCGGTGCCTTCACCGACCGCGCGTGGCTGGGCGCCTGGACCATTTTCTACTGGGCGTGGTGGCTGTCCTGGGCGCCGTTCGTCGGCACCTTCATCGCCCGGATCTCGCACGGCCGCACCATCCGCGAGTTCCTCGTCGGGGTACTGCTGGTGCCGAGCGGGGCCACCGTCATCTGGTTCTGCGTGATGGGCGGCACCGCGATCCGGGTCGCCTCCACCGGCGCGGCCGATCTCGCCGGGGCGGTCAAGGACGGTGCCGAGGCCTCGCTGTTCGCGATGCTGGACGCGCTGCCGATCGGCACGGTCACCTCGTACATCGCGATGGCGCTGGTGATGACGTACTTCATCACCAGCGCGGACTCGGCCTCGCTCGTGATGGGCTCGCTCACCAGCCGCGGCTCGCTGCACCCGCCGACGTGGCTGGTCGTGATGTGGGGCGTCCTGATGGCGGCGGTGGCCGCCGTGCTGCTCGTCGCGGGCGGCCTCAAGTCCCTCCAGACGGCGACGATCCTGGTCGCGCTGCCCTTCGTGGTGGTGATGCTGGGCCTGTGCTGGTCCCTGGTGAGGGAACTGCGCGAGGACCCGGGCGCGGGGCCCTCCCGGCACGGCGCGTTGCACGGTCTGCGCGACGCGGTACGGGCGATGGTCGGCGACGCGATCACCGAACAGGGCGCCGCCCGCCACCACCGGCTGCGCCGGGCCGCCAAGTCCCGTACGAGTGACGACAGTTCGGGTCCGGACCTGTCCTGATGACACGCCGCCCTCCGCCGCACAGGCTTCTGCCGGATCTACCAACGGGGGCTTGGGGAGCCCGAGTTCGCGCCTTCGGGGCTGCCGGGCCGGGCCCCGCGGCGGCCCACCCGGCTCGCGGTACCGGCGGCCGGCCGGTGCGGCGCCCCGGACGCGGGAGGCGGTGCCGGCGCAGGCTCCGCACGGGCGTCAACTCCGCGCCCCGCCTCCCCGCGCCGGCTCCGCGCGGCGGAACGGGCGTACGGCGCCCGCCGCCCGCCCTGGCGTCCGGCCGGGGCCCCTACGCTGCATGGCATGACGACCGAGAACCTCACCCCTTCCGACGACTACGCCGCCTACATCGCCGGCCTCCCCCGTGTGCTGGCCGGGGCCGCCACGGTCTTCCGGGACACCGGGGGCCGGGTGCTGATCGTCGAGCCCAACTACCGCGAGGGCTGGGCGCTGCCCGGCGGGACCATCGAGTCCGACACCGGGGAGACCCCGCGGCAGGGGGCCCGCCGCGAGACGCTCGAAGAGATCGGCCTCGACCTGGAGCCGGGCCGGCTCCTCGCGGTGGACTGGACCCATGGTCCGGCCCGCCCGCCGATCGTCGGCTACGTCTTCGACGGCGGAGTGCTCGACGACGACCAGCTGGGGGCGATCCGTCTCCAGGAGGAGGAGCTCGTCTCCTGGCGCCTGGTCCCCCGCGAGCAGTTGCCGGCCCACATCCAGGGCCCCCTGCTCGGCCGGCTGCTCACGGCACTCGACGTCCTGGCACAGGGGCACGGCACGGCGGAGTTGGAGAACGGGCGGCGGGTGGACGTGGTCGAGCCGTAGGACGCGAGCCACGCAGGTACCGGTCGTACGGGGGGGGCGGGGTGCCGGGCGCCGGGCGCGGGTGGGATCGCCGCCCGGGTCCGTACGGCGCCCGCGATGGGCGCCGGGAGCGGGCGGGGGTGCCGCCCGCGCACGTACGGCACCCGCACGGGGCGCCGGGAGCGGACGGGGGCCGCCGTGCCCGGTCCGCAGGGCACCCGGGCCGCCCGGTCGAAAACGGGTCGCCGGTCCGGGGGCCGCCGCCTACGCTCGCCCGCATGAGCAAGCCACTCGTCGCGATCCTCGCCGGTGCCGGAATGTCCACCGACTCGGGCATCCCCGACGACCGCGGACCGAACGGTCTGTGGCGGCGCGACCCGGAGGCCGAGAAGCTGGTCACGTACTCCTCGTACATGGCCGACCCGGAGATCCGGCGCCGGTCCTGGCTGATGCGCCGCGACAGCCCCGCCGTCAAGGCCGAGCCGAACGCCGCGCACCGGGCGGTCGTGGCGCTCGAACGGTCGGGAGTGCCGGTCCGGGTGATCACCCAGAACATCGACGGGCTCCAGCAGCGCGCGGGTCTCCCCGAGCGCAAGGTCCTCGAACTCCACGGCACCGCACGGGCGGTGACGTGCACCCGCTGCCACGCGCGTTCCTCGATGGCCGAGGCACTCGAGCGCGTCACGGCGGGCGAGGCGGACCCGCCGTGCGCGCTCTGCGGGGGCATCCTCAAGTCGGCGACGATCATGTTCGGCGAGCGGCTCGACCCGGAGGTCCTCGCCCAGGCGATGGGGATCGCCAAGGCGTGCCAGGTCTTCATCGCGGTCGGCAGCACCCTCCAGGTACAGCCCGCCGCCTCGCTGGCCGGCATCGCGGCGCAGGGCGGTGCCCGGCTGGTCATCGTGAACGCCGACCCGTCCCCGTACGACGCGCTGGCCGCCGACATCGTCCGGGAGCCCATCGGCACCGCCCTGCCCCAACTGCTGTCCGCGCTGGGGTAGTTCACGCACCGTGCGGCGGTGGCGCGCGTTTCGGCAGCGGGCGGGGGGCCGCCCGCGGGACGGGGGCCGCGCCTTCCGCGCGTCCGCAACTCCTGCACACAGTCCCCCAGGCTCCGGGCCGGAGCGGGGCGCAAAGTTGGATACCCTCTCGGTTGACTTCGGGGCGTCGGCGTGATGAACCGCCGTAACAGGGGACGGATTTCTATGAGTGCACCTTCCACCGATCTTTTCCAGCCGCTGGGCCCGGACGATCCGGCGGTCGTGGGCGGCTACCGGCTGAGCGCCGTGCTCGGCTCGGGCGGCATGGGCAAGGTGTACCTCAGCCACACCCCGGGCGGGCGGCCCATCGCGCTGAAGGTGATCCGGCCGGAGTTCAGTGAGGACCCCGAGTTCCGGCGGCGCTTCCAGCAGGAGGTGCGCGCGGCGCAGCGGGTGCAGGGGCTCTACACCGCGCCCGTCATCGACTTCGACACCGAGGGCGCCCAGCCCTGGCTCGCCACGGCGTACGTGCCGGGCCCCTCCCTCGCGCACGCGGTCGGCGCGCACGGCCGGCTGCCGCTGCGCAGTGTGCTGCTGCTGACGGTCGGCGTCGCCGAGGCGCTGCATGTGATCCACGGCGCGGGGATCGTGCACCGGGACCTGAAGCCGGCGAACGTCCTGCTGGCGTCCGACGGTCCCCGCGTCATCGACTTCGGCATCGCCCGCGCCGCCGACGCGACCTCGCTGACCGGGCACGGCGTGAGCGTGGGCACCCCCGCGTTCATGGCGCCCGAGCAGGCCTCCGCCGGCACGGTCACTCCTGGCACCGACATCTTCGCGCTCGGCCAGATCGCGGCGTTCGCGGCGATCGGCGCGCCCGCGTACGGCGAGGGGTCCTCGCACGCCGTTCTGTACCGCATCGTGCACGAGGACCCCGATCTCAGCGCGCTGCCCGACGAGTTGCGCGCCCTGGTCACCCGGTGCCTCAGCCGCGACCCGGCGGACCGGCCCAGCCTGACCGAGGTCATCCAGATGTGCCACGACCTCTCCCCGGAGCCGTTGCGCCAGGGCGAGGACTGGCTGCCCACGGCGGTGGCCGGCTCCATCACCGAGCGGCTGCGGCTGCCCGCGCCGGCCACGACCCCGCCGCCGCAGCCCGCCGCGCCGCCGACCCCCACCGAGGTGTCCGCGCAGCCTCCGACCGCCGCGGCCCACCCCGCGCCGCTGTATCCGCCGACCAGCCCCGGGGTGGCCGCGGCCGCGACGCAGAGCGCGCCCGCGACACCGCCCCACGCCACGCCGGCCCCGATGCCGCCGGGCCCCCTCCCTGCGTCGCATCAGACTCCCCCGCCCGGCTATCAGACCCCCGCGCCTGGCTACCAGACGCATCCCGGGTATCCGGTGCAGGGCGGCTACCCCGCACCGGGCGGATACCCGGGGCAGGGCGGATACCAGACGCCCCCGCCGGGATACGGTCCGGGGCACCCGGCCGCCCCGGCCGCGGCCTCCTCGCAGCGCAAGCGGACCGTGCTGGTCGTCGTCGGGACGATCGTGGTGGCGGTGGTCGGCCTCGGGGTGATCGGGGCCCTGCTGCCGGACGGTTCCTCCAACAAGTCCCGCAGCAGCGGGAGTTCGGCGGGTTCGGGCTCGAAGAACGCGTCGAACGGGGGCGGTTCGGGCAGCGCCGCCAAGAAGCGCCCCGACCCCACTCCGGTCTCGTACAAGGGCATCGAGCTGACCGCCGACTACCAGCTGATGCTCGCCGACAACCCGCCGCGCCCGGTCTCCGGGGGCAACGCCGGCGTGATGTACAACCACGGGGACTTCTACTTCTACCGTGACGGCATGTTCGGGGACACCAAGGTCGGTACCGACAACGGCAAGCTGGTCGTCCTGAACAACGCGCAGAAGGGTTCGCTCGCGACCTGCCGCGCCGAGACCCGGTACACCGACAACGTCGGCCTGGACCAGCTGACGGACGGCTCGGAGATCTGTGTGCTGAGCGACGCGGGCCACATCGCGGTGGCGACGTACCGCGGCAAGTCCGGCAGCAAGGACCCGAGCACCTACATCACGCTCGACCTCACGGTCTGGCGCAACGCCGAGGCACCCAAGAAGAGCGACTAGGAGAGGCTGGACGGGGAGGGGCTGCGACCGGGACAGGCTGCGAGCGGAGGGGCCCGGCGTGCCCGGGCCCCTCGACGGCGGCCGGTTCGTCCCGGCCCCCGCGCCCCGCGCTCCTCAGAACAGCGCGTCCTCCAGCTCTCCCCGCTCGAACGCAAGGAGCCGCTGCTTGCGTTCGAGGCCGCCGCCGTAGCCGGTCAGGCTGCCGTTGGCGCCGATGACGCGGTGGCAGGGCACGATGATGCCGACCGGGTTCTTGCCGTTGGCCAGACCCACCGCGCGCGAGGCGTTGGGGTTGCCGAGGGCTTCGGCGAGTTCGCCGTAGGAGCGGGTCTCGCCGTACGGGATCTGCTGGAGCTGCTCCCAGACGCGCTGCTGGAACGCGGTGCCCTGCATGTTCAAGTCCAGCTTGAAGTCGGTGAGTTCGCCCGCGAAGTACGCCTCAAGCTGACGGACGACCTCGGGGAAGGGCCCGTCGTCGTCGCGCTCGCCGAAGGTCTCCTCGGCCGGCCGGTGGCGCTGGTTCTCCATGTAGAGACGGCTGAGAACGCCGTCGGCCGCGACCAGGGTGAGCGGGCCGTAGGGACTGTCGATGACGGTGTGGGTGATGTGCACGGCTGCCTTCCTCTTCCCGTGATTCCCTTATGCGGGAAGGTAGTTGATGGCGTGGTCCTCGGTGGCCCAGAGGTACTGGACCGCGTAGGCGCGCCAGGGCCGCCAGGCCGCGGCCCGCGCGGTGAGCGCGGCCGGCGTCGAGGGCAGCCCGAGGTTCTGGGCGGCGCGGCGCATCCCGAGGTCGGTCGGCAGGAAGGCGTCCGGGTCGCCGAGCGCGCGCATCGCGATCGCCTCGACGGTCCAGGGCCCGAAGCCGGGCAGGTCCATCAGCTGGGCCCGGGCCTGGTCCCAGTCGCTGTCGATGCCGAGGCGCAGGCTGCCGTCGGCGAGCGCGCCCACGAGCGTGGTGAGGGTGAGGCGGCGGCTGCGCGGCAGCGCCAGTGTCTCCGGGTCGAGCTCCGCGAGCTGGGCGGGCGTCGGGAAGAGGTGGGTGAGGCCGCCCGTCGGGTCGTGCACGGCCTGGCCGTGTGCGACGACGAGCCGGGCCGCGTGCGTGCGCGCGGCGGCCGTGGAGACCTGCTGCCCGAGCACGGCCCGCACCGCGAACTCCGCCGCGTCCACCGTGCGCGGCACCCGGCGCCCCGGCGCCTTGTCGACCAGCGGCGCGAGCAGGGGATCGGCGCGCAGGCGGTCGTCTATGGCGACGGGGTCCGCGTCCAGGTCGAGCATCCAGCGGCAGCGGCTGATGGCGATGGTGAGGTCGCGCAGGTCGGTGAGGTGCAGGACGCAGCCGATGTGCTCGGGCTGCGGGGTCAGCTCGGCGATGCCGTGGCCGTACGGCAGGGACAGGGTGCGCCGGAACGCGCCGTCGCGCCACTCCTCGACCCCGGGGACGCCGGTCGCGGCCAGGTGGCCGAACAGGTTGTCCGGGGTCAGCGGGGCGCGGAAGGGCAGCCGCAGGGTGATCGCGCCGGGCGTCTGGCGGGCGATGCCCCGGGTGGCGCGGGCCCGCAGCTCGGTCGGGGCCAGGGCGAAGACTTCGCGGACGGTGTCGTTGAAGGTGCGGATCGAGGAGAACCCGGCGGCGAAGGCGACCTCGGCCATGGGCAGCGGAGTGGTCTCGATGAGCAGCCGCGCGGTCTGGGCGCGCTGGGCCCGGGCCAGGGCGAGCGGGCCGGCGCCGAGCTCGGCGAGCAGCTGGCGCTCGATCTGGCGGGAGCTGTAGCCGAGGCGGGCGGCGAGGCCCGGGACGCCTTCGCGATCGACCACCCCGTCCCTGATGAGGCGCATGGCGCGGGCGACGGTGTCGGCGCGGGCGTTCCACTCCGGCGAGCCGGGGGTGGTGTCGGGGCGGCAGCGCTTGCAGGCCCGGAAGCCGGCCTGCTGGCAGGCCGCCGCGCTCGGGTAGAAGGTCATGTTCTCGACCTTCGGCGGCACGACGGGGCAGCTGGGGCGGCAGTAGATGCGGGTGGTCAGGACGGCGGTGAAGAACCAGCCGTCGAAGCGGGCGTCCTTGGACTGGACGGCGCGTACGCAGCGCTCGGTGTCGGTGTGCATTTGGGCGGGGGCTACGGGGGCCATGTGTCCAGCATCGGGTACGGGGCGCCGTCTCGCTGGCAGGAATCCGACATCGCCCTGCCCCAGCCAGCCCGACACGCGCCGACCCCGGTGGGCCCTGCCCGCCCGGCCGGGGGGTCGGGGGCCTGGGGTGCCTGCCCGCCCGGCCGGGGGTTCGGGGGCTTGGGCTCCGCCCCAGACCCCGGGGGACTCGCCCACCCGCCCGCCCGTGCAGCGGGTCGGATGGCTCGGCTCCCTGGGGCTCCGCCCCAGACCCCGAGGGGCTTGCCCACCCACCCGCCCGTGCAGGGGGCTGGATGGTGCCGGGCCCTGGGGCTGCGCCCCAGACCCCCTGAGGGGCTCCGCCCCTCGAACCCCGGGAGGCTTGCCCACCCGCCCGCCCGTGCAGCGGGTTGAAGGGCTCGGGCCTCCGGGGCTGCGCCCCGGACCCCCTTGAGGGGCTCCGCCCCTCGAACCCCGGCGGGGGCTGCGCCCCCTGCACCCCCCATCGCGCCTGAACGGCGCTCGTCCTCAAACGCCGGACGGGTTGAAGATGCGCATGCTGGCCGGCATCGGTGCGGTTAGGGGCGCGGGGAACTGCGTGAGACGAGCTGGGATCCACGTGCGGGCCAGCACCGGCCCTGCCAAGGGGCGCGGGGAACTGCGCAAGGCAGGCAGGGATGCAGGTGCTGCCCAGCACCGATCCCGCCAAGGGCGCGAGGAACTGCGCAAGCCGGCCTAGGACAGGCGTGCGGGCCCGCACCGGTCCCGCCAGGGGCGCGAGGAACTGCGCGAGAAGCGACCACGGTCCGCAGATGACTGAGGGTTCGGGGCGCGGGGAACTGCGCAAACCCCGGCCACCCCCAGCATCCCCACGACGCGGCCCGCAGGCAGCCGGAGTCAGAGCGCGGCATCCCGTGAGGCGGCCGCAGGCGGCCGGGGTTAGGGGTGCGGGCATCCCGTGAGGCGGGGCGGGGGCGGACCGGGTCAGGGGCGCGGGGAACTGCGCAGGGATCGCCACGCCGCCTTTGCCGCGTTGTGGCCCGACATCCCGTGCACCCCAGGCCCCGGCCACGCCGCCGACGAGCACAGGAACACCGACGGGTGCCTGGTCGCGTAGGGGAACAGGGAGATCTTCGGGCGCAGCAGCAACTGGAGACCCCGGGCCGCGCCGCAGGCGATGTCCCCGCCGACGTAATTGGCGTTGCGCGCCGCCAGTTGGGGCGGCCCGGCCGTCGCACGGGCGAGGATCCGGTCGCGGAAGCCGGGCGCGAACCGCTCGATCTGCCGCTCGACGGCGTCCGTGAGGTCGCCCTCCCACCCGTTGGGCACATGCCCGTACGCCCAGAACACATGCTTGCCCCGGGGGGCGCGGGAGGCGTCGACGAGGCTGGGCTGGGCCGTGATGAGGAAGGGGGTCTCGGGGGCGGTGCCGCCCGAGGCCTGGTTCAGGGCCGTGGCGATGTCGCGGCTCGACGGGCCGACCTGGACCGTGCCGGCCCGCCGGGCCTCCCGCGCCGTCCAGGGAACCGGCCCGTCGAGCGCGTAGTCGAGCTTGAAGACGGCCGGGCCGTACTGGAACCCGTCGTAGGCCCGGCCCAGCCCGGCGATCCGGGCGAGCGCGGTCGGCGAGGTGTCGAAGAGGTAGGTGCGGGCCGGCGGCAGGTCGTCCAGGCGCTTGACCTCGTACCCGGTGTGGACGACTCCGCCGAGGTCGCGCAGATACCCGGCGAGCGCGTCGGAGATCGACTGGGAGCCGCCGCGCGGCAGCGGCCAGCCGTTCTCGTGCGCGGCCAGCGCGAAGAGCAGACCGACACCACTGGTGGCCACGCCGCTCAGCGGGGCGATGACATGGGCGACGAGTCCGGCCATCAGGGCGCGCGCCCGGTCGTCGCGGAAGCGGCGCATCAGCCAGCTGTACGGCGGCAGCCCCACGGTGCCGAATCGGGCGAGGCCCACGGGGTCGCGCGGCAGTGCGGTGAGCGGCAGCGACATGAAGTCCCGCGCCAGGACGTCCCACTTGCCGAGGTAGGGCGCGACCAGACGGCGGTACGTACCGGCGTCGCGCGCTCCGAAGGAGGCCGCGGTCTGGCCGACCGAGCGGGCCAGTACGGCGGCGGTGCCGTCGTCGAAGGGATGCGCCATCGGCAGGTCGGCGTGGAGCCACTCCAGGCCGTAGCGCTCCAGCGGCATGTTCCTGAAGGCCGGGGAGCCGATGCCCAGGGGGTGCACGGCGGAGCACGGATCGTGGCGGAAGCCGGGCAGGGTCAGCTCCTCGGTGCGCGCACCGCCGCCCACGGTCTCCTTCGCCTCGAAGACCTCGACGCGCAAGCCCCTCCTGGCCAGTTCGACCGCAGCGGTCAGCCCGTTGGGTCCCGCCCCCACGACGACGGCATCGAGCATCGACGGCACCTAGGACTCCTTCACGCCATGGCCAGGGCCCCCAGGATATTCCGGTGCGCCCGCCGTCCGGCCAGGGGTAGCGTCCCGCCGGTGGACGCACACCTGGACACGCACCTGGACGGGCACACGAAGACGCACTTGGGCTCCCCCTTCGGCGCCCGTGTCGCCGCCGTGGCCGGCCGGCTCACCGAGGTGCCCGGGGTGGTGGCGGTCGCGCTCGGCGGCAGCCGGGCGCGGGGCACGCACCGGCCCGGCTCCGACTGGGACCTCGGGCTCTACTACCGGGGCGAGCCGGACGTCACGGCCCTGGCCCGCCTCGCCGAGGAGCTCACCGGCGCCCCGGTGGAGATCGCGGCGCCCGGCGGCTGGGGACCCTGGGTCAACGGCGGGGCCTGGCTGACGCTCGACGGCGTCGCCCTCGACTGGATCCTGCGCGACCTGGACCGCGTCGAACGCGTCTGGGCGGACTGCTGTGAAGGTCGCTACGAGGTGGGGACGCAGCCGGGCCATCCGCTCGGTTTCTGGTCGCCCGCCTACCCCGGGGAGGTGGCTCTCGGGCGCGTACTGGCCGACCCCCAGGGCGAGTTGACGGTGCTTCAGGAGGCGGTCCGGCATTATCCGGAGCCGCTGCGGGCGGCCCTGGTCGCGGCGTCGTGGGAGGCGGAGTTCTCGGTGGCGGCGGCACGCAAGTCGGCCGGCCGCGGCGACGCGCTGCATGTGGCGCTGTGTCTGTCGCGGGCGTTCGGCGTCCTGGTCCAGTCGCTGCACGCCCACCACCGGCGCTATGTGCTCAACGAGAAGGGCGCGCTGGCCTCGGCGGCGGCCCTGCCCGCCGCGCCGCCGGACTTCGCGGCCCGGGTGTCGGCGGCACTCACCGCCCTCGACGCCGGGGCCGTCGAGGCCGCGGACGCCCTGGTGCGCGAGGTACGGACGGCGCTGTCACCCTGAGGGCCCGCACCGGCAGCACCTGACACCTGGCACCCGGGCGCCCCGGGCCGAAGCCCAACGCCTCGGCCCGGGCGCCCCGGCCGGGCTACTCCCCTGCCAGCAACCCCCGTATCCGCTCCGCCGTGGCCGCGTCCCGCGCCGCGGTGAAGGGGAGGGCGTTGCCCCCGGCGATGCGGAACGGCTCGCCCGCGATGGTGATCTGGGCGCCGCCCGCCTCCGCGACCAGGAGCAGGCCCGCCGCGTGGTCCCAGGCGTACTCCCAGGAGAAGGCCACCGCGTCCAGCTCGCCGCGCGCGACGGCCAGGTATTCGAGGCCGGCCGAGCCGCACGGCCGGGCCTGGACGCCCTCGGTGACCAGGCCGAGCAGGGCCCGCTTCTGCTCCGGTGTCGTGTAGTCGGGGTGGGACATCGCAACGTCCAGGACGGCTCCCGGCGCGGGCGAACCGGCGTGCAGGGGCTCGCCGTTGAGGGTGGCTCCGCGGCCCCGTACGGCCACGGCCATCTCGTCGAGCGCCGGGGCGTACGTCCAGGAGGCGAGGAGTTCGCCCCGGTGGGCGAGGGCGACCAGGGTGCAGAATCCGGCTTCCCCGCGGACGAACTGACGGGTGCCGTCGACCGGGTCGACGATCCACACCGGAGCGTCGCCGCGCAGCGCCTCGTACACCGCCGGGTCGGCGTGCACGGCCTCCTCGCCGACGACGACCGAGCCGGGAAGTATCGCGGTGAGCGAGGCGGTGAGGTGCTCCTCGGCCAGGCGGTCGGCGACCGTCACCAGGTCGTGCGGGCCGTTCTTCTCGACGATCTCGTGCGCGGCGAGCCGGCGGAACCGGGGCACGATCTCGGCGGCGGCCGCCTTGCGGACCGCCTCCTCCACTGTCGCCGGGTCAACTGCGGGAAACGCTTCGTCGATCATGTGTCCAGCAAAACACGCGCCACTGACAACGGGCGAACCGCTCCCCACGCCGTCCTCCCGGGTACGGGCCGGCCGGGCCGCGCTCGACGCGCGGCTGCCCGAAGCGGCACGGGAGTGGCTCGCCGCGGACCGGCCGTGCACCCCGCCGGGAGTGGCTCGCCGCGGACCGGCCGTGCACCCGGGTCGACCACCCGCCGGGCGGAACCCGGTCGCGGACGCGGCCCTGCGAGCGGGGCGTACCCGGGAATGCCTCCCGGCCTTTTACGGTTGGACCGCGCGGAACACAGGGAGGCACAACGGTGCACGGCGAATACAAGGTCCCCGGCGGCAAGCTCGTGGTCGTCGATCTGGAGAGCCGCGACGGCGTCCTGCGGGACGTGCGGGTCGCGGGCGACTTCTTCCTCGAACCGGACGAGGCGATCCTGGCGATCGACGCGGCGCTTGAAGGGGCGCCGGCCGACGCCCCCGCGGCCCAGCTCGCCGCCCGCATCGACGCGGCCCTGCCCCCGGGCACCACCCTGTACGGGCTGACGTCGGACGGCGTCGCGGTCGCGGTGCGCCGGGCGCTGGCGCACGCCACCGACTGGACCGACTACGACTGGCAGCTCATCCACGAGCCCCCACAGTCGCCCGAGCTGCACATGGCGCTCGACGAGGTGATCACCGCCGAGGTCGCGGCGGGCCGGCGTCCGCCGACGCTGCGGGTGTGGGAGTGGGGTGCGCCCGCCGTGGTCATCGGCAGCTTCCAGTCGCTGCGCAACGAGGTGGACCCCGAGGGCGCCGAGCGGCACGGCATCACGGTGGTGCGGCGGATCAGCGGCGGCGGCGCGATGTTCATCGAGCCGGGCAACACGATCACCTACTCGCTGTCCGTGCCGGACGCACTCGTGCAGGGCCTGTCCTTCGCGGACAGTTACGCCTATCTCGACGACTGGGTCCTCGGCGCGCTCGGCGATCTGGGCGTCAAGGCGTGGTACCAGCCGCTGAACGACATCGCGACCGAGGCCGGGAAGATCGCGGGCGCCGCGCAGAAGCGGATGGTGGCGGACGGCGGGGCGGTGCTGCACCACGTGACGATGGCGTACGACATCGACGCGGACAAGATGACGGACGTGCTGCGCATCGGCAAGGAGAAGCTGTCCGACAAGGGCACGAAGAGCGCGAAGAAGCGCGTCGACCCGCTGCGGCGCCAGACCGGCCTGCCGCGCGAGGCCGTGATCGAGCGGATGATCGCCTCCTTCCGCTCTCGTTACGGGCTCACCGAGGGCAGGGTGACGGACGAGGAGATGGCCCGGGCCCGCGCGCTCGTGGCGGCCAAGTTCGCCACCGAGGAGTGGACGGCGCGGGTGCCGTAGCGCGTGCCGACGGGCCTTCAACTCCCCTGCGGTCCGCGGTGGTTGTCGCGAGCCGTGCGGGTGCGCGCGGATGCGGCCGGAGGGGTGGGGGTCGCGGGTCAGCGCAGGGCCGGGATGACCTGCTGTCCGTAGGTGTCGATGACGCTCTCCCGGGCGTCGTGCATGGCGTACACGGCGAACTGGTCGACGCCCAGTTCGCGCAGGGCCTTGAGCTTGTCGATGTGGGCCTGCGGCGGGCCCAGGAGGCAGAAGCGGTCGACGATCTCGTCGGGGACGAAGGCGGTGTCCGGGTTGTCGGCGCGGCCGTGGTGGCTGTAGTCGTAGCCCTGGCGCTGCTCGATGTACTCGGTGAGGGCCTCGGGCACCAGGCCGGAGTGCTCGCCGTAGCGGGCCACCAGGTCGGCGACGTGGTTGCCGACCATGCCGCCGAACCAGCGGCACTGCTGGCGGGCGTGCGCGAGGTCGTCGCCGACGTAGGCCGGTGCGGCCACGCAGATGGTGATCGAGGAGGGGTCGCGGCCGGCGTCGGCGGCGGCCTTGCGGACCGCCTTCACCATCCACTCGGTGAGGAACGGGTCGGCGAGCTGGAGGATGAAGCCGTCCGCCTTCTCGCCCGCGAGCGCGAGGGCCTTGGGGCCGTACGCCGCCATCCACACCGGCAGCTTCCCGTCCTTCACCCAGGGCAGGCGCAGGCGCTGCCCGTCGACGTCGGCCTCCCGGCCCTCGGCGAGGTCGCGGATGACGCCCATCGCCTCGCCCAGCCGGGCCAGCGTGTTGGGCTTGCGTCCGGCCACCCGCATCGCGGAGTCGCCGCGCCCGATGCCGCAGACGGTGCGGTTGCCGTACATGTCGTTGAGGGTGGCGAAGGTGGAGGCGGTGACCTCCCAGGTGCGGGTGCCGGGGTTGGTGACCATCGGGCCCACGTGCAGGTGGCGCGTGTTGGCCAGGATCTGGCTGTAGATGACGAAGGGCTCCTGCCAGAGCACCGCCGAGTCGAAGGTCCAGCCGTAGCGGAAGCCGTTGCGTTCGGCGCGCTTCATGAGGCTGATGACCTGGGCGGCCGGCGGGTCGGTCTGCAGGACGAGTCCGAAGTCCATGGTGCGGTGCTCCTAGCCGAGGTACTGACAGGTGGCGCGCGGGACGTAGCAGCCGTGTCCGGCCCGGCCCGTGAACTTCCGTTGTTCGATGACGAGTTCGCCGCGCGACAGGACCGTCTCGACCTGTCCGGTCAGGCGCTTGCCCTCGTAGGCGGAGTAGTCGACGTTCATGTGGTGCGTGGCGGCGGAGACGACCTGTTCGGCGTGCGGGTCGTACAGGACGATGTCGGCGTCGGCGCCGGGCGCGATGGTGCCCTTCTTGGGGTAGAGGCCGAACATCCGGGCCGGTGTGGCGCAGGCGATCTCGATCCAGCGGCGGCGTGAGATGTGTCCGTCGACGACCGCCTGGTGCAGCAGGTCCATGCGGTTCTCCACGCCGGGCAGACCGTTGGGGATCTTGGAGAAGTCGCCGCGGCCCAGTTCCTTCTGGCCCGTGAAGCAGAACGGGCAGTGGTCGGTGGAGACCACCTGGAGGTCGTTGGTGCGCAGCCCGCGCCAGAGCGCGGCCTGATGTTCCTTGGGGCGCAAGGGAGTTGAGCAGACGTATTTGGCGCCCTCGAAGTCGGGCTCGGCGAGGTTGTCGGTGGACAGGAACAGATACTGCGGGCAGGTCTCGCCGAAGACCGGGAGTCCCTTGTCGCGGGCGGCGGCCAGTTCCGCGAGGGCTTCCTCGGCCGAGACGTGCACGACGTAGAGAGGGGCGCCGGCGACCCTGGCCAGCTGGATCGCCCGGTGGGTGGCCTCGGCCTCGAGGAGCGCCCTGCGCACCTCGCCGTGGTGGCGGGGGTCGCGCTCGCCGCGTGCGAGCGCCTGCTCGACCAGGACGTCGATGGCGATGCCGTTCTCGGCGTGCATCATGACCAGCCCGCCGTTGGCCTCCGCGCGCTGCATGGCGCGCAGGATCTGCCCGTCGTCGCTGTAGAAGACGCCGGGGTAGGCCATGAACAGCTTGAAGGAGGTGATGCCCTCCGCCACCAGGAGGTCCATCTCCTTCAGGACGCCCTCGCCGACGTCGGACAGGATCATGTGGAAGCCGTAGTCGATGGCGCACCGGCCGTCGGCCTTGGCGTACCAGGCGTCCAGACCGGCCCGCAGGGCCTGGCCCTTGGACTGGATGGCGAAGTCGACGATGGTGGTGGTGCCGCCCCAGGCGGCGGCGCGGGTGCCGGTCTCGAAGGTGTCGGAGGCGAAGGTGCCGCCGAAGGGCATCTCCATGTGGGTGTGCGCGTCGACGCCGCCCGGGATGACGTAGCGGTCGGTGGCGTCCAGGACGCGGTCGGCGGTCCAGCCCTGGGCCACGGTGGAGCCGTGGGCCGCGAGCGCCGCGATCCTGCCGTCCTCGATCAGTACGTCGGCGTGCGTCTCGTCGGAGGCGGTGACGACCAGGCCGCCGCGGATGAGGGTGCGGGTACTCATGGGTGGAGCTCCCTTTCGTACACGTACGGGTACACGTGGCCGGCGCCGATGCCCGTGCCGGTCCGCGTGCTCGTGCCGGTGCTCGTTCTCGAATCCGGGCCGGTGCGCGTGCCCGGGCCGCGTCGACTACAGGGTGTGCAGGGCGCGTTCGAGGATCGCGGCGCCTTCCTCGGCCTCGGCGACGGTGAGGGTGAGCGGCGGGGCGATGCGCAGCACGCTGGTGTCGTGGCCGCCGCCCTTGCCGATGAGGAGGCCGCCCTCGCGGGCCGCTTCGAGGACCGCGGCGGCGGCTTCGGGGTCGGCCCGGCCGCTCTGCTGGTCGACCAGCTCGATGGCGGCCATGAGGCCGCGCCCGCGCACCTCGCGGACCATCGGGAGCTGGGCGCAGATCGCGCGCAGCCGTTCCATGAGCAGCCCGCCGACCCGGCGCGCGTTGCCCTGGAGGTCGTGTTCGAGCAGGTAGGAGAGGTTGGCGAGGCCGGCGGCCATGGTGACGGGTGAGCCGCCGAAGGTCGAGATCGAGTTGCTGTCGAGGCTGTTCATGACCTCGGCGCGGGCGACGACACCGCCGATGGACATGCCGTTGCCGATGCCCTTGGCGAAGGTGAGGATGTCGGGCGGCCCGTTCTGCCCGTGGGCCTGCCAGCCCCAGAAATGATCGCCGGTACGGCCCCAGCCGGTCTGCACCTCGTCGGTGATCCACAGGATGCCGTGCCGGTCGAGGACCTCGCGGAACGCGGCGTACAGACCGTCGGGGGGCGAGGTGAAGCCGCCCACGCCCTGGACGGGCTCGGCGATCAGGGCGGCCACGTTGCGGGTGTGGCCGAGCAGGTCCTCCAGGTCGGCCACGCAGGCCTGGACGAACTGGGCGTCGGTGAGGTGGGCGTAGGGGCCGCGGGTGCGGACGCCGCCGTGCACGTACAGCGTCTGGAGCGGCGAGAGGCTGGTCGGCGACCAGGCGTGGTTGCCGGTGATGCCGACCGCGCTGAACGAGCGGCCGTGGTAGCTGTTGCGCATCGCGAGGATCTGGTTGGAGCCCCGGTGGGCGGTCGCGAGCAGCAGCGCTGTGTCGTTGGCCTCGGTGCCGGAGGTGGTGAAGAAGACCCGGGCGTCGGGGATGCCCGACAACTGGGCGATGCGCTCGGCCAGTTCGACCATCGGGCGGTTGAGGTAGAGCGTCGAGGAGTGGATGATCCGGCCGGCCTGTTCGGCGACGGCCTTGGTGACCTCGGGCAGCGCGTGGGCGGTCATCGTGGTGAGGATGCCGCCGAAGAAGTCGAGGTACTGGTTGCCCTCGGCGTCCCAGACGTGGCGGCCCTCACCGTGGGTGATCTCGATGGGCCGCCGGTAGTAGAGGGCGAGCCAGTCGGGCAGGACGGCGCGGTGACGTTCGTACAGGGGGCGGTTCACGGCTTCACCAGGCCTTCGTAGGCGTCGGGGCGGCGGTCGCGGTAGAACGCCCACTGTTGGCGGACCTGCTCGATGAGGCCGAAGTCCAGGTCGCGGACGAGGAGTTGCTCGTCCTTGTCGTCGGCGACCTCGCCGACGAACTGCCCGCGCGGGTCGACGAAGTAGCTCGTGCCGTAGAAGTCGTTGTCGCCGTACTCCTCGCGGCCCACGCGGTTGATGGCGGCGATGAAGTACTCGTTGGCGACCGCGGACGCCGGCTGCTCCAGCTGCCAGAGGTGGGCGGAGAGGCCGCGCGAGGTGGCCGACGGGTTGTAGACCAACTGGGCGCCGTTGAGGCCGAGTTGACGCCAGCCCTCGGGGAAGTGGCGGTCGTAGCAGATGTACACCCCGACCTTGCCGACGGCCGTGTCGAAGACCGGCCAGCCGAGGTTTCCGGGCTTGAAGTAGTACTTCTCCCAGAAGCCCTTGACCTGCGGGATGTGGTGCTTGCGGTACTTGCCGAGGTAGCTGCCGTCGGCGTCGATGACGGCCGCGGTGTTGTAGTAGAAGCCCTCGTCCTCGATCTCGAAGACGGGGACGACGACGACCATCCCGGTCTCGCGCGCGAGTTCCCTCATCCGGGTGACGGTCGGGCCGTCGGGGACGGGTTCGGCCCAGCGGTAGTGCTCGGCCTCCTGCACCTGGCAGAAGTAGGGGGCGTTGAACACCTCCTGGAAGCCGATGATCTTCGCACCCTGCCGGGCCGCCTCGCGGGCGTGTTCCTCATGCTTGGCGATCATGGATTCGGTGTCGCCGGTCCAGGTCGCCTGGACCAGTGCGGCGCGCACGACATTGGCCATGAGCTGCTCCTTCGACGGGTCGTCAGCCAGCCAAATCCACACGCGTAGATCCGTGTGTGGATGAGACCGTAAGGCGCGTCACGCACCGTGGCAAGACCATCGCCGCTTCGGCGAGGCTAATTGCGGCGCCACAGGTCAACCCCGCGTGAAGGGCTCCCCAAGGCCTGACGCGGCGTCACCTGGCGTGCCGTACGGACCGGGCAGACGGCCCCAGTTGCCGCGCCGGGCGTGGCGCAGCAGCACCGGGTCCTCGCCCACGACCACGCGGTGGCCGACCTCGGCGAGCAGCGGCAGGTCCGCCGCCTCGTCCGCGTACGCGTAGCAGCGGGCCGCCGTGATGCCGCGCTCGCGCAGCAGCGTACGGGCCGCGTACCCCTTGCCCTGGCCGGCCATCGGCGCCCGCGGGGTGGAGCAGAGCACGGCGTCGGGCGCGAGCTGGCGGGTGACGGGCGCGAGCTCGGCGGCGCTCGCCCGGGCCACGAGGACCACCAGGTGCCCGAGCGCCAGATGACCGTGCAGGGCGGCCAGGACCGGCGGATGCCACAGCCGGCCGAGCGGCACGGTGACGGCGGCCAGGTCCGGCGTGGCGAGCAGGGTGCCCTCCACGTCGAAGAAGGCGGCGGCGGGCGGCCGGGGCGCGCCGGCCTGCGCCGGAGAGACGGGCGGCCGGGGCGCGCGGGCCTGCGCCGGGGCGGCGGCCGACCGGGGTCCGCGGATCTGCGCCGGAGAGGCGGTCGGCGGGGGTCTGCGGGCCTCGGAGGGCGGGTGGCTGGTCGTGTCCATTGCCCGGACCCTGCCCACGGCCCCCCGCCGCTCAATCCCCGATCTTCAACGTTCTGTTGAATGCGCCGCGGATTCGTCCGGATCCCGCCGCCATCACACCGCGGTGCCGGGATTCTGGGCGTGGGTGAGGGTCTCCCAGGCGACGAAGAGGTCGTCGGTGCCGCCCGGCCGCTGCCGTTCGGCGAGCCTGCTCGTCTCCGGCAGCGCCATGTGCAGCCGGTTCTGGAGGTGGTTGAGCAGCACCTCGACGTCCGGGCCCATGGTTCGCTCGACCTTGCCGCCGCACAGCCAGCCCGGCGCCGGCTCCCCCAGCTGGTAGCGGGCGTGGAACTCGGCCGCCGCCTTCAGGCGCTCGGCGGTCGGCCCGTACAGGTCGATCCCCTGCTGCCAGGCGGTCTCCGCGATGTGGGCGGAGGCGGCCAGCGAGTACCCGATGTGCATGAAGTTGCGGCACGTCTCCTGGCCGAGCCCGTCCTGGTAGGTGCGCTGGCCGAACCAGTACGTCGCCAGCCGGTCGGCGGTGTTCATCGAGCCGCCGGGCGGAGGCTTGGGGAGCCGGCCGTCGGAGGCCAGGTAGAAGTAGGCGGGGACGCGGGCGCGGTAGCGGTCGAGGGCGTCCTTGAAGATCTGGTGGTCCTCGACGAAGACGGCGATGCCGATGGCCGCGTCCGTCATCGCCAGCTCCCAATTCCCGTTGTAGTCGGGGACCTTGGCGGTGACGGCGGGCAGATACGCCTTGCGCAGCATCCACTTGAAGCGCTGCACCGCCGGGCCCCGCCACTGCGGATAGCCCGCGTGCACGATGTCGGCGGCGCGCGCCCAGGACGACCCGGCCCAGGCCGTCTGGAGGTCGGCGTTGCCCTCGGTGTGCTGCTTGATGGTCCCCGCCCAGCCGTCCATGATCTCGACGGCCTTCTTCGCGTGGGCCTCGTTGCCATTGACCGACCACAGCAGGGCCTGGGTGTACGCGGCGATGGCGTCCTCGCGCTCGGCGAGGCAGGCGGGCGGGCCCGCGTTCGGCGGGCAGGGGACGGTCTCGGCGGGGTGCGGCACATAGCTCAGCGAGCCGTAACGGCTGGTCCGCATCTTCTCGTAGGCCGAGCTCCACGGCTCCTGCCCGGCCCGCACCTTCGCCCGCACCGTGGCGAGCTGGCCGGCGCCGACGACCACCCCGGGGTGGTGGAAGACCAGCGTCGCGGGGTCGGCGCGACCCACGGCGGAGGCGGCCGAGACGTGCGGGTCGGGAGCGCAGGCGGCGAGCAGCGCGAGGGCGCCGGCGGCCAGGGCGGCGACGGCTCTCGGCGAGCGGCGCCGGCGGGTGCGGGAGATGAACACGCTCCCACGGTCGCCCTGGGCACGCGTCCACGCAGGATCTATTGCGCCGAACAGGCAGACGGGGCACCGCCGGGCCCGCCCTCATGCGCGCGGACCTCGGCCGAAGGGCGCCGTTCCGTCCCCGCGCGTGGCGCCTGCGTACGAACGGCACCACCGGCTCCCCGACGGCTCAGCCGAACGTGCCGGGCACCTCGCGCGGGTCCACGTACCCCAGCTCGACCGGCGGGGCGCCGGACGCGTGCCGGTCCAGCAGCGCCGGGAGGCGGGGCGGCCAGATCTGCTCGTCCGCGTCCCGAAGCTCGCCCGCGCTCCACCAGCGCGAGCCGAGGATGCCGTCGGCACGGTGGGCCTCGGCGACGCCTGCGCCGAGGGCCCGGCGGGCCAGGGGAACGACGGACAGGTAGACGTGTTCGTGCTGGCGGACGGGGATCCCCGCGCGGGTGAAGTCGTGGGTCCAGGTGCACAGCAGCGGGCCCGGTTCGAGATCGGTCCAGCCGGTCTCCTCGCGCAGCTCGCGGCGGGCGCCCTCGCGCGGGGTCTCGCCGGGGTCGAGGCCACCGCCGGGCAGGGCCCAGTGCGGGCCGGCCTCTTCGTTGTCGTAGCGCAGCAGGAACACCGCGCCGAGCGGGTCGCGCACCGCTACGCGTGCCGCCCTGCGCGGGATGCGCGGGATGCGCGGCGGCACGGAGGTCACGCGGCCACTGCGGGCGGGGGTGCGCAGGCGGAGGCGATGTCGTCCATCGACAGGCCGAGGACCGAGGCCAGCGCCGCCACCGTGAAGAACGCGGGGGTCGGGGCCCGGCCCGTCTCGATCTTGCGGAGGGTCTCGGCGGACAGGCCCGCCGCGGCCGCGATCTCCGTCATGCTGCGGTCGCCCCGCGCCGAGCGGAGCAACCGGCCGAGCCGCTCGCCGCGTTCACGCTCTGCGGGAGTGAGAGGAGTGCGGACCATGCGGCGATTCTAGACCCGCCGCCCGGGACGCCACCCCGGCCGGCCCCGGTCCGCCCCGGCCCGCCTCGTTTCGCCGCGGCCGGCCGCGACAGCGGGCCCGCACCGAGGCCGGTGCCGTGGCCGGTGCCGCGACCGGCGGGTCCGCGCCACGGCCGGTGCAGTCACCCCATTTAAATACCGGTATAGTAATGGGAATGGTGGAGATCAAGAGCGATGCACAGATGGACGCGATGCGTGAGGCGGGGCGGGTGGTCGCCCAGGCGCTGGCGGCGGCGAGGGACGCGGCGGGGGTGGGAGTGAGCCTCGGCGAGCTGGACGAGGCGGCGCGCGAGGTCCTGTACAAGGCGGGTGCCACCTCGCCGTTCCTGGACTATCACCCCGAGTTCGCCCCCGTCCCCTTCCCGGCCACCGCCTGCGTCTCGGTCAACGACGCGATCGTGCACGGCATCCCGGACGGCTACCGGCTGCGGGACGGGGACCTGGTCAGCGTGGACTTCGGCGCGGTCCTCGACGGCTGGGCCGGGGACTCGGCGATCAGCTTCACGGTCGGCCGGGCCCGGCCGGCGGACGTACGGCTGGTGGAGACGGCCTTCAAGGCGCTGGACGCGGGCATCGCGGCGGCGGTCGTCGGCAACCGGATCGGCGACATCGCGCACGCGATCGGCACGGAGTGCCGCTCGGCGGGCTACGGCATTCCGGACGGTTTCGGCGGCCACGGCATCGGCCGGCACATGCACGAGGACCCGGGAGTGCCGAACGAGGGCCGGGCCGGGCGGGGCATGCGGCTGCGGCACGGGATGGTGCTCGCGATCGAGCCCATGGTGATCGGCGACGGCACCGACGGCTACTACCCGGCGGCCGACGGTTGGACGCTGCGCACGGTGAGCGGGGCGCGGGCGGCGCACGCCGAGCACACGGTGGCCATCACCCACGATGGGCCGCGCGTCCTGACCGCCCTCTAGGACCGGTGCCCGTCGGGCCGCCCGTCCTCACCGCCCTCCAGGACGGTCGCGGACGGCAGCCCACGGCCGGTGGCACCCGGCACCCACCGGCAGGGCCCCCGGCCGGGCAGGCACGCTCGCGCCAGGCCCGGCAGGCACGCTCCCGCCGGGCCGGGTGCTCCCCCTAGTTGGCGGCCAGGAACCGCTGCGCCAGTTCACGGCCCAGGGCGACCGTCGCGTCATGGCTCTCGATGGGCTCGCTGCGGGAGTCCCTGAACAGGATGTACGTGACGCCGGACGGGGCCCCGCCGGTCCGGGGCGTCGGGTCGATCCCGAGCGCCTTGGCCGTGGCGTAGGAGGCCTCGCCGATGGTGGCGGTGGGCCCGGTGTCGCCGACGACGGCGTACTCGACGCTGTTGTTGTAGACGACGGCCGCCACCGTGCCGCCCGTGATGCCCGCCGCGGCGTGGTCCCACCGGGCACTCGCACCCGGCACCACCACGTACGGCAGCCGCTCCGCGTCGAGCGGCGTGTCGTTCGACTGGTGGAAGCGGGTCTCGGGCTGGAACCACGGGTCGGTCTTCTTGTTGCAGGCCTTGCCGACCCGGCCGTCGCAGTCGATGTCCAGATCGGCCGTCCAGAACACGGCGCCGTTCAGACCGCAGACGGGCACGGTGGCCTCCGCCCCGGGGTCCGTGCGGTATTTGCCGTGGGAGATCTGGGCGCAGCTCTGCGTCTTGGCGAGGAGCTGGGCGGCCCCCACCGGCCCGTTGTCGGCGCCGGCGGCCGGAGCGACGGCCGCTGCCGGGTCGCGCGCGGTCGACGGGACGGCGTCGGCGCCCCGCGCGGTGGCGGGGAGAGCGGCCGCGGCGAGCAGGGCGGCGCCCGATGCGAGGGCGAGGGTGAACGGTCTGGAGCGCACGGGGGTGGACAACCCTTCTGTCGGGACCGCTTCCTTACCCGTTGTGCGGATCATCCGATCGTCGCCCGTCACCGCTTCGGCCCCGTCCGCGACAAGAGGCCCGTGGTTCCCGGCCGTTCAGGGCGGGGGCCACGGGCCTCGTCGGCAACTTCGGCCGGTTCTACTGCTTTCCACTCGGATGGACCACAAGCGCCGAGCCGCCTCCGCGCCGCACCGGCTCGGCGGCGGCGAGCCAGCGCCCGTCGGGCAGGCGCTGCACTCCGGTCGCCGCCCCGATCTCGGGGTTCAGCGTGAAGGAGTGCCCCAGTGCTTCGAGGTCCGCCCTCAACGGGCTGTTGTAGAGGGCGGGTTCGAGCTCCGTGTTGGCGGCGTTGCGCTGGCTGGCGCGCGGCGCCGCGATGGCGTCGACGAGCGGCATGCCGCGGTCCAGGTGGTTGATCAGCGTCTGGAGGACGGTGGTGATGATGGAGGCGCCGCCGGGCGAACCGAGCGCGAGCACCGGTTGGTCGTGGCGGTCGAGCACGATCAGCGGCGAGATGGACGAGCGCGGGCGCTTGCCCGGGCCCGGCAGATTGGGGTCGTGGACGGCGGGATTCGCCGGGGCGAAGGAGAAGTCGGTGAGTTCGTTGTTGAGCAGGAAGCCGCGGCCCGGCACGGTGATCCCGCTGCCGCCGGTCTGCTCGATCGTCAGGGTGTACGAGACGACGTTGCCCCACTTGTCGGCCACCGTCAGATGCGTGGTGTTCTCGCCCTCGTACGTGGTGGGTGCCGCGGCGCCGGACGTCCCGCACGCCTCGGGGTGGCTCGGGTCACCGGGCGCGAGCGGGCTGGTGAGGACCGCGTCGTCCCTGATCAGGCAGGCCCGGGCGTCGGCGAAGCGCTGCGAGAGCAGCCCACGGGTGGGCACCTTCTCGAAGGCCGGGTCGCCGACCCAGCGCCCCCGGTCGGCGAACGCGATCCGGCTCGCCTCGATGTAGTGGTGCAGGTACTGGACCTCGGAGGCCTTGGACAGATCGGTGCGCTCCAGGATGTTGAGCGCCTCGCCGACGGTGGTGCCGCCGGAGCTGGACGGCGGCATGCCGTAGACGTCGAGCCCCCGGTAGCCGACCTTGGCGGGGGCCCGGAACATCACCCGGTAGGCGCGCAGGTCCTGCTCGGTGAGGTCGCCCTTGCGCACCACCCGGGTGGACTTCGGGTCGACGGGCGGTGTGCGGACGGTCCGTACGACGTCCGCGCCGAGGTCGCCCCGGTACAGGGCGTCGACGCCCTTGCGCCCCAACTCCTCGTAGGTGCGCGCCAGATCGGGGTTCTTGAAGGTGGAGCCGACCGCCGGGGGCTGCCCGCCGGGCAGGAACAGCGCGGCGGAGGCGGGGAAGTCGGCGAGGCGGGTCTGGTTGTCGGCGGTCTGCTTGCGGAAGGTGGCGTCCACGGTGAAGCCGTCGCGGGCCAGGCGCTCCGCGGGCTTGAGGAGGGAGCCGAGGGACTTGGTGCCCCAGGCGTCGAGCGCCCGGTCCCAGGTGGCCGTGGTGCCGGGGGTGCCGACGCTGAGTCCGCTGGTCACCGCGTCCGCGAAGGACAGCGGCTTGCCGTTCTCCAGGAAGAGCGAGGAGGTGGCCGACGCGGGGGCGGTCTCGCGGCCGTCGAGGGTGTGCACGGAGCGGGAGGCCGCGTCGTAGTAGACGAAGTAGCCTCCTCCGCCGATGCCCGCGGAGTACGGCTCGGTGACGCCGAGGGCCGCCGCGGTGGCGACGGCCGCGTCCACCGCGTTGCCGCCGTGCTTCAGGACGTCGAGGCCCGCGGCGGACGCGTCGGCGTCGGCGCTGGCGACGGCTCCCCCGTAGCCGATCACCTCCGGCACCTTGGCGGGGGTGCGGCCCGGCGGCGCGGCCGTGGTGGGCGGGGCCGCCGCGACCGAGGCGGCCACCGCGGCCGCCGCGGCGAGGAGGGACAGGGTGCGGGCAGCGGGACGACGCATGCTTACCTCCCGAAGGCGAACGTCCGCGCAGCGTAACGCCGTGCCGGGGGCCACGTCATGGGCATGTCGAACACGGGCACGAACTCCCCACGGGGTCCGCCCGGGCGGACCCGGTCGCCACCGGGGTGCCCGGGCACCGCCCCGGCGGCCCAACGTCACATCGCGCCCGCCGTGCTCAACTCACCTTCAGGTAGAGAGACTTGATGCCGTTGATGAAGTTGGAGACGAGACGACGGGGCGGGGCGGCGAGTTCCGTACGGGGCCAGGCGCGCAGGGCCTCCTCGTGCAGCACTCTCAGCTGCAGCCGGGCGAAGTGGGCGCCCAGGCAGACGTGCGGGCCGTCGCCGAAGGAGACGTGCGGGTTGGGGCTGCGGGCCAGGTCGAGGCGGTGCGGATCGGTGAAGACGCGCTCGTCGTGATTGGCCGACGCGTGGAAGACCACGACCTTGTCCCCCGCCGCGATCGGCTGCCCGCCGAGTTCGGTGGCGTGCCCGGCGGTGCGCCGGAAGCTCAGCACCGGGGGGTGCCACCGCAGGAGTTCGTCGACGGCCGTGTCCACCGGCACCTGACGTTCACTCAGCAGAGCACGCTGCGCCGGGTGTTCGGCCAGGGCGAGCAGACCTCCGGGGGCGGCCGCGCGGACCGTGTCGTTGCCCGCCACCGTCAGCAGGAAGAAGAACATCTCCAGTTCGGCGTCGGCGAGTTGCGCGTGGGCGAGCGAGGTCATGATGTCGTCGGCCGGACGTGCGCGCTTGTGGGCGGCGAGCTCCTGGGCGTACGCGAACATCTCGGCCAGCATCGCGGGCGAGCGCGGGTTGACGGGCCGCCCGCCGGGGCCGCGGACGGGGGGCTCGTCCGGGTCCTGGTAGGCGATGACCCGCTCGGTCCACTCCAGGAGCAGCCCCCGGTCGCCGGGCGGCACCCCGAGCAGATCGGTGAGGTTGAGCAGGGCGTAGTCGTCGGTGACGTCGGCGACCGCGTCGAGCACCCCGTCCTCGGCTCCGTCGCGGGCCGCGGTGAGCAGGGTGCGGGCGCGCTCGCGCACCGTGGCCTCGAAGCGCTCGACGCGGCCCGGGGTGAAGGCCCGGCTCACCAGGCGGCGCAGGGCGAGGTGCTCCGGCGGGTCCTGGTTGAGCATCATGCGGCGGATGAAGGGCAGGTCCGCCGGGTCGGGGTCGCGGATCTGGGTGGCGCCGAGCGCGGAGGAGAAGGTGCCCGTGTCCTTGAGGACGGCCGTGACGTCGGCGTGCCGGGTGACCGCCCAGAAGCCGGGGCCGGCCGGCCAGCCGAGCACCTCGGGCTCGGCCTGCCGGGCGACCGGGTGGCGGTCGCGGAGCTCGCGGTAGGCGGCGTGCGGCGGGCCGGTCGCGTACCGGCGCGGGTCGAAGACGTCCGGGAGGTCAGTCACGGCGGTGCGGGCCCGGGGCGCCGGTGCGTGCGGCGGCCGGGGGCTCAGACATGGTCGGCCCGCAGGAAGTCCTCGACGGTGCGGATCAGGTCGAGCGGCGCCTCGTCCATGGCGTGGTGGCCGGCCAGGGGCAGTTCGACGAGCTGGCCCGCCGGATACCAGCGCAGCCAAGTGCCGCGCAGGAACTCGGCGTTGATGGCCGGGTCGAGCGCTCCGGTCACCGCGAGCGCGGGCACCGGGGAGCCCTCGGTCTCCTCGTGGAAGTCCTCGCCCGACCAGGAGTCGAGCCAGGCGCGGAACGCCTTGGGGTCGCTGCGCTCCACCGAGCGCCAGGTCATCCGGTCGAGCCAGGCGTCGGGTCGGTTGCCGCCGGTGGTGAGGTCGATGATCGCGCGGCGCTTGGCCGGGTACTCGGCCGCCCCGGTGAACAGGGCACGGGTCGCCTCGTCCATCGGCATGCCACTGGCCGGTACGGGCGATATGCCGACCATGCGCCGCACCCGGTCGGGGGTGGCGGCGAGGACGCGCTGGACGACGGCGCCGCCCATCGAGTGGCCGATCAGGGAGAAGCGGTGCCAGCCGAGCCGGTCGGCGAGCGCCAGCACGTCCTGGGCGCCCTCGCTCGTGGTGAACGCGCCGGAGGCGTTCCTGGCCTCGCCGTAGCCGCGCAGGTCCACGAAGGCGTAGGTGAACGCGGCGGCGTCGAGGTCGGGCAGGACGGCCGCGTAGTCGCCGCGGTCGGCGAGCCAGCCGTGCACGGCGACGACCCGGTGCGGGCCGTCGCCGTGGAGGGTGTGGGGCAGTGTGAATCCGGCCATGAACACTCCGATTCCGGGCAGCGGTCGTCGGCGTACGCGCCCGCGGGTGGTGCTGTCGGCGCGCGGGACGTACGCGTACACGGTGGCGGTCGCTCTGCCGCGAGGCAAGAAGCCGGTCAGAACTGCCAGGGACTGTCGGCCGGTTGTGCCGTGCGGTCCTCGACGGCGACCTCCGCCGGCGCGAACCGGCGCACCAGCGAGGCGACGGCGCAGGCGTCGAAGACGAAGAGCTGCTCCTCGAAGCAGAGCCCGTGGGCCCCCGGGGCGCGGCCGAGCACGGGCGCGAGGCGCCGGTACATCGAGCGGGGGCGGCTGATGTAGGGCAGGGCGGGTGAGCGCAGGTCGAGGACGAGGAAGCGGCGCACCTTGGGGCCCGAGCGCACGGCGACGGCGGTCACGGCGCTGACGTCGTCCCAGTCGACGCGCCCGGCGAGCCAGGTCGGCAGCCGGACGGTGAAGGTGTCGGCGTCCACGTCCAGGCGCAGCGGGCGCACCAGGTACCCCACGAAGGTGGCCGCGGCGGCGAACAGGACGAGGCCGGCGGCGCTCATCACGGGGCCGGCGACGTCCCCGTTGGGGCCGTCGAAGACCGCTACGGCGGCGAGGCCCCAGATCACGACCGCGACGGCGGCGGCGAGCGGGACCCAGGTCAGGGAGCGCCGCAGCCGCAGGACGACCGGGGCGGCGGGCTGTAGGGCGCTGGCTGAATTCTCCACACGCAGAGCTTGCGGCCTCGGCGGCGCGGGCGCCAGGGTGTTACCCGTGGGTTTACTGAATTGAAGTCAACAGCGACGCCCGGCCGGCCGCCGACCCCGCTCGGCGCGACGCCCGGCCGCCGACCCCCGCCCGGCGCGACGCCCGGCCCCGCTCCGCCGGCCCCGTCTCCCTCCCCCCGCTCAGCCCGGCCCGTCCCCGGTGCCCGGGCAGTCGACGGGCCCGAGCGAGGTCGCGCCGCCGACGATCATCACCCGCGTCCGGGGGCTGCGGGTCACCTCCTGGCGGGCCGTGCAGGCGATCTGCTGCTGGGCGAGCGGGGAGAGGCCCGCGATGTCCCCGTCGAGCGTGACGGTGACCAGGGCGTCGGTCGCGCTCGTCCTCAACGGCCTGATTCCGGCGGGCAGTTCGGTGCGGATGCCGGCGGCCCGCTCGTTCTTGTCGGGGCCCGCGAACAGCAGCGGCAGGGGCGGTCGGCGCGGCCCTTCGCGCACCACGGGCATCAGGCCTTCGGGCCCCGTGAAGTAGAGCACCGTGGAGCCGTCGACGGGCGGCATGGCCTGCGCGCTCGCGGGGCCGCCCACCGCGATGACGTCGGTGGACTGGATGCCGCAGCCCGTCGCGAACAGGCCGGCGGGCACCAGCGCCAGCGCGGCCACCGACCGCAGTGCGGGGATCCTGAGCCCGGTCATCGCGCCGCCTGCGCGGGCGCCCCGAGGACCCCGGTGGGCAGCTCGACCGTGAAGACGGCGCCGCCCCGCGGCCCGTTCGCCGCGCGCACGGTGCCGCCGTGCAGCCGCACGTTCTCCTGGGTGATCGCGAGGCCGAGCCCGCTGCCCGCCGAGCGGGTGCGGGCCGCGTCCGCCTTGAAGAACCGGTCGAAGATGTGCGGCAGGACGGCCGCGTCGATGCCGGGCCCCCGGTCGGCGACCTCCACCACCAGGGGCCGGTCGCCGGACGCGGGGCGCAGCCGTACGGTCACCGGCTCCGCGCCGTGCCGCAGGGCGTTGCCGACGAGGTTGGCCACCACGATGTCGAAGCGCCGGGGATCGATCATCGCCCGTACGCCGTCCGGGAGTTCGGTGATCACGCGGTCCTGCCAGTGGCGCCGCTGGAGGGTCTTGCGGATGGTCTCGGCGACGTCCACCTCGTCGGGGTGGAGCTCGGCGGCCCTGGCGTCGAAGCGGGAGATCTCCATCAGGTCTTCGACGAGCGTGGCCAGCTTGCCGGTCTCGGCCGAGATCAGGCGCACCGCGCGCGCCGTGTCCGGGTCGAGCCCGTCGGCGTCCTCGTCCAGGACCTCGGTCACCGCGAGCATCCCGGCCAGCGGGGTGCGCAGTTCGTGGCTGACGTCGGAGGCGAAACGCCGGGCGCGGGCCTCGGCCTTCTGCAACTCCTCGACGGAGCGCTCCAGTTCCTCGGCCGACTCGTTGAACGTCCAGGCCAGATCGGCCAGTTCGTCCGAGCCCTTGACCTCGATCCGGGTGTCGAGGCGCCCCTTGCCCATGCTGCTGGCGGCCCGCCGCAGGTCGCGCACCGGCCGCAGCACGCTGCGTGCGGCGAGCAGGGCCGGCACCACGGCCACCGCCAGCGCGGGCAGCGCGCCGTTCTTGGCGGCCGAGACCATGGCCCGGATGGTGATGCTCTCGGTCTTGAGGTCCATCACGGCGTAGAGATAGACCCCGCTGCGCTGCTGGTCGACGCCCTGGTTGAACATCACCGGCATGCCGATGGTCAGATACGGAGTGCCGTCCTGGATCACCCGCTGGAACGAGCCGTGCGCGTTCGCGTGGGTCTGCCGGCGCAGCTCGTCCGTGATCACCGTCGAGGTGGGCCGGTTGGTGGAGGAGGCGCGCAGCGTGCCGTACTCGGCGAACACGTACCAGGGGTGCGGCTTGCCCGACCTGGCCAGGGTGCGGCAGCTGTTCTGCAGCGCCGGCACGGAGGTGGGCAGCGAGAAGTACTCGTTGGCGATCTGCTCGCGGAACTGGTCGACGGCCTGGTCCTGGGCCTGCTTGAGGATGGCCGAGCGGGCCGACTGGTAGGTGAGGGCCGCGGTGGTGAGCGCGCTGATCGCGGCCACCAGGAGGAACGCGGCGATCAGCCGGGAGCGCAGGCCGAGCCGCCGGGTGCGGCGGGAGGGGAGTCTCACAGCGGCCCGAAGCGGTAGCCGAAGCCGCGCACGGTCTGGATGTAGCGGGGGGTGCCGTCGGTGCCCGCGGTGTCGCCGAGCTTCTGGCGCAGCCGCCGCACGCAGGCGTCGACCAGGCGGGCGTCGCCGTGGTAGCTGTGCTCCCACACCGATTCGAGGAGCTGCTGGCGGCTGAAGACCTGCTCGGGCGAGGCCGCGAGGTGCAGCAGGAGCTTCAGTTCGGACGGGGCGAGGGCGAGGCGCTCGCCGTTCTTGGCGGCGGTCAGTCCCGCCCGGTCCAGGGCGAGCTCGCCGTGCAGCTCGGGCCCGGTGCGGGTGACGGGGTCGGCGAGGCGGCGCAGCACCGCCCGGATGCGGGCCTCGATGACCTCGGTGCGGGCGGGCTTGACGATGTAGTCGTCGGCCCCGGCCTCCAGGCCGATCACCACGTCGAAGTCGTCGCCGCGCGCGGTGAGCATGATGATCGGCAGCTGGCTGGTGTCGCGGATGCGGCGGCAGACCTGGACGCCGTTCATGCCGGGCAGCATCAGGTCGAGGAGCACCAGATCGGGGTGGAAGGTGGCGAGCGAGGCGAGTCCCGCCTCGCCGGTCCCGGCGGCCAGCACCTCGTGGCCGCGCCTGCGCAGGCCGAGCTCGACCCCTTCGCGAACGGAGGGGTCGTCTTCTATGAGGAGCACGCGAGGCATAGGCGTCAGTATCCCAACCGTCTCTTTTGTCCCGTCACCGGGCTCGGTGTCTGCCGCCGCCGCGCACCTTGTCGAGCACGGCGTCGATTCCCGTGAGCCCGAGCGGCCGGGCCAGTACGGCCAGGACGAGGGCGAGCGCCAGGGTGCCGGCCCCGGCCGCCGCGACGGCGCCGAGCCCGTCGGCGGCGCGCGCCACCGCGTACGCCGCGGCGGCGGCCGGCACACAGCCCAGGAGCAGCCGCAGCTGTGCGCGCAGCGCCGCGGACCGCAGGAGCGGGCCGCCGCCGAGCCTGCGGTTGAGGGTGTACGCGGTGACCGCGAGCCCGGCGAACAGTGCCACCGCGTAGGCGCCGGCGATGCCGGTCACCGCCCAGCGCGGGGGCAGCGCGAGGTAGGCCACCACGGTGAGGCCCGCGTTGACCCCGGCGATGACGAGGTTGAGCAGGAACGGGGTGCGGGTGTCTCCGAGGGCGTAGAAGCCCCGGGACAGCACGTACTGCCCCGAGAGCGCGATCAGGCCGGGCGCGAAGGCCATGAGCATGCCCGCCATCACCGTGATGTCGGCGGCGCCGGTCCTGCCGTACTCGAAGACGGCGCCGAGGATCCAGGGCGCGAGCGCGAACAGCGCGCAGGCGGCGGGCACGATCGCCGCGCCGCAGGTCCGCAGCCCGTACGAGACGTCGGCGCGCACCCCGGCGAGGTCGCCGTCCGCCGAGGCCCGGCTCATCCGCGGCATGAGCGCGGTGACCAGGGAGACGGTGACGATGCCGTGCGGCACCATCCAGAGCACGTACGCGTTGGTGTAGGCGGTGTAGCCGGCACCCCCGGCGACGCCCTCGGCGTCGGCACGGGCGCCCGCGGAGGTGGCGAGGCGGGTCACCACCCAGTAGGCGAGCTGGTTGGAGACGACGAGCAGCACCGCCCAGCCGGCCGACTTCAGGGGCCGGCCGAGCCCGCTGCCGCGCCAGTCGAACCGGGGCCGCCAGCGGAACCCGGCCGAGCGCAGCGAGGGGACGAGCGCCAGGGCCTGCACGGCGATGCCGGCGGTGGTGCCCCAGCCCAGCAGGCGCGCCTCGCCCGCGCTCAGGGTGGCGCCGCCGCCCGCGGCCAGGGCGAGGTAGAGCCCGAACACCGCGATGACGACGAGGTTGTTGAGGACCGGGGTCCACATCATGGCGCCGAACCGGCCGCGCGCGTTGAGCACCTGCCCGAACAGGGTGAACAGGCCGTAGAAGAGGATCTGCGGGAGGCAGTAGCGGGCGAGCGCGATGGTGAGGCCGGCCTGGGCGCCGGTGTAGTCGGTGTAGGCGCCGACGATCAGCGGGGCCGCGAACACCGCGAGCGCGGTCACGACGGCCAGCGCGGTGGCGCACGCCGTCATGAGCCGGTCGGTGTAGGCGGCGCCGCCGTCGGCGTGCTCCTTGGCGGCGCGCACCAGCTCGGGTACGAAGACCGCGTTGAGGGTGCCGCCGATGAGGAGCATGTAGAGGATGTTGGGGACGTTGTTGGCGACCGCGTAGCCGTCGCCGAGCAGCCCGACGCCGAGCGCGGCGGCCACGACCGCGGAGCGCACGAAGCCGGTGGCGCGCGAGACGACGGAGCCCGCCGCCATCAGCGCGCTGCTGCGCAGCAGCGCGGAACCCTTGCCGGTGCCGGGGGTGACGGTCGTGGTCACCGGCGGGCCAGATAGGCCTGGAAGGCCCGGTACAGCGCGTTGTTGGCGGTTCCGCCCATGGATGTCTCCCACTCCCCCAGCGTCTCGACGACCTGCCCCCCGGTGCCGAGTTTCCAGCGCAGGAGGCCGAAGGGCCGGTCCCGCGGATCAAGAGTGGAGGGTACCCCGCGCATGTCGTACACCTGGGCCCCCTGCGCCTGGGCGTCCTGGATCATCTGCCACTGCAGGGCGTTGCTGGGGCGGACCTCGCGGCGGTGGTCGGCGGAGGCGCCGGTCTGGTACCAGACCTGCCGGCCGACCGTGATCATGGTGTGGGCGGCCAGCACCTCGCCCTGGTGCACGGCGAGGCAGAGCCGCATCCGGCCGGGCTGTTCGGCGTTGAGCGCCTCGTACTGCCGCTGGTAGTACGCGAGTGAGCGGCCGAGCCGGAAGCCGTCGCGCTCCTCGGTGATCCGCAGCAGCCGGTAGAACTCGGGCAGGTCGGCCGCCTGGCCGGTGACGATCCGCACGCCCGCCTTGTGCGCGGTGCGCACATTGCGCCGCCACTCCTGATTGAGCCCGGCCCACAGCTCCTCGGTGCCGCGTCCGGCCAGCGGCAGCCGGAAGACATGGCGGGGCTGGGCGTCGGCGTCGCCGTCGTCGTCACCGCCGCAGCGGCTCCAGCCGCGGGTGCGCAGCCGTTCGGCGACGGCGGAGCCGAGCGGGTCGACCTCGGTGGCCAGGACGTCGCCGATCCGGCGGCCCGGTCCGGTGGCGGCCTTGAGCCGGGAGGCGTCCCAGCGCCGGTAGGCGGGGGTCGGTCCGATCCGCACGGCAAAGGCGCCGGCCTTGCGCAGATGGCGCATCAACGGGCCGAGCCAGCGGTCCATTTCGGGGTCGCCCCAATCGGCGACCGGCCCTTCCGGCAGATAGGCGAAGTATTTCCGGGTGCCCGGGAATTGCCGGTAGAGGATCTGTGCGGCACCGGTCAATTGGCCCCCGTCAAGGGACCATCCGACCCGTTCCGACATCCATTGGTCCTTCACGCCGGCCCATGAGGGGCACTGCAGAAAACTGACGTCGGTACGGCCCGCCACGAAGGACCGGTACTCGTCGGCGCCGAGGGCGCGCACCCCGGCGTCCTGATCCCGGTCGCCGGTCACCAGCAGTGCGGACACGTCCGTGGCCTCCCAAGTGCGCCCCGTCGTCGGTCCTGCGGGGGTTCACAGGATGTTCACAGCGGTCCATGACGGATCGGCACGGCGCATGTGACGGGACGGTGACCGTTTCTCTGCGGTCCTTGTCACACACCGCATTCCGAGTTTCCCGGCGCGCCCCGCAACCTAAAGTCCGATCGGTGACTCTCACCTACGGAAAAGCATGTACAACGGAGGTTTTCCAGTTGAGCCGCACAAGCCGCCGCATCCTCTCCCGCCGTCCTGTCCGTAGCGCCGCCTTCGCCACGACGGCCGTCCTGGCCGCCGCGCTGACCGCCTGCGGCGGCGGGGACGCGTCCTCAGGGGACGCCAAGTCCGACCTCAAGGCCCAGAAGAAGACCGAGATATCGGTGAACCTGACGGGCCGTCAGGCGAAGGCGGGCGAACCGGTGAAGGTGACGCTCGCCGACGGCAGGCTCCAGGCGGTGACGGTCACCGACGCCAAGGGCGGCAAGCTGACCGGCACGGTGTCCGCCGACGGCAGGACGTGGACCTCCGACCGCCCGGCCGCGCCCGGCACCTCGTACACGGTCGAGGCCAAGGACGGCGACGGGGGCGGGGCGAGGGCCGAGTTCGCGACGGCGGCGCCCGACAAGGTCAACAAGGTGACGCTGGCCCCCGGCAAGGACACCACGGTCGGCGTCGCCCAGCCGCTGTCGATCGTGTTCGACCACCCGGTGAAGAACAAGGCCGACGTCGAGAAGCACCTCAAGGTGACGACGTCCAACAGCACCGAGGGGACCTGGGGCTGGATGGAGGACTACTCGGGCCGCTCCCGGGTGGACTGGCGCCCCAAGGACTACTGGAAGCCGGGCACCCGGGTGACCCTGGAGGCCGACCTCGCGGGCGTCGACTCGGGCCCCTCGGGCGGCTGGTTCGTGAAGGACTACAGGACCGGCTTCACCGTCGGCAGGAACCAGGTGGTCAAGGCCGACCTGGACAGCCACCGCATCAAGCTGTTCAGCGACGGGCAGCTGGTGAAGGACGTCCCGATGTCGGGCGGCACGCCGGGCGGAGACAAGGCGTCCTGGCGCGGCAGGACCGTCCTGATGGCGAAGGAGGGGACGATCAACATGAACTCGGAGACGGTCGGCCTCGGCGACTCCTACAACAAGATGGTCGACTACTCGATGCGTCTGACCTGGTCGGGCATGTACGCGCACGCGGCCCCGTGGAACGCCCCGTACTTCGGCTCCGCCAACAAGAGTTCGGGCTGCCTCGGCATGAGCGACGCCGACGCCAAGTTCGTCTACGGCTGGGCGCAGGTGGGCGACCCGTTCGAGATAACCGGTGACGACGCCAAGGGCACCCAGGCCGTCAACAACGGCTACGGCGAGTGGAACCTGACGTACGACGCCTGGAAGGCGAAGAGCGCGCTGGCCCGGGCAGCGGGCAACTGACGCCGGTGGCCCGGGGAACGGGCGCCGCCGGACCAAGGAGAGCGGCGCCCCCGTCGCACACCTCCACGACGTGGGCCCGCTCGGCCTCGGCGACCCGCTCGGCGCGCAGCTGACCTTCTCCTCGCCCGCGCAGGACACGCCGTGTCCTGCGGTCCCACTCCGCGAGAAGTGATCACCGGCTGCTGCCGGTTGGGTTCCTGCCCCCTCGGCCACTGCTCTCCCGAGGACTCAGGGCCCCGGGGGAACACCCCGCGGCAGCAGGGTCCCTGGTTCGGCCGGTGCGACGTCCACGGCCTCCGTCTTGGGATTGCGCTTCTGTCTCCTGGCCATCCAGGTGGCGAACCAGGAGAGCAGCATGCACATCCCGATGTAGATCGGCGAGATCACCATCACCACGGGGATGAACGGCAAATCGTAGTCGAGATTCGACGCGATGAGCTTCCCCGCGTGCAGGAACTCCTCATAGGTGATCAGGAAGCCGAGCGAGGTGTCCTTCAGGGCGACCACCAGCTGGCTGATGATGGTCGGCAGCATGGCCCGGACCCCCTGCGGGACCAGCACGTACGTCATGACCTGCGTCTTGCGCATGCCGAGTGAGAATGCCGCCTCCTTCTGGCCGCGTTCCACGGAGTTGACGCCGGTCCTGAAGATCTCGGCGAGCACCGATCCGTTGTAGAGGGTGAGCCCGGCCACCAGGGCCGGCAGCGGCTGCACCTTCAGGGCCACGAAGATGAAGAAGATCATCACGAGGACGGGCATGGCGCGGAAGAACTCGACGAGCAGGGTCGCGATCCAGCGCAGCGGCCGGTGCTCGGAAAGCCGCCCGGTGGCCAGCACCGCGCCGAGCGCGATCGAGAACACCGAGGCGAACGCGAAGGCCCGCAGGGTGTTGCCGAGCCCGCGCAGCAGGAGTTCCTGGATGCCCTTGTACTCGAAGGGGCTCCACTTCGCCGACGTGAACTGGTCGGTGGCGAACAGGAGATGGATGATCCAGCCGACCAGGGCGAGGATCAGGACCGTCGAGATGATCCCGTACACCAGGTGCCGCTGCTGGGTCCTGGGCCCGGGGATGTCGTAGAGGGCGGTGGATTCCTTGGCCAGTGGCGCGGTCATCGGGCGACTCCCCAGCGCTTTTCGAGGATGTTGAAGACGGCGCTGATGAAGAGGGTGATGATCAGGTAGCCGATCGCGATCCAGACGAAGGTCCAGATGATGTTGTAGCCGAGTTCGCTCAGCGTCTTGTACGTGCCGAGGAGTTCGGTGACGCTGAAGGCCCCGGCGATCGCGGAGTTCTTGGCGAGCGCGATCAGCGTGGAGCCGACCGGCGGGATCACGGACCGGAACGCCTGCGGGAGCACCACCGTGGACAGGGTCTGCCCGAAGGTCATCCCGAGGCTCCTGGCCGCCTCGCCCTGCCCCTTGGGCACGGTGTTGATGCCGGAGCGCAGCGCCTCGCAGATGAACGCGGAGGTGTAGCAGCCGAGCGCGATCACCGCGAAGAGCTGGAAGGGCAGCACGAGGCCGAAGCGCGGCAGGCCGAGCAGGACGGCGAAGAACAGCAGCGTCAGCGGGGTGTTGCGCAGCACCGTCACCCACACGGTGCCCAGCACCCGGAACGAGCCGACCGGCGAGACGCGGCAGGACGCCATGACGAAGCCGAGCACCAGGGCGAGCGCGGAGGCGTAGACGGTCAGTTCGACGGTGCCGAGGAAGCCCTTGCCGTACAGCGAGAAGTTCTTGGTGAGTACGTCCACGGGGGCCTCAGCTCGCCGGGTAGCGGTCGATGGGCGGGGCGGGCGCGGCCGGACGGCCGGACAGGCCGAGCGTGGCGGCGTACGCCTTCTTCCAGTCGCCGTTCTTCTCGCGGGCCTCGATGGCGTCGTCGAGCGCGAAGCGCAGCGCGGTGTCGCCCTTGGGGACGCCGATGCCGTACGGCTCCTTGGAGAACGGCTTGCCGACGACCTTGAGTTCGTCGGGCACCTTGGCCGCGTAGCCGCTCAGGATGGTGTCGTCGGTGGTGACGGCGGCGACCTGGAAGGTGAGCAGGTTGTCCACACACACCGAGTAGGTGTCGTAGGCGACCATGTCGACCTTCGGGTAGTCCTTCTCCATCCGCTGGAACGGCGTCGACCCGGCGGCCGAGCAGACCCGCTTGCCGGCGAAGTCCTGGGGGGCGGTGAGGCCGTCCTCGTCCGTGCGCACGAGCAGGGCCTGGCCGGCCATGTAGTACGGGCCCGCGAAGCCGACGAGCTTCTTGCGGTTGTCGTTGATGGTGTAGGTGCCGACGTAGTAGTCGACCTGGCCGTTCTGCAGCGCGGTCTCGCGGTTGGCCGAGGCGATCGTCCTGAACTGGATCGTCCGGGGGTCGAAGCCGAGGGAGGCCGACATCATCTTGGCGATCTCGATGTCGAAGCCGCTGTAGACGCCGGTGGCCGGGTCCTTCTCGCCCAGGTAGGGCTGGTCCTCCTTGGCGCCGACCACCAGGTGGCCGCGGTTCTTGGCCCGCCGCCACACCGGGGAGTCGGGCAGGCTGAAGTCCTTGGCCACGGCGTAGTGCGGCAGCTGGTCGGCCTTGGGGCCCTTCACCGGCGGGCTGCCCGACTTGCCGCAGCCGGCCAGGACCAGGACGAGCAGCAGGACGGCGAGCGCGCGTCGCTTGGGCATCATCGTTGCGTACACCCCCGCTCAGTGCTTGAGGATCTTGGAGAGGAAGTCCTTGGCCCGGTCGCTGCGCGGGTTGGTGAAGAACTCCTCGGGGGTGCGGTCCTCGATGATGCGGCCGTCGGCCATGAACACGACGCGGTTGGCGGCCGAGCGCGCGAAGCCCATCTCGTGGGTGACCACGACCATCGTCATGCCGTCCCGCGCCAGCTGCTGCATGACTTCGAGCACCTCGTTGATCATCTCCGGGTCGAGCGCGGAGGTGGGCTCGTCGAAGAGCATGACCTTGGGGTCCATGGCCAGGGCGCGGGCGATGGCCACGCGCTGCTGCTGGCCGCCGGAGAGCTGGGCGGGGAGCTTGTCCGCCTGGGAGGCGAGGCCGACCCGGTCCAGGAGTTCGCGCGAGCGCCGGTCCGCCTCCTCCTTCTTGCGGCCCCGGGCCTTGGTCTGGGCGAGCGAGACGTTGGCGAGGACGGACTTGTGCGCGAAGAGGTTGAAGGACTGGAAGACCATGCCCACTTCCGCGCGGAGCTGGGCCAGGCCCTTGCCCTCCTCCGGGAGGGGTCTGCCGTCGATGGCGATGGCGCCGGACTCGATGGTCTCCAGGCGGTTCATCGTCCGGCAGAGCGTGGACTTGCCGGAGCCGGACGGACCGATGACCACCACCACCTCTCCGCGCCCGACGGTGAGGTTGATGTCCTGGAGGACGTGCAGCTTCCCGTAGTACTTGTTGACGTCACGCAGCTCGATCAACGGATCGACGGCCATACGCTGTCCTGCCCACTCATCGCGGTGTCGAGGTCAGCGCAAACTATCCAGCCCGGTAAGGGACTTCATCCCGACACGCACGAATAGGGCATAAACCGTATTTTGGCCCGAGCGGGGTGCGGGACGCCCCTGGGCGCCGCCGCTCAGGCCTCCGAGGCCTCGGCGTACACCTGGAACAGCTCGGGAGCGCCGGTCGTGGCCCAGCTCAGGCCCGCGTCCACCACGTCGATCTCACGGCCCGAGGCCAGCCGCACCACGGGCCGGCCACTGGGCCACACGTCCCAGCTCGCGCCCGGGACGGCCCGGACGATGACGGTGCCCAGATAGAGCCCGGCGTCGTTGCCTAGCCAGGGCAGCTCCTCCGGGTCGTCTCGCCAGCGCGGGGGCAGCTGGTCGAGCGCCTCCAACGAGCCCGGGGAGTCGTCGAGTTCGAGCTTGCTCTGCCAGGCCCTGGTGCGCAGCAGCTCGCATTCGGAGAGGACCTCCGCGACACCCTCCGGGTCTTCCCTGACGGCCTCGGCGACCGCGAGCCCGCGCGCCGTGGAGTGCCGCTTTCGCCAGTTCTGGAGGAAGTTCATACGATCCAGACTCCCACTGGGCGGCGTCGATGCACTACAGGGCACGCGGGGGCGGTGTGGCGCCGGCCCATGGGGCGCGGGGCCGGTGAGGTGCGGGCCTGTGTGGCGCCGGCCTGTGTGGCGCCGACCCATGGGGCGGGCCGACCGCATGTGGCCCGCCGGCCGGGATCACACCTCCAGGTCGACGACGACCGGCGCGTGGTCGGACGCGCCCTTGCCCTTGCGCTCCTCGCGGTCGACATAGCTGTCCTTGACCGCCTTGGCGAAGGGCTCGTTGCCGTAGACCAGGTCGATGCGCATGCCGCGGTTCTTGGGGAAGGCAAGCTGGCGGTAGTCCCAGTACGTGTACGGACGGTCGTACTTCAGCGGCCGGGGCACCACGTCGCCGAGGCCGGCCTCGCGCAGGGCGGCCAGCGCGGCGCGCTCGGCGGGGGTGACGTGGGTGAGGCCGGCGAAGACCGCCGGGTCGTAGACGTCCTCGTCCGTCGGGGCCACGTTGAAGTCGCCCAGCACCGCGAAGGGGCGCGCTCCCGCGGCGTCCTCGGCGACGGCCGCCTTCAGGGCTTCCAGCCAGGTCAGCTTGTAGGTGTAGTGGTCGTGGTCGACCTCGCGGCCGTTGGGCACGTAGACCGACCACAGGCGCACCCCGCCGCACGTGGCGGAGATCGCCCGCGGCTCCTGCGTGCCGTCGTAGTCGGGGCCGCCGGGCAGGCCGAGCACCACGTCGTCCAGGCCCACGCGGGAGATCAGGGCCACCCCGTTCCACCGGCCGGTGGCGTTGACCGCGGACTCGTAGCCCAGCTCGCGCAGCTCGGCGGCGGGGAAGCCCTCGGCGGTGGTCTTGGTCTCCTGGACGCACAGCACGTCCGTGCCGGTGCTCTCCAGCCAGGCCAGCAGACGGGGCAGCCGGGCGGTGATCGAGTTGACGTTCCAGGTGGCGATGCGCATGGATCCCAACCTACCGCCCGGGTCCGACAGTCACAGTCGCGTCGTCCCGCCGGGCGCCAGACGGCCGTGATCGGTCCCGCCGAGGTGGCCGATCTGCGTGTCGTAGATCGGCCGGGCGAGGTCGGTGAGCAGGGCGTCGTGGATGTCGATGGCGCGCCGCGGCTTGACCTCGCGTACGTAGTCGATGACCTCGGAGATCTTGTTCCAGGGTGCCATCACCGGGAGCATCAGGGTGTCCACGGCCTGGCCCGGGACGGTGAGCGCGTCCCCGGGGTGGAAGACCGAACCGTCCACCAGGAAGCCGATGTTGGTGATGCGCGGGATGTCGGGGTGGATCACCGCGTGCAGCCGGCCGTGCACCTGGACGTCGAAGCCGGCCGCGCTGAAGGTGTCGCCCTCGCCGACGGTGTGGACGCGGCCGGGGAAGGCCGCCGAGAGCTGCTCCGCGACGCTGCGCAGGGTCCAGATCTCGGCGGCCGGGTTGGCTTCGAGGCCGGTCCGCAGCCGGTCCTCGTCGAAGTGGTCGGGGTGCTCGTGGGTGACGAGGATCGCGTCGGCACCGAGCGCGGCGTCGCGCTCGCTGAACGTGCCCGGGTCGATGACGAGCGTCCGGCCGTCCTTCTCCAGCTGGACGCAGGCATGGGTCTTCTTGGTCAGCTTCAGGTTCATGGCTCCATCCTGCTCCCCGCACCGCGCGGCCGGGGGGAGCCGAGCCGTCAGCGCGGGGTCGTCTCCTCGCGCACGACCGCCGCCACGACCCGGAACGCGGCGCTCGCGGCCGGGACGCCGCAGTACACGCCGGTCTGGATCAGCACTTCCCTGATCTCCTCGGGCGTCAGTCCGGCGCGCAGCGCGGCGCGGGTGTGGGCGGCGAGGTCGTCCAGGTGGCCGCCCGTGGCGAGCGAGGCCAGCGCCACCACGGCCCGGGTCCGCCGGTCGAGGCCGTCCCTCGACCACACCTCGCCCCAGACGTGGCGGGTGGTGAGCTCGTCGAAGTCACCGCTGAAGGCGTCGGCGCCGGCCCGCTCGGCGTCCACGTGCGCGTCGCCCAGCACCTCGCGGCGGATCCGCATGCCGCTCTCGTACGCGTCCGCCGCCGCGTCGGGGAGCACGGCGGGCTCGCCGGAGGCGGGGGCCTCTTCCGGGGCCGGCGCCGGGGCCTGCGGGGCGAGCGGGACCAGCGGGGCCAAGGGGGTCTGCGGGGCGAGCGGGGGCTGGGCGGTCGGGGGCGCGGGCGGCGCCGCGTGGGCCGGGGCGGGCGCGGGGATCGCGGTGAGCGTCTCCTGCCAGGACGTGGAGAAGTGGCGTACGAGGAGATCGGTGACGGCGCCCGGCTGCTCGACCGGCGCCAGGTGCGAGGCGCCGGGCACCACCGCGAGGCCGGCCCCCGGTATGCCCGCGACCAGGGTGCGTGCCTCGCCGGGCCCGGTCACCCGGTCCTCGGCGCCGACCAGGGCGAGCGTGGGAACGGTGATGCGGCCCAGCTCGGCGCGGATGTCGAAGGCGGCGAGCGCCTCGCAGGCCGCTACGTAGCAGGCGGGGTCGGTGGTGCGCACCATCTGCACGGCCCACTCGACGATCGCGGGCTGCGCGGCGGCGTAGGCGGGGGTGAACCAGCGCTCGGGCGCGGAGCGCGCCATCGGGTCCATGCCGTTGGTGCGCACGACCACCCCGCGCTGGCGGTACTCGTCGGCGGTGCCGAACCGGGCGGAGGCCGCGACCAGGGCCAGCGAGGCGAGCCGGTGCGGGTGGCGCAGGGCCAGGTCGGCCCCGATGGCCCCGCCGATGGAGCAGCCCACGTATCCGAACCGGCTCACGCCGAGCCCGTCGAGGGTGGCGATCAGGCGGTCGCCGAGCTCGGCGACCAGATGGGCGGGCTCGGCGGGCGCTCCCCCGTGCCCCGGCAGATCGAACCGCACGACCCGCCAGGCCCCCGCCAGCTCGGGTATCTGGCGATCCCACATGTGCCATGTGGTACCCAGTGAGGGACCCAAGACCAGGACAGGAGCGTCTTTTGGCCCGTCAGAGCGGTATTGCAGGGTGTTCGTCAGTGTCTCGCTCACCCGGCTGACCCTCTCATCTCTCACAAAATTACACATCGGCGGGGTGAACCTCCTCGGCTCACCCACTCCGGTGTTCGCTCGGACGATACGCCGGGCCTCCTCCTCCGGAGGGTGCGCGAGAGCTGGCGTCTCTGGCCAGCCCGCAAGGAGGGTTCGGTGCAGATTGGCTGTGGCACCCCTCGGCGGGCGGGGGGCCATCAGCGTGCAGGCCCGTCAGGCGCCACGCCCGCCAACGCGTGAACAGCGCGTGCGTAGGAAGACCGACCTCTCCTTGATCAGGACCCTGCGTACCGAGACGAATGTCGCCCAGTCGCGGCTGCCCGCAGGTCGGCATGAATCCGTCTCATCTCCGTCGGCCGGACGACGGGGCGGGTCGTCTTGTCGGCAGATCGCGCGGCGCCCGCTGCTGCTCCACGCCGCCGTGGAAGCTATCCCATGTGGAAGCGGCATCGCGGAGGTCCTCTACATTCGGCTTGACGTACCACTTCTTGGTCGTCTTGACGTTCTTATGGCCAGCCCATCGCGCGAGGATATGGTCCGGCACGCCGTTGTTGGCTAGGAAGGTGAAGCAGGACGCGCGGGCGTCGTAGAGCCGGACGCGACGAAGTCCAAGAAGGTGCATGAGCCGGTACGCCCGCCGCCGGAGCTGCTTCATCGTGAAGGCTTGTCCCGACTCATGCACCACCACATAGGGAGACACTTCATACGCCTCCCCCAAAGCAAGCCTCTCCTCGGCCTGGAGAGCCTTGAAGGCTTTTAGAGCGGCAAGCGCTGGAGTCGGCAATGGCAGGTCCCGCTCACCAGCGAGCGACTTCGTGTCCTTCTCCACCACATACCGATTACCCATCATGGTGCGCGTGTTGGCGATGACAATAGTGGCGTTCTCCAAGTCAACGTCCTCCCATCTAAGGCCGCAAACTTCAGCCGGGCGAAGACCCATGAGCGACAGAAGGAGCGGAGCGTAAAGACGCTCTACCTGAATGCCCTGGATGAACCTTTGAACCTCCTTAACATTCCAGGGCGGGACTTCTTCCTTAGTCTTTCGCTCCTCTTTCCGCACCCTGCGAGGGATGTTTACATGTTCAGCCACGTTCATTTGCACCAAGCGTCGCGTAACAGCCCTTGCCAGCGCCTCCTTGAATCGGGATAGGCTCATATCCACACTCGTGACGCTGAGTGGTGTACCAGCCCTCTTGCCACGTACGCGGCCATGAGCCAGCGCCCAGTCCCTCCACTCCTCCACGTGCTCTTCAGTGAGATCTTGAAGCCGTATCTCACCGAGCCTTCCGCGGACCCTTTCTAGGCTGATTCTGTAATTGTAGATGGTGGTCTCTTCGAGATCCTCCGCTTTCATTGCCAGCCACCGATCGAGCCACTCATTCACGGTGATCTTGTTGGGCGGCACGAGCGAACCTTCGTTCCGCCGATTCGCTATGTTGGCGTACGCGGCTTTCGCCTCCTTCAGGGAATCGAAAGTGCGCATCAACTGCTTACGTTTACCAGTCTCCGGATCTGCCCCTACATCGACAACAAATCGATACCTGACCTTCCCCTTCGAGTTTGGTGGCAGTTTTTTGATCGGATCAGACAGGGTACTCACGCCTCTCAATTTAGACAGAATTTGCTCGTTACCCACCCACTAGCCCGCGGGCGAATCTCTATGCCAGCCCGCCATAGCTCCACCGCCCAGCGCAGCTGAAGACGAGCAACACCAATGGTCCGCACGATCCCCGGTTTCGCTAACCGGGGATCGTCTGCTATGTATCGCCCAGCGCGCCAGAGGGTGTGCCCTCTGCTCCAGCACAGGTCATGACGCCAATCGCTAGGACCGCAGCGCAGGAGTTGCGCCGTCAGTGACCAGCATCAGCAGACCGTCATCGGTAAGACGGTCGAGGCTCCGAGCGACAACACGCTCCGGGGCGCCGACGGCTCGGGCTAGTGGCGAGTTGCGGCTCCAGGATGCGCCGCGACGTGTGCGAGGACCGTGCTGTCACGGCGGTAGCCACGTTGGCCACGTTGCAGCAGACCCTCGCCGAACAGGCCGACGGCGCAGACGCAAAGGCACAGCGCCGTGGAGAGAGATCCGTAGTCCTCAGTCCTATGGGCCGTCCACGCGTTCAGGGCGCCTAGCGCCAAGAGGATGGGGGCGGTGAAGCGGACAGACCGGATAGCGGGCTTAGACAGGTGGACCTCCGTGGAGTCGGACGCTCGGTCACGAGACCGAACGAGTCGGCTGCGGGCTGTCGTGCGGCGGGTCGGCGCGCCCCCACCAGGAGTCCGCATCCCTTTCCTGACCTGGTGTTTTCCGGGACGATTTACGTTGACATGGTCTCGAAAGAGCTTCCAGTCCCTTGGCGCTCTTTCTCGTCTGCCGTGGGCTGAACAATGCATCACCCCGAGGGCACCAGGGGTCCCTCCGCCACAGCCCGTTGGGCGGCACGCACACGCCGAGGCCACGTAGCCGTTACCCGACCTTCTCGATGAGGTGACCTTCACCGGGAAGGTGAAGCGGCGCTCCCCACCCGGGACCGTGGGCCGCTGCATGAATGATCAGGTCGGTAGGTGAGTCCAACCCATCCCCGCTGGTGTCCACCACCCGTCGGCAGCTGGATAGGGTCGCGGTATCCGAGCTGGAGAGGTAGACGTATGGCCCACGAGATCGTGATCGCGCAGACGACCAGTGACAACGAGGATCAGGCGAAGGCTCTCGCCCGAGGCGCGGTTGAGAGCAAGCTGGCGGCGGGCGTCCACATAGATGCGCCCATCACCGCCTTCTACTGGTGGAAGGGGAAGGTCGAAGCGGCACAAGAGTGACGGATCTCGTACATGACGTCGGTAGACCACCTCCCAGCACTGGAGGCGTGGCTGCACGAGAAGCATCCGTATGAAGTCCCCCAGTGGATCACACTGCCCGTGACCGGAGGGTCGACGGCGTACCTGTCCTGGGTGGTCGACGAGACTCACCCCCAGTAGGGCCGGCCACCCAGCAGCTCGCCCTCACCGCGCCAGCACGCCGGGACGACTCACGACGCGAACGCCAGCAAGTGGCCAGCCAGATCGCGCTCTGTGTCGGGGAGCCACGCGGCGATGCTCTGCGCCCGCTGACGTCCCATGGTGTTCGGCTTCAACTCTGCTGCCGATGCAGGTTGGGCCGGGGTATCGCACGCGTGAGTGACATTCCCACCCAACCAGAACGCGCGGGCGTCCAGGCGACGGCCACCAAGTGGGCTGCACTGCGCTTGGAGGAAGGCGAATGCCTCCCACCAGCACCACCAAGCGCCCACCCCCGGCTTTGGCCAACGAATTACGGACGCTTTGACGCATCGTGCCAGTAGTCGACGAGCATCTCGGCGGGCCAGGGCGGCTGTTGGACCGGGCCCCGTGGCCCCATCTGCTCAAAGTGCGGGCCCAAGTCGATGATGGGCGTCCCATCGACAGCGTCGAGGTCGGTGACCAGGAGATCTCGGCCGTCCACCTTGAGCAGCCGCGGGTGGCTGACTGCCAGCTGGTTCGGCCGCCGGTGATTGCGGTGGACGAAGGTTCCAGTTGCCGGCCAGCGCTGGTTCCCCCGGGGGCTACGCGCGTGAAGTTGTACGTCTTCTGGCTGCGCCAGGTGGAAGTGCCAGATCACCTCAAGGTGAGAGAACTCCTCGATTCCCTGCAGCGTTTCGAGGGGGTACTCGTCGTCAAGCCGGATGATCGATTCGACCCCGCCCTGATAGTCGTCCTGAACGCGCGTGTGGCCCCCGACGACCGTCGCGACCGAGCTAACCTCGTATGTGGTCACTGTTGTTCGCTCTCCCTTCGCGTCCCAGCTGGTACGGCGAGCCGAGGCCGACCTGACCGCCGTGTCAACAATCAGCCTATGGCGCGGAGGATTTCGCGTGCACGGCGGTCCAAGTCCGCAACGGGCCGGCCGCCTCGCTGCCGGACGGGCGACAGGTCGCTCTGCATCCGGACAATGACGTCCCGGGCTCGCCCGGAATGGATGCCGGACATGGCGTCGAGGGCTTGGTTCCAGGTGGAGCACGCCTCGTCGAGGTGCCCCTGTTTGACTTGGACCGCGCCCAGGTACCCCAGCGTCACACTGTGCGTGCGGGCGTAGAGCTGACGCCAGCGGGTGGCGACGCTGCGCTGGAAGTGGGCTTCAGCGTCCCGCGGTTGGCCAAGATCGCGCAGCGCGCAGGCTGTCTCGTGAGCAAGGGACGCCTCCTGGAAGAACCCGACACGGTTCGGTGCCTCGGCACTGTCCGCATGCGACAGGTCCCGCTCCGCACGATTGATAGCGCCGAGGGTGCCGCGGCGGTCACCGGCTGCGGCCAAGGCGCGGGCGTGGACGATGCTGATCAGCGCTCGTTCCCTGGGGCCGGCCTGTCCGTAGCGGTCGCTCGACATGGAGGCGCTTGCCAGGTCGAGCGCACGCTGGGGGTGGCCCAGGTCCACGGCTTGGTGGGCCAGGGCGCGCAGGATGTGACCGCTGAGCGGTCCGTCGCCCGCTTCGGCAGCGACGCGGGCCGCGAGGGTGAGGTATCGCTGAGCGGTGCGGTGCTCGGAGGCATCGAAGGCCATCCATCCGGCGAGGTAGGTCATTTCCGCGACGGCCGAGTATGTCTCGCGGCGCATGTCTTCGGTTGCGAAGCGACTGCGCAGGAGAGGTACGCCCTCCTCCCGCAAGTACCTGACCAGAGTGCGGCGCCCTCTGCCACCGCCGTGCTGCTGATCGCGAGCCGAGAAGTAGTTCGTCAGGTCTCGCAGTTCGTCAACGTCTTCAGCGGTGACCTGGTGGGAAGAAGTGGGGCGGCGGCCCTTGGCCACGGCCGGTGCGGCCTCCCACCAGGCTGCTGCGGGGAGGGCAAGGCCGGCTACAGAATAGGCGGTCGCCGCCAGCATCTTGCGTCGTTGCATGTCCAGGTCGTCGCTTCCCAGGTCGGCCAACAAGCTCAAGGGGTCGACGCTCCAGTCGGGTCCGCCGTCCGGCTGGCCCGTTGGCCCGGTGAGCCCGATGTCCGCCAGGGTCAACCGGCGGCCGAGCCGGCGCGACAGCGTCTCGCAGAGGATATGGGGCGCCTGCCCGCTTGGTCGCGTGCCCAGCACCCACATCGAGATATGCGAGCGCGAGACTCCTGTCAGATCCCGTGCCCCGCACTCGGTGGCCACACGGACGAAGGCGGTAGCCGCCTGCGTCTGCGTCCAGCCGCTCTCTGCGAGAACCGCGGCCAGCGCGGCGTTGCGTGTGCGGGCCATAGCGCGCCCCTCGGTTCCGAATCGATCTTTGGCGGCCTCGACAACTTTGGCGGCCTTGCCAGCCGCTCGGGGATGCCGCGTGCCGCGATTCCACGGTTTGCTCAACGTAGCGGCCAGATCACTGACTTCGCACCGCGTCTACCGGTCTGCGTCGCCAACTCTCGCCCAAACTGGCAGATTTCAGAGGGGAGTCACGTGATGGGCAGGTCCCGCAGGCGGGCGTGGCGCCCATGTCATCGCCCCGGAGGCTCCTCATGACTCCCGTCGCAGCACCACTATCCGCCGTGCCGTCACAAGACGGGCGCGCCTTCGAAGTGGCCTTCCCGCCGGACAAGGTGCGGGTCGCTCACATGCGTCGGATCACCCGGGCGTTTCTGCGACACGAGCACATTGATGAAGCCGTCGTGGAGGACGCGGTATTGGCCGTTTCCGAGCTGGTCTCCAACGGCGTGCAACACGGCCGTGGGGAACTGGGGTTGCGGGTGTGGTGCTTGGAACGAGGCGTGCGGGTCGAGGTGAGAGATAACAATCCGGCCCCGGCCAAACTGCGCGTCGCCGCCCCCGACGCTGAGTCCGGGCGTGGACTGTGTCTCGTCAACGCGCTGGCGCACGACTGGGGCGTCAGTGACAGCGGCGCAACTACGTGGTGCGAGCTGGGGTGGGCGACATGCTGACAGCACACACCACTCCGCCGACCACTCAACACGAGCCGCTCCCGGTTCGCACCAAGGTCACGTCCGTCCCCACACGCCCGTGGACGTCCTCACACGACGATGAGACGGTACGGCGGTTCATGCGCTCTCTGCATGAGTGGGCCAGCGTGGACTGGGACCAGGTGTACGAAGACCTCGACGCCGTCCTGCACGGCGAGCAGGAAATGAGTCACCACGCCGCAGGTTCGTCTAGCCCGGAACCGTTACGGCGATGCTCCGATGCCGAAAAGGTGATCGAGCGTCTGTGTATGGCCCTCAAGCTCCTCACAGCCCGCGCCCAGCATGACCGGGCCGACGAGAAGCACCCGGCCATCGCACACCTGATCAACCTGGCTCGTGCCCTGCGCGCTCAGGAAGTGGCCGACGATCCGGACCAGGTGCTTGGGCTCGCGCGAAAGCTGGCGGCAGTCACCTTGGATCTCGTCGAGCGCCTGGAGGAGACCGGCACCGTGAGGGGGCTGACCGAATGCTGACGACTGACCCGGCGCCCGTCGGCCGCCTCACGGTGTCCCTCCGCCCGGCCACCGAGGCGTACGACTACGACTACGTCGCACAACGCCTCGCCGATCCCGCCCTGCTCGCCGGCGCCGTCGCGGTGTGTGTCTTCCGGGCCCCTTTCCTGGCAGTGCCCGTGGGCGGTACCCGCCGCGGCGGGTACCTGCCGGTCGCCGGGTTGTTGGGGGCGGTAGAGGCCCGCTCCCTCCTGGCAGACCGCCATGGCTTCCCTAACGCCCGCGTGTGCTGGTCGCCCTACAGCGACGCCTGCCACACCGTTGAATGGGGCGAGCCGGCTCCACCCTGGTGGGAGGACGACGCGGTGGTCGGCCGCTTCTACGGCTACAGCGAAGCCGCCATCGCCGCGTACTGCCATCGCCGCGCGCGGGCGGGGCACGATCCGCCCGCTCCCTAGAGTTGGCCATCTCCCCATTGCTGCCCTGGGCGCAATGGCGAGGTGGCCGCCCCAAACGGTGCTCCTTCGTACCTCATCAGGCCGCGAGCGTGCGAGGCCCGCGCGCGTTCGTGTGCGCCGTCGAGGTGAGCGAACGGCGAAGGAGCAGGCACGGCGCACGGCTGTCGACACCCCCCGGCCAGTCGTGCGGTGTGCCCCGGCCGCCCTCTTCAGGAAGAGCGGCGGCCGGCCCCAGTCTCCTGATCTCCACACCCGTGTCTCCCTGTACCTGGAGGACGTCGTGACGTTCGCCCTTCCGCCCGCACCGCTTGGCCCGGCCCCCGAGCCGGAAAGCCAGGCCGAGGAATCCGCCCCTAAGCAGCCGGACACTCCTGCGGCTGCCCCTTCGAGCAGTTGAGGACCCCGACCACCATGTACGAGACCTTCCTCGACGAGGACTGGGGCACCAGCACCGGCACACGGTTACGCCGCCCCTATACCGAGGAGCACCTGTACCGCACCGCACGCATGAGGCATCTGTCGGCGCTGCGCCGGGAGATCAAAGCGGTGGTGATCGCGGCGCGGGATGATCGGCCTGTCATCACAGACCTCTACGCACTGGGCGTCGAGCCGGTCAATTCGCACCTGCGCGCCCAGGTCTATGCCGAGAGCCAGGGCTTCGCTGTCGGGCGCCGATTCAGCGACCGGGATGGTGCTGCTGATCCCACGCAGCGCCCCGGATGGCTTGAGATGAGTGCGCACGTCGCCGGCGGTTTCGCGCACGGCATCGTCGTGGTGGGCGCCTCGGACATCAGCACCGACCACGACGAAGTCGAGATCACGCTCCGGTGGGCACAGGCGCACTGCGCGTTCGTCGATTTCGTCGTCGCCCCCTTTCTCGTCCCCGCCCGGACGCCCCAGGCGTCGGGCCTGTGAGTGAGACGCAAGTGACGGCTGCTGCCCGAAAGGCAGGCACCTCCTGGCTCGGCGACACCGCGCATGTTCTGCTGCGTCAGATCGCGCGCGGTGACCGCCCGCCTGGCCATCAACTTCCCCGGCCCGCAGATCTCGCCCAGGAGCTGGGCGTCTCAGAGATCGTGCTGCGCAACGCACTGGACGCCCTCACCGCGCTGCGTGTCCTCAAGCGCAGCAAGGCACTGCGCCTCACAGTGGCCCCGGATAAGGACTGGAGCATCACGCTTCCGGTCCCCCGCGGCAAGGCCATGCCGATAGCGCGGCGCCTGCGAGAGGCAGTACGCGCCGGCGTCTACGACGCGAGCGGCGAAGTGCCCACGGCCCGCGTCCTGGCCAGCCGCTATGCAGCCACAGCCGCGGAAGCGCAGGCGGCGCTGCGTGAGTTGGCAGCAGAAGGACTGATCACGCTGCCTCCCAACCGCAGCCCCCAGGTCCGCAGAGAAGAAGACCGCACACCGCCCTCTACCGGAGAACCCTCGTGAGCCCATTCAACGTCTCCGCAGCCTCCGACGCCTGCATCGGCCTGCGGCACGCCCTGGACGCGGCAAACATCAACTGCTTGGATCCCGCGCTCGATGACGACCACCTGATCCACATCGAGGACCTGTCCGAGTCGGCAGGCCGTGAACTCCACAGCCTGCTTGCGGCGGGTGTGGCTGGCCATGCCGCCGCGCCCGAACCGTCCAAGGTGCTGGCTCCTGCGGAGATGTCCGTGGCCGAGACCGTCGCCGTGCGCAACGACTTTCACGAGCTGCTGGCCGGCATGGCCATCGGTGACCTGAGCGTCCGTATTCACCGCGACAGGCCCGTTATCCACCTGCGCAACCTCGACACGTCAGGTGCGCAGACACTCACCGCTCTGCTGTGGACCGGCCTCGTCGACTTCCTCACCGCCGCCCGCGACCTGGACGAGGCCCTGCAACAGCACGACCTGACCGAAGACGGCGCGCTCAGGCCGCGCGTCAGGAACCTCCGCATCACCCTCGGCAAGGTCACCGTCCCCACTGCGGCCCGCTTCGCCAGCCTCCTCGACGGAGAACCGGTCGCTGGCGACCTTGAGTGCCCCGAATACGCCGAGGCCGCAGATATTGCGGACCGCCTGGCCAGGGCCGTGCAGGCGGCGGCCGGCTTCATGGATGTCGAGATGCGCTACTACTGCCACGAGTGCGGCCACGACTCCACCATCAAGCTCGGGGAGATCCGCCTCGATGTGGCCCAGCGCCTGGCAGCCGCTCTCCAGACCGCCACGGAGCAGCACGTGGACCTGTCGGTCTAAAACCGCTCACCCTTGCCCCCTCTCCGGTGAGCACTGTTCCTCTCGCGTCCTCAACTCCTGTTCAACGAAAGCGATTTCAGATGAAGACCGCACACGCCACTCTCATCCTCGCGACTGTCGGAGCCGTCGGCGTCGGGCTGTCGCACAGGCACCACCGCCAGCAGCTCGACTTCCAGGCGGTCGCCATGCACCAGGCGTGGCTCCAGGAGGCCGTGAACAGCCCCAAGCTCCAGGAGCTGTGGGCAACGGCGCAGGGCGAGCTGTCGGCCGAGGAGCACGTTGACCTGTGGCAGGCCAACAGGGTCATCGCCTTTCTGTGTGCGAAGTTCCGTGTCGGCCTGCTGACCAAGGACTCGCTGCGTGTTCAGGCGCGGCACGTGATGAAGGTTCCGGTCGGACGGCGTTACTGGGAGGTCTTCGGTGCTTTCCGTGAGGAGGAGGCGACCGACTCTGTGACGCGCCGCTTCAACGCGATCATGAACGACGAGTTCACCGCCGTGTCCGGCAGCGGCGCTCTCACAGCCTGACCCAGGCCGCCGTACGCACGGGGCGGCTGGCCTCGGACTCGCAGCCGTCCGAGGTCGGTCGCGCAGGACTCGGCGTGCGACCTCCGGCCGAGCGCTTGGCCGCCCGACTAGGGCCCTCACCTTCCCCGGCTTCGGCCCCCATCATGTGTTCTCTGCAACGGAGTTGACTCATGCGCTATCCGCTCGCGCCCCGGCTGGGCACGCCTCAGTCTCGTCGTCCTGACGGGCGGGGCCCGGGGTCTGCTGGGCCTGGGTATGAGCGGGATCAGGCAGCGGCAGCCGCGGAGACGGTGGCGCTCGTGCTGGACGAGGACTCGCCGCTTCCTGAGAAGCCGGCCGACGTGGAGGACCTCGTGCGACGGCTGCGCGGCCACATCATCCGACTGAGCGTCGCCGTGCCGCCGCACGGGCCGGCGGTGCGCCGCGCCCAGCGGCTCGCCTCGGCGCCTGCACCCGACGGCTACGTACCAAGCCGAGTTCATCTGGTTCATCTGGCCGAGGCAACCCAGGAACTCTTGGCCATCGTGCGGCCCCACAACCAGGTCGACAGCGTGCCCCCGTCACCATGCAGGTCGAGACGATGGCGGAAGCCGCAGATCAACACGCTGCGCGGCGCCGTCTTCGCCGTCGCCTTCGCCCTGCTGATCCTCGCCGCATCGCTCCCCCGGACATGACCCCCACCGGGGCAGCTCTGGTCGCTTCGATCCTCGGGCCCATGGCCTGGCTCATCCTTCGCGGTGATCGGCCCAAGGGACCTGCCCCTCCCCTTCACACCGACTCAACGGAATCCGACCCGCCCCCGGAGGCGCCCCTCATGACCGCATCACCCGCTCCCCTCGCCCCGCCGGCATCGACTGAGGGCGTGCTCCGCTCTGCCGCCGGCACCCCCCTTTCACAGGGAACGCCGTGCAGGAGTGGAGCTTCCCTTGCCCTGCGGGCCGCCGCCCGTCAGTCGGGCTGTAGGCCGGCCATCGTGGAGCGTGTCATCAGCACCTCGGACGGCGTCCCCGGGGCGTCCGCATTTCAGTCCGCGCTGTGACCGGCAGCGAACCAGGAGCGGCCCTGGGCCCAGTGGGTTACCCATCCGGTGAAGCCAGGGGTGCCCGGCATCGGGGAGGTGCCCGGCGAGGTACCGAAGGGCATTGCGCCGTACTCGTCGATCAGCCAGACGTGACCGCGTTGCGGGCCGGTGACGATCAGGTGCCAGTACATGCCGCAGCCGTCGGTGCCCAGCACCAGGGAGCCGTGGTCGGACGCGGCGTCCGTCCGGGCCTCAAGCTCGGGTTCCAGCAGTGCGTCCTCGTCTTCCTCGTCGTTCTCCCATATCCACGTCGCGGTGAGGGGAAACGGCTCGGCGAGCAGGCGCTCGGGGCGGTCGGAGCCCCAGTCCGAGGGTGTTTGCGCGAAGGGCAGCAGTCCGTAGTAGGGGGCCCGGCGCGCAGGCCGTCGCAGACCTCCGCCACGAACGTGCGGTACGGCTCCGGCAGCACGATGCCGTGCTCCGCCTCGAAGGACCGCACGGCCTCCCAGCCGGCCGGCGGCGCCGCCTCGGGACGGAGCGCGAAGATCTCGCGGAGGCTGGCCAACTCGGCCGGGTCGCAGGTTTCCGTGTTCATGCCAATCATCATGCAAGAACCAGAAGAGACGGCCTATGCGGCCATCTCTCCGCGCAGCCGTTCCAGGGCAAGTTCCGCGGCTCCATGCACCCCGGGCAGTCTGCTCCCGGCCGTGCGCATGATCCTTTGGAGCTGGTGTGGCAACCGCTGCGCCGTTGCTTCGCCAACGGCCGAGTTCAGGGCGGTGGTGGCGCCCTGCACATCGTGGGCTGCAAGCATGATGCCTGCCACGGTGATCAACTCGATCACCCTCCATTGGGGGGCTACCGCGAGGGTGGGCGCCGGGCCGTTCTCGGTGAGCCGTATGGCGACTTCCAGCCGGCCGGTGTCCGCCAGGCCGCGCAGGCGGATCTCGTGCAGGGCAAAGGGATTGAACAAGCTGGTGTGCGGGACGCTGTCCAGCAGCTGCTCGGCCTGCTGGATCGTCCGGTCGAACAGCGACGCGTTGCCCAGGGCGCCGGCCGCGCGTGCCAGCAGCGGCAGGGCTGCGGCCCGTGCGGCATCGTCGGGGGCGAGCGCGACCGCGCGGACGAGGCGGTCGACGGCCGCTCCGCGGATGCCCGCCTTGCGGCACTCGTTGCCGTGCATCCGCAGTGCGTACCCGGTGAACTGCGGATCGTCGGCGTAGGCGGCGAGCGCCAGGCCCTTGAGTGTCCAGATGGCTGCGGTGCCCAGTCGTTCCTCCGGCAGAACGTTGCCCAGGGCGACGCCCAGGCCGATCCGGGCGCGGCCGAGCAAATGCAGGACTTCGCGTTCATCGCGTCCCTCCTCCAGGCGTGCTTCGAGCCGGGCCACCAGGGGCCACAGCTCGGAGACCGCTTCGGAGGCGTGGCCGGATTGCCGGGCGATCTCCGCGAGGCGCACTGTGGAGGCCCCGAACTGGATCATCGCCCGGTGGTCGGCGTCGGCCGGGTCGGTGATCCCCAAGACGTGCGGGGGCAGATGCAGCTGGGCACAGATATGGCGAAGGGATCCGATGTCGTCGATGCGTCGTTTTCCCAGTTCGAGGGCCGACACGTACGTCTTGTCGTAGCCCAGCAGCGCTCCGAGGTCAGTCTGGTTGAGACCGTGAACACCGCGGTAGAAGCGCAGGATTACGCCCAGCTCGCGGCTGTTGAGGATGGTCTGAGCCTGCTGGGTCGCCCAGTGCCATTCGGCATGTTGCGCGAGCGGGCGCACCAGGGCAGTAGGGGAATTCTCGCTGCGGGTGACAAGGCCGTGTTCAGCCATGCCTTGCTACATCCGTTCGCATTCGACCACGCCGGGTGCGTGCAGCTGGAGCCACGCGGCGATCGACCGCTTGTAACCGTCCGGCATGTTCAAAGCCGGCACCTGGGCCGCCGTGAACAGTGCGAGTTCCTTGTGCTCGTGGCTGATCACCGGCTCCATGCCCGGTGTCAGGTTGCGGCAACCGTACGTGACGATCAGGACCCTCCGCCCGGGGATGGGCTCGTAGATCCACGTTCCACCTTCCAGGATCCGGTCGGCGGTGACGGTCCAGCCCGTCTCCTCGGCGATCTCACGCTCGACGGCGGCCTCCGGCCTGGCATCGGGAGCTTGTGTGCCGTCCGGGCTGCCGATCTCCAGGCGCCCGCCCGGCAGCTCCCACTCACCTCGTTCATTGCGCAGCAGCAGGACGCGATCGGTGGCGTCAAGCACCACGCCCTTGACCGAGACGGGCCACAAGGGCGGCGTGTACGGCATGAGGTTCCTCGTCCAACGGGGTGTGCAAGGGGCGATCGGAACGTAACACGGTAGTCAGGAGCGCCGGAGGTTCCATATGCAGAATGTTGGCCCGTGGCGGTGCGGCCCGTCCTCGCAGCGGGAGGCAAACCCATGTGACGATCCTGAGGACCCACCGGGCAGTGTCGGAAGGCACCCTAGAATCCCGTCGTCGCCCCGCCGGCTTCGTCCAAGAAGGCGCGTACCGAGCTGACGAACGCGCTGCGGCCCTCCTCATAGCCGGTACGCGGTCGGAACCAACGGTCTTCTGCCGACAGGAGGCGCCAGGACACAGGGTTACGAGCAACGCCCAGGAGCCGGCGCAGGTCATCCTCCGTTTGTACGCCGCCCTCGGCTGGGGCGCCAGCGACCGCGAGGACGCCGCTCTCCCTGACCAGGTACTCCAGGAAGCCGAGGTCGTCAGGGCGGTCATCCTCGTCCCGGTCGCCCCAGCCTTCGAGCATCTCGTACGCCAACCAGGCGCATCTGTGTGCGTCGCTGCCCTCACATCGTTCCTCACACCGCTCCGCGTTTCCCGGACACCACCGTCGCTCCAGGGCCTCCAGTGCGGACCGGACGACGGCTCGGCTGGCCGCGTACCGTTCCATGAGCCAACACCGACCCCGCAGTGCCTCCGCATGGCGGACGACCGCGTCGGGGCCAAGGATCCGCAGTCCCGCGCACGCCTCGGTCAGCGCTTCGCTCCTGGCGCGCAGTTCGTCACTCCGCGACAGCGGGTCGAGCTCCTTCAGCCGCCACACCGCGTCGGCGAAAGCATCCGAGGTGCGCAGGAACGCCCTCCACGCCGCGCACCGCTCCGCCTCCAGCCGCAGCCGCCGTTCCACGGCGGCCTGCGTGCTCATCGACTCCAGGGCGAGGCGCCGCCCGAACGTGGTCTGCCAGCGCGCCACCATCACAGCGGCAAGAGCAGCCACCCCCGAGAAGACCGCCCCCAGTGTCGTGAACGCAGTCTGCACATCCTGTCCGTCCATTCGAACATCGTGCACACCCAGTGGCACACGAGCACCGCCAAGACCGGAACAGCGCACACCTTGTCGCGTGGCAGGCAGGAGCATGTCGTTGCATGTTCAGAGGCGATCGCGGAAGGCCGGAATCGAGGCCCCGTTGAACGAAGCGTTGCACACCCACATGCTCCGTTCCGCCAACTCGTCGGCACACCCGCCCGCCAAGCCGACTGCTCATCCCGCCAACCACGGCGCTCATCCGCCACCTCAAGCGCTCCCCGACCGCAACTTTGCGGCAGCGCCGTCGTGCTTACAGCGCTCCCGCTTAGAACATGCGTACTATTTAGGCATGCCGACGACCGCCACCCTGGCGCCTTTCTTCTGCGCCTCGACCTCCGCTGGGGTTGATCTGGCACCTGAAGAAGTGCCAGGTGAGCGCTGTGTATGAGATGCCCACGTCCCAGCGGCTTCAGATGCACCGCGCCGTGAGGGACTGGCTGGAGTGGCAGCTGAGGCAGGAAGAGCAAACGATTCATGCCCTGGAGCGCCGGGAGGCGGAGGAGCAGCGTCGCAGGGAGGTCGCGCGACGCGAGCGGCGCTGGGTGCTGCAGGCAGCCAGAGCAGCGGAGGGACATCCGATCCTCCACCGGGGCGGTTGCGCGCTCGGCGCCAGGGGCGGGACCGGCGAACTGCTGGAACGCGATGATGTTGTAGTCATGGCGGAACGGCACCCGGATCTGGAGATGTGCGCTGTCTGTGCCCCCTGGGGGAGCCTCGGCCTCAGCAGACCTGGCCCGCGTGCAAGCGCGGCCGAAAGCGATCTCTAACCCCGCCGGCACTTCGGGGGGCGTGGCCGGATCGGGCACTTGCGATCGAGGCGCCGCGGTCCGGCCGGAGGCCACTGCTCGCGCTTCTACTGTGCGGGGCGTCCAAGCTGGTGGACGGTCCAGCCCGCTTCGCGCCAGCTCTGGGCGTCCAGGGTAGTGCGGCAGTCAACGAGCAGGGCGGTGCGGGGACGGCTGGCCAAGGCGTGAGGGTCGGCCGTCTGGTACTCGGGCCATTCGGTGGCCAGGACGACGAGGTCGGCGCCGTCCAGAGATTCCGCCAGGTCTTCGCTGTAGTCGAGTTCCGGGTTGCGGATCATTGCGGTAGGCACGGCCTGCGGGTCGTGCACGGTGACCGTGGCGCCAGCTTGTTGGAGTGCTTGGGCGAGGGCGAGCGCCGGGGATTCGCGGACGTCGTTGGTGCCGGGCTTGAACGCGGCTCCCCACACGGTGATCCGGGCGTTCTTGACGGGGCGGTCACTCAGGGCGCGGGTGATGAGGCTCAGCGCGACGTTGGTGCGCTGTTCGTTGATCACCTCTGCGGCGCGCAGGAGGGTGGCTGCCTGATCGGCGCCGAGTTGCCGGGCGCTCGCGGTGAAGGCGCGGACGTCCTTGGGGAGGCAGCCGCCGCCGTAGCCGATGCCGGGCCGCATGCCGTCGGCGCCGATGCGGGGGTCGATGCCGAGGATGTCCACGATCTGGGAGACGTCGCCGCCTGCGGCCTCGCACATATCGGCGACGGCGTTGATGTACGAGATCTTCAGGCCGAGGAAGGTGTTTGCGGCGCCCTTGGCCAGTTCTGCGGTCTGCGGGTCCGTGACGAAGATGGGCACGCCCGCGTCGATGATCCCTGCGTACACCGCGCGGATGGCCTTCTCGCCTTCTGCGGTGGTGACGCCGGCGATGAGGCGGTCCGGGCGCAGGGTGTCCTCGACGGCGTGGCCTTCGCGCAGGAACTCGGGGTTCCATACGACTTCCACGCGCTCGCTGGCGGGGGCGAGGCGGTGGGCTAGCGCGGTGACCTGTGCGGTGGTGCCGACGGTCACCGTGCTCTTGCCGACGACCGTGCACGGCCGGTCGAGGTGGGGGGCGAGCTGGCGGATCGCGCCGAAGACCTGCGCGGTGTCGTAGGAGCGGCCGTCGGCGTCGATGGGGGTGCCGACGCCGATGAAGTGGAGCTCGGCGAAGGCTGCGGCTTCGCGGACGTCGGTGGTGAACCGCAGTTGACCGCCGGCGGTGTGGCGGGCGAGGAGTTCGGGCAGCCCGGCCTCGTAGATGGGGCACTGGCCCGCGTTAAGCCTGTCGACCTTGGCCTGGTCGACGTCGACACCGAGCACTTCGTGACCGAGTTCGGCCATCGCCGCCGCGTGCGGGATGCCGAGGTGTCCACAGCCGATTACTGAAACGCGCATTCCTTGACTCTCACTCTGGAGGGAAGGCCCGTGTGCGGGGCCGGGGAACAGGCAGACTCAGAGGCTAACGCCCTTCCCCGGCCCCGGAGTTCAGGCTTGGGCTCCGCCAAGATCCAAGAGACGCTCCAGGTCGCTGATCGCATCGGCGGCCGTTCGCCGTACGACCACGTCACCGGTCTGCGGCGCCTCCAGCGGGTAGGCGAACCACGAACCGTCCGGACGGGGGAACCCCTCCGGGTCGACGATGAACACCTTGAGCCCGGCCGCGCGCGCCCGCTTGGCCACCCACCGGCGGTCGGCGTGCAGCCCGATCACGACCAGCGCCTTCGCGTCCGGGTGAAAGGTGACCGGCGGGATCCGCTGGTCGTAGCGGCGCATGAACTCCTCCTCGAATCCGGCGCGGGCACCGAGCGCGTCGAAGTTGTTCGTGATGAACGGGCCGACCATGTGCTCGGCCTCCTCCAGGCGCTTCAGCGCCCGCAGGGCCGGGGTGACCTCGGCGTTGAAGCACGCCCGGTACATGTCCGACAGCTCACCGACCTTGTTCTCGGTGTCGAGGAACATCTCTGCGAGCAGCGGGTCCCGTCCCGGGGCCAGGACGAAGGTGAAGCCCTTGCGCAGCTGCTCGTCCTCGATCTCGTTGACGTGGTAGATCTCGTGGAGCCGGTGCAGGGGCGGGATCCCGGCCTCGTAGGAGACGCCGCAGCCGGCCTCGACCTGGAACGGCAGGAAGTCGGTGAGCTGCGCCAGGTCGTCGGCGTAGATGGGCTGCCCGGGGGTGTCCTTGACCCGGACGCCGTGGGTCAGGACCTCCCAGGGCCTACGCCGGATCGCGCGCGGCGGGAAGGTGTTGACCGAGGTGAACATGGTGTCGATGACCTCGTAGTCGTCCGGAAGGCGCCGGCCCGCTCGCAGGTCCTCCGGGTGCTCCTCGACGCGCACCATGTGGACGCGCAGGTCACCGAACTCGAACCGGCCGGGCCCCGTCTCCTTCCAGCCTCCCTCGGCGAGCATGGCGTGGTTCTCCTCCCACGCCGTCTCGATCTCGGTCTGCGGCGCGGCCACCGAATGGTAGAGGTACAGCTGCTGCATGGCCAGCGACGGCGCTGCGGCGGTGTCTACGAGTCCGAACTGGTGCCAGTAGTGCACGATGCGACGCCGGGCGTCGCCCTCGCCGGTCCAGCCGGAGTTAGCGGCGGTCTCCTCCTGCTGGGTGCGCCGCCAGATGCCCTCCTCCACGAAGCGGGGCCGGTCCGCGGTCACCCCGTAGAAGTCGTGCCACTTGCGGAGCTGGTCCTCGTCGAGCTGGTCGATGACCGTGACGGGAAACTGCATGTCGTCTCCTCGAACTCTGATTCACGACAGGCCGGCCCCCGTGCGGGGGCCGGGCCGGGGGTTAGCTGAGGGCGGCCACCGCATCGGTGAGCGCCATGGTCAGGGCGTCAATGTCCTCGGCGCTGGAGGTCAGCGGGGGTGCGACAACCAGGCCCTCACTTCGGGGCTCGCCGGCGCCGGTGAAGGGGTAGAAGAAGACGCCGCGCCGCTCGCACTCCTGCATCAGGGGCCAGAGCAGGCCGGGCGTCACCTCGACGCCGTAGAGGTGGCCGATGCCGCGTACGTCCCGTACCGGTTCCCAGCCGGTCAGCGACCGCAGAGCCCGGCCGAGCCGTTCCCCACGGGCGGTGAAAGCACCGAAGTCCAGGGACTCCAGCTCGTTCAGAACCCCCAGGCAGACCGCCGCCTGGAGGGGATGGGCGGCCATCGTGCCCATCGCGGGCAGCGGGTCCGCGTCCCTGTGCCGCAGGAGCGGCGCGATCTCCGGCGACACGAGTACGGCGCCGACGCCGACGTAGCCGCCGCCCAGGCCCTTGGACAGGATCACCAGATCGGGCTCGCACCCGTCCCAGTGCTGGCTCGCCAGCGGCGTGCCGGTGCGCCACAGCCCGGTCAATACCTCGTCGTGGATGACCAGGACACCGCGCTCGCGGCAGATCTCCGAGACCCGCCGCAGGTAGCCGCCCGGAGGTACGAAGGCGCCGCCCGTGCTGCCGTTGACCGGCTCGATCAGCACCGCGGCTACGTTCTGCGCGCCCCGGCTGTCGATCGCCCGCGCCACCTCGTCGGCGCACGACGCATCGCAGCCGTGCCCTTCGTGGGCGTGGCCGTGCGTTGGAGGGTAGGGCGCGGGGAAGGCCGGGCCGAGTCCGTACCGGTCCTCCGGGCGGGGGTTGCGGATCTGGTTGCCGGCGATCCCGAGGGTGAAGACGCTGTTGCCGTGGTAGCTCAGGTTCGACGTCAGGATGTCCCCGCGCGTCTTGCCGTCGCGGACCCGGGTGATGTTCCGCGCGAGCCCCACGGCGACTTCCACCCCGAGCGTCCCGCACGTGGTCAGCGCGACGTAGTCCTCGGGCCGGCCGACCGCGCGGCACAGACGCTCCATCAGTTCGAGCTGGACGCGAGGCTGGACGACGGCGGCCCCGCCGAAGGAATAGCGCGTCATCTGCTGCTCGATGCGGGCGAGGACCATGGGGCTACCCTGACCTACGTTCGCGCATAAGAGGCCGCTCGATCCGTCGAGGATGCGCTGGCCGTCGGCACGGTGCAGCCATGCGCCGTCGGATCCCACGACCTCGAAGTCCGGTAAGGGTCTGGATGACGTGAGCAGTCGCCGACGGTGGGACAGGTACTGATCCATGAAGGGCCTCCTCGCGGATGCGCTCGTCGAGTAAGGGAGAGGGCTGGTTCATCCGAAGGATCTGGGGACGCGTGCCTCCTCGGTGTTCTGATGAGACCGCGCCGGCCTATGGCGTTGACAGAGCGTTGCCTCTGACCGCAAAGGGCCTTGCATGAGGTGCAAAAAGAGGTGCACCCTGCCCCAGGGCCCATATCGGGCACTCGAGCGAACAAAGGACCAGGAGCCGGACATGACGACCGATGCCGGAGACGTCGTACGCCGGGTCCGCAAGCAACTCGGCCTGACCCTTGCCCAGTTGGGTGCACGAGCTGGTTACTCGGCCGCCCAGGTGTCGCGCTACGAGCGCGGGATCTCTCCGCTGACGGACGTCGATGTGCTCTGGCGGTTCGCGACAGCGCTCAGCATCGCCCCAGCCGACCTGGGACTGTCCCCCAGAGCCGCCACGACTCGATCCGGCCAAACGAGCGCGCCCAGTCGCTGGCCGCGCCTGCCCGCAGTCCAGGCGAGTCGAGAGCGCGAGGAGGACGGGGACGGGTTCGCGCGGCGGAACGTGCTCGCGGCGGGCCTGGCCATGACGGCCGCCGCCGCGACCGGGATCGCCCTGCCGGCCGCCGCTGAGGAGCAGGTCCCGGTCGAAAAGGTCCTCGTGGGCCGGCTCCGGGACGCCATGCTCGGCATCTCCCCGACCGAACCGGTTCAGGCACCAGCCGCGACGGAGCTCGACAGGGCGCTGGCCGCCTTCCACCTCTGTGACTACACCAGCCTCGCGCACCGCCTTCCGGCCGCGATCCGCGCCGGCCACACCCAGGGGGCGGGAGCGGAGCGGGAACTGGCCGGGGCCTACATCCTGGCCACGCGCATGCTCGTCAAGCTCGACGAGCAGCAGCTCGGATGGATGGCCGCCGACCGGGCCCGGCAGTACGCCGAGGCTCACGGCGACGTCATGCAGTCCACCGAGGCCGCCCGGCAGCTCGCGGTCCTGGCCCGACGGGCCGGCTGGGCCCGCGAGGCAATGACCCTGGCTCTCACCGCGGCGGACGATCCCCGCCTGCGGGCCGCGGGGTCCGACGGCACAGCGCAACGCGGGCTGCTCGTGCAGTCCGCCGCCTACACCGCGGCCCGTGGCGGCGACGCCCAAGGCATGCGCGACCTCACCAAAGAGGCCGCCGCTATCGCCACCACCCTGCGTAGCACTACCCGTCTGCGCAACCACGGCGGCGGATTCAGCCCGGCCACCGTCCAGCTGCACCTCGTCTCGGCCGAGAATTCCACCGGTGACCCCAGCCGCGCCCTCGCCGCCGCGCAGGCCCTGGCCCCGCAGGAACTCCCTACCGCCGAGCGCCGCGCCCGCTACTACACGGACGTCGCCACCGCGTACGCCGCCTGGGGGCGCCGCGACGAATGCGTACGCGCCCTGCTCGCCGCCGAACGCGTCGCCCCAGAAGAAACGCACGCCCGCCCCGCCGTGAAGTCAATGATCCAGGGACTTCTCGTATCCGGCCGTACGACCGGGGAGCTCAGGGGGCTAGCCGCCCGCTCGGGCCTTAAGGACTAGGTCCTCCGGCCCGCCTGACTCAGCGAAACGAAGTGGCTCAAAGATCATTTACAGGATGGTGCACGTCCGGTCGGTTTTGCCGCTCGGGTGCGGCGGCGCAGGACTCGACGGTGGCTATCGTGGCGGGGCCGGGGCCAGCCACTACGGGGCAGATGGTTACGCTGAATCCCCTGGCTGGAGGAGGTCGCGGTCTTCATGCGTGATGGACACGAGCCCGGACGGTCTGAGCGCGAGGACCCGCTCGGAGCTGGATGGGAGAGCCATCGGCCGGCGGTCTTCGGCGTGGCCTACCGGTTGCTGGGGAGCGTGGCCGATGCCGAGGACGTGACCCAGGATGTGTGGTTGCGCGCCGCCGGAGCGGATCTGCGGGACGTTGATGATCTGCGGGCGTGGCTGGTGACGGTGGCCGCTCGACGGTCGTACGACATCCTCAAGAGCGCTCGTGTCCGTCGGGAGAGTTATGTAGGGCCGTGGCTGCCGGAGCCGCTGCTGACGGGGCCGGACGCGTCGCAGCCGGTGCTTGTCGACGAGTCCGTCAGCTCGGCGATGCTGCTGATCATGGAGGAGCTGAGCCCGCCGGAGCGGGTGGCTTTCGTCCTGCACGATGTCTTCGGTGTCGAGTTCGGCGAGATCGCCGACGTCCTGGATGTCTCCGCGCCGGGCGCCCGTCAGCTCGCCTCGCGGGCGCGGCGGCGGGTGGCCAAGGCGAAGGAGTCCACGCCGCAGGCGCCGAAGGCGGAGCGTGAACGCGTGCTGGCGGTTTTTCGCGCCGCGTACGAGGCCGGGGACCTGGCCGGCCTGGTGCGGCTCCTGCATCCGGACGCGGTCTTCGTCTCCGACGGTGGCGGCAAGGTGTCTGCGGCCCGCAAGCTCATTCACGGTGGTGTCCGCGTCGCCGAGACCCTCGTGCGTGTGGGACAGCAGTGGCATGTGGACCGGATCGTCTTCGCCGAGGTCGGCGGTGAGCTTGCCATGGTCTTCTACCGCGACGGCCGGATCCACTCCGTGGACACGGTCCAGATCACGAGCGGTCTGATCACCGCGTACCGCAGGGTCGTCAATCCCGACAAACTCATGCGCGTCTGAGCTGTCACACCCGCCGGGGCTACCTCGTCTCCCTAGTGAGAACGAAAAAACGGGCGACGAAGGACGCGGAGGTGAGATCGATCGTGCCGACCAGCACCATCCGCCTCTGCGGCTCTCTGACAACGAGCCGTCGCGAGCCCGCCTGTGAGCGGGCTGCGCGCTTGCGTCGCTCCCCCCGACCAAGGATCTGTCCCATCATGATCAGAATGCGGATCGCCGGCGGTCTCCTAGCGGTTGCCACGCTGGCTGCGGTCACGGCCTGCGGCAACTCCACCCCAGCCGCCCACACCCACACCTCGACCGCGACGTCGACTTCGGCCGTCACGTCGCAGCACCCCACCGATTCCCTCAAGCCCCTGCTCCAGCAGAACCTTCCGAACGTGAAGGGCAAGACCTTCACCACGGCGATCGTCGACTTCCCGCCCAACGCCCGCGCAGTCCCGCACCGGCACGGCCAGGCATTCGCCTACGCATACGTCCTCGAAGGCAGCGTACGCAGCACGCTCGAAGGCCAGCCCACCACCACCTACCACCAGGGCCAGAACTGGGTCGAGCCGCCCGGCGCCCACCACGTCCAGGCCGAGAACACCAGCACGACCAAGCCGGCCAAGCTCCTCGTCGTCTTCATCGCCAACCCCGGCGAAGCACTCAAGACCGACGACCCGAAGTAGCCGAGCACCCACACAGCGGCCGGCAACTCTCTGCCCAACCTGTTTCCGTCCCTCTCCTTACCCGAACACACGTCGCCTCCTCGTCGTGCCCGAAAGGCGCGACGCAGGCCACACGAACCAGAGAAGGAACAATGAACAACACCCAGCGCGTCAACGTCGCCAAGCAGCACCCCGTCTCCTACAAGGCCCTCACCGCCCTGTCCGAGGAGGTGCAACAGACTGCTGCCGCTGTGGGCCTAGACCCGCTCCTGGTTGAGCTGCTGAAGATCCGCGCCTCCCAGATCAACGGCTGCGCGTTCTGTCTGCGCATGCACGTCCGCGACGCCCTCAAGATGGGTGAGAGCGCCGACCGGATCGCCGTCCTGCCCGGATGGGAGGAGACCGACTACTTCTCCGACACCGACCGCGCCGCCCTGCGCCTGACCGAGGCCGTCACACGGGTATCGGAGGGACACGTCAGCGACGAGGACTACAACGCCGCCGCGGCCGTGCTCACCGAAGACCAGGTCTCGGCAGTCATCTGGCTGGCCATCTTGATGAACGCCTTCAACCGCGTCGCTATCGCCAGCCGCTTCACCGTCGCCGGCTGACCTCGGCGCGGACCCCGGCAGCGAGAACGCGTTACACGGTCTTGGCCCGGCGGTACACGTCGGTGTGCTCGAAATCGGGCAGCGTGGCCGGACGGCCGCTCTGAAATCCGGTGCTGACGAAGTCGCTGCCGGTGGTGGCGTTCAGCGCCCAGTTCACCAGCACGCGGGTACGGGCCGTGACGGTCGGCAGGGCCATCAGATGGTAGCCGCGGGCCACCGCCTGCCCTGGCAGGCCGCTCAGCTCCACGCCCAACGGCCGGGAGACCGCGTAACCGCCGCCCAGATCCACCACCAGCCCCAAATCGCGGTGGAAGTACGGCCGCATTTCGGTGCCCCGCAGCCGCGCGGCCACGTTGCGGGCCACCGCCTTCCCCTGGCGCTGGGAGTGCTGCGCGGTGGGCGGGGTGATGCTGCCGTCCCCCTTGGCCAGGTCCGGGACGGCGGCGGCGTCCCCCACCGCGAACACGCCATCCGCGCCGGGCACCGTCATCTCCGCAGTGGTCATCAGCCGTCCGCGCACCAGGTCGGCGTCGACGGTGTGCACCAGCGGACTGGCCACCACGCCCGCCGTCCACACCAAGGTTCGGGTGCGCAGCGTCCGGCCGTCGGTCAGCTCCACCGTGCGAGGGGTCACCCGGGCCACGCTGGTGTTCAGGCTGAACTCGACGCCCCGACCGCGCAGCACCCCCATGGCGGCCGATCCCAACCGCTCACCTATCTCCGGCAGCAGCCGCGGCGCGATGTCCACCAAATGCCAGCGGAGCAGGGACGGGTCCACGTGCGGAAATCGCCGCACCGCCGCCCGGGAGAGCAGCTCCAGGCTGGCGACCGTTTCAGTACCCGCGTAACCACCACCCACCACCACGAAGCACAATCGATCGGCCCGTTCCTCCCGGTCCGTGGTAGCGGCAGCCGCATCCAGCTGACCGATCACGTGGTCCCGCAGGTACGCGGCCTGGGCCAGGGTCTTCATCCCGAGCGCGTGCTCGGTGACGCCCGGAATGTCGAACAACCGGGTGGTGCTGCCCGCGGCCAGCACCAAATAGTCGTAGCCAAGTTCCCACTCGGCCCCCTCGACGGTGCGCACGGCCACCTGCCGACGCCGGGTGTCCACCCCCAGGGCGAACCCCGGCACGTAGCGAGTACGGCGCAGCCGCCGCCGCAGCGAGACCGCCACCGACTGCGGAGTGACAACACCCGCCGCCACGTGCGGCAGCAGAGGCAGGTAGAGCTGGTAGTCGTGCGGGGAAACCAGCGCCAACTCCGCCTCCCCGGGCTTGAGCAGCCGCTCCAGCCGATGCAGGCACTCCACGCCGGCGAAACCGGCACCGATGACAAGAATCCGCGGGCGGGGCATGCGACACACTCCGGGCCGGTGAGGGAAGCGGTTACCGCTCATACTCGCAGCGCCCCCACCGCCCCGCACGTCAACCGCCACCCAGGCCCGTTCTCTCGGATCTTTCGGGTCCTGCCGGGTAGACAACGATAACGGGATTCGCAACCCGACTACAGGCAGGCCCAGAAACGAACTGGCTTATGCCCTTCGCCTCACCCACACCCCTTTGCTAATGAGGTGGGGCTCCACACTCTTGCGCCTGGCAGCGAATGACATCCAGGCTCGTAGCCCCACTGCATTCAGTCGGGGTTCATAGACTCAATATCCTTTGCAGTGAGGTCGCTCCGGATTCGCAAGTACCGTACGGGGTGTCTGTGCCGGCCAGCATCGATTGCGGTGTCCGCGCGGAACTCCACCACCACCTCCGGCTCGACCGGTCGGAAGACCAACGCCTCGTTGGAGCCCCAGCCGGCGGAGAACCGGGCACTCTCCCAGGGGTGTCCGCAGTCGGCCGCGCTCAAGACCGCCGCGAGCTGCCGAGCGGCAGTTCGCGCCAGCGGCGTCGAGCGGGCGATGAGACGCAGACGTCCGTCCGTGTCGTAACGGCCGAGCAGCAAGGTGCCCGGCGAGGTGAGAGGGCCAGTCACCCCAGCAATGATGCCTTCGGCGCTCTCGAACGAGCGCAGCTTTCCCCAGCCACGGACGCCTGGGCTGTATAGGGATGTCTTCGGCTTGAGACAGAGGCCCTCAATGCCCACGCGCCCCCATTCCGGGGTGAGCCACTGGGAGGCGGTGGCCGGATCGTCGGTGGCTGGGCACAGGCTCCACGGCGGGCCGAGCACATCGTGGTCGAACAGTTCCTCCAGGAGGGCTCGGCGCTCGACGTAGGGCTGGTTGAGCAGCACGGCCCCAGCAGCCTCCAAAAGGTCGAAGACCATCACCGCGGCTGGGAACTGCGCTGCCATGGCTTCCGCACCCCGTCCGGTGTGCCTTGCCCGCCGTTGCAGCAGTAGAAAGTCCAGCCGGCCTTGGTGAGGCACGACGAGTTCGCCGTCCAGGACCAGTTCGCCCGCACCCATCGCTGCGCGGGCGATGTCGGGGAACGCCTCGGTCGCATCGGCACCACGGCGGGTCTGCAACAGCACCCCATCAACGCCGGTGAACGTGATCAAGCGATAGCCGTCGCTCTTCGCCTCAAGCGAGTACCGGGCCAGGTCGGCGGCTGCCGGCAACTTGGTCAGGTTGCGAGCCAGCATGGGCTCGATCGGCGGTCTCAACTGCACACCCCTACATGTACGCCGCGGTTCAGCACACCGCGCGCCCAAGACGGCTGTCCGATCAGAGGCCCGTCAGGGGATTTAAGAGGTTCCGGCGTGGCGTGACAAGAACGCGCGCTCGGCGTCGGAGAGGCGGCGAGGGCGGCTGGTGACCAGGTCGTACGCGGCGATGGTGGTCGTGCCTTCCGCATACAGCTGGTCCGTATCCCGGATCTCGTACGCCAGCTCGAATGAGACTGCCCGGCTGTGCGTCACCCAGACGTGCACGTCGACCGGGTCCTGGCGGTAGTGCAGTGGGCTTCGAAATTCGAGGCTCGCACGGCTCACGACGAACGCGTGCCGACGGCGGTCCTCATCGTTCGCCGGAAGGATCTCCTGGAACATCCGCGTGCGCGCCTCCTCCATGAAGCGAAGAAACAGCGCATTGTTGACGTGCCCGTACGCGTCGGCGTCAGCCCAGCGCAACGGGCAGGGGTAGGTGTACCTGTCCACGTTGGGATTCTTTCGGTGAGAAGGGCAGATATGCGGCAAGCAGGGCCGTGACCACGCTCCCCGCACCGTTGCGCGGGTCGAGACCTAGCCAGCTTCGTGGAGCCGGTTCGACGGGTCGTCGTCGCGCAGCGGCAACTCCGCCAGAACGTCGCGGAGCACGCGCTGCTCGATGTCACGTTCGCGGAGGAGTGCTTCGATGCGTGCTGCGGCTGCACGGGGCGCGGCAGGCAGGCTCATACGTACGAGCTGCTTCATCTCTTTGAGCCTCACGCCGGACAGCACATCGCGCGGGACGCGCGCGATCAGCGTCCTGGGAGCCACTTCCGTGACGCCCCACTGGCCGGCGCTTTCCTCCACGGCCCAGAACACACTCCGCTTGGAGGGCGAGAGCGTCAGCTGGGCGTCGGGGCCCATGAGGTGGCTGAGGGCCGGCAGGGGAATGCGGTCCTCGCCCGCCAGGGCCGCGGCCTGAGCAGCATTGCTGACCATGCGGCGGGCCGTGCGCAGGTCTTCGGCACGCAGGCGGTCTGCCTCGGCAATGCGGCCCTGGGCCCGGTCCCGCTCGCGTGTGCCGTTGTGAGTCTCGTCTGCCCAGGCGCCGCGGACGCCACCCAGGGCATCCCGTTGGGCGTCCGGCGCCACCTCGGCGCCCGCCTCGACCCACGTCATGACGACGAAACGGCAGTCGGGCATGATCGCCGGGTATGCGACGTGGCTGACGATCTCGATCGTGCGGTAGTCAAGCGTCGGCACGGTGGCGAGAAATACGTGGCCGTCGCGGTGCTCCACAAAATCTTCGTCCGCGTCCCAGATGCGGCGGATCTCGGGGTTCTTCTTGACGTCGGCGATAAGTTCCCGAAGATCGGGATCATCACCGTGGGTGCTGTCCGCAAAGCGAAGCATCCGCACGAAGACCGTGGCGTGCTTGTGCCAGTCGTGATAGGTCGCGCGCCCCTCGGCCGTGGTCAGAGCCCAGCGAATCAGGTTGGCCTTCGGCTCCATGACCCACGGCCAGGTCTCGGCCATCGCCTGGTTGTACGCGAGGATGTTCCAGTTCCTGTCGCTGAGGTACGTAGGACTGGGCATCTGCTGGTCGATGAGCAGGCGCAGCGCCGGCCCCACCTCGGGCTGCCCTTCTGCGGAGCGCAGATACGTGCCGACGTTGTGGAGCAACAGCGCACGGCGGTCCTCGGAGTCGAGTTCCAACAGCTCGACCAGTGCGTCGCACTGTTCCTCTGTGAAGCGCGGCGTGGCGCCCGATTCGATGCCGCGCAGCTTGCGCTCGCTGATCCCCAGGGTGCGCGCGGCACGGGCCTGCGTGACGCCGGCAGCCTTCCTCCAGCGCTTGAGCATCGCGCCGAAGCCTATGAACTGGCCGGCGGGCGCGAGGCGTGCGGACGTGGATGTGGACTCGGTACCGACCCCGTCGAGGTGCTGCTCCGCGTCTGTGTCGAACGTGCCCTCTTCCGTGGCACCGTTGGTGTCGGGCTGGTCCGGTTCCTTCGCGAGCATTGAGATCCTTCCTCGTCCGTACGGGCCGGAGACGCCAGGTTCCGGGCATGAAAAAGGGGAGCCAGCGCACATAGCTGACCCCCACCCCGCCGTCTCCCATATACGACCATACGCGCACATTCGGACGGTCTCGACCACGTGTGACGCCCCCCACGCCTCGTTCGGCATGAATTGTTTACCGCTGAACCAACCGACCGTGATCGGGAGGCGATAAACACCGAACGGGACATCTCGGCGCGCGTTCCATGATCAGTCGACGAAACCGGCAAAAGATTGCCGGTTTTCGTCCGATCCCTCCGCGGCCGGTCTAGACCAGCTCGGACAATTCACAGAGCCGCGCCTAGCTGTGGCTCATTCCGCTTACGGGGCACGCGACTTACGGCTCCGTAAGCGAATCGATGAGCACGCCTCTACAGGTTGATCTATGCGCGCAAATCGGGCAAAAGATCATCGTTGACGCCCCTCATGCGGCTTGGCTTAAATCCTCCTGACCAGCCGGTTCAACACGTTGTGGCAGAAGGCCCGAGGGGGTGCAGCAGTGCAGATCATCTCCGGCACGCTCGGGGGGCTCCGAGGGCTGTCGGCATCACGACCAGCGGCCTCCGCCCGCAGACGTAGGTGCCGGCGGCCTCCCTCTGCGACTTGTACCGCAGCCTTTAGTTAAGTCTGGATCTTGTGGCAGGGCCCGCATATGTTCGTCGTCCCCCGCCGGGCTTCCCGCCCGGCGTCTGACGCCAGGAGGAGCGACATGCGGTTCCCACGAGCCAGCTGGACAAGGTAGCCCGAAAACAACGGCGGCGCCCGAGAGGTGCAACTCCCGGACGCCGACCGTCAAATGGCACTCCTGCCCGTGCAAGGGCCGGAGATTTACCCACCTTCACCGCACCGGGCCAAGCAATCCCTAACACGCCCTGGAGCGGGTCTCACTTCAGAGGAGAGTGTTGCATGCGCGCTGCCCTGCGCAAAAGGTCGGTTCGTCCGGCCAGCGCGGCAGGCTGCCCCCTGTCCCCCGCCTGCGCCAGCGGACGGGGGCGTCGGCACCCGCTCCGGCAGAGTGGCGGAGGTGTGGCCTGATGGCACGCATCCGCACGATCAAGCCAGAGGCGTTCGAGTCAGAGGATCTGGCTTCCGTCAGCCTCACCGCAGAGCGGACCTTCTTCGGGCTCCTGACCCAAGCCGACGACTCCGGCAGGCACCGCGACCACCCCGCCATCATCGCCGGGCGACTGTGGGCCCTGCGCCCGGAGCACACCGCCACCCACGTCGCCCGTGATCTGGACGAACTCGCCTCCACCGGGCTGCTGTGCCGCTACACGGGATGCGACGGGCGGACCTGGCTGCACATCGTGACCTGGGACCAGCACCAGAAGATCAACAAGGCGACCGTGTCCCGTCTGCCGCGATGCCCCACTCACCAGGCGCGGCAGTATTGCGGCAAGTGCCAGGGCGCGGCCTGCCCCAGCAGCACGCGGGCGGGGGCGTCGACGACGGTGGCGCTGACTCCTCCCGGAGGGCTCCCGGAGGACTCCGGGAAGACTCCCATAGGGCTCCGCAGCCCCTTCGACCGCACCACCGACAACTCGGAGGGTGCTGTGGGACCCGACTCGGCAATGGTCACCACCTCCGAGGACACCGACTCAATGTCTGTGGGCAAACCAGCAGGTCAGACGGCACTACCGGAGGACTCCCGGAAAGCTACGGGAGGACTACGGGAGGAGTCACGCCCTGGATCTAGGATCTTGGATCCTGGATCTTTCCTTACGGGGCGCGAGGCGCCCGCGCCCGACGCCGCCTCGGTCAAGGTCTCGGCCAAGCAGCTGGTGGCCGAGTACGTCCGGGGCTGCAACCGGCGCCCTCCGGAGGACTTCCTCGGCCATCTGGGCCGGAAGGTCAACACCCTGCTCGACGAGCGGTTCGAGGCCGACGACATCCGTGCCGCGCTCGACAGGCTGCGGGCCAAGGGGCTCAACCCCAGCGTGCTGCCGAGCCTGGTGAACGAGGTCGTCAACGCCGCGCCGCAGTCGGCTGCCGCGCTGTCGTCCGCCTCCGGCGCGGGGCCCTGGGCCAGCACCGGCAGCCCCTACACGCCGTACCTCAACCCCACCACCGAGCCGACCACGTTTGGAGGCCGCCTGTGACCCGCGCCCGCTACGCCGACCCGCAGCCCGCGATCTCCGAGCGGCTGCGTGAGCGCCTGGAGGCCCAGCTCGCCGAGCGCGGCCTGGACCCGGGCCTGGACCGTCCCCTGCCGGACACTCCGGAGCCCATCCCGGCCCTGGAAGCCGCCCAGGCCCGCATCCCGGTCGACTACCGCGCGGCCCTGCCCGAGCACCCGGACGTCGCCGCGTGGGTGAACACCATCGCCGGCAACGCCAGGGTGCCGAACGCCGAGGGAATCAATCCGCACTACGGCACCGCCGGGCGCAGGGAGATCACCCACGGGCCCAGCCTGCTGCTGTGGGGCGCCACCGGCGCCGGAAAGACGCACCAGGCGTTCGGTGCGATCCGTGCGCTGACCGCCGCCGGGTGCGGTGTCCTCTGGCACGCCACCACGGCGGCCGACCTGTACGCCGATCTACGTCCGCGCGCTGGAGTGGACTCCGAGTACATGCTGCGGCGGATCATGCGGATCCCGGTGCTGCTGCTCGACGACCTCGGTGCGGCCAAGCCGAGCGAGTGGACCGAGGAGATCACCTTCCGGCTGGTCAACTGGCGCTGCCAGAACCGGCTGCCGACGATCTTCACCAGCAACATGCCGCCCGTGCGCACCGAGCGGATGCCCGCGGGCCAGGCAGTGCTGCGCGACAAGGTCGGCGACCGCGTGCTCTCCCGTCTGTCCGGCATGTGCACCGCCGTCGAGTTCACCGGGCCCGACCGCCGCTTCCAGCGCCCCTGACCTGCCCCCGCGCCACCGATCACATGTGCGGTCCCGGCTGCCGCACCCTGTCCCGCCTCGCCGCACGCTGCCGCACCACGGTGCTGCCTGCCGCTCTCCTGCGAGGCGACCTCGGAGACTCCCTTGCGCTACAAGACCACCAACGACTCCCCCGCACCGGACCTGCGGGGAACCGGCGACCACAGCTGGCACGTGCAGGGCGCCTGCCACGGCATGGACCCGGTCCGCGCCGACAAGCTGTTCTTCCACACGGTCCGGGACCGCCGGTCCATCGCCGAGGCGAAGCGGATGTGCGCCACCTGCCCGGTGAGGAAGGACTGCTTCACCTACGCGATCGATCACCAGGTCATCTTCGGCATCTGGGGCGGCCTGACCGACAAGGAACGCCAGAAGTGGCTCAAGAAGCGCAGTGAGCGCCTGGACTACGACCGCGTTCGCGCCACCCTCCAAGGCCGCGACGTGCCGCTGAGCACCGCGGAGCGCAGCACCGTCATCCATCATCTTCGCCTGCGTGGCTGGAGCCCGGAGCGCGTGGCCCACCGGATGAATGCCGACCTCGACTGGACCCGCGACCTGATGCGCGAGGCCGCCCGTGCTGTCGAGACCCGCGACCTGTACTGGGGCCTGGTGGAGGAACACGACGGCGAGCTTCGCGAGCCGCACCCCGACGACCCGGATGAGCAGCACATGGCGACGCACGGTCGCGAGGTGCAGTCCCACGCCCTGATCGCCTCGCTCGGAAAGGCCGCATGACCCACCGCACCGCAGCGCACCCCGCCGTCGCGCCCGTCGGCTTCTGGGACCGCCTGGCCATCGTGGTCCTGGGCCTGGCCGGATGCGCCCTCAGTTACGACGCCTTGCAGCAGATGGCCGTGGCCATCCACATCCGCGGATTTCTCACCTACCTCTTTCCGCTCGTGCTCGACGGCTTCATCGCCTACGGAGTGCGGGCCCTGCTGGTCCTCTCCGAGGCTCCTCTGCGTGCCCGGCTCTACGTCTGGGTCCTCTTCGGTACCGCCACCGCAGCAAGCATCTGGGCCAACGCCCTGCACGCGGTCCGCCTCAACCAACAGACCATCCGCACCGGTTTGCAGCTGGGCGACACGGTCGTCGCCGTGCTCTCCACCCTCGCCCCACTCGCCCTGGCCGGCGCGGTTCACCTGTACATCCTCATCACGCGCTACCACCCGGCCGACCAGGATCCTGCCGAGGCCCCCGCGGACCACCTGGCGGTCCGGATGGAGGCGACGGGGTCCGCCGGGCACCTGCGCGCGGACCACGCCGGGGTGGACCACCGTGACGGACGAGCCACCCACACTGGTCCGCCGGAAGGGCCTGGTCCGGTGGGGGCGGACCATGGCGCCCTCGCGGTCCAGATGCCGGACCGCGAGCACACACGGGCCGCGGACCATGCCAGGCGGACCACGGACCTACCGGCCGACTCTACCCCCGCAGACCAGCGGACCAACCCCGCACCGGATTACGCGGACCAGGTCACGGAACCCGGTGAGCCCACTGCGGACCAGCGGACCACCGCTGGCCCGAAAGCAGCGCGCAGCGAGAGCCGGACCAGCAACGCCGCAGGTCAGGCGGGCCCTGGACCACATGGCCCGACGGACCACGATCGGGTGGACCACGCACACGGTCCGGCCGAAGACCTCGGACCGGCAGGCACGGAACAAGGAGCTCCGGCAGACCACATGCCGGACCGCGAGCACCCGGAGACCGCGGACCACGACACGCGGACCACGGACCAACCCGCCGACTCCACCCCCGCGGACCACGGAGCGGACCAGGACGTTGCCCCGTCCGCGGACCAGGAAGAGGACGGTTCCGGGGGCGGACCGCACGGTGCCCGGACCACGGACCATGAAGCCTCGGCGTCGGACCCGCGGACCAAGCCTGCGGACCAGGAAGAGGTCCCGTGGGAAGTCAAGGTCGAGGTCGCGCGCAAAGCCGCCCTCGAAGAAGGCCGGATGACCCGACGGGCCATCCGCCCTCACCTGCGCAACGCCAACATCAGCGTCAGCAACGAGCACTTCCGTGTCCTCCAGGACCAGCTGTACGCGGACCCCGCACTCGCCCACCTGCCTCGAGACACCAGGAGATCGCGATGAGGACCTGCGCCCGCTTCGCGCGCATCAAGAGCGGCTACGAGCAGGACATCACCTACCTGCGCAACCACTCGCAGCGCAGCGCGGACACGAAGGCGGCGAAAACGAGCGCGACCAACGCCCTGGCCGTGAAGTCCCGCATGGCCAAAGCCCTCGGCCGGCACTTCGCAGCCTGCCCGATCTGCGGATGACTAAACGATAACCGCAGGTCAAACGGCCTGTGCCATCCCCGCTAAGCGGTGGTCCGGCCCGATGCCGGACCACCGCCCCGACCCTGGAGGCCCCGCCATCCGCTCCCGCCACTCCCGTACAACGATTCCGACCGCAGCCGAAGCCGGCGCCTGGGCCGAGGTGCTGGTCCGCCGCCGCCTCCTGCACGCCGCCGTCCTGGGCCCGAACGGGCAGTGGCTCGTGCAGCACGCGCCCGAGGGCAGCGTCCGTGTACTGGACGGCGCCATCGCCATGGTCGAACTCGCCGCGCAGATCCAGCACCGCACCCGCACCACGAGGAACCGCATCCGATGACGAACCCGAACGAACCCCAGCCCCACGCCTTCGTTGAGCCGGGCATCAACTCGCTCTCGCGGGGAGCAAGTTGGGGCGAAAGCGTAGCTTCCGCCGACCCTGCCCCCTCGTGGGCAGGATCGGACCTGCACCAGGGGGCGCAGGTCCAGCAGACTTCGACCGAGGGCGGACCGAAGTCTGGGGGGAGAGACGAAGCAAACCGCCGTCGCCGTCGCTCGTCCGCTGCTCCGCGCGCCCGTCAGCGACCACGCCAGCCGCGCGAGAAGAAGCGCCTGCACCAGCCCAATGCACGCTTCAACGATGAAGAGTTCGCCCTGATCAAGTCCGCCGCCGCCCAGTCGAACCTGTCCGTCGCCGGCTTCCTCGCCCGCTCCGCCCTACGCGCTGCCCGCGACCGTGACCGCACCGCAGCCGAAATAGCAGATGACCGCCAAGTGATCACCACACTCTTTGACTCCCGCCGACGCCTCGGCTGGGCGGGCAGCAATCTCAACCAGGCCGTGAAGGCACTCAACTCTGGCGCCGAAGCACCACAGCTCGAAGCCGCCATCGCCGCCGTCCACGCCGCGGCCGACCGCGTCCACGAGGCGACCACCCAGCTCATCGCCCACCAGCAGAACCCGGCATGATCCCCAGCATCAACGAATCCGGCGACCGCACCATCGGCCTGCTCTACTACCTGTACGGTCCCGGGCGGGCCGAGGAGCACGACGACCCGCACCTCGTCACCTCCTTCGACGGCATGGCACCCGATCCCGGCCGCACGGCCGACTTCGCCACCGCTATCAAGAACCTGGCACATCTGCTCGACCAACCCGTCCAGGCGCTACCCGAACACGCCCGGCCCGCCAAGCACGTCTGGCACACCTCCGTGCGCACCGCCCCTGGCGACCGCACCCTGTCCGAAGACGAATGGGCTGACGTCGCCCACCGCGTCGTCGCCGCCACCGGCATCGATCCGGGCGGCGGAGAGCCGGGTTGCCGCTGGGTAGTCGTGCGCCATGCGGACGACCACATCCACATCGTCGCCACCCTGGTGTGCGAGGACGGCAGCCGCCCCGACGACTTCCGTTCCGGCAAGCGCGCTCAGGCCGAATGCCGTCTCATCGAGAAGGAGTTGGGCCTGACCCTGGTTGATGCGGGCGACGGCACCGCCGCCAAACGGCCCACCAGTGCGGAGCGCCACAAAGCAGAGCGTCAAGGCCGGGAACAGACCGCCCGCGAGGAACTGCGTGAGACCGTCCGCCGGGCGATGGCCGGTGCCGCGGGCGAGGAGGAGTTCTTCGACCGGCTGGCCGCCGCCGGCCTGCTCATCCGCAAGCGCCAGGCACCCTCCGGTGACCTGCTCGGCTACAAGGTCGCGCTGACCGACGACCGCAACGAGGACAACGAGCCGGTCTACTTCGCGGGCTCCACGCTCGCCCCCGACCTCTCCCTGCCCCGCATCCGCGAACGCTGGTCCGCCCCCCAACTGGACCCCGCCGCCGCTGCTCCGGACGACCGCGCGAGCACGCCGAGCGGCCCGGCACAGGCGCGGCGCCACGCGGCAGCCGCCGCCTGGCAGGCAATCTTGCTCATCGGCCAGGGCAGCGACCAGCAGGCAGCAGCCCTCATCGCGGCGTCCGGTGAAGTCCTCGACGCCCTCGCCAAGACCTCCGCCGCCCACACCCGCAAGCAACTCCAAGAGGCAGCACGGGCTTTCGAGCGGGCCTCGCGTTCCCACGTACGCGCCGAACGCGGGCACGACCGCGCGCTGCGCTATGCCGCCCGCGACCTCGTCTACAGCGGCCCTGCCCTGGGGCGCGGAGAGGACGGCGCCACCACCGCCATGGTGATCGACATGGTCGCCTTCCTCGTCATCGCCGCAGCCCACTGGCACGGCCGGAAAAACCACACCCAGCAGGCCGCTGCCGCCCGCCAGGCCGCCGAACACCTACGCACGGCCTACCAGTCCGCAGCCCAGCACCCCATCGCCGTGCTCCGCCACCGTGGCCGCCGTCTGTCCCAACCTCTCCAGCGCCGACAAGCCTCCCACCTGCGTCAGGCCGCACCAGAGCTGGCCGAGCAGATCCTCGCCGAACCCGGCTGGCACGCGCTCGCCGCCACCCTCACCAACATCGAAGCCGCCGGCCACGAGCCTGCCGCTCTGCTCGCCGAGGCCGTCGCCCACCGCGAACTCGACACGGCCGGATCCCTCAGCGACGTCCTGGTCTGGCGCCTGCGCCGCATGGCCGACCTGCCCGCCGACGCCTCCACCATGCCCGAGACCGACACCGCCACGCCCCAGAGCACTGGGCGCCCGAAACGGCCTTCCCTCGGCCGCAACACCCGGCCCCCGAGGGCGAGATGATTCCCGAATGTGCAAGTTGCAGCAGGTCAGAGACCTGGGGCACTCTCCGTGTGGCCGATGAACAGCGAAGAGGGGGACATATGTTTCGACGCCGCGCGGACCGAGAGTTCCGTGACGCCCAGCAGGCCGGTCAAGCGATGCTGCAGATGCACGCGACCTGGCCGGCACCCGACTTCGCCAGGCCGGCACCCGACCCGGCGCCGCCCGCCCACGCCGGGGGCATCAAAGAAGTACCCGACTTCCCGCCGGCGGACCTACGCGCGCCATCGCGCCACGAGGTCGAGGGACTGATGATGCGCTGGGAGCAGCCGCTCGTCATCGACGGCGAGGTCCGCGCGTGCCCGCAGTGCGGCGCGTACCGGGACTGGATCATCTTCAGCATGCGCGACGACACGATCTGGCTGCGCTGCCGCGCCGGCCACAACACCGCCGAGCCGCGCCTGGACCCGGCCTGGTACAACCGCAACTCCGGTCCTGTGGACCACTTCCACCCCACGCTGGATGACGGCCTGCGCCACCTGGGTCACTGACTACCCACACCCCAGCGCCGAATCGCATGCCTGCGCTGAACCGTCCGCTCCACCTCTCGAAAGGGCCCCGTTTGCGTCGCCACTCCACGACCGCGCTCATCCTGACCGCACTCGCCTCACTCGCCCTTACCGGCTGCGCTGCTCCAACGACAGCTTCGGGTCCTCGGAGGCTTCACCGGCAGCGGCTTCCTCACCCTCCGGTTCGAGCCGTACGGCTGGGCCCACACCGCTGTCTTCGGCCGCGCTCAACGCACTGCTCCTGAGCGAGCAGGACCTGGGTGAGGGCTACGTACGCAAAGCGGCGCACACCCAGCCCGACGTGACGGTGATCGGATGCCCTTCGCTGGAAAGGCTTGGTGGCAACACGACAACCGGCGGAAGCCTCGACTTCCCGCGCAGGGCGAAGACCGCGTTAACGTACGGCGCCGACGGCGCCTCAGAGGTGAGCGAGAAGCTCTACAGCGACACCCCAGGCAAGCTGTCCGCCAGCATCGGCCGCATCTTCGAGGCGATGGCCTCCTGCCCGACGTACCAGGTCGTCTCGGGCACCGCAGCCATCGACATATCCACTCAAGCCACCACCGCCCGAAAATCGGCGAGGAGCAGTGGAGCCAGCTACTCACCTACTCCGTCGGCGGGCAGCGCAGCGTCATCAAACAGACAGCGATCCGCTCGGGCACCGTGGTGGTCATCGTTGCCGGATCCCCAGCTCTCGTCGACGCCCACCTAGGCAAGGCACTCTCCAAGATCCAGGCCCGCTAGGAACCGGCCGGCCGACCATGTGGCACTGGCCTGCGCCGTCCGCTGGGAACATAGGGTGTCGGCATGGCAATAGTGACGCGGGTTGATGACCTGGTGGAAGAAGCCGAAAGGCTTATCCGTGACCAGGTGTGGATCCTGTCGCCCCGCCATCGCGCGGTCATCGCGAAGGCCGCCCTCGATCTGCACACCGCCGTCGGCGCTTCCCAGATCCAGGAGGCCCTCCCTCTGCGTGAGCGCCTGGAAAACCTGCGGGAAGCCCTCGCTGCCGTGGCCATCGCCCTGGCCCACGTTCACGGGCACACAGCCTGGTTCCTCGGCGCAGCCGCCACCACTCTCACTCCGGTCCTTCACTGGCGCGCCCTGCCTGCCGAAGACAGTCACGCCTTCGGCGCCGTCGCACCGGCCCCTCACCAGTATGCGGAAGCCGAGGAAGCAGTCCGCCGGCTCCAGAGGGCCCTCGCCCGCCTCGTGTCCGCCTGAGCCACAGGCTCCCCCTGGCGACCCGACTCCAAGGATGGTGTCCCGGCCGCTGCCCCGCAGCGGCCGGGACATCGTCGTGTCTTCCTCGGCAGCTAGTAACGCACGCACCCCACGAAGTTGTTCATGGTCTGCTCGGCGTCACTCACGTCGTACATCACCACCGCGCGGGTGGGGATCTCCGGCTCCGGCGGGCGCAGAGGGTTCGCCTCCAGCAAGCGGAGCACACGGACCGGAAGTGGCCGGAGCACTGACTCGCGAACCTCATCGGTCGGCTCGTCGCCGAGCCAGGAGCCGACGCTGGCCTCCGGGGTCCCTCCGCAGGCGTGGCTCGGTGAGGCGAACTTCCCCCGGTCAACTTTCTGCAGTGTCGCCCAGCCCGAACGCTCCATGGCCTCGGCCCGCTCCTGTATGGCCTTCAGCATGAGCGTGCCACGCGAGTGTGGAGCATCACTCTTGTCCTTGAGGTCGCACAGCACCTGGTTCCATGGCGCGGAGATCCTCCTGAGTTGCACATGGGAAATCCGCCGACTGTCGCCGAGCGCCTTCCGGAAGAGTTGCTCCTGGACGTGGTGGGCTGACAGCAGCGAGCAGCCGTGGTGCGAATGGTCAGGAGCCGTATGCCCACACAGCGAGGCCGCCACGTCCTTTCGGACCGACCACGACTCGTGGTTGTAGAGGAGGTATACGGGGATGCATCCCGTGGCCTGGGCGTCGTGAATGAGCAGATCGCACTGGTATGCCTGACGCTCATCCAGCCAGTAGCCGAACCCGTATTGTCCCTGCACGGACTCCCTTTTGGCCTGGATCCGGAACCCCACGCCCTTAGACCGGTTGTGGATCCACAGTTCCCAGTCCGCGCCGTTGAAGCTCTCCTGTGCCTTGGTGAACTGAATGACCTTGACGCGACTGCACATGGCCTGGCGCAGATGGCGGATATGGACATCCGTAAAGGTCTCTTCACCGGGCGGCGGAGTATGCGGTCCGTAACCGTCGCGCAGCCAGTGGTAGGTGTCGGAAGCCATCCATTTCAGAAGGGCACACAACGACGGGCTCGAGCCGGGCCAGACGGTCTGCTCACGAGGGCGAGGGCGAGGACGGGACAGCGGGATCATGGGCTCATCAGATCACCGTGCTCCGGGTGTTCCAAGGGCCAAGTTCACCGCACATACGGCGAAGGCCCGGCAGGCCAAGGGCCTACCGGGCTGCGGACGGTCAACGCAGGCTCTGACGCCTACCGTTCACGTCTCTGCTGGGCCGAGTCAAGGCGCTCCACTGTGACGAGGCGCTCGCGGCGCAGGCGGACCTCGCTGAGGCGGTCCTCGCCCGGGAGGTACACGAGCAGTTCGATAGACCCTGCGGTGCCGTGGCTGAGGACTTCGACGACATGGTGACGCTGAGCGCATCCGGACAGGGTGTAGGCGTCGCCGGGCTCCAGCGTAGAAGCAACGTCAGAGAACGTGTCCCGTGCCCGGTCCTGCCAGCCTGCCGTCACCTCCCGCGAAGAGGGCAGGGTCTGGATCTGCCGCAGCACCTCCGTCTCCTCCCAGCGGCGTCGGCAGGGCGCGCACGCCTGCGCACCGGGGTGGGGGTGCTCAAGGGGCTGTCCGCAGTACCCGGTGCCGGTGGTCGCGTCGCGGTGATGGCCTGTGACGAGGTTGCCGTGGCCATTCGGGGCCCACAGCACAGCGTCGTCGATATGGCACGGCTCGCTGGGCAGCGTCAGCTCGCCGGCGGTGTGGTGGAAGCGGTCAAGAGCGGCGTCGAGTGTGTTGCAGTTGGCACACACGCGCCGCGGGGTGGATGGCCTGTCGTCGAGCGGTTTGCCGCAGAAGCCGAGCAGGTGCCCGGGGATCGGCCGGTGCGAAGATGCACTCTTGCCCGCGCCCGCAGCCGGACGGAACTCTGGCTCGCCCCCTGGGTGGGGCGCCGTGGTGAGGACGAGCCAGGCGCGCGTGCAGCTCTGGCACAACGTATGGGCCGTGTGCTCACCGATGGGCCGGAGGCCAGGCGCATGGGTGCCGCATGCCGTCACAGGCAGGGCATCGGCGAGCAGGACGCCGTAGTGGGCTGTACCGTTCGTCCGCCCGATGGCGAACCGGATCAGTGGCCGGGGCAAGGGACCTCCGTGAGGTAGACGGCGGGGAAGAAGCAGACGGTCAGACGCGTACGGCGCAGAGGCCGTCGTGGTCGGTGGCCATGGCGCATCCGTCTTCGCAGGGATGACCCGATCGGGCCTGGTTGGTGGCGGCCTCTTCGTGGCAACTGACGCACCAGGCCGGTGCATGGGCGAGGTCGCGGTTGCGGGCGAGAAAGCCGATGGAACGGCAGCGCTCGCAGCGCTGGGCGCCATGGGCAGGGCGCGGGCTCGTCGGGAGCACCTCTTTCAAGGACTGAGGCGGGGTGTAGCGGGAAGGCACTGGTGCCCGGCCGGTGTTGGCGGCCGGGCCCACGGTCAGTCGCGACGGACGATCGTGAGGCGCTCTTCTGCGCTGCGTGGCAAACAGTGGCGTGCAACCGGGGCCGGAGACGCGAGCGAGGCAGCGAAGATGGCGACCAGCTCGTTGGGGACGCTCGGGCTGAAGTTCGCACACCAGAGGTAGGGAGCGCCGAACGTGGGCTCAGCCCACGCCTGCCAGCCCATCCGGCCTTCCCCCAAGTCGGCGTCCGCGATCAGGTCCGGCAGCAATTCGAGCGAAACGTGCGAGGCGAAGCCTGGCTCCGTGGCGGCGGTGCCGGGGCGGTCCACATCACGGATCCAGCCCTGCCTGCTCAACGCCGCGACGACCACCTCGTACTCCGCAAAGCTGGCATCGGGCAGCGCACTGGCGTCGAGGGCAGTAAGGAAGTCGTGCAGAGCCTCGGGCGGCACACCGGTGGTGAAGTAGGCGTTCCACTGCACCAGCACGCTGCCCGCCGTCGGGCGGGCGGAGATTTGCAGGGCGACCGGGAGGCCACCGAGCGTGAACGGGGCGCTGGCCAGGATCCATTCCGCTGCCCGCAGCCCGTCCGGGCTCACGTACAGCAGGGTGTCGCGGGAGGTCGGCCACATGCGCCAGCCCAGCCCAGTCAGGGTGTCGCCGATCCGCTCGGCAAGGACGTCGTCGTCGCCGGCCAAGTGGCGCGGGGTGACCCAGCGCACCGGGTGGGGCGAGGCGGGGTAGGAGGAGTCAGAGGGATGGTGCGGGTGCAGGGGCGCCTCCGTGGTCTCGTCGGTGGTTCATTGCCCGCCGCTGGGGCGGGCACCGCGCCGTCGGCGCGGCGGGGCCTCAGTCGACTCGTGCCAGCCCAATGCGACCGCGACGTGAGGCAGAAGGGGGCCGAATTGTTCGGCTTCTTCCACGTCCGGTTCGGTGAGGAACAGCACGGGATGGCCTTCCTCGACGCGGGCGGCGAGGGGGCCCGCTCGGTGGGCCATCGGGAAATCTGGGTTGAGAGCAAGCTGTACGACGGCGCTGCGGTCACAGGCGGACAACTGGTCGAGCAGGTCGCCAACGGTGGGCTCGGGCAATGTGCCGAACGCCGGAGCGCCCTTGGCCTCAGCGATGAAGACAACGGGTCGGTCGGCGTCATCGCTGGTGGGGACCACACTTCCCAAAGGGCGGGCGGTACGCGCGAAGGGGTTGATCCACAGGCGGACCACCACGTCGCGGTCACTGGTTGACAGGCTCTCCAGCAGGTCGCCGACGGTCAGCTCGGGGGCCAAGACGTATCTCCTCGCAGTAATGGGCGCCCCACCAGGGGCCGAGGGCAGGGTACGTGCCGTGGCCGAGCGGCGGCTCCCAGCCGCGCGGTGACACAGGTTCACAGCGGCTGGGAGGTGGCCAATACGTGCTGGACCGAGGCCGCGACGATCTCCGCCGGCGTCTCGGTGCCGAAGCGGACCCGGTAGCCGGGGACCGTGGCGGTCCCCGTCACGGCAGGGTCCAGCCGTCGCCATCAGTGCCAGGACGTCCGAGCGGAAACCACCCGAGATAGAAGCGACCATCCTTGCTGCTGACATGGACATCGGCCCGGTCGTCCACGACGAGGTGGAACAAGTCCGCCGTGAACAGGTTGGTGACCGCCGTCGGCTGGCCGGGACCCAGCTGCCACGAACGGAGCCGCAGGGCCTCGGGGGCGGTGGAGAACCCCGGTCTAGATGCATCCACGATCATGGCCATTACCTCTCTGACCTGGCGTTTCGGGGGAAGGTCGTCTACCTTGACATGCCCCTGGCAGCTTCCACCAGTCCTTGCGCGTTCTTTCCTGTCTGCCCCCGGCGAACTGCTGTCCTTTGACAGTGAAGTCAGTCGCTTCGTCATCCAACTGAGGCGTTTGACAGCGAACCCAGTCGTTTCGGCTCCCTTGCCGGTGAACTGCCGTACGGGCGAGTGCCGCTCTTTTGGCCCGTCATCCCCGAGGCGGAGCATGCGGATTCGTGCTCGCCCGCCCGGCGGAGGGGCTGTTCGGTCCGTGGAGCGATCCTGTCTGGCCTGTCCGCCTGCGAGTCTCGAAGCGCACGGGCCTCTCCGGCCCCTGGACGTGAGGAGCGCAGATGTTCCGGGCCAGGCCGACCACGACAACAGAGCAATCGACACACGCGTCACGCTACGAAGGCTGCCTGCGGCGGGCGTGGCGCACGGCGCACGAACCCGCCGCAGGGGTGCCGCGCTGGGCCCGCCGGGTCGCCTACGCGGTGCCGCTGGTGGTGCTCCCGTCCGGGATCTGGCGCCTGGGCCTGTTGTTCGCCCCGGACAAGCGTGGCGGGTCGATCCCGGGGTGGGCGATGAACTTCTACGTCGTCCTCCTTACCCTCGTTTCCGAGGCCCTCGCCTTCACGGCCATTGGGCTGGTCGCCCGCTGGGGCGAGGTGTTCCCGCGCTGGATGCCGCGACTGCGCGGGCGGCGGGTGCCGACGGCCGCAGCCGTCGTCCCGGCTGCCATCGCCACGACGCTCCTGACCCTGGTCTTCACCGTCATCGCGATCGTCACCAGGGTCACCCAGTCCAAGGCCAACGGCGACCCACTGCCAGCCGACTACCCGAGCAAGGCCGGGGGCTGGGAGACGGTCTACTTTTACGCCTCCTACGCCCCTCTGGTCCTGTGGGGCCCGATGCTCGGCATCCTGACCTACGGGTACTGGCGCCGGCGCAGGTCGGCGACGAACGGGCCGCTGCTGCCGTCGGCAGCTGGCAGCACGCGGTAGGCACCATCCTAGGGCCCCGGTGTTGACGGACAGGGTCGCCAACAAGTGACCCCTTGCCAACCAAGGCAGTCGTGGCAGGCCAGCCCCCGGCAAACGACTGACTTCGCTGTCCAAGGACAACTGCTACCCGTGGCCTTGAAGCTGGCGACCCCACGCCCGACCCGGGAGGGGCTAGGCCGTGTGTCGAAAATGGATCTTGAGCAGTGAATGATCCCTCGCCGTCCGCTACAAAGCGATCATCCTCGTCGCGGCTATCAACGAGTGGCTGTGACGGGACGGACGGACGCGGCCTCATGCCCGTGTGCTTGACGAGCTGCGCGATATGAAGGTGCGCGGGACCTGACGGTTGTCGTACCGTGGTGAAGTTCCTGCTGCTTGTTGACTGCGGCGGCAGGGCCCGGACCCTTCGTTTCACGATCTTGAGGTGAGCTTGTACCCCCAGGCCAAGTAGCCGTCCGTCGTTTCCCCGCGTTCTGATGTGAACGCGTGCGGGGGCGGACGTCGCGCTGGTCTGAGTTGCGTCACCCCTCCCGCATTCCCCCTTGCTTCCCGGGTGCAGCTCTGCCGTCTGCCCCGGGCCTGGTGCTGTGCTGACCCGTTGCGGCCGACGGCCGGGCTCCCCGATTCTTCTGGATCAGGAGCTTTTCCGTGGTTTCCCCCGCGCTCGGCAACGAGCCGCAGCATTCCTCCGAGCCCTCCGCTCAGCCAGGTGCGTCCAAGGTGGCCCTGGCCGCGAAGATCTCCCTGGTGGTGGTCCTGGTCGCCGAGCTCATGAATATCCTCGACAGCTCGGTCGTCCTCACCGCCCTGCCCACTCTCCAGGATTCCCTTGGCGCTGGACCGGCCGCGCTCCAGTGGGTGACGGCCGGCTACTCGCTGACGATCGCCCTGGGGCTGATCACCGGCGGCAGGCTCGGTGACCTCTACGGCCGCCGCAGGAACTTCCTCATCGGCACCGCCGTCTTCACCCTGGCCTCGCTGCTGTGCGGGCTCGCAGCCGGCCCGGGCACGCTGATCGCCGCCCGCATCCTGCAGGGCGGCGGGGCCGCCGTGATGCTGCCGCAGGTCCTGGCAACCCTCCACGTCACGTTCGACGGCCAGCAGCGCAGCAGAGCATTCGGCCTCTACGGTGCCGTCCTGTCGTTCGGTTCCGTCCTGGGGCCGGTGTTGGGCGGTGTGCTCACCCAGTCCGACCTGTTCGGCCTGGGATGGCGGCCGGTCTTCCTGATCAACGTGCCCCTCGGCCTGGCCGTGTTCCTCCTCGGCCGCAAGTTCGTCCAGGAGTCGACCGCACAGCGGGCGCAGCGTCTGGATCTCACCGGTGTGCTGCTGTCCGCGCTGTCCATCGTCCTGATCGTCTTCCCGCTCACCGAGGGCCACGCGCACGGCTGGCCCTTGTGGTGCTGGGCCATGCTCGCCGCGGGCGTTCTCGTGCTCGGCGTCTTCGTCCGCCACCAGCAACGCAGGAAGGACGATGGCCCGCTGGTGGTGCTGTCGCTCTTCCGGGGCCGGGCGTTCTCCGGCGGCCTGTCGACGCAACTGCTGCTCGGCCTGTCGACCGGCATGTTCTTCATGACCTGGACGCTGTACCTCCAGCGCGGCCTGGGCATGAGCGTGCTCCAGGCAGCCGTGGCTTTCGTCATGATCGCCCTGGGTGAGCTGGCCGGAGCGACGGTCGCGGTTAAGGCCGCCGGAGGCTTCGGACGCCGCCTGCCCCAGGCCGGGATTCTGCTCGTGCTCGCCACGATGACCGCTTACGGCTTCCAGATCGTCACCCGTCAAGGCGACCTGACGCTCCTGGCGATGACCGTTCCGCTTCTGCTGATCGGGCTCGGCTTCGGCGTGGTCGGCGGGCCGCTCGCCGACATGGCACTCGCCAAGGTCCCGCACGAGAACGCCGGTTCGGCCTCGGGGTTGTTCAACACTGCGATGCATCTGGGCATCGCTCTGGGCGCGGCGCTGACCGCCCTGGTGTTCTTCTTCGCCACCGGCGGCTCGACCGACGGCGCGCTCAACCGGGACGCGTTCACCGGCGTCCTGTGGTGGGTCGGCGCTGCCTTCGCCGCCATGTGGGCGCTGATGTTCCTGCTGCCCACACGAACGAGCAACCAGACCGGCTGAGCTCTAGCCCGCTGCGGCAGCACGCCGAAGAACATGCCACCGCAGCGGGCACCCCAGAGCACTTCCGACAGACGGCCTAGTTCAGCGGCAACGGCCCGAGGTGCGTATGGCCGATAACGTCGTCCCAGCACACGCATCACACGTCACCCCGCCAGCCAAGGCAAGCGCCGGGACCTCGACCGCCACCCTGTCCGGCGAGTAGCGAGCGCAGTTTCTCAATTCGTCCCGCGGGGGGGCAGTCAGCGGCTTGCGCATCAGATTTCCAGGTCACGCAGCGGCTGAGGATGACTGCGGCCAGAAGTTCAGGAGTTCGTCGACAGATCACACAGCGGTTCTACGGATTCCTGCCTTGCCTCGACAGGCACCCCGCTCGTGTTCCGATCGCGCGGCCTCAAGAAGGTCACGCCAGGACGAGATGAGAGGACGCCGCCGCAGCAGGGCGCGCCGTTCACGCTCGGTCATCCCACCCCAGATGCCGTGCTCAATCCTGTGATCCAGGGCATGCGCCAGACACTCGACACGCACCGGGCATCCCGCACAGAGGGCCTTGGCCCTGTTCTGAGCCGCACCCTGGACGAACAGCTCGTCCGGATTCACCATGCGGCACGCCGCCCGTTCGCCCCAGGTCTCCGATTGGTCTGCGGCCACCGCTCTCACGGTCCTCTCCCTGGTTGGCCCGCCCTTTTCCCCCGGACGGACGCAGTGCGGGAACCGTACGGCAGCAGCACAAAACGGGACAACAGGCGGTGTCGTGATGCAACGCCATCGGGTGAACCAGCCTTGACAAAAGCGGCCACCGCAGATTAAGGAGTGTCCGGCGGACTGGGGCCGGGCTGTCGGCAGGCGCGCCAAGGCTGTTGCCTAGGGCGGCTCCTGTGTCCGCGAACTCCCATCGGCTGGCAACTGCTCCGGCCGCTTTGGACCATTCGGCGCGGACGACGGGACGGCTCAACCGCCGCTCGAGCCAAGCGGCGTAGCGCAGAGCGAATTCGTCGATCTTGCCGAAGGTCCGGTAGAAGCCGTGCTTGTCTGACTCATCAAGGACTGTCGAGAAAGTTCTATGCGCCCGTTGCGCGCCAAACGATTGCGAGCTCCACGAGCCTGCGGCGGAGCTGGCTTCGCTGCTCTTCCAGGATCAGCGAGGTGGGCGACAGGACGAAGACACCGCCCCGGCAGGGGCGGAACCCGATCCGCTCCCACCCTCGGGTGATCTTGTCCGTGATGCGGTCCCACTCAGCTTCGTCACGAAGGCCGTTCGCGCTCAAGTCGGACACACCGGGCGCGCAGGCTACAGCCCGGCACCCTGGCATCAACCGGAAGATGGCTTCCGAGGCAAGGATCGTGCCCAAGCCGTGCCCCCGCCACTCCTCGCGCAGAGTGACCCGGTCCATGACGAGCAGGGCTGATCCGCTGTATTCCAGCAGTTCGCTGACCTCGTCAGTGAAGTAGCCGGTGGCGGGATCGAGGAGGACCTGCGCAATCTCGTTCAGGTCCTCCGATTCATCTGCCAGCACGGCGTACGCGTTGCGACCGCGGTCCAAGTGCACGCGGAAAAAGGTCATAGAACCGACGGCGCTGTCGCTCAAGGTGTACGCCTGACAATGGTCCGCTTCGCACTCTCGAAGAGTGGCGCGTCGAGGTCCTCCACCGGCACCGCACGCACGACAACGGCCGTTGTCCGACCGCGCCGGGTGAGTGTCCGCGTGCGGGGTGTCGCTGAGCATGTCGGCGTAGACGAAACGCAGGTGCAGCTCGGTGGGGTCGCCAGGGAGCGGTTCGGTCACCGCCGCAGCCTAATCACCCCGCAGGGGCTGAGGGTGCGGAGGTCTCGGCCTGTCGGTGCCCGCGCCGGGCACGACGAAGCCCCCGGATTCGCGAGGCGAAATCCGGGGGCTGGGTTCGAGGGGGGCTAGCTCTCGGTGGAGCCGTCGTTGCCGGGGTCGTCCGTACGACGTCGGCGGGTGGCCAGGACTACACCTGCGCCACCCGCGAGGAGAACCGCGGCCCCGCCGAGCAGCCACGGGGTGGCGTCAGCACCGGTGTGGGCGAGGGAGCCCTGCGGGGCCGGGGTCTCGGGGGCCGCAGGGGTCTCGTCCGGAGTCGGCGTGTGGGATGCCGGCGCGGACGGTGAGGGCGTGGTGTGCGGCGTCGGCTTGTCCGTCGGGGTAACCGGCGGCTTCGTGGGCGGCACCGTCGGCGGGACGGTGGGAGGCGGGGTGGGCTTCTCCTTCTTGGTGTCAGTGAGAGTGATGGCAATGGGTGAGCCGGGCTTGGCCGTGAACTTTTGCGGCGCGGAGTCGAGCTGGTAGCCCTCGGGGGCCCTGGTCTCGGTGGCGGTGTAGGCGGTGCCGTTGCGGGAGGCGACCGGGAGCTGGGCCTTCGCGGTGCCGTCCTTGCCGGTAGTCAAAGTCACCGGGTCGCCGCCATTGCCCGCCGGAATGATGTTGATCACGGCGCCGGGCAGCGGCTTGCCGCTGTCCTTGTCGGTCTTGGTGACGGTGAAGTCGGCGGGCTTGAAGGGATCGATGACGGTCAGGGGTGTGCCGTTGCCGGGGGTGACGATGACGTCCTGGTCGGCGACGGTGTTGTGCATTGGGCTGCCGCTGCTGGTCTCCTTGAGGCGGTAGACGCCTGCGGCGAGGTCCTTGAAGACCAGCTGGCCGGCCGCGTCGGTCTTACCGTCGGCCACCTCCTTGCCGGAGGAGTTGAGGAGAGCGAAGACGGCGCCGGCCATCAGGTCACCACCGGGATCCTTCTTGAGGATCTTGATGCCGCCGTACTCGACCATGCTCCTCGGGGCACCCGTGGCCGGGGCGGACGGGGTGGGCTCGGGGGCATAGGCCGAAGCGGCAGGGACCCAGGCCAGCGTGCCGGTCACGGTAGTGGCGACGGTGAAGGCGACAGCGGAGAGAGAACGCGCGGAGCAAGTAGGCAAGGAGGAACTCCAGGTTGATGCGGGTCTGTCGGGGGTGAGGAGAGGTTCAGCGGGCACGGGCGGCGCCGCGTGTGGGTGGCGGAGCGGGGGTGGAGTGGGCGGTACGGCCCTCGGTGCGGTGGGGCACGGGCGCTTGCCACGCGCCGGGGAACCAGACGGCGGTGTACTGCTCGATGGCGTCGCGGAGCCCGCCGGTGACGGCGCCCTCCCAGGGCGGGCGGCCGACGGGTCCGTACGGGCCGAACGTGCCGTACTGCTTGCTTCGTTTGGGGGTGTTCTGGGCTTCGTCTCGGCGGTGGAAGGTGCCGTGGTCCACGAAGTTGAGCGCCACGGCGTCGATCTCGCCTCGGTCCGCATGGACGATCGCCAGGCGCAGCCCGCCATACGTGTCCGCGTGGATGGTCTGCGTGAAGCTGATCCTCAGCCGCAGCGGTGCCCCCGAAGTGGGGGTGGCGTAGTAGGTGTTGCCGATGACGGTGCTGTGCGCGAAGGGGAGGTGCAGTTCTGCGAAGAATTTGGGGGCATGCATCAACACGAGGTGGCTCCGATAGGGATGGCGCCCGGCGTCATCGGCGCAGGCCGGGCAGGGCCAGCGGCGGGCTGGGCAGGGCCGGTCGGATGGCCGCGCTCCAGCGCGGGACGCTTCGCATGCCGAGCGGGCGGGTGTGGTCGTGAGGGTGTGAGCAGGTGTGCGGCCCTCGGCGGCTCAGCGGCGTGCGGCGGTGCGGCGCGCTGTCGACTGCGCGGCGCTGGGCGCCGTGGCGAGTCTGGCTCGGGAGCGCCGCGGTGGCGTGCGGGTGATGCCGTGGTCGGTAAGCCAGTGGTGCGTGGCCAGGGCGCTGGGCAGGAGGACGTCGCGCAACCTGAAGAAGCCGTAACCCAGTTGGCTGTGCTGGATGAGCCAGTGCACCTCGGTGGTGGCGGCTCCCGAGGGCTCGAACAGGAAGTAGGTGTCGCTCGGGTCGGGACCTGTGAGCGTGTCCTTGGTCAGGTCGTACTGCGGGTGGTGTCGGCCGCGTTCACGGTCGATGGCCTCGGTGAAGCCGTCGGCCGGCCGCCTGCCGTAGCTATCGCTCAGGATCCGGTGGTTGCCCATCTCACGTTGCTCGAACCAGTGCTGTGCCGCAGCGAGGGTGGGCAGTTCGGCGCGCTCGATACGGAAGGTCCCGGCGATGGTGTTGCGCAGCACGTGGACGGCCACGATCGGGCTGCCGCCCGCCAGGCCCCAGCGTCCGGCTTTGTCCAGCAGCAGGGCGTACGTGTGGTGGGCGTCCTGGGTGCTGAGGGTCTCCCGGACTTGGTAGCGGTCGCCGAGGGCGATCAGTACGTCGTACTGCTGCCGGGACGCGGCGTCGGCCGGTACGAAGGGGTGCAGGCCCAAGAAGGGGTAGTCACGGCCGCCGCTCATGAGTGTCCCGTGCGGGCGGACTGCGCGCCGGGAATGTGCGGCTCGGTGGTGAGGTCGAGATGTTCCTCCACGGTCCGGGCGCGTTCTTGGGCCTCTGCCGCGGTGGCTGCCGTGGTGATGAGGAATCCGACGCGGGCGCTGAACATGTCGCCGTCGGGCGGCAGGGTGACCGTGTCTCCGAGCGTGCGCTGGAAGGTGATCTGGTCCAGCCAGGGCACGTCTGTGGCGAAGTCGTCGTCGAGGTGGCAGCGGGTGAGGGTGCCGGACGTGTTCGGGTAGAGCAGCCGTATTGCGGCGGCGCTGTGCCGGGTGCGGGCGAGGTCGGGGGTCTGGCCGCAGGCGGTGTCGGCGGCGGCGCGGGCCAGGTCCACACCGGTGGCCAGCTGCACGAGGTGGCCGATCATGTCGCCGCCGATGCGGGCGTTGACCTCGATCAGGCGGGGGCGGCCGTTCACGAGGCGCATCTCGACGTGGCTTACGCCGTCGGTGATGCCGAGCGCCTTGATGGCCGCGGCGGCGACGGGCGCGACCTGGTCGAGCAGCGGATCGGCGGCGTCAACGCTGTGGGCGATCTCCTCGAAGAACGGTGGGGCTCCGAGGGTCTTGCGGGTGACAGCGACGACGGTGGTGTGGCCACGGTGGGTGACGCATTCGACGGAGACTTCGGGGCCGTCGAGGTACTCCTCCACCAGGACCTTGGTGCTTTGGATGCCGTCACGTGCGCCGGCGGCGGCGAACGCGAAGCCGTTGGGGAGTTCTTCGACGCGGTCGACGCGGATGACGCCGATGCTGGCCGCACGGGCAGCGGGCTTAAGCACGACGGGGTAGCCGATCGCCTCGGCGGCGAGCGCCGCCTCCAGCAGAGAATGTGCGGTCATCGCAGCTGCGGAGGGCACGCCGTGGCGGGCGAAGAGGGAGCGGGCCACTGCCTTGTTGCGGGCGCCCTCCATCACCTCGGGTCCGCTTGACGGCAGGCCCAGACGCCGGGCAAGACGCGCGGTTTGGGCCAAGTACCACTCGGTCCACGTCACCACCCCCGCCAGGTCGTGGCGCTCGGCGAGGGCCTGGCCTGCGTCAACCAATGCCTGGGCGTTGTCGGGATCGGCGATCTCGAAGTCGATGATGAACTCTCGCTCCCACGTGGGTTCGGCGGGAGTGATCAGGACGATGTCGTACCGCTGGGCGACGGCTTCGAGGCAGTACCCGCGGTAGTCCTGAGCCTCCGGGCCCGTGGCGGCAACGACGAGGATCGTGGGCAAGAACGCTCCAAATAGGTTCATGTAGAGGGCAGTTCGGTTACGGCGTGGCGGTTCAGGGGGTGCGCCGGCGGCGCAGTTCGAAGGCGTGGGCCCACTCGGGGTGGTCCGCGACCAGCTGCCGCGCATACAGCGCGGTGTAGTTGTTGTTGAGCCCGCGCAGCCCTTGCGGGAGACGCCAGCGCAGGGCCTCGAACAACTCCTTCAGCCCGATGCGAGTGGCACCGGCAACCATCCGCTCGGCCGTCAGCTTTTCCAGGGCCCGGTAGACGTAGGGATGAGCGGCGTCGAAAGCGAGGAACTGATCGGTGATCGTGGGCCTGGATCCCGCGCGAAAGGAGGGGCGGGCGACGGGTATGAGGGCCTGGGCGGCGGGCATGGGCATCGGGTTGGTCTCCGGGAGAGCGGACAGCAGAGGTGGGGTGAGGTCAGGCGAGATGGGCGCGCAGAACAGGGAGGGTGCGCAGCCGGGAGAAGGCCGTGAGCAGGCCCAGGGCCTGTAGCACCGCGCAGGCGGTGATCACGTGGCCGAGCAGGGCGGGCGGCACCGATGCGACCAGGACACCGGCCAGCGGAAACGGCAGCAGGAGCAGCAGGATCGTCATCGAGAGGGTGGCGCCGAACACCGACGCGGGGATGAGGTGGGAGCGCAGGGTGCGCAGCACCACTGTCATGCCGCCCTCGCCGGCCATGAGCACCGCGATGAGCACGAGATAGGCGGTGTAGGTCTGAGCGAGGGAGACCGCCAGGCACGCACTGGCCGCGACGGTGGCGGAGAGCGCCCCGACCGGCCACATGCCGAAACGGTCGATCGCTCGGCGGCACACCGCGACGGTGATCAGGGAAGCGACGGCGGCCACCGACCAGATGAGGCCCACGTCAGCGCTGGAGTGCCCGAACTCCTTCACCACGATCACCGGGGCTGCGGCCTGAAGCAGACCGACCGCGAGATTAGAGAGGGTCAGTCCGCACACCAGCCAGCCCAGCGCGGGCAGCGCGCGCAAGGTCGTCCATCCGGTGCGAAGCCCCGCCATGACCGGCTGCGACTTCTCGGCCCGGGTGGTGTACTGCCGGGGGGCGAAGGCGCACGCCAGGAGCGAGAAGACAGCGATCGTGACGAGCATTCCGGCGGCCCCCGCCCGCTCCAGCAGCAGGCTGGCGACAGCCGGTCCGGCCAAGGTGCCGACCTGATCAATGCCCAGGAGCACCGACTGCACCCGGTGGGCGCGCTCGCCGGCCTGACGGCTGGCGATGCCTCCCGCCGTCTCGGCGGCGATGTAGGAGAACTCCGTGAGCACGCCACTCGTGGCGGCGAGCAGCATGACAGCGGCCGTAGTGGCCAGCCCGGCAGCCATCTGTGGCAGGGCGAAGGCGGCGGCCACCACTACCAAGGCCCGTAGGAAGGAAGCCGTGCGCAGTACGCGGGTGGTGCCGTGGCGGTCGACCATCGCTCCGGCGACGGCGAACGCGCCCAGGCGCGGCACCCACTCAAGCGCGAACGCCAGTCCTGTCAGGGAAGCGGAGTTGGTGGTGGCGAGCACCAGCAGTGGGATCCCGTACGTCGTCATCGCGAAGGCGCCGGCATCCATGCTGCGGGGCAGGTAGATGCCCCGCAGCATGGTGGGGGCCGGTCGGCGTGCATGCCGGGGCCCGGCACTGGGTCTCACGCAGCGATCTCCCACTCATCCGCCGCGAGGGAGGAGTGGAGGGCCGTGTGGTGCAGGGCGTACGCATGAGCCTTGAGCCAGGCGCCCAAGGCGCTCTGCGGACCATCGAGGGCGACGATGGCGTCACGGCCAAGGACCGCTCCCCCAGAGGTGAGCATGCCGCTCGCGTCACCGGACCGGGCAGGTGCATGTGCGAGTGCCTCAGTGTGGCTCAGCAGGTCGAGGGTGTGCTGAACCCGGGTGACGAAGTCCGTGGCAAGCGTGGGGAATTGATGGGCACGCGCCCAGCGGGCGGCCGTGTCGTACACCTCGGCCAGGTCCTCGCCGCGGTCGGTGAGCTGGTAGCGGACTCGTTCGTCCTCGTCGCCGTAGACGAGGCCGAACTCGCGAGCCCGGTCGATGGCGTGGCGCAGTTGGTGGGCACTGAGGTCGTCAAAGGCGCTCTGCAGGCTGCCGCGGCGACGGCTGATGGGGCCGTTGTCGTCGATCTCGGTGACCAGGCGGACCAGTGCGGGCAGCGACAATGCCCGGATCGCGCGGCGTGCCTGCGGCTGGTCGGCGAGCATGATGTGGGTCATCGGCGCGGTCCCTGCGTCTGCGGGAGGGCGATGGGGCGCGCCGGTATCTGGTGCGAGAACAGGTCGCCGCCCTTCCAGGCCGTGGCCGATGAGGCCGCAGGCTGAATGGCGAGCGCGGCGGGGTGGGTGGCTGGGGTCACGGCAGTGGCAGGTGCCGATACGCGGGGCTGGGTCGTCAGCCAGGGACCGGACGCCGCTTGAGTCACCACCGGGACGGGGGCCGCGCCCCACAGGGGGTGGGTGTCGGCGTCGTCGAGCGGGCGTCCCGCGGCCCAGGCACTCAGAGCCCGGTAGACCGGGGCGAGCGCGTGGCCGGTGGCGGTCAGCTCGTAGGCCCGACCGTTCTTGCGGACCAGACCGTCCCCGACCAGGCGGTCCACCTGGGGATAGACGTTGCTGAGCCGGTATCCCGGCATCGCCGCGGCGGACAGGGCCTTGGCGCTGGAGGCTCCGCGGTCCTTGAGCACCCACAGGATCGGCGTGGCGTGCCGGGGGCCGATCAGCGCGAGGGCATCCTCGATGTTCTGCGCCGGCGCGACCGTGGCGAGCGGCTCCAGCTTTCCGGTGTCCTTGTTCTTCACCACCGGCTTTTCCAGGTACGTCTCGCCCCAGGCCGCGATCACGGTCAGGACAGGCATCAGGTCGGTGCTGCGTGCGGTCAGGCCGTAGGTGACGTGGCCCTGGGAGACTTCGGTGCGCTCGACCAGTCCGGCGTCGGCGAGACGACGCAGCTTGGGGTGGAGGGTGCCGTCATTCAGCCAGGGCAGGCGAGGCTTGATCTCCGCGTAGCGCAGGGGCTGAGCGGACAGAGTCATCAGGATCCACACGCTCCACAGCGGGGCGATCATCTCCAGCGACTCGGTGACGCGGGCGACGTCAACCTGAGTGGAGCGGGGCAGACCGGTGGTGGCCAAGGGGGTAACTCCTAGGGCGGGACGGGCGGATCAGCGGGTGCGGGTGGCAGCGGTCGCTGGAGCGGACGCGGGTGCCGCGGACGGCGGGGAGGGTGTGGTGGGGACGCGGTGCAGGCCGGCGAGGACGGCGCTGGCTGTCTTGGCGTGGGCGTCCCGGGAGGCAACGGATTCTGCGATCCGGCGCGCGCAGTCGAGCAGGTGGCCCGCTTCGAACTTGCCTATCTCGCGCTCTGGTTGGGCGAATTCACGCAAGCGCTGGAGCTGAAAGGCGATGTTCCGCTCGGCGAGCTGCACATCGCTGTAGCTGTTCGTCAGGGCGGCGAGCATGCTGCCGCGTGGATGGGTGTCGGCCTGAGTTTCGAGGGCGGCCATCGGCTGGCCGTACAGGTCCTCGATGCGGTCGGCGATGGTCTGGGAGAGGTTGTGGGGCAATCGGCAGGGGCTTTCAGGGGCGGCGGGCCCGCACCGCCCCGGCACGCACAGGTGCCGGGGCGGGCGGAAGCGTGGTGATGAGCCTGGGCTGGGCGAGCTGCACCGGTCGTACGGGGCGGGCTCCAGGTGGCGGCATGGTGTTCAGCAGACCGGTCAGGGCGGTGGCGTATCCGTCGCGGGCGGACAGGGCCGCCTCGAGCCACTGCGCGTCGAAGCGAAGGTCTTCGGCGGACAGTTCGCCCATGTCGCGGTCGGCGGCCGTGGCGTCGTGGATGCGGTCGCGGACCCGGGCGACCTGCTCCTCGGCCACCGCCAGCCAGGAGCGCAGCTCCACGGCGCGCGTGAGGGCGGCAGATGCCTTGGGCCCGGCGGCCTGTGTGTACAACTCGCTCAACGAGGCACCGAAGGCGCGGACCAGGACCTCGTCCTGGCTGGTGACTTTGTGTACGACGCTCACCGCAGCGCTCCTCGCACCGGGACAGCCGGCGCAGGCATGATCGGCGCCGGGGCCGTCGTCAGGGCCGGGCTACGCCGGGGGGCAGTTTCGGCCCCCCGCCACGCTCCGGGCCCTCGGCGGCCCGGGGAGTTCGGGTCGGTGTAGTGGCGCACCACCATGGCTCGCCCGTCACGTACCGCCACGGCGGCGTTGACTTGGTGGGCCAGCGCCATGACCGGGTCGTCCAGCACGTCACCCGGGGCGGTGTCGAGGGCTGCGACGAGGGCGTCCTCGGCTTTGCTCAGTGCTTCCTGGGCCTCGGCGAGCATGCCGTACCACTTCACGACGACCGTGGCGTCGTCGTTGGCGCGGGGGGCGGCGGCCACTGCCCGTCGCAGGTCGGCCAGCGGCATCTGGAAGCGGGCCTCGATCTGCTGGGTGATGACGCTCATCACATCGTCGGCGTCGTCGGGCACGGCACTGCTCCTTTCCTCGGAAATATGTGGGGCGCATCAACGGCGCAGCATTCGCTGTTCGGCGACAAGGGCGGAAGAGTGGTGCTGGCAGGTTGGTGAACTCGCTTGTCCCGACGACTAGTCGAGACACATGTAGGCGTCGCGGTAGACGTACGAGCCGGAGACCCAGCCCTTTACGCCCGTGCTGTTGTCGGTGATGTAGTGCCAGTTGCCGCTGGTCTTGTGGGCCGTGAACGTGTGGCTGCGGTAGAGCACGCCGACGGCTGTGGACGTCGCGCTGGCCTGGGAGCGGATCGTGACCGCCTGCGTGGGCACGGCCCACGGTCCGGGCCGGTCGCACGCGCAGCTGGTCGGTGCGGATGCCGGCGCCTGGGCGGGTGCGGCGCTCGCGGACGTGGTACCGGCGAGCGGCAGGGCGAGTGCGCCGAGAACGGCAGCAGAAACGGCTATGCGGGATGAGCGCATGCGGAATTGACCTCCAGGAAAGAGTGAAGGGGCGCGGATACACGCCCGCGGCTGGCGCCGTGCGGGCAGTGGTTCAAGAGTCCGGAGAATCCCCGGTTTTGCTAACCGGGGATGTGCTGCTATGTTTCGCGCTTCGCCGCCCGCCGGCGCCTCTCGGAGTCCTCCCGAAATGGAGCTCCTTCCGAGGTAAGTCGGCTTTGACGTCAGCGAGTTGGGCCTGTGCGCGGCGTGGGAGCCGCAGGAAGACCGGGCATCGCGGACGGTGCGCTGGGCCGGGCCGCTGTCTGGGCGGTCGGCAGGGGGACGCCGTCGCTGGACCAGTGGGCCTGCCACCAGGCGGTGGCCTCCTCGTAGGTCGAGAAGCTGCCTTCGCGCAGGGTGCGCGTCCAGTTCTCCGTGTCGACGTCTTCCAGCAGGACCCGAAAGCGCTGCGGCGCGTTCTCGTCGATGGCGGCCAGGAGCACCGTGATCTGCGTACGGTCTGGATCGTCCGAGGTGTAGCTGGTGACCAGGGCGAAATGGTCGCCGTCCGAGGTGAGGCGAGCCTCCAGCGCCTTGGTGGCCTCGTCAGCGGGGTCCGCACCGATTCCCGGGCGCAGGGCGATGGCCTCCTTCGGGCAGCCGCGGGCGATCAGCCAGCTCTGGGCCATGGCCACCAAGGGCAGCTGCTCGTGCTGGAAGCGGAAGGTGGCGGCCTCAACGTCGCGCTGAAGGTGAAGGGCCACCAGCTGCGGTTCGCCGGGGATACCCCAGGTCACCGCCCCGTTGTGCAAGACGTAGTAGCTGTGACGTTGGTCGTCGGTGTGGTGCTCGGCGAGCACGACGAGGTCCATTTCTTCGATCTCGATGTGCTGCCAGAATCGCTCCGCGACCCGGTCGTTGACGGCTTCGTAGCCGTCGAGGCGAAAGTCAGGAGATGAGGGCATAGGGCTTTCGGGGGGAGGGGCCGGCGGGGTGTGCGTGTTCAGCGGCGGGCGGGAGCAGCCGCGGGCCAGGTGCCGGGCCTGGGCACCGGAGCGGTACCCGGTGCCGACGTCGAGCGTGGGGCGGTCAGGGCCGCGCGGCCGGTGTCGGTCAGCGTGACGGGCTGGCCTGCCGTGACGTGGTGGGAGGTGTCGCGGTCCACCAGGCCGTGTTCTTCGAGGCGCTGCATCTGGCTGTAGGGAATGCGGGTGCCGGATGCGGTGACGACGTACATCTGCTGTGTCAGGAGGTTCCGGGGGAGTTTGGCGCCCTGCGTGATGGCCAGCAGTGCGGCCACGTCAGGTGCGGGCAGGTCGGGCACCTTGCGGGGAGCCTTGTCGCGGGCGGCGGCTTCGACGGGCTCAAGCGCGGCAACAGCATGCGCCTGCCGCTCGTCCCGGGTGCGGGCCGCCTCTTCCAGCAGGTCAATCGTTCGGTCGATGCGCTCGAACCATTTGCTGTCCACCGGGTATTCACCGGAGGAGAGGCTGTTGAGCTGGGATCGGTAGACGGTCACGCTCAGCTCGGCCTGGACGAGGGCGCGGTGGCGTCGACGAGGCGCGTGTGCGGTTCGTCGAGGAGGTCGCGGTCGCGGTGCTGCCATAGGCGGTCGATGCTGTGGCCGACAGCCGCCTCGATCCGGAGGTCCAGCTGGGTCAGAGCCTTTGGCACGGATGTGTTGCGGGGCACGTGCAGACCTCCTACAGCTCGTCGCCGGCGGGAGCCCGCAGGAGGAAAACGTCGGTGAACTGCTCACGCGTGCCCGCCCGGTAGCCGGTCGGCTCAACGCCGGCCACGGCGAGTATCTGCACGTCCAGTTGCCTGCCGCGGCGTGGGCTGTCCGTGATGGTCCGGTGGTGCGGGTTGTCCTGGGGGATGCCGAATCCGGTGGGCGCGGCCGTGAGGGCGTTGGGGACGGAGGGGAAGGGGGTCGTCAAAGAATGCGGTCCTTCGGGGTCGAGAGCAGGGCGGGGCGGGGCAGACCAGGCACTGCGGAGGGCGGCGGACCCGGCTTGGGCAGTGCGCGGCGGGCCTCCAGTTGCGGAGAGCTCGTTCGGGCGGCGTGAGCGAGCGCACTGGTGGGGCGCCGGGTGATGCCCAGGCGTTTGCGGGCGACGGTGTACACCTCGTGGCGGTCACGCGGGCGTACGGCCACCACATGGATCTCGGTGCGGTGCGCCGAGGTGGGCGGGGCCGGGCGCTGGGCGTAGACGATGCGCCAGGCTTTGCGGCTGTCGACGTACAGCTTGCGGTAGTCGGCGAGTTCGCCGAGCAGTTTGGGGCCGAACCGCTGGGCGTTGACCACGTCCTGGATCTGGGCAAGGGCCAGGTCGCGGATGTCGCCTGGGGCGGCCAGGAGGTCGGTCAGGGCGCGCGGGTCGAAGGAGAGGCCGAAGGCGGGCTGGTGCTCGGGCCCGCTCATCCGGCGGCCTGGTCCGGCTCGCCGGGCTCTGGCCGGTCGCCGGCGGCGGCACGGACGGTGCGGTGAGAGGAGGCGGGGCCGGGCAGCAGGCGGTGTGCGTCGCGGTCGGGGTCGGTCTGGCAGGCCGAGAGTGGTCCGCCCGCCGCCCGTACGTGGGCCAGGCAGTGGGTGAGGAAGTCGCGGTGCCACACGAAGAGTCCGGACGGCCCGGCCTCGGGGTCTTTGTGCTGCAGGTAGGCCATCCACAGAGCGTGGAGCCAGGCGACGACGTCGTCGTGCTCCTGCCACTGCTTGCACCACGGGGCGGCGGTGGTGACCTCTGCGCCGTAGGTGTCGATGAGGAAGCCGTCGACCCAGTCCGTCAGTGCGTCCAGTTCGTCCTCGTACTCCTCGCCCTCCAGTTCCAGGATCGGGCGCGGCTCGGGCGGCGCCTGGAGCGGTGCCCCGGGCACCCTGGGCAGGCTGGGCAGGCCGAACGCCGCGAAGGGCGAGGGGTCCGGAGGGGCGGAGAGACTGTCGAGCTGGCGGGCCTGCTCGGCCTGCTGCTCCATGAGCTTGCGGACGGTGGCCTCGACGCTCTCCAGATTCGAGTCCGGCAGCCGGACGGGTTCCATTTCCCCGTCGTCGGGGATGTCTATGGATTCGGGCACGAAAGGGGTCTCCTTGAAGCCGCAGCCGTTGGTGTGTGAATGACGGCCCCACGATCCGGAGAATCCCCGGTTTCACGCACCGGGGATCCGGTGCTACAACGCATCGCGCGGCACGGGGCCAGAGAGGTTCAGCACTCCGCTATCGCCCGTGCCGGGTGCCGGGTGCCGGGCAAGCCCTAGGCGGACAGGTCGAAGTCGTTCTGGGACAGGTTCTGTTGCACGGTCTGGGTCAGCCGGTCGGCGGCGATCTCGGCGTATTCACGGGTCTTCTCCACCCCGATGAACGAGCGGCCTTCCAGCAGGGCCGCGACCCCGGTGGATCCCGATCCGGCGGTGAAGTCGAGGACGGTGCCGGCCTCGGGACAGATCTTGACCAGCTCCCGCATCACCTCCACCGGCTTCTGGGTGATGTGCTGGCGGTTCTTGCCGCTGGGCTGGGAGGCGGAGTACAGGCCGGGCAGGTAGACCGGGTTGCGGGAGCCGTCGATGGCCCCCTTGGAGCCCCAGATGATGAATTCGCAGTTCTGGGTGAACCGGCCCTTCTGCGGCCGGGCCTGCGGCTTGTGCCACGCCAGGACGCCGCGCCACAGCCAGCCGGCCGCCTGCAACGCGTCCGTCGTCGTCGGCATCTGGCGCCAGTCGGTGAACAGCGCCGCGGTGCCGCCCGGCTTCGTCAGCCGGTGCGCCTCGGTCATGATCTGGGTGAGCCAGAAGCCGTAGGAGCGCTGGTCCATGTTCTCGCCAGTGAAGTCCGGCAGTGTGTGCTGCGCGTCAGCCGAGGTGTACTTCTGCTTCGCGCTGCGGCTGGTGCGCTCCTTGGCCGTCCGCCCGCCGGAGTTGTACGGCGGGTCGGTGATGACGGAGTCCACGCACTGGTCCGGCAGTGTCGCAAGGACGCTCAGCGCGTCGCCCTGGTGCAGGGAAAAAGACAAAGAGATACCCCAAATCGGCTCGGGTGATAGTGGGCTGAATTGCTCCGGCTCGTACACGAAACCCGGCGGAAGGACGTGGGCACGACGATGCCCGCGGTCCGCGATGCGGAGTGTGCGAGGGAGGAGCCCAAACCGTAGGGCACGATTCCCGGTGGAGCGGTGCCGTTGGGCGAAATGCCCGCGGAATTGTTTCCTGACGGAGCGTTATGCCGCTCACCGGGGATCTGTGGCTACGGTTTTGGAGCCCGGCAGCCATTGCCGACGGTTCTTTCCCCTGCCCCCCGAACCGAGGTCCACCATGCCCAGCTCCGCCTGAGCCTGACCGCCGCACTCATCGCGAGGTGCAACTCGCCGCGTGCGCCGGACCTTGGATCTACCCGCCTCCGGCCGCAGCGGCCCTCCCCAAGCACGCCCGCGCGGACGGGACTTCACTCTTCAAGGACGCCTCGTGACACCTCTCTCCCCTCCCCGGCCTGAAACTCCGCCGCCGGGAGGCGTGCTGGATTGAAGGCGATAGCCGCCGGCATCGGCGTCGTCTTCCTCTCCCCCATGCTGCTCGCCGGCACGGCCATGATGGTGGCCGCCGCCTCCAGCGAAGCCGCCGAAACCACCAGCTCATTCAGCAGATGCCTAGGTGACGTCGACACGGACGCCGTCACCCAGCAGGTGACGAAGATCCTCGACGGTGCGTCCGGCAAGGACGTGAAGGTCGAGGGCCTGTCCCTGCCAGCCGAGCAGGTCCCCAACGCGCGGACCATCGTCGCCACCGGCCGCTCGCTCGATGTGCCCCAGCGCGGGCAGATCGTCGCGCTCGCCACCGCGATGCAGGAATCACGCCTGCGCAACCTCGACTCCGGCGACCGCGACAGCCTCGGGCTGTTCCAGCAGCGTCCCAGCATGGGGTGGGGCACCGCCCAGCAGATCCGCGACCCGGTCTATGCCAGCGAGCGGTTCTACAAGGCGCTGCTGGAGGTCAAGGGGTGGCAGCAGATGACCGTCACCCAGGCCGCCCAGGCCGTGCAGAAGTCGGGCTTCCCGGACGCGTACGCCCAGTGGGAACCGCTGGCCACCGCTTTGCAGAAGGCCATCGCCGCCACGTTCCCCGGCGGGGAGAAGGACCAGCCCGCCAAGGACGGCGATACGGCGAAGGAGACCAAGGCCCCAGCGTCCGGCTGCGGACCGGCTCAGGACGGATCCTCCTACGGACGCATCCCCGAGGGCAGCGTGCCCAAGGGCTACACGATCCCGAAGGACGCCGACCCCAAGGCGCGTACGGCCATCGACTGGGCGATGCACCAGCTCGGCACGATGTACCAGTGGGGCGGCAGCTGCACGGCCGCGCGCGGTCCTGACCCGATGGGCCGCTGCGACTGCAGCTCCCTGATGCAGCAGGCGTACGCCAAGGCCGGCATCACGTTGACCCGCACCACGTACACACAGGTCAACGAGGGCAAAGCCGTATCCCCGCAGGACCTGCAGCCCGGCGATCTGATCTTCGCCCGCGGCAGTGCCGCCGTACCCGAACACGTCGGGATGTTCATAGGGGCCGGCCTCGTCATCGAGGCACCCCGAACCGGCAAACCGGTACGCATTACGCCTTTGAGGGACTGGGCGATTCTCGCCGCCCGCCGCGTCATCTGACCCGCCCACCGCCCGGGTCCCCGCACCGCGCGGCCGGGTCGGCTTCTCCTCGGCGCCGTTCGCGCCACTCCCCCTTCTCCTCTTCCCCCCTTCCGCCGGGCCGGATGCGGCCTGCGCACGCAAGGAGTCCCGCCACACCCATGCCCCTGCCTCTGTCAGACCATCTCATCCAGCTCGCCTACGACCCCGGCATCTCCCCCCAGGGCGGGGGCCTTCCCGGCCTCTCCGTCCTGAAGAACGTGGTCAACAGCATCAACATGTTCGGGATCATCGCCGTCGTCGGGGCCCTGGCCGTCTCACTCGGTGTCTGGGCCTGGGGCCACCACACCGGCGGCCACCAAGCCGAAGCCAATGGCAAGAAGGGCGCACTCGTCTCCGCCGGCGCAGCCCTCGGCCTCGGCGCCGCCAACGGCATCGTCGCGTTCTTCAGCGCCCTGGGATCGCAGGTCCACTGATGAAACGTTTCCCCTCTCTCTCCCTGTCCTCCTACGGCGTCGGCTGGTCGGCCAACCGCCGCATCGCGATCATCGCGATCACCCTCACCGTCCTGCTGACGCTCGCCGCAGCCGTCGCGCTCTTCACCGGCCACGACAACAGTGGCCCAGAAGCCGGAGCCGGTACGCCGTCCTCGGCGAGCAGCGCCTCGCCCTCCGAGCAGGCACCGAAGCCGGGCACGGGAACGGGGTCGGTGCCCAAGCCGCCGCAGGTCGCCGAGCCGGTGGCCTACGCCAAGGCCGCGGCCCAGATGCTCTGGTCCTACGACACCCGCGACACCAGCCGCGACCAGCAGCTCGCCGGCATGAACGCGTGGATGACCAATGAAGTCACGTACGCCGCCTGGACGTCGGTCACCACTCAGGTCCCGGATCCGACACTGTGGTCGCGCATGGCCGACAACGCCCAGCACGCCAGCGCCACGGTCACCGAAGGCCATTACCCGTCAGCCTTCAAGGCGGCCCTGACCGAGGACCCGTCCGCGATCACCAAGGCGTACATCTACGTCGTCACCGTCAACGGCAAGCAGCAGATCGCCTGGACCAAGGGCGGCCAAGGGGCCGAGGACCGCGCCGTGACCCTGGCCGTCCAGTGCCGCCCCGGCCACGACTGCACCCTGGCCGCCATCGCCCCGAGCGTCACGCAGTGACCCACGCCTGACACACGAAAGGAGGACAACTCCCTGTGGGTTTCTGTGATCTCCCCCTCGCCGACAAGGTGTGCGGCATCGCCGGCGCCACCAAGGGCGCCGTCGACTTCGCCAGCGACCCGGGCAAGGTCATCGGCGACTGGATGGCCAAGTCCGCCGGCGAACTCGCCTCCGCCGCAGCCGATCTCGCCGCTAAGGCCGTCAACGCCACCACCCGCGTTGACCTGAACGCGGGCTGGTTCAGGTCCAACTACGAGCTGCTGCTGCCGATCGGCCTGATCATCCTCGTCGCCACCTTCTGCGCCCAGCTGGTGCGCGCCGCGATGAAACGCGACGGCCAGGCCCTGATGCAGGCATTCACCGGCACCGCATCCGGCGTGATCTTCGCGTTCAGTGCCATCGCCCTGACCACGGTCGCCATCGAAGTGGTCGACGCCCTCTCCGACGGCCTGTTCAAAGCCTCCCACCTGTCGATCGAATCGGCGGTGAGGCGCATCGTGAAGGTAAGCGTGATTCCCGCGCTGGCCGGGATGGGCTGGCTCGTCGCCGTCTTCGCCGCTGTCGGCGCCGCCGTCGGAGCGTTCCTCTACTGGTGCGTGATGATGGTCCGCAAGGTCGGCATCCTCGTCATGGTCACCCTGGCCGTGTTCGCCGGTGCCGGCGGCGGCTGGGAGGCCGCCCGCCGCTGGCGGCGCGGCTGGATCGAAGCCACCGCGACCCTGGTCGTCTCGAAACTCCTGATGACCGTGATCTTCGTGCTCGGCATCTCCGCCATGGGCAAGACCCAGGCCGCAGACGGCCTGGATGCCCTCGCCGACGTCATGTCCGGCATCGTCATCATGGTGCTGGTCCTGTTGTGCCCGTACGCCACGTTCAAGTTCGTGCACTGGGCCGCAGAGGGCTCGGACGGCGAAACGATCCACCGCGCGGGTGGTGCCGGCGCCCAGCTCGCGCGGCAGCACACCGAACGCGCGGGCCGCAAGGCCGCCGCGATGGCAGCCACCGCCGGAACCGGCAGCGCGGCAGCCGGAGCGGGCGCCGCCCCGCAGGGACCCGACGCGGTGCCCGGCGGCGGCTTCCCCGGCAACATCGCCTCCAACCCCACTGGCGGCAGCGGCCAAGAGAGCGGCGGCTCGGGCGGCCAAGGCATGAAGGACGGTCTGGAGAAGACCGTCCAGCCTCCGCCCACGCGCGCCACCGATGACACCAGCGGCCAGTTCGGCGGCGGACCCGGCCAGGGCGGACCCGGCTCAGGATCCCCGTCCGGCGGCTTCATGTCGAACCCGGCAGGCTCCACCATGCCCCCGCCGCAGGGTGCGCCCCCGGCTCCCAACTCCGCATCCTCCCCGGGCGCAGGAGCCGGAGCGCCACCGCCTCGGCCCGCTGGCATCTGACCCGACCCGCTCACGCCGGAGCGGCACGCACCCCTCTCGTGTGTGCCGCTCCGGCCCCGCCCGCGCACCACCGGAACGGCCCTTGTCTGAACTCTCGATTACTCCCCTCACGGTCAAATTTCCCCACCGGTCGAAGCGCGGCATCCTGCTCGGCCTCACCCCTCCCCAACTCATCCTGGTGTCAGCGGGGTTGGCTCTGCTGCTGGTCACCGTCGTCAGCACCGGGCTGCTCAGCGCGATCGTGCTCGCCCCGCTGTGGGCCGCAGTCACCGCCCTGGTCGCCATCCGCCGAGACGGAAAGTCACTGATCGACTGGGCGCCGATCGTCGTCCGCTTCACCCGACGCCGCCGCAGCGGGCAGACCCTGTGGCTCACCCGCCCAGTCACCCGCCCTCGCCACGACGGCACCCTCCACCTGCCGGGCACCGCCGCCTCCCTACGCGTCGTCACGCCCTCGGACTCGGCCAACGGCGCCGCCGCCGTCCACGACCCGCACCACCAGACCTTGACCGCCGTCGCCCGCGTCTCCAGCCGTGCCTTCGCCCTGCTCGACCCCGCCACCCAGAACCACAACGTCACAGGGTGGGGACGAGCGCTCGCGGGCATCGCGCGGACCGGCCACGTCGCCTCCGTACAGGTGCTGGAGCGCACCGTGCCCGACAGCGGCGACACCCTCGCCCGCCACTGGACACAGCACGGCTACCCCAACACCCCGGTCGCCGGGCAGGTGTACTCCGAGCTGGTCTCCTCCGCAGGCCCGGCCGCAGCACCGCACGAGGCGTATCTGGCCATCTCCCTCGACCTCAAGGCCGCCAAGCGGTTGATCAGTCAGGCGGGCGGCGGGCTCCCTGGTGCATTCACGGTGATGGAGCAGACCACCAGCGCCATCGCCCAGGCCGCCCGCAGCGCGGGACTGATGGTGACCGGCTGGCTGAGCGCGCGGGAGATCGCGGCCGTGATCCGCACGGCGTATGACCCGGGGGCGCTCTCCAACTTGCAGCAGTGGTCCCCGAGCGGGCGCGCCGAAGCCGACCCCGCAGCTGCCGGACCGGTCGTCCAGGTCGAGGAGTACGACCGCCTCGCCACCGACTCCGCCCGGCACGCCACGTACTGGGTCGAGGACTGGCCGCGCACGGAGACCGGCGCCGGATTCCTGCACGGGCTGATGTTCACCGCCGGCGTCCGGCGCAGCCTGTCACTCATTTACGTGCCCCAGGGACTGGAATCGGCGATGCGCGACGTCCAGCGCAAGAAAGCGGCGATCATCTCGGATGCCGCCGAGCGCACCCGCCGCGGGCAGGTCGACAGCGAAGCCGATAGCGTCGAGTACGCCGACGTCAAAGCCCGCGAACGCCAGCTCATCGCCGGCCACGCCGACGTCGCCCTGACCGGCCTGCTCACCGTCTCCGCCGGAACCGACGCGGCACTGGATGCCGCGTGCGCGCAGATCGAGACCGCCGCCGTCACCGCCCAAGTCGACCTGCGCCGTCTCTACTACCAGCAGCCCGACGCCTTCACGCTCGCCGCCCTCCCCCTTGCCAGGACCGCCCTGTGACGGCCCGGCCCGCTCCGGAAACGCTCACCTCGGCGGGGTACGACGATCTGGTCACGCTGCTCGCGTCCGTCAAGGAGATGCAACGACGCCACCAGCAGCGCCTCGACGTCCACCGCGACGCCGACGGTGCAGTGCTCGAAGACGAGTACGCCGCCTACGAGGACGTGCGCTACGAGACTGCGGTCGAAGCCGCCGATGCCCTGAACTCTCTGGTGACGCAGCTGGAGCTCGTGCTAACCCCGCGGCACTCCCGCACCTTCACCATCGCACTGCGCAGCCCCGGCCACCAGGAGGGCGCGCGGTCCACGCTGTTCGTCGTCAACGGCACCGACCTCGATGACGCTCATCGCGCTCTGCTTCAACTGCCCGGTCACCGTCGTTGGCTGGAGGAATACGACATCGTCGGCGCCACCGACGGCTCCGGCACCTACCTGCCCGCCGAGAGCCACCCCGGCATGCGCGCCCCCGGCTCGTACATCGACCTGCGTGCCCAGCAAGCCCCGGTCAGCTCCGCACGCACCCCAAACCACACTTCGCTACCGCCCGGCCCACCGGCCCTGGGCCCCGGGCGCACCCGGTGACCTCTTCTCAGCCCTGCCCGCCGGCAGGAAGGATCTTCTCGTTGACCTCGACTCCGTACGCCGCTGACGCGCACCCCTACCTGCGCGCCGCCTCCGCAAGACTGCGCCACCACACCCGAGCCACCTCCGCCGTCGCCGCCGACCGCGTCCACCTCGATGTGCTGCACGCCCACCTGACCGCCCTGCACCACCTCATCGACCAGATTGGCGAGGCGAGCCGCCCCGCGCATCCCACTGCGGGCCGCCACCTGGGCACCGCGCACCTTCGGCTCTGGCAGGCCACCGCCGCCGTCCACGACGCCTTCCACCTCCTGCCCACCGCACCCGACAGCACGGGCGGCACCCCTTGTGAGCCCGAGCGGCTGCCGGAAGGGCCACCGGTGCTGACCATCTGCCAGCGCCACCTCACTTCCAGCCACGCGATCCGCCGCAAGACCACCCCCACCGACCTCAACGCCCCGCTCCACGGCCACACCCGCACCACCGGCTGCGCCATATGAGCAAGCCCCGCCGAATCGAGCACCCCCTGTGACCCACCGGCCCGCCCGCCGCGCCCGACGCGCCTCTGCCAGCCCCCTGTTCACCCCGAACGGCACCGACCGCGCCAGCCGCAAGGCCGCCCGTAAACAGCTCGCCGAGGCCACCGCCAAGGCCCACGCCGAAGCCGCCCTGCACCCCGCCGGCCCCGAACAGGGCGAGCAGGAGATGCCGCCCGCCCTATTCCCGCCGGGCGGCCGGCCCGGCCCCGCCTCCGCACGCGGCAGCAAGCTCAAGCTGCCCGCGCACCGCATGACCACCGCCACCGTCGCGGGCGCCTACCCCTTCCTCGCCGAAGGCGGGCTCGGCGCCGAGGGCATCTACATCGGCCGCGACATGCACGCCGAAGCGTCCTTCTGTTTCGACCCGTTCGCGCTGTACGGGAAGATCGAAGGCTTCACCAATCCCAACGTCCTGCTCGCCGGGGTCATCGGCCAGGGCAAGAGCGCCCTGGCGAAGTCCTTCGCGCTGCGGTCCGTGGCCTTCGGCTACCGGGTATACGTCCCGTGCGACCCCAAGGGCGAATGGACTCCGGTGGCCGCAGCCCTCGGCGGCACCTCCATCGCGCTCGGTCCCGGTCTGCCCGGCAAGCTCAACCCCCTCGACGCAGCCCCGCGCCCGCCGTCGGTCTCCGCAACGGACTGGGCGAACGAGATCCGCAAACGGCGGCTGCTGCTCCTCGGCTCCCTGGCGCGCACCGTCCTGGGTCGGGACCTGCTGCCCATGGAACACACCGGACTCGACGTCGCTCTGGACGCCGTCGTCACCCGCGCCGCCACCACTGGCCGTACCCCGCTGCTCGGCGACATCGCCACCATGCTCAACAACCCCGACGACCTCGACACCGCCGGCGGCCTGATGTCCGGCCGCCTCGGCGACGCCTCCCGCGACCTGGCCCACGCCATGCGAAGGCTCGTCCACGGCGACCTGGCCGGCATGTTCGATGCGCCCTCGACCGTGATGTTCGACCCCAACAGCCCGATGCTCACCATCGACCTGTCCCGCCTGGGCGGCTCCGGCGACGACACTGCCCTCGTCCTAGCCATGACCTGCGCCTCCGCCTGGATGGAGTCCGCACTCTCCGACCCCAACGGCGGGAGGCGTTGGATCGTCTACGACGAAGCCTGGCGCCTGATGCGCCACCCCGGCCTGCTCCAGCGCATGCAGTCCCAGTGGAAACTGTCCCGCGGCCTGGGCATCGCCAACCTGATGGTCATCCACCGGTTGTCCGACCTGCTCACCGCCGGAGACGCAGGATCCCGCGGGCGTGCTCTGGCCGAGGGCCTGCTCGCTGACTGTTCCACCCGCATCATCTACCGCCAGGAAACCGACCAACTGCACGCCGCAGCAGCCCTGCTGGGCCTCACCTCGGTGGAGAGCGACGCCATCTCCCACCTCAACCGCGGACGCGGTCTTTGGAAGGTCGCAGGAAGATCCTTCATCGTCCAACACCAGCTACATCCACACGAATTGGCGCTATTCGATACGGATGCGCGAATGCATTGAAAGGTCCGGCGGTCAATGACTTTAGATGTTCAGCGCGAGCTAATACCCCGCAATACCACCCTCCACCTCATCGACGCGCTCGATAGCCTGAAAGCCAAACTACTGGTCGCTGCCGCACAGTTCGAGCTGCTGGATGAGACCGGCCGGGTGCCGGCCGCGCCGTCCTATGCGGAACTGCTCCAGCACGCCGTCGGCGCCCAGGCACTCTCCCGCGACGTCGTTCAACTGACCGTCGGCTTCGCCCGGAGCACCCACAGCGCGAACCGTGCCGGCAACGTGGTTCTCGCCCATCTCGCTACGGCGGCCACCATGTCGAGCCAGGCCGCGCCGCACCTCGCCGAAACCGCAAAGGGAGCCCTTTCCCTTCCCCGGCCCTCCGGCCCCGCCGACCGCCAGTTCCGGGAGAACCGCATGGTCATTGACCACGCTACGGCCCGAGCCTATTTGCGCCGCGCGTCGGACTCGCTTCGCGGCGCGGCCAAGGAACTCAAAGACCACCTCGAATTCCAGCGGTTCTTCTCGGCGGCGGCGCCGCCGCCGTCCCAGCCAAGCACACGCCACCGGTAGGGATCACCACCCCGGCCGCAGGCAGAGCACAGGCCCTCACCAACCGACATCCCGCCCGGCAGCGCGGGCTGTGGCCCTGCTCATCCCGACGCTTCCTCAACCCTTTGGATCCACCACCCTGATGGCATCCCCCTCCAGCTCCAGTACTCAACCCCCTTCAGCCATCGGCTCCCGGATGGTGAACGCGGCGCTCGGCGCCTCGCCTCGACATCTCGAACGGCTCCACACTCCAGACAGCCCTGCTGACGTCGTCGCCCAGCTCGTGTTTATAGCCGCGCGCCACCTTGACGACCTGGACGCGCAGTTCGCCGACGCTGCCCGGGTCGCGGCCTCCAACCTGACGCGCGCCGCCAACGGGAAGACGACGATCAATTCGCTCGGCGTCCTGCAAAACAGCGCCACGCAGATCGACATCCTGGCCGCGCGCCGCGCCGACGCCGTCGGAAACCTCAAGACCCTCATCCACGCCTATCGGCAGGTTGTGGCGGCCGACGACGCCACGCCGGCCCCGGCACGCCGTCCCACCGTTGCGCCGATTCTTCCGGATGCGGTCGTCGCGACGCCGACGCGCAGGCGGTAGCCCTGCCCGTCACCCACCACCGTTAGGGCGGTCGTCAGTGCCTTTGTGTTAGGAGATCCAACCTGTCCACACCTTCTGCCATACCCGCAATCCCCACCGCCGGCGTCGCTACCCCCACGGATCCAGGCGGCCGTTATGTCTACGGCCGTCAGGTCCTCGCGCTCACCGACCGGCTCAACGCAGCAACGTCCTTCGAGGAGGCTGCTGCCCTGACCGAGCAGGTCCTAGAACCGACCGACGGCCTGCTGGAGCGGCTCTCCGAGTTCTTCGAAGCGGCAGCCGAGAAGGCCAAGGAGTCCGACCAGGACGACGGGTTCGACCTCCATTACGACCTGGAGGACGCCGCGTCTACCTTGCGCGGGCTCGGTGAAGACCTGCACGTCGCTGTCGACCGCATGCGCTCCCTGACTCCCCGCCCCTCTGCCCGACAGGCCGCCGGGGCGCGCGTCGCGGGCTCCAGCATCGGGCTGCCGAGGGCGGTGCCACCCAAGCCCGGTCGCATCCGGTGACAGCGCCAGAGCCGCCCGGCCCGCTCTCCGGTCTGGATCAGGCGGCGCACCTGCACACGCTGGCCGAGCGCATCCGCCATGCCGCCGATGACCTGCCGACCCCGCAGCCCACTCTCTCGCTCGCGGGCATCGGTGAGGAAGTCGAGGACCAAACCCGTCTCGTCGCGGGCCTCTTCGTCTCGCTCGCCCATGAAGCCGCCGTCCACAACCGGGCGGCGAAACAGCATCCCGACGGGGCTGATTCCCTTGCCCACCGCAAGGTCGCCCTGATGACGCGGGCCGCCGATCCTCTGGGCCGAGCGCTTGCCAAGCTGGGCGAAGCCGTCGTCGAGATCGGCCGCCTCCATGACAGCAGCCAAGGGCCACGCACGCGCGAACGGGTACAGGCCATCGATGACCGGCTGTTCAGTGCCCGCCGCCACCTGATGGACGCGGCCAGCAACCTGCACCGGGACGCCGACCTGCTCGTCGCGGCTGCGTCCGGCACACGGCATGCACCACCGCCCCCTCACACGAACCGGCTGCCTGCCACGCTGCCGGTGCTCGCTCCGGCGTCACCGACCGTCGCCAGAAGCCTGCGCTGACCTGCACAGATGCTCCACAGCGCCCCAGCTGGAGGGCAGCGTCGCACCCGTGTGACCTCGCGGGCAAAGGCGGCAACATAGCGGACAATCCCCGGTTAGCGAAACCGGGGATTCTCCGGACTCTAGAGGCGGATCACCAACCATCCCCTTCTTGAGGAGCACCCCATCCGCCGCCTTCCCTTGGCCATCGCCACTGCATGTGTGGCCCTGGTCGCGAGCGCCTGCACCAGCGGCAGCCCCACAGCCAAGGACCCCGCCCCGTCCGCCAGTGCCCGCAGGCAGCAGGAGCCGCCACCGCCAGCCCTGACCAAGCAGCAGGCCCTCGCCGAGATCGACCGGTACTCGGCGGTCAACAACAGGGCCAACGCCGGCAATGACCGCAGTCTGCTCGACACGGTCGAGGACGGCCCGATGTATGCCATGTCGGTCTCCGAATTCAAGGAGTCCGAGGGCCTGACCGCCTCCGAGCGCTCGGCGTACGAGCCGTGGGCGTACGACACGCAGAGCGCCCAGCTCTACATCCCGCGGATCGCGGACGGTCATCCGCGCTGGTTCGCCGCCGCGCTCTCCGGCACCAAGGGCAAGGCCCCGAGCCGACTCGCCGTCTTCGCCGAGCAGCCCCAGCACAAGCGGTGGGAGCTGGTCTCCGCCGCTGATCTGTACGGCACGGACCTGCCCAAGGTTGCCTTGGACGCCGACGGGTACGCCACCGCAGTGGCGGCCAACGGCAACAAGGACCTGGCCGCGGGGGCCAACCTGCTCCGCAATGGCGTCCTGGACAACTTCGCCACCGGGGGCCAGAACTCCGGGAAGAAGATCTTCACCGAGAGCAAGGCGAGCAGCCAGCAGATCAAGGTCCATGACGAGACGGTCACCCAGTACGGCAACAAGGGCACCAGCACGTTCGCCAGCGCCGCCAACCGCTACGGTGACGCCTACGCGCTCAAGACCGCCGACGGCGGTGCGCTGGTCTTGTTCTCCCACACCCACACCCAGACCGACGCGGTCACCCACCACGGGCTGCAACTCAATCCCGGCAAGGACGACCGGGCCTGGCTGCACGACATCCCGCGCACGAGCATCCGGTACGAGTTCGTCTGCAACGACGCCGCCACCGTCCCCGCGAAGGCCGGCCCCTCCACACTCGTGGGCTACACCTGCGCCCGCACGGACGCCTCGGGCCCGCCGGTGAATTCCGCTTCCCTGCCCCGCATTTAGCGGTCCCCTTCCTCTGCGCCTCACTTGAGGGCGTCCTGGCAGCCCAGAGCCCCCGGGCCTCCCTCGGCGCCATGAGGCATAGAGCGGGGCGCTGTTTGTCGTACAGCGGTGATCCTGTCGCCAGTTGGCGGGTGGCCACCGCGAACGCGGCGAGGGACACACCGGCGCCGGTCGCCCTAAAAGGAGCTGATCGAAATCCTGGCGGTCCGGGCGCTGCCACCGAGACCGGTCGGCCTCAATCTTCCTTAACGACGGCGGGGCGCCCCATCCACCAGTTCCCGGTGGCATCGGGGTTCGAGCTGGACCAGAACTCGATGACCGCGTCGGTGAATTCCACGGGTGACAGTGTGCCGTCGCCGTCGGTGTCGAGGTGGCTGAACGCCTCGGCCGCCATCGCCTCGGTCAGGCCCGGAAAGTGCCCGCGCTGGAACGCAAGGAACTCACCGGGGCTGATCCGGCCGTCCTGATCGAGGTCGGCGATCTCCAAGTAGGTTTCGGCGAGCCTTCCAAGGGTCGCCTTGGCGGCTTCCGGGTCCCCGGCCAGCGCACGCGTCGACGTGACGAACTGCGCCTTGGAAATCCCCTCGGTACCCGCCGGGACGAACGGCAGATGCACTTCTCGCCAGATGGTTGCGTAGGCATCGACGATGCGCTCCGCCTGCGGGGAGTCCTCGGCGTGACCGAGGGAGGACGCCACCCGGCGCCCCATCTCCAGATGGTCGTTCTCGGTGAGCACGCCATTGCCGTTGACGTCGAGCTGATCAAATCCCTGCTCGATCTTCGCCGTCAGAAAGTCCTGCGCGGCCATCGTTGACTCCTCCCACGTGGACGAACACCAAGTGCAGACGCGGCGAACCATGTCCGCACCTGGGCAACGATCGGACGATCGTAAGGAAACGTTGGACCGGTACCACCGCCGAGCCGTCCCCCACGGACACAGCCAGGACGGCAGTACGACGAGACGCGCGCTCCGGATAACCCGCCCGTCCGTGTCACCGACACCACCAGCAGCCTGGACTGGGGCTACGAACTCCACCCCCACCTGCGCATCGAAGTTATCCCTCTACGTCAAAACCCAGCGGGCGCGTCGTGCCCTGGGCACCGCCCCGCACGCCCGGTTCAGCAACAACCGCGCTCTATGGGCGTCCAACCGGGCGGTGCCCACCACCCGTCTGCCGCGCACCGGTCCGGCCCGGCCTCACCGGCATCAGCCTCCGCGGCTGCCAGGGCCGGCACTCACCGCTGACCCCGCCCCCCCTTCGTCTCTGGAGAACATCCTGTCCTCGCACTCCCGCCCCGACATCACGGTCGTCATCGCCACCCGTCTGCGGACCGAACGCCTGGGCTACCTGACCGAACTGCACGCCAGCCTGATGCGGCAGACCGTTCCGTGGGAGGCCGTCCTCGTCCTCGACGGAGCCGATCGCGCGCTCCTGCCCGAACCGCTGGCCGCCGATGCCCGCATCCGCGTGGTCGAACTGCCCCGCCCGGTCGGCGCTGCCGCCGCCCGCAATCTGGGCCTGCGCACCGTCCGCACCCCCCTGGTGTGTTACATGGACGACGACGATCTCGTGCCGGATGACAGCCTCGCCGTGCGGCACCAGAGGATCACCGAGACCGGTCTGGGTTGGGTCGCGGGCTGGAGCGCCGACCTGCATCCCGACGGCTCCACCACGGTCTGGCACTGCCCGACGCCACCCGGCGTGCACCAGGCCGGTGACGTGACCGGGTACTGGACCAGTCCCGAAGCCCAGATCCCGCTCGGCCAGACCATGCTCCTGGCCCGCACCGAATTGGTCGTTGCTGTCGGCGGGCACGGAGGGCTGCCCCAGGGCGAGGACTTCGTCATGGTCAACGGTGTCACCAACCTCGCAGCAGGCGAGCTGCTGCCGCACGTCGTCTACTACTACCGACAGCACCCCGCCCAGATGACCGCTGGCGGCACGGCGTTCCTCGATCTGGAGGGGCCTTCCCGTGAGTTCGCCTTCCGGCACGGCCAGGCACTGCGCACCGCCCTGAGAAGTTCCCTCCGTGTAGGTTCCACAGTTTCGCAAGCACTTGCGCGTGATCATGAGCACCGATCGAGCATTTCCGCGTGATCATGAGCAGGGGTAACATTCTGTACCGGCCAGTTATCGGTGGTCAGTCCGCCGCACGAGCGCCCCAGCGCCTGGCGAGCCGCCCGCGCGGGCCAGATCCTCCAGCTCGTCCCCCGCCTCCGCGTCCCTTCACGGGCGCCGGCGGCGTGCTGTTGGGCCCGGCTGATCGTGAAGTCGACCGACATGGTCCACTCCGCCGTCCCGACGGAGCCGTCCCAGATCTTGGCCTGTTCTAGCAGACGGGCCCAGGTTCCGTCCGCCTCCCAGCGGGCGAACCGCTCGTAGGCCGCCTATTACGGCCCATAGCGTTCCGGCAGTTCGCGCCACGGAGCACCCGTCCGCTATGCCATAACACCCCGTTGATTACCTGCCAATGATCACGCCGCAGCCGCCTACGACCATCAACACCTGGCAGCAGGGTCGCTATGCGTTCCCGGGCCACGTCCGTCAGGTCACCACGACTCACCACAAGATCATTATCAGAGGTCTACGTCCGTGCTGAAGAAGACCGACTTGAACAGGTCGGCCGCGTCAACGAGAGGCGCGGTGGACACCCGGAGCTCGCCACGGGTCACCGCGTCGTTGCCGTCCTCGGTAAGTTCCCACGAGACCTCCACAGAACTGGCATGAGGGTCCCTCGCGATGATGACGTAGTCGTCTTGGTCGCTCGTCCAAAATACGTTCGGACGGAACGACTCCGGCGTGAGCACAACTTCGGCGTCCTCGCCGTGGGTGCTCCAGGTCACGGGATAGCCCCGTGGGAGGGGGCGGATAGTCGAATGGTCGAAGTTCGACAGGAACGGCTCGTGCGGCCCCAGTACTGGTTCGACGGCCTTCTCGAAGTCTGCGTCGTCCGGGTCGAGGTAATCCAGCACCCCGCAGTTATGGAACGTCAGAATCAGGTGCGGCTTGGCCACGAAACGATCGCGACTGACCACCTGAACTCCGACACCCGGCATCCCTACGCCTAGGAGGTGCTCCCGACCCTTGGCGATGTGCTCGGCTCTCTTGCTCTGCCATGCGGCGAGCACCTGCTCTCGGTCCTCCTTCGACAGCGGCTTCGGGCGACCGAAGACGCTCGACGGCAATATGAACGGCGTCGAAGCGAAAGTGTCTTCAGCCGGTGTCGACTGCTTGGTGAACTGCTCTTCTTCGTGGCGGCGCAGGCTCTCCAGGGTCTCGTTCACGCGGTCGACCCTGCAGATCGGGCCGAGCAGTTGCACCTCAAGGTCGATCGGTGGCCTCCCGCCCCGACGGACGCGCTCGACGAGGGCGAGGACCTCTCCGGAGCGTGCGGGCCGCGTGTTGCTGGTACCTCGAACGTAAATCGCGCCGTCCTCGAGGCTGTCGCGGCGGTCGTCACTCTGATAGCTCTTGTGACACGGGAAGATCGTCTGGCCATCCTCCGGCGGCTGGGCGATTACGAACAGGACCTCGTGGTTGGAGTCGATGCCGATCCGGCCGAATTCGAAGGCCGGGAACTGGGGCCCGAGGTAGGGGCGGAGCCGGTCCTCGAGCTCGTGCGCCTCGGTTCCGCGCAGTACTCCAGGGACGCTGTTCTTCTGCGCGCCGATGACCAGGACCGCGTAGCCGTGGAAGTGTCGGGCTGCCTCCCCCGGACGCCGGTTCGCTGCGCCCAGAAGGAACTTTGCGATCTTGGCCGCAGTCGCCTTGCTGTTCATGTCGAGTGGGCTCTTGACCTCGAGGTAGGTCGCCTCGGCCTCGTCACCGACAGCAACTACGTGCCCAAGAACACCCCGTAGGGCGCGCTCACCGAGCGGGATGACGCTGGTGTCGAGAGCGGAGGTCCCGGCGTCCGAGTCATCTGAAGGCAAGAGATCCGGCATGGAACGATTCTCCCATTCATGACTGCCGGGCGGAATCGAACATCCGCTCCCGAGAAGCCTGGGCCGCAATCACGGCGCAACATAGCCGACGATCATCGGTTACCCCAACCGGCGATCAGCACGGCACTTGACGCCTGACCGAACTGCTGGACCGAGCAGCATCGTTCGCCGACGCGCTGGAGACGAAGCAGGGGCAGCGCTCAGCCGCCCGCCTGTCCGTCCTCGCGCGGCAGCTGGGCGCGCTGCGAGAAGAGATCGAGTCCGTGGCCGAGGGACTGGGGGCAGGCGTTCTGCCACCCCACCGCACACCACGCCCTCTGTTCCATCTCTCGCCCCTGCCCCGGGCTCCTGCGCCACCCGGGCTCACGGGTCCTGCCGCACCCCCGCCCCCTGGCGCTGCCCGCCGTCGTTAGCGCCCCCGCACCACCGGGGTGCCTCACCCCAGAAAGCACGCGTTGACCTCCACCAACGGCTCAGGCCCGCTGCTCGCGCAACGCCACGTGGCCCGGCTGCTTCTCGGCACATTGACCGGCCGCCTGCCGGGCGGCATGGCGCCCGTCGCGATCCTCCTGCTCGTCACCGACCAGGGCGGCTCGCTGAAAACGGGCGGGCTGCTGTGCGCGCTGTACGGACTGGCGTCCGCCGTTGGGCAGCCGATCCTGGGCCGCATGGTCGACCGGCGTGGACAGAGTCTGGTCACCGGCACCGCGGTCCTGCTCACCACGGTCTGCCTGTTGGGCCTGTCGGTGGTGGAGGTGGCGGCCCGGCCGGGCCCCGCGGCCGGTCTCGTCGCGCTCGCCGGGATGAGCACTCCGCCGCTGGAGGCGGGGCTGCGGGCCCTGTGGCCCGTGGTCCTGCCCGACGAGGCACGCCGTCGGGCCGCGCTCGCCCTCGATACCGGCGCCCAGGGGCTGATCTACGTCACCGGGCCCCCGCTGGTCGCCGTGCTGTCCACGACGACCGGGCCCCGCACCGCGATGGTGGTGAGCGCCGCGCTGGGGCTGGTCGGTGCGGCAGTGGTGCTGAGCGCCGCGCCTTCCCGCCACTGGCGCCCCGCCCCCAAGGCCCACCGCACCGGGGCAGTCGGGCCCCTGGCCCATGCAGGGCTGCGGTGGCTGTTCGTCGCGGTGAGCGGCGTGGGCTTCGCCCTGGGCGCGATGAACGTGTGGGCCGTCTCGCTCGCCGACGCCCTCGGCATGGATCTGCTGTCCGGACTGATCCCCGCCGCGCTGTCCACCGGCAGCCTCGCCGGAGGCTTCCTGTACGGGCGCCGGGTCTGGCCGGGCACGCTCACCGGACAACTCCTCGTGTCAGCTTTCCTGTTCGCCGTCGGCTGGGTGCCTTTGGTAGCGGCCACCGGCCCCGTCTCGGCCGTGACGCTGGCGGCAGTCCCGGGCCTGTTGCTGACTGCCGTGATCACCTCGGCGTTCCTGACCGTGGACGCCCTGGCCCCGGCCGGCACCACGACCGAGGCGTACGCCTGGCTGATCGCCGCCGTCGGCACCGGCCAGGCCGCCGGGACCGCCGTGGCCGGCGCGCTCGCCGAGCGGCCCCACGTCGGTGCGGGCCTCCCCGCGGCCGGCGCTGGCCTCACTCTGATCGTCCTGCTCGCCGCCCACCGCCACCTCACTGTTCCCGGCGCGGGCACACGCCGCCGCGGCCGGCACCGCCGCACCCCGGCACACGCGGCCCGCTGAACTCCGCCTACTTACACGGAGATTCGTCTCCGGCCGTCGTTGGTGCACCCGGCTGTCGGAACGTGCGAAAGGCGAGTCAGGTAGCTGCGGGCCGGTGAAGCCCCGCCCTGGAGCATGTCGGCAGCCATTGCCATCGTTCGCGGTCCAGCCACTCACCGTCGATGTGCTGGAACCTCCAGGCTCCCCTCGTCTGCTCTTAACACCCCGCCATCTTCCTGCCACCACCGATAGGAGATCCGCCTTGCCCGAAGCACCAGCAGAGTCCTTCATGACGATCCGGCACGCCATCACCGGCGAGATCACCACCACCGGCTACAACGCCGCCGCCCGGCGGATCCTGCTCCAGGACGGCTTCGAAGAGGCGCCAGCCTGCACCTGCCGGGCGACGGAACCCGGTACGGAGCAGACTCATGGGCCTGCTCGACAGCCAGCGAGCTGCTCGTCGCCGGCCACCCCGTGCCCCTGGACCGAGCCCTCGGTCGGCCGGTGAGCGCTGACGGTACGCGCCGGGCCCGGTCGTCGCTGTCGGCACAGTCCGTGATCCGCTCCGAGAGAGGCCAGTCTCTCCGGCGCATCGCCAACCCCACTCGCACCCGTTTTGTTGAAGGATCTTCGTTTTGACCACACCCGGAACGCCTACCGGTCCAGCGCGCACCAAGGGCGGCGAACTGCGGGCCAAGGTGGCCCGACTGCTGGCCGACCGGCCGGCGGACACGCTCACCATCGGGCACATGGCCAGGCAGCTGGGCCACTCCCATGGCGCCGTCCGTAACGCCGCCCTCACCCTGGTGCGACGTGGCGAGGCCGACCAAGGTGGAGCGGGACAGCCGGAGTTCCGCGCGAACGCGAAGACCGCCGCAGCCGCGCAGACCGCTGTGATCAGCCCACCGGGCACCCACTCTCCCCGCGTCCAGGCGGCCACGGCCCGCACGACCATTCCCGCAGCAGCCGCTCCCAGGCAGACCGGCCCGATCCGCCGCGCGGCGGGCCAGATCTACCACCCGCGGGAGCTGGCCGATCTGCCCGACGTCGAGGCGTTGAACCGCTTGCGCGACGCCGACGTGCCGGTGCTGCTCTACGGGCCTCCGGGCACCGGCAAGACGAGTCTGGTCGAGGCGGCGTTCCCGGACCTGCTCACCGTCGCCGGTGACGGCGACACCACGGTCGGCGACTTGATCGGCGAGTACACACAGAACGATGCGGGAGCCTACGTCTTCCAGTACGGTCCGCTGGTCACCGCGATGACCGAGGGCCGCGCCTTGCTGATCGACGATGCCACCTTGATCTCACCGAAGGTCCTCGCGGCGCTGTATCCCGCGATGGACGGGCGCAGGCAGATCCAGGTCAAGGCCCACAAGGGCGAGACCATCAAGGCCGAGCCTGGCTTCTACGTGGTGGCGGGCCACAATCCCGGCGTCCACGGGGCGGTTTTGACGGAGGCGCTCGCGAGCCGGTTCAGCGTGCAGATCCAGATCGGCACGGACTATGACCTCGCGCTGGCGCTGAGGATCGATGCGCGGGTGGTCCGAGTCGCCCGGCACCTCTCGCGCCAGGTCGAACTCGGCGAGCTGGGCTGGGCCCCCCAGCTGCGGGAACTGCTCAGCTACCAGAAGACCGAGGCCGTCCTCGGCACCAAAGCAGCCCTCGCGAACCTGGTCGGCATCGCCCCTGCGGAGGATCGCGACGCCGTCGCTGCCGCCGTCATCAAGGCAGCCGGCGTCAAGGAGATCCGCCCCCTCACCCTCGGCAAGCAGCTCGCCGCCTCGGCCGTCCGGCAGCCCGCGGGCAGCACCGTCTCCGCGCACCGGGGACGGTCACGATGAGCGCCCACCGCCACGTCCAGTCCACGCCAGACGACGCTGCCGAGCTCGCGCGATGGGACGACGACGGCGCGCCCCCCGCGCAACCCCGCTTCTCCCCGGCCGCGTGGCTGCGCGTGGGAGCCGAACTCGGCGATCGGCTGGTCGCCCTCTCCGGCCGCCAGGACCTCCTCGTCACCTGCCGCCCCGGCACCCGCAGCGGCGCACCAGCCGCGTTCTTCCCCGCTCTGGGAGAGGTCGAGTTCGACGCCGGCCTGTTCGCCCCGCTTAAGCCCCACGAGATCCATCCGCGGATCGTGGGCGACGAAGAGCGGTATCCCGCCGCCTGGGGAGTGTTCGTCCACGAAGCCGCGCACGCGGCCCACTCCGTCTGGACGGAGCCTGCCGGAGCGGACCCCCGTGTCGTCGAGGCCGCGCTCCTGCTGGAGGAGAGCCGGGTCGAAGGCGCACACCTCATCGCGCGGCCCACGGACCGCACGTACCTGCGCACCAGTGCCCGAACCCTGGTCATGCCCGACATCGCCCACCCCACCCTCCAGGGCATCGAGCACGCCGCCGGAGTGGCGGCCCTGATCCTCGGCCGCCGTGACGTCGGCATCCTGGACGCCGGCGAGACCCGGGCCGTCGCCGACCTATGCGAAAAGGTGCTGGGCCCAGACCTGCTGGCCACACTCACCCGCATCTGGACCGCAGCTCACCAGTGCGCCGACCACGACGCCTCGACCATGCTCGCGCACGGTCAAGAATGGTGCGACGCCCTGGCCACCGCGGCCCCCGCCACGCCCGTGCCGGAGAACCTCGCCGATCTGCTGTCCGGCGCAGTGGGGGCGGTCATGGACAGCGCGGCAGCCGCCGACGCCGCCGACCTCGCGGCACAGGCCGCAGCGACCAGCGCCATGGCCGCGCAGTCCAAGGCGAAGGCCAACGACCGCGCCCAACGGGCCGACCAGCGACGCAAAGCCGCCGCCACCGCCAAGAGCGTCTTCAACACCCGCGGCACCACCGTCAACCCCGACGGCACACCGGCGCCCTACGGCAACCCGGTCACCGGCACCCGCAGGCCCACCGCCGTCGAGCAGAGTGCCGCAGCTCGCCTGAGCCGCGCCCTGCGTGCCGCCGCCTATCGCGAGCGGGCCGAGGAGCGGACCACCAGCCCCACTCCGCCCGGCCGCCTCAACATGCGCGCGGCTCTCGCCCGCGACGCTCAGCGCGCGGCCGGGTCGGTCCCCACCGCGGAGCCGTTCACCCACACCCGCCGCCGCAGCTCGCCCACCCCACCGCTGCGGGTGGGTATCGCCGTCGACGTCTCCGGCTCCATGAGTGCCGCCTGCAAACCTGTCGCGTCCGCCGCCTGGATCGTGGCACGCGCAGCAGCCCTGACCGACCCCGACTCTCTCACCGCCACCATCGCCTACGACACGCACCTGACCGCCTTGACCCGACCCAGCCACCGGGCACCGGAGCGCGTGACGACGTTCGACGCGGACGGCAGCAGTCACAACCTCGCCAATGCCCTGGACGCACTCGACCACGGCCTCGAACTCAGTCGCCCTGGCGCTGGCCGCCTCCTTGTGATCGTCACCGACGCCGTCTACACCCCCGACGAAACCGCTCAAGCCGTCACCCGCGTCAAGCAGCTCACGACCGCCGGCTGCGCCGTGCTCCAGCTCACCGTCACCGCGGGGTCCCGCCACTTGCCGGGGACCACCTTGTTGCACCTACCCCGGCCCTCCAGCGCTCCCGCCGCCATCGCCACGGCGGCCACAGACGCCATCCGCAGGACACGCTGAGACACCACAGAAGACAGAAAGCAGGAACAACCACTTGGCAATCCGAACGTCCTATGAAGTTGTCCACACCTGTGGACACGCCATAACCCACAACCTGTCCGACCGACCCGCCGACAAGCGGGCCGCCTTCGCACGCTGGCTCTCCTCCAAGGACTGCACCGACTGCTGGAAGGCCGCCCGCGACAACGACAGCGCCAGCAAGGAGGAATGGATTGCCGCCCGTCGCGCCGCCGAACAGCAGGCGGCTGCCGACTGGGCCGCCCAGTTCGACATGCCCGCGCTCGAAGGCCCCGACCGCGCTCTGGAGTGGGGCGAACGCACACGCCACCAACTGGTCACCGCCGCCTACACCGCGCTGGTCACCGAAGGCACCTGGGACGAGGCGGACTGGTCCGCGCTCGAAGAGACGATCCGCACGATCACTCGCGCCGGGTGGTGGATCGACCAGCGCGATGCCGAGGGAAACGACCTCCCCGAGCTTCTCGACGCCGCCACAGAAGCCGACCGGGGCAACGAAAATCCGTTCCGCTAAGGGTCCGGCGGCGACACCGGGGCATGCCTTGTACCCCACGTTCCCCGGTTAGCAAAACCGGGGATCCTCCGGACCATTGTCCTTCCCACCGCCACCCTGTGCCGTTCGTGGAAGGAAGCCCCCGCTGTGCCCGAAGCTGTTCGTCCACCATATGTCCCTGCCGACATTCTCACGCCTAAGAGGGACATGTCTCATGGCCACTTCCGGCCTGGCGACCAGGTTGTCGTCCTCAAGGGCGTCGCAAGCGGCGAGCTGTGGGGCGATGCCATGACGGTGGTGGCGCCGTCATGGCATACGCCCACCGACGAGGACGGGTGGCGGCTGCGCGACCCCAACGGCGGGCAGCAGACCTTCGTCACCGGTCACCCCCGGTATCTGGTCCATCTCTCGCGGCGCTGCCCCGATTGCCTGATCTACCTGCGTGCTCTAGAGGACTACCTGATCCCGAAGTTCGCCCACGCGGCCTCTTTGATCGACTGCGGCTGGTACTCGGTCACCGCGCTCAATCAGCTCGTACACGTCCTGGATGCAGAGGGTGTCCGGTGATCCCGCACATCGTTGGAGAACAGCTCTTCCCTGCCATCGCGCTGTCGTCGGCGATGGGCATCCCGGTCGCCGAGCAGGACGTGCTGGGCGATGCCGTGGTGGCCCACGCGCCCCTGGACCCCACCGTCGCCGAAGGCGGCCCCCAGGAGTGGATGTTCGCCGACTGGGAGGACTACTTACAGGCACCGCGGGATCTCCATCCGCACGCAGACGGGCCGACCGGGATGGGGCCGGAGATCTTCCACATGGCGGTCCGGCTGCACCCCGCCGACCGGGCACTGCGCCGGCCGGAGTGGCAACGAATCGCCCAACGGCTGACTCACGTCGCCGGTCTCGCACCCACCAGAGATGAGCACGCATGCCGGTGGGTCGCGCTTCAGGCCCGTCCCGGCCGACTCGACGTGATTGCCAATCGCATCCGAGGCGACGGCACCTGGGCCCAGCAGCCCCGCCTACTCGCGCGGACGCTGAGTGAAGAGTGCCGGCGCATCGAAACCGACCTGGGCCTGGTGCCAGCGCAGAGCCACGGCGGACGCCCGTCGACCGCCCGTCTGCCAGCGCAACGCCCGGCGCTGCCGCGCCCAACGCCGGATCAGTCGCCGCCTGCGGTGGCGGCCCAGGTCGCCACGCTGATGCACCAGCTCGCCGACGAGACCAACGGACCCATCGCCTCGGTACGCGGTCTGATCGAACAGGCCGCCCACCGCCTCGATGACCTGCCCCACGCCTACGGGCCCCACGTGGCCCACCAGCTGGAGTGGATCGCCGGCCGCCTGTACGGCATCCAGCAGGACCTCGACACCACCACCGCTGACCTGCCCGGAGCAAGCCAGCGCGCCACAGCGCGCTCCGTCACACCGCCCGCACCTCGCTCCACTCCCCCACGTCATTCCCGCTGAACACCCGGAGAAAGCAACGCCCTTGGCCCTTACCGACCGCTACCTGACCCTGCAACGCGACGTGCACTCCGGCGAAGTCCTCGCCCGTGGGGGCGACCCGGAAGCGCACAGCATCCTTCAGCGCACCGGCTTCGTCCCCGTCGTCCGCGTCCACGAGAGCTACCACCGACTACCCACCGGCCTCGACGAAGCCGAGGAGGTACGCCTGGCGACGCGGGCCGTGGCACGTCTGCGCGCCGTCTAGTACCACGTCGCCTGCGACACAGCGTTCGAGACCGACCTGCGCGAGGCTCACTACCTCCCCCTCGGCGCCTCCGTCGCCCACCAGGCCGAACTCATCCGCCAGGCGACCACCACCGAGGAAGCCGCGGACGCGCTGACCGAACTCACCGCCTCCCACGACGGCGTCCTTGCCGCCCTCGACGAGATCCTCACGGCCACGGCCGAGTTCCACCTGAGTCTCGGCGGACCAGCCGATAGCGCCACCGCCGCCCGGCTGCGCCACCTCACCGAAGGCCACCTGGACGCCATCCGCGCCGACCTGGCCGCCGTACGCGCCGACCTCGCCGACCGGCACGAACCCCACCCGCAGCGCAGCGTGTGCAGCGCCGAAGTCGGCCCCGCCGAGCACGAAGTGTCCGTCGTGTACAGCTGCCCGCCCCCACCGCGGACCACTACGCCCAGCCCGCCGCCCGCACTCACGGCTCTGACCTGACGGCGGCGCTGATCCCCCTCCCCGAGGAACCCATGCCCGACCACAACCCCACCCCTGATCTTGCGTCCTTCGCCATCGCCCTCGCCGATGAACTCCCCGGCAACTGGATCAGCGAGCACCAGACGCACGCGCAGTACCCCGACCAGTTCGCCCGCGCGGAACACATGTGGGACATGAACCTTCTCGCCCACGCGATTGCCGAGCACGTCTTGGATCAGGATGCGGTCCTCACCCGCGAGGACGGCACCCGCCTGTACGTCATCGCGCGCCCCCGCAGCGGCGAGGAGTTCCTCGTCGGCGCCGTTGCTCCTGCTGGCATCCCCGCGGAAGCCTTCCGCACCGTACGCGAGCCCGACGGCATCGTTGTCCCCGACGACCCGGTCAAGGCGGCGGCCGACATCACCACCGACCTGCTGCCCCGCTACGACAAGGCCCTCGCCGAGGTCCACGACCACGCTGGCCGTCTCACTGCGCCTGCGCCGCCGGAGCTTGTGGTGATCACGCTGGCGGGCCGCGACTTCCACGTCGCCAAGCCCGAACGGGCGGACGCCGCACAGATCCTCACCGACAACGGCTGTGTCTACGACCAGGACTTGGACGCGTTCGTGCTGGCCGGTGAGGACACCGCCGTACAGGCCCAGGCGATCCAGCGCGCGGCAGCACAGCTGGACCGGCTCGGTATCGGCGTCAGCGTGCGGCTCCCGCAGACCAAGCCGCCCCTGGAGACCGCAGCGGTCACGGCCCCGTCCAAGTCGCCTGTCCGGCGGCGATAGCCCCATCAGAACGGAGAAGGCCCCTATGGGTAACCGTGCCGACGAGTACGGCAGCGACGTCGAGATCTACCGCAAGCCCCTGGCCGACACGATCTACGCCGAGACGCGCACCGCGGCGCCCGAGCATCTGCTGGCCCTGCTCGACACGCTCGGTCTGGAACGCAAGACCTCGGTGACGGCCGGACCCGTCTACGTCTGGCACGAAGTCCCGAGCCACCTCAACGAGGACGAGCAGAAGAAGGCCGCTACCCGGGCCATCCCCGCACTCCTCCTGGCCGGATACGTGGTCAACATCCCCGACGACCTCTTCGACCCCATCGCCTACCAGGAAGCGGTCGCGGTCATCCGCAACCCCGACCGCCCCGCCGTCGTGCTCCCGGCCGCCGCTCAGCCCGCGCCCAAGAGCCCCGGCCGCGCGCACCCCGCCCAGCGCCCGGCAACACCGCCCTCAGCAGACAGCCGCTCCTCCCGCCGCTCCCCGTAACCGTCCACCGGCCGGCCCCTTGCCGGGGGCCGGCCCGTCATTCGAGAGAGACCCCCATCCCCACGCCCGACCGCACTCCGCCGCCCATTGCCGCCAGCAGAAACCCACGCCTGGCCGCAGCCCTGTTCCGCCGCTACCTGCGCGCCGTCGCTGTCGGCAGCCCAGAGCGGCCCCTCCCTCTGGCCGGCGCCCGGCCAGAGGCCGCCCTCAGTGAAGCCCGCCGCCTCGGCCGACGCAGCTGACCCCCCTTCCCTTCGCCCTCAGGAGGCCCATGACCGACCTGTCGTCCTATCCCATACGCCTCGCCGAGGACATCGCCGGCCTCATCAAGACCCTGGACGACTATCCCGACCAGGCCACACCTCACCAAGCGGCCCGAATCCTCGGCAAAGTCCTCGACCCCGAGGACGGCGTCCTGACCCGGGTCACCGACCTGGTGGAGACCGGCACCCGGTTCGCTCAGAGCCAGGCCCACCGCGGGATGCTCCCACCCGAGGTATGGCTCGCCATGGGGCGGGCCTCCAACGAACTCCACAGCGTCGCCATGGACCTTGACGACCATGCCGACCCGATCAAGCAGCTCGGGACGACGCCCACCACGGCAAGCACCCTGCCTCCCAGCCCCGTCGCCTCCGCCATGGTCGTCAGGAGGAGCCGGTGAAGCAGCAGCAGTGGACCGGCTGGGGCCCCGGCACCCAACAGGCCGAACAGCACTACCTGGTCGAGCCCCGTTACCTCGCCGGGGGCGGCGACATCCGCTACGTCAGCGAGTTCCTGCGTGCCTCCGGCTGGAATGACAAGTCCAAAACCGGCGGGCCGCTGGTCTTCGACAGCCCGGACAAGTCCGTCCGCCTCGGATACGACCCGTTCACCCAGCCCGGCGGGTGGACGATCTCCGGGAGGGCCACCCCCAGCCAGGAAGCGTGGCATGCGACCTTCACCCGTCAGATGCCCGTGGAGATCGTCGCCGGGTTCACCGACGCCCTCACCCGCCCCCGCACCGCGCACGCACCCAACGTGTGGGCGCCCCTGCAAGAGCAGCACTGGACGACCGAACAGGGCCAGCACGTCACCGCCATGAGCCCCGACGGCGGCGCCTGGATGCAGTTCCACCAGTCCAAGCCCGGCGAAGCGCACTGGTGGGCCGGCGCCCGCAACGAACACGGTCGCGTCTGGGACGCCCACTTCACCGCCACCACGCCGATGCACCTCGTCCAGGCGTTCAGTACCGCCCTGTCCGACCCGCAGCAGGTCATGCGTCCGCGCGGCCATGTGCCGCCCTCCACCCGCATCCGCACCACCTCGGTGTCCGTACGGCCCGAGGAGCTGTCCGCGTGGCAGCAGGCCCGCATCCGGGCCGCACGCGCCGCTACCTGGGCCCGCAACTCGTGGGCCACCACCCGGCCACGACGCCAGACACCCACCGCCGGCCCGTACGCCCAGGCCGGCACCCGAGGCCGCCGCTGACCGGCCGGCCACCCCGCCTCCCCTACAGAAAGCCTCCCTCTTGCCCCACGCTCTCCCCGCAGCACCCACCCCCGACCAGGTCCGTCAGGCCACGGGCACGCTCGCCGACCTCGCGGCCTATCTGCGCACTCATCCCCCGCTGGGCGACGTACTGCCGCTGCTCGTGCCGCTGCTCGACGAGGACGACGGCGTCCCGATCCTGCTCGGCGAGGCGCTGCGCTGCACCGGGCACCTCATCGGCCGCCAGGCCGAGTTCCCCATACCCGACACGACCCGCCAGATCATGGAATCTTTCCGCGAAGCCTCCCAGGAGTTCACGGACTGGCACATCCTGCACTGGGACGTACAGCGCCTGAACGCCCAGCACACCGGCCACACCGCTCCGGCGAGCGGCCGATGAGCCCCGCCAGTCGCGCGCCGAGCGCCACCGAGATCTCCGAGGCACTCCACGTCCTGGACGAGGTCGACGACTATCTCCGTCAGCCCTCGTCACTCGGCGAAGCCCGCAGGGTCCTGGCCCAGGTCTTCGACGAGGAGGGCGGGGTACCCATGGCCCTGGGCAACATCCTGCGCTCCACCGCCGGCCTCATCGAGGGATACGCACTCGGGCCATGGCCCGTCGAGATCCGTCACATCATCGCCCGAATGCGAGCCGCCGCCCCCGAAGTGACCGACTGCCATGCGCTGCACCAAGATGTCCGCCGCCTGGGCAGTCATGAGTTCGACCTCCCCGCCGAGGCGCCAGCCGCACTGTGAGCACCCCCTACGTCGCCAGTCGCGCCAACTCCCCGCACGGCACCATCTGGTTCGAGACCCAGCCTCGCCATCTCGCCGGGGGCGGAGACCCCCGGCACATCACCCAGGCGCTGCGGGCCGCAGGCTGGGCCAACCGCTCCGACCCTGACTTCCCCCACGTTCTGCTGGTCAGCCCCGACTACCGGCACACCCTGGTGCTGGAGCCCGAACCCGAGCCGTACGAGGCATGGTGGCGTATCCGCGGGCAGGAACAGGACGGTCGGCGCTGGTACACCGAGTTCGGCGCGCACACCCCCGTGGAGATCCTCGCCCACCTCACCGACGCGCTGCTCGAACCCATCCCCGAACATGCTCCGCCCGTCTGGTCGCCCCTGACGGCGGCGGGCTGGTCCTACGAGCGCGACGAACGCGGCAACGAGATCGCCCGCCACCCCGACAACATCCTCAGCCTGGAACGGTGGGCCGTCGAGCCGGGCGAGACCTTTCACTGGCGGGCCCAGGCCGCCCTGCCCAACGGCGGCGGTGGCTTCCGGCGCATCTGGCACGCCTACCTCGACGAACAGATGCCGCCCCACCTGATCGCCGCATTCACCACCGCACTGGCCGACGGCGAGCCCGTCCAACGCAGCATGTACGACGTTCCGCACACCCACCTGGTCACCCAGGAGCAGCACGGCGGGCAGGGCGAGCAGCTCGCCGCCGCGCACGAGGCGCGGCTCAAGGCCGTCCGTGCGACTGCGCGCAAGGCCCGCCGCATAGCCGCCGCGCTCACCACTTCTCCCCCGACGCCCCTCGTCACCTCGGCCACTCCCTCCCCCGGCCGGACCCACTGATGAGCCGGGCGGCGCCCCCGCCCGGCTCGCCCCCTCTTCCCGCTTCCGTCTCTGAGAGCGTTCTTGTCCCCAACTGCCCCTGCCCCCGATGAAATCCAGCGCGAGCGCTTGAATCAGCTCGCTGTCTTCCTGCGCGAAAGCGAGCAGATCCTCGCCGACTTCGATGCCTGGCGAGAGGAGCACAGTGATCTTGACGGCTGGCCCCTCGACGACGACGAGCACAGCCGTCGTGCCGTCAAACGCGACGCAGACACCTGGCGGTCCTTCAACCGCGTCCGTGCCTTCGCCAAGGAACTGGTCGCCACCGCTGAAGCCCAGGTGCAGCAGCTCAACGCCGCCCACCTCCAATCCCGCTGGCCCTGGCAGCTAAGCGTTCTCGATGGGGCCCTGACGCAGCTCGGCGCGCTTGAGCAGGATTGGCTCGAAACCCGGGACGCGCTGCCCCCTACCGCCCGGCCGGGCACCTTCGCGTACGACGACGCGGTCGCCGAACGCAATGATGAAGCCTGGTCCTACCTGGACGACTGGTCCACCCACGGCAAGGCGCTCCTGGAGATCCACGCCGCCGCCCAGGACCTCCCGCCTCGCTCACCGGCTCTGGCCCCAGCCACAACGCACACACGCCCGATGGCTCCCGCCGCAGCACCGTCCTCCGTGGCCCGGAGGTGACCGGCGTGCCGCACGAAATCGACGTGGTCCTGGTCGCGCCCCGCTACCTCGCCGGCCCCGGCGACCCGGCCTGGGTCACCGTCCCGCTCCACCGTGCCAGTGGGTGGAGCACCGCCGGAGACCCGCTGGTGCCCCAAGTCATTTTGACCAGCCCCGACCAGCTCGCCCAGTTGCGCATCACCCCCGACCCGGACCCGGCCGAGCCGTGGTGGACCCTGCGCCATGCGCACGACGGCGGGCAGCGGGCCTGGTCGATGGCCTTCGACGCCCGCACTCCGGTCGAGATCATCGCCGCGGTCACCGACGCCCTCACCGCCCCCGGCCCGCGGCCGATGGTGGCGGGCGACCCGTACGAGCCGCTGCGCGCGGCGGGCTGGCACGCTCCCCGCCACCACGACGGTCACACCTCCCCCCAGGGCATGACCGCGCCCGACGGCCTGGCCCGCGTCGACCGCACCGTCCACGAGGATGGCCGCACCGCCAGCTGGATCGTCGAGACCTCCGTCCACGGCCTCCCCTCCATCTGGCGCGGATACGTGGACGGCGACACCCCGCCCCACTTGGTCGCGGCGCTCTTCGGCGCGCTGGCCGACACGACACCCCTGGTCCGCGAACCGCACCGCGTACCTCACCTGGCCGCCTCCCACGGTCGCACCAGCCCCAGCCGGATCAGTGCCGAAACCTTCGCCTTCGCGCTGGAACGCCGCACCACCGCCCTCGCCAAGCGGCGCACCCCTCCGCCGCCACCCGCGGGGCCCTCCTCGCCGAGGATGCCCAAGCCCCGTCGGCCCCGCTGACCCGCAAGCACCCCACTCCCCACTGGAACCGCCCTCTTGCCCCAGCCCTCTACCAAGTCCACCGATGCGACCGACATCGCGTTCAAAATCCTTTTCGGAGCGCTTGCTGTCGGTGTTCCCCTGTCCAACCTCGCCTGGGTCGGCGGGCAGATCACCGCCTGGGCCACCGGGTCCGGGCCCGGCGCTCCCTATCAGCCCGTGCAGGCCCTCCTGCACCCCGCCCAGCTCTGGCCCGACCTGGGAGAAACGTCCCTGCTATTCGGCACGCGCGTCCTGCCCGGCGCCGTCCTGATCGCCCTCGGTATCACCACCGCCGTGCTCTACAAGCGGTACAAGGCCGGCAGCGGCGGGCGCAGGAAGCGCATCGACGGCATGGCCAAGCACACGGACATCGAGCCGCTGATGGCCAAGGCCATCGCCTCCAAAGCCCGCTCACTGCGCCCGAGCCTGAAGAACGCCAAGCACATCGACGCCCGTGACACCGGCATCCTCCTCGGCAATCTCCAGGGCACCAAGTACGAGGTACGCATGGGGTACGAGGACGTCGCCGTCGCCATCATGGCGCCGCGCTCCGGCAAGACCACCTCCCTGGCAATCCCCTCCATCCTCAGCGCGCCCGGCCCAGTCCTCCTCACCTCGAACAAGGCGGCGGGCGACGCCTTCACCGCCACGCTCGACGCGCGGGCGGCGGTCGGCCGGACCTGGTCGATGGACCCGCAGCAGATCGCCCACGCCCAGCGCGTGATGTGGTGGAATCCCCTGGCCACCGCCAAGACCCTCGACGGGGCAGGCAGGCTCGCCGGCCACTTCCTCGCCGCGAGCGTGGACGCCTCCCAGCAGGGCGATTTCTGGTCCAAGGCCGGATCCAACATCCTCTCCCAGCTGTTCCTCTCCGCAGCCCTGGACGAGCGCCCCATCACCGACGTGACGCAGTGGCTGGCCTTCCCCGCCGACCGCACCCCTCTCGACATCCTGCGCGACCACGGCTTCACCGCGGTCGCCGCCCAGCTCAAGGGCACCGTGGAGGGCCCGCCCGAAACGCGCGACGGCATCTACGAGACCGCGAGGCAGTACGCCTCCGCACTGCTGAACTCGGAGATCGCCGCGTGGGTGACCCCGCAGAAGGACGCCGAGGAGTTCCGGCCGGAGGCGTTCGTCACCTCGACCGACACCCTGTACCTGCTCTCCAAAGACGGCGGCGGCGGAGCCAGCGCCCTGATCGCCGCGTGCGCGGACTCCGTGATGCGGGCGGCGACCACCCAGGCCGAACGCGCCGGCGGACGCCTCGACCCGCCGATGCTCGCGATCCTGGACGAGGCCGCGAACGTGTGCAAGATCAGTGACCTGCCGGACCTGTACTCCCACCTCGGCAGTCGCGGGATCATCCCCATCACGATCCTGCAGTCCTACCGCCAGGGGCAGAAGGTCTGGGGGGACGCGGGCATGGACGCCATGTGGTCCGCCTCCACCATCAAGGTCATCGGGTCCGGCATCGACGATCCCGACTTCGCCGACAAGCTCTCCCGTCTGATCGGCGACCACGACGTCGAGACCACCTCCACCTCGCACTCCGACTCCGGCAAGAGCACCTCCGTCTCCATGCGCCAGGAGCGGATCCTGGCCGCCGACGCCATCCGCGCCCTACCCAAGGGCACCGCGCTCTGCTTCGCCACCGGCCTGCGCGCCGCCATGCTCGACCTGCGCCCCTGGTATCTCGAACCCGGCGCCGACGAGCTGTCCGCCGCCTCCGCCCGCGCTTCGAAGGGCATCACCGGGCGAGCCGTCGCCAAGGCCGCCCTGCAGCAGTCCGACTTCGACACCGCCGCATAGCACCCGGTCACACGACCGAACTACGGATCACGATCCGCCGCCGAACGATCTGGTCGCTCTGCGGCTGTGGTGCCTCACCCACACGGCGAGCAGCAGCAGGAGGCTCTCCCGAACAGCTTTGTTGCCCGGTCTCCTCGCGCAGCCCGTCTCCTGAAGCTCCCTTGCCTGGGGACTCTGTGCCGACACCGCGCACAACTGCCCCCACACCGCGCGACTTCCACACGGCTGCCCGCGCTCCCCCGTACATCCACCGAACCCCCGCATGCCCGCTCGAAGAGAGGCATCCCATCCCTGACCTTGCCGACTTTTCCCGCAACCTGGCCGCCAGGCTGCCCGGCCACTGGGCCGCAGACGTCCAGCAACACAACGCCATCGCCGCCCGGTTCGAACGCACTGCCCGTGTCTGGACGCCAAGCAGCGACCGACCGTCCCTCGCCGCCTTCCACCGGCTGGAGGACGCCGTGCTCACCGGTCCGGACGGGCTCCGCCTCTACCTCCTGGGCCACCGCACCAGCCGCATTCTGGTCTGCCCCCTGATCCCGGACGACCTCCACGAGGACCTCACCGACCGGATGAGCGCCCCACCGTCCGTGGCCGTGCCCGCCGAAGCGGCGCGGGCTGCCTGGCGCATCACCGACCGCCTCATCCCCCACTACCTCGCAGTCACCGCCCAGGCCCGCCGGCCCAGCCCCGCCCGCACCGCACCTACGGCGCCGCGCCCGCTGCCCCGCATGACCGCTGCGTCACCTCGCGACGCGGGCCGAACACTGCGCTGACTCGCCCTCACACGCCCCCGCCGCAAGGATTCACCCATTTCCGCAACCCCCGCATTCACCGCAATTTCACTCGGTGCTGGAGTGCAGTCCAGCGCCATGCTCGCCCTGTCCGCCAAGGGCGCCCTCCCCAAAGTCGATTACGCGATATTCGCCGATACAGGATGGGAGCCGCAGGCTGTTTACCGGCAGCTGGACCGGCTGGAACGAGACATAGCCGCACCCGCCGGAATCCCCATCCTGCGCGTCTCCTCCGGCAACATTCGACAGGACGCACTCGACCCGCACCACCGCTTCGCGTCCATGCCTTTGTACATCCTGAACCAGGACGGCAAGCCCGGCATGACCAGGCGCCAATGTACTGGCGAGTACAAAATAAAGCCATTGAAGAAGCAGGTGCGCGAACTCCTCGGATACCCCTATCCCGCGCGCATCCCGAGAGACGTCTTCGTGGAGCAATGGGTCGGCATCTCGACCGATGAATTCCATCGGGCCAAGGACTCGGACGTCAAATACATGCGCAACCGGCACCCTCTCATCGATATGGGCTGGTCGAGGGCCGACTGCATCAAATACCTGACGTCACTCGGCCTGGCAGATACACCCAAATCGAGCTGCCTGGGATGCCCTTTCCACGGAAACGCGCAGTGGCGATCCATCCGGGACTCCTCGCCGCAGGAGTGGGAGGACGTGGTGGCCTTCGACGCTGCCATCCGGAAGGGCAACGCACGCGCCAACGCAGGCGGCAACCGGCTGCTGGGCGAGGCATTCCTGCACCGCTCACGCGTGCCGCTCGACCAAGCGCCGATCGACCACGTCACCGCCGCGGAATGGGCTGCCATGCAGCAGGAACTCGGCGCCGGCGAAGCCGACGCCCAGAAGCTGGAGGACGGTGTGGTCGACGGCTGTTCCCCGTGGGCCTGCCGCGGTGAAGTCGAGCCGGTTCAGGACAACTTCGGACTGGCCTCTTGATACTTGATCTGTTCGCCGGACCGGGCGGATGGAGCCAGGCCCTGACCGTGCTCGGTGCACGGGACGTGGGCCTGGAATGGGACGCGTGGGCGTGCAAAACCCGGGCGGCGGCAGGGCAGTTGACCATTCAAACCGATGTCGCGGCCTATCCGTTGTGGCCGTTCCTGGGCCGGATCACCGGGCTGATCGCTTCACCGCCCTGTCAGGCATGGTCGATGGCCGGCAAACGCCTCGGGCTCCTCGACCAGCCCCTGGTCCACCAGGCCGTCGCCGACCTCGCCCAGGGCTTCGACACCCGTGCCAAGCTCCTGGCCGCCTGCCAGGATCCGCGGAGTCTGCTCGCCGCCGAACCCATGCGCTACCTGCACGCCTTCCACCAGCACGGCCAGCCGGAATGGGTCGCGATGGAGGAGGTCCCCGACGTCCTTCCGCTGTGGCGCCAGTACGCCGCGATCCTGCGGACCTGGGGGTACTCGGTCTGGACCGGCATTTTGAACGCCGCCGACTATGGGGTCCCGCAGACCAGGCGGCGTGCGATCCTGCTCGCCTCCCGCACGCGCACCGCCGAACCGCCGCAGCCCACCCACGCCAAACTCGCCGAGCCCGACTCGCTATTCGGGCCGGGCCGCGCCCGATGGGTGTCCATGGCTGAAGCCCTCGGCTGGGGCGCCACCGACCGCCCCGTCCCCACGGTGTGTGCCGGAGGCGGACCCGGCGGCGGACCCGAGCCGTTCCCCTCCGGCTCCCGCAAGACACTCAGCGACGCCCGCGACCGAGGCACCTGGAAACCGCACCCGCCCACCAACTCCGCGAAACCCACCGCCCGTTGTCTTGCGGAGAAAACTGTCCCCGATCGTCACCCCGCAGTGGGCACGGCGTCGGCGGGATGGCGCTGGAGCCTGCGCAACAACAGCCAGGCCAATGCCACCACCCGCACCCTCGACCAGCCGGCCGGGACGCTGTTCTTCGGCCACCGCGCCAACGAGTGCGTGTGGCAGGCCGAACCGGTCACGCCCGCCGCGCCGGACACAGCCCCCACCCCGGATCCGATCCGGATAACCGCCGCCGAGGCCGGCATCCTTCAGACCTTCCCCGCCGACTACCCCTGGCAGGGCAACAAAGGCCAGATCTTCAGCCAGGTCGGCAACGCCGTCCCGCCCCGCCTCGCCGCCCACCTGCTGGCACCCCACCTCGGCGTTCCCCTCCGCCCCGACGACTTCACCCTGGCCGCATGATGCCTCCACCCTCCACCTCCGACGACAACGACGACCTCGACGGCCTTCCGCCGCCCCCACTTGTGCACTACGCCGAACAGTCCCTGCTCGGCGCCCTCCTGCTGGACCCCCACCGCCTCGACGAGATCGGCCCGCAGGAGCAAGACCACTTCTCCCACCCCGCCCACGGCGCACTGTTCCGCGCCATGCGTACGGCACCGGCACCCGATGCCGAGCAGCACCGTACGAGCCCGACCTGGCTGAACACCGTCCTGGACGCCGCCCGCCCCCATGCCCCCGGGCTGACCGCCTCCTACCTGCACACCCTCATTCAGGTCTGCCCCCGGCCCCAACACGCGGCCACGTACGCGCGGATGGTCCGCGCCGACCATGCCCGCCGCAGCCTGCGCCTCCACGCGGGGTGCCTGGCCCAAACCGCCACCGACAGCACCCTGCCCCACCGGGCGAAGGCCACCGTCCAGCAGGCCGACACCCTCGCCGACCTCCTGGACGGCCTCTCCGGCCACTTCGCCGCGCACGCCGGGTCCCTGCCACGCACATCCCTCCCGCCAGCGCCTGCCCGCGACACCAGCGAAGACGCGCTCGACGAGGAACGTCTGCTGCTCGCAACCGCCACCGCCAGCCCCGCCACGGTCGGCCAGATGCGCTGGCTCGTCCCGGAGGACTTCACACTCCCGGTGCATGCGACTCTGTGGCAGTGCCTAACCGCGCTCACGCACCGCGGCGACCCAGTCGACCCGATCACCGTGCTCTGGGAAGCCCAGCATCGCGGTGTCCTCACCTACCGCATGACCTCCGCCGACCTGCTGGCTCTGCTCTCCACTCCGGCCGCCTCCCCCGAGCACTGGGCCGAGCACGTCCTTGAGCGCGCCCTGCTCGCCCGCGCACACACCGCCGCCGAGCGCATCACCGCCTTCACTGACGACCCGGCCAACAGCCCCCACCAGCTGATCACCGGAAGCCGACGGGCATTGGCCGAACTAACCGCTGTGCGCTCCCGCTGGCACCAGGCCACCCGCCCAGTCGCACCCCACATGACCCGGCCGGCCCGAACCTCGGCTGCCCCGCGGGCTGGGCCGCTACCACCACGCACCGTCCGGCCCCCCGTACGCGCCACCCGCTAGAACCCCCGGCCCGAGCGGACGTCACGACATGGCCCAGCTTCGATCTCTCCCAGCCTTCCGGGGACTTCCGCGACGTTCCGGATCGCGTCGATGACCTCCCGACAGTGCCACTTTCCCGGGCGATGGACGCGGACGCCTTGGCCACTACGGACAGTAAGCCTTCGCCCAGCAATCACAAGGACCGCCGGTCACGGGAGACGGTCGGCGGCCGCTGCCACCCGCACAACGGGGTACACCACCACCGCCTCGCCGACACAACCGTGATCGACGGGACGCATCCTGCATGGCGCCGGGCGGGCGGAGAAGCTCAAGCACTCCAAGGGGGCGCCTGCCGCAGCACTGCCCCTGCATCACCTCCACCACAATGACATTAGCGCCGCGACTACGACCGTTGCGGCCGCGAAGCCGACCATCAGGCTCCGCAGCACCTGCCGCTCACCCACTTCCGGATCCATAGGCCCGCCCAGCCCGCACTGGCAGCCTTGCGGCGACTCGTGCTCCGAACTCTCCAGCCAGTACGCGCCCAACAGCTCGGCATGAACCAGCCCTCCCCGCTCAACGTCGTGATCCATGCCCGGACCAACGCCTCCCGCCGGAACAGGCAACGGCTTCGGCAGCAAGGCGAGAACACGCCCCTTCATACTGCGGCTCAAGGAGCTTGAAGCCCGAAGAAGTGCTCACAGACCTGACCTGAGCCCTCCTCTTCAGGACGTTCCGATGTCCGTACCCAGAGCCGGCCGCCTTTTTATTGCTTAGACGCAATCACGCGCCACGCCCCGCCTCATCGCGCTCCCCGGCAGGACACCTCTCGCGATGCCCTGCGGAACCCTCGCGTTTCAGTGATCGCGGGGTGGCCAACTCCGCAAGTACGTAGTTCCGTTCATGGGGGGGGGCCGCCCTTACGGCGGCACCCGAGCGGCCCCTTGTGGGAGCCAGGTATCTTTGGTCGAAGGCGTCGCCAGACGGTGTCGTGATGTAACTGAATGTGGCGAGATGTGGGGGCGGCGCTGTGGGGCATCCTGTGGATGTGCAGATCGATCTGGACCGTGACGTGTTCCTGAGGACGCTGGTGCGGGAGCTGGCGACGTCGCTGGAGTCGGTGATCGGCCTCGAGGAGGCTTCCGGCTACATCAGCCTGGTCGGGCGGGCCGTGGGCACGCAGATCGACGAGATGTATCTCAAGGCGCTGGGCAGCTCCGGGCTGTCCCGCAAGCAGGTCGCGGAAGCCCTGGTGGACCTCAAGCGGCGGATCAAGGGCGACTTCTACATCATCGAGCAGGACGACACGAAGATCGTGCTGGGCAACCGGGCCTGCCCGTTCGCGGAGAAGGTCCTGGGCCGTGAGTCGATGTGCATGATGACCTCGAACGTCTTCGGCACGATCGCCGCCCGCAACCTCGGCTATGCCAACGTCGAACTGCAGGAGACCATCGCCCGCGGCGACGCCGGCTGTCGCGTGGTGGTGCACCTGGTGCCGCCGGCCGACCCGGCGAGCGGACGTGAATACTTCGCCGACGTGGAACTGCCGGCGCCCGGCCCGGTCACCGACTCGGCAACTACGTGAACCTAGGCCCGTTCGAGGCCATCACCAAACCCCTGCCCCACCCCGTCATCCTGTGCGCGGGCGACGGCACGATCCTTGCGGCAAACCCGGCCGCCACCGCCTCGATTCCCCACATGTGCGCGGGCGCAAGTCTGTATGCCCTGGCGCAGGACGAAGCTGCGGTCGTGCACGGTCACCTGGGCAACTGGCTGCGCAGCGGCAGCCCACTGCCGGGCGGGCTCGTGCTCAAAGACAATGACGGCAGCACCGTGCGCTTCCGCTGCCAGGGCGTACGCGCCACCTGGTGGCAGGGGCCCGGCGTAGCGGCGCAGCTCACCCTGCACCGTTTGGACCACGCCGACCAGTTCGTCGCCCTCAGCCAGCAGCTCTCCGCGCTGAACCGGGAAGTCGCCATCCGGCGTGCCGCGGAAATCCAGCGCGAGGAGCTGCTGTTGGCTGAGCAGGCCGCCCGCGGACGCCTGCAACGCCTGTACCAGCTGACGGAGGCGCTGGCATCGTCCGCGACCCTGACCCAGGTCGCAGAAGCCGTGGCGGCCACCGCAGCGCAGGCGTTGGACGCCGACGATGTAGCCCTGGAACTGCACCTGCGACGTCTGCTGCCCGCACTGGACCCGGGCGAGGACCCGCCCCTTGCCGCAGCCGCCGGCTGGGAGGATCTCGACCTGTCCGCCCAGCACACGGGCCCGGACGCCGACGGATCGCTACGGGTCGCGCTGGAGTCCGACAGCGTCGTCCTGGGCGCCCTGCGGTTCCGTCCCGGGGCAGCCGGGATTCCCGAGCCGGAACACCTGAACGCCGTCGCCCAGCAGATCGCCCAGGCGGTACGCCGCGCCGGGCTGTACGAACACGAACACCGCGTCGCCGAACGTCTCCAGCTCAGCCTCCTGCCTCAGCTACCGGACGTCGACGGCCTCGAGGTGGCCACCTGCTACGCGCCGGCCAGCGACATGGTCAGAGTCGGAGGCGACTGGTACGACCTGTACGACCTCGACAAGGACCACATCGGCCTGTCGATCGGCGACGTCGCCGGCCACGGCCTGCCCCAGGCAGCCCTCATGGCACAGATCATCGCCGCCCTGCGCAGCATCGTCTTGCGCTGCGGCACCCGCCCCCAAGCGGTACTGCGCGAGCTGAGTGACTACCTGCACCTCTACCACCGCGGTCGCATGGCCACCACCGCCTACCTCCTCTACCACCGGTCCACCCGCACCCTGACCTACGTCAAGGCCGGCCACCCCCCACCCCTCGTGATAAGCCCCGACGGCTCCAGCCGCTACCTCGACGGCCCCGTCTCCCCGCCTGCCGGCCCCATCCCCGACGCCCGCTTCAGCGAGTGCACAACCACTTTGGCTGACGGCGAGGCCCTCCTGCTCTACACCGACGGGCTGATCGAACAACGCAACGAGCCCATAGACACCGGCCTGCAACGACTCACCGAAACGGCCCACCGGGGCGCCGGCCTGAACGTGCACGACCTGTGCCACCTGTTCCTCAACCACCATCCCGGCGCCACCTACTCCGACGACCGCGCCCTGCTACTGGCCCGCCCCCGATCCCCCACCACGCCCATACCCCAGAGGCCGGCCTAAGGCATTGGACAGGCAAGACGCATGTGCGAGCCGCCCGCCTGACAAATCATTGCTGCGCGGGTTGAGCCAACGAGCTGATAGGCCCAGCGACGTGACCGGCGGTCCGGCGCACACCAGGGCACGGCACCGAACGACGGGCAGGGCGCATCGGCCTGGCGCAGCATATGGAGGAGACAGCTGCCGTCGCATGCGGGCGGTTGCCCCGCCTCCCCAGCTGGGAAGCCGTACACGTCATGGGCGAACTCCGACCGTGGGGGCTGCGCTTCTTCAGCGCCTGCATCTTGTCAACCCAGTGAGCCGTAAGGTGCGGCCCATGGAATCGTTGATCGCTGCCGTCCGTGAGCAGGACGAAGCTGCCCGCTTTCTCGCTTGGCCGGGTGACTTCGACCTGGAGCGAGGCGACCACGTCGAAGACGTCCACCTCGCCTCGGGAGCCGCGCTTGAAGGTTTCGCTGGCGACGGCGCCGGGGGCACGTATCGTCTGGACGAAGACCGCCGACGAGATCCTCGACAAAGTAGCCGCCTACTGTCACCGAATCTCTGACTCAGGTCACTCGGGTCGAGCCCACCGTGCGGCCTGTATGGCCCGCAACGCCCCGATAGCACGAAGCGCCTGGTGCGGCCGCTTCACCCCAAGGGGCCGCCCCCACACCCCACATCGCGCACTAGGGATGGGGGCGGTTTGGAATCAGCGACGCCGCCACTCGGTATCCGGATGACGGCGCCTCGGCCCGAGGGTGACTCGCTAGGTCAGCCCCGCATCTGGAAGCTCGTGAACGTGTCCGGGAATGCCTGCCCGGGGCTGACGATATAGAACGCCCCCTCGCACTGCGGCTTGGTGGTCGAGACGAACACCGCGACGTACGCGCTGGTGTCGTTGCGCAGGTTTCGGGAGCCCTGGTTGACCCGCAGACAGGCGCCCGAAGGGAGGTCGGTCATCGCCATGGGCCGACGCCCGTACCCGTCCTCCCAGGCGACGGTACCGGTCGAGGCTTGGGCCGGAGCCGCGGCGACGCCCACCGCCAGGCAGGCCGCGCCGACCGTAGCGGCCAGCGCGGTCCTGATCCTCGAAACACGGGTCACGGTGCACTCCTTGTGTCGGCCGTACAGGAAGGGCCCATACGGTCATAAGACAGCCCGCCAGGCGGCTGGCCGGTGATCATCAGAGCAGCCCGCGCCCGCTCGCCCCGGGGCAACACCCGATGACTCACTCTTACGAGTCCCGCGTTGTCCAGCGTGGACGAGCAGCGGCTCACACGCCATGGCCGGCCTCGATGGCGAGCAGGTGGACGGTGCCTCCGCCAGTGCATGGAGTCCGCGAAAGACCGGGATGCGCGCGCAATGCGTCAGGGACGGCTTGCCGGATGTCAGGAACGAGCATGGCCGAAGTCCCCATCACGGATACCCGGCGATCGGACCGGCCGCGGTTGACACCAGCAATGACCAGGGCCCGCCCGACCCGACCGGTCGTGCGGGCCCTGGTATTACGCGAGGAGGAGGTTCACGCGGCGCGTGGCCTCAGCGCCCGGATCCAGGCCACCTGAGGGGGCTCAGTCGTCCCAAGTGAGGTCCTTCTGGTCAGTGATCAGCTTGCCGGCGATCTTCAGGTTGCCGGAGGAGTCGATGATGGCGAGGATCTTCTTCGTACTGCCGTGTTGGGTGGTGATGTAGACCTTGTCCGCCTCCTGAGAGGTGGACTCATTGGAGTTCAGCGCGATCTCCACGCTGTTCGGGGAGATGATCGCGACGTCCTTCTCCGGGGAGTCCGGGTAGATCCGATTGTTCACCAGCTTGACCCGGCCGTGGCTCTCCGCTTCCTCCCAGCGCGATGCAACTCCGAGGTCCAGCTCAGCCATGAGTCCCCCTTGTGTTCCGGCGGGCCGTGCCCGCGATCGGTGGCGGGCACGGACGTCCCGGCCCGATCAAGGAGCGTAGGAGGAGGACGCGGACGGACTCGGGCATTCCGGAGATCGTGGCCGCTTTCCGCCCTCATGGCCTGATTCCCTTCAGGCGTAGGAGACCGGTTCAGCCGTCCCTCAATAGGCACCCCACCGATCGATGAAGTCCCACGCCCAACGCTGGGGCGACCCCAGGGCGATGACGAGGAAGAATGACAACTGTCGCGCTTCGGCTCACCTGGTGCTAGTCGGCGTCGGCTCACACGGGCTGGCTGTAGTGAGCCTTTTCCAACCTCACGCTGCTGCGTGGTGAAGGACGAGGACGGCCTTCACGAAGTCGGTGATTCGGTTGGTGCTGCAGCGGAGCTTCCGCAGGAGGCGCCAGCTCTTAAGGGTGCCATGGCCTGCTGCTCGCCGAGGCAGCGGATCTTGGCGTGGGTGGTGTTGTGGCGACGCTTCCATCGCTTGAGGTGGCGGCCCCGAAACGGCACCCGGACGGATCCGCCGGCGCCTTGATATGCCTTATCCGCGTAAGTGTCACCGCACCGCAGGTGGGCCAGGGCGAGCAGGGCCTGACGTCCGGCAGGAAGGCGCCGCCACCGCGTTCCGATCTCCTGCCGCCGGGCTGTCAGTTGACTGGTCAGGAACCGCACAGTGCGGCTGGAGAGATCAATCGAGGACCGGTAGACAAGCACGCGAAGCTCCTGGCGGACACGGGTGATCTCGGTCGAGAACCCGTCTACCAGGAGCTCCGTTATTCCGCACGGCAGTCCAACTTGCGGTCAGCACCGCAAGCTTGAAAACAGCTCAGTGGTGAGTGCCGTACGTCAGGGGTTCCAGAAGGCCCGGACCTGCGGCCCCGCTTGTGCTGCCTGCCGCAGGCCGGTTTCTGTTGCCTGGATGACCGACTCGGGACTCACCGTCTTCGGCGGCGCCATACCGTCGCCGAAGGCGGGCTCGATGGCCATGACCTGACGGCCCCCGCGCAGGTGGTCCAGTTCGCTGTTGACGATGTCGGCCACGGCACGGAAGCGGGGGCCATTTCCGTTCTCCTGGTCACTGAGGGCAAAGCACGATATCGCCAGGACGAGATCGGTGGCTGGTACTGCTGCGGCGTTGAGGTGGCTGAGGACGCCACCGTCCATGAAGCGGCGCCCGGCGATGGTGACCGGCGGGAAGAGGGCCGGAATGGAGCAGCTGGAGGCGACCGCGCGCTGGAGTGGGACGCCGGAGTCGGTACCCCAGATGGCCAGTTCACCGCTGTCGGTGTCGATCGCGGTGCACTGGAACCCGGCGGGCCAGTCGGTATCGGCGAAGATGCCGAACAGATCGAGATAGGCGTCCTCGTCCAGAGTTCCGGCCGACTGTGCGCTGCGGCCGATCACGGCGAGCGCCCTGCGCGGGTCGGAGTCGCGCCCGGCTTGCTCCATCGCGCTCAGCAGGACCCCGGCGCTCGCGGCCAGAGCGTCGGGACCGATGTGGTGCCCGACCGCCGACAGGTGGGTGGAGACGTCGGCGAGGTCGCGGCCGGTGGCGAGCTGGGCTCCGACAACGGAGCCCGCGGAGGTTCCGAGGATGACGTCGGCCTGGTCCAGGCCGACGCCGGCCTCACGAAGGCCGGCCAGTAGGCCGGTCTGCCAGCCGACACCGGCCGGTCCTCCGCCTCCGAGGACCAGGGCCCGCGTAGGGGCATTGCTCTGAGCGGGCATAGAAGCCTTCCTCCGTAAGGTAGTTGGTTCAACTGCGGAGATGCGTGGGATGGTGCGGCGCGTAGCCAACCCCGCACCGGAAGACGTTGGCGACTGCGCTGTCGCAGGACACCGGAGCCCCCGGGGCGGCTGGCCGCATCGGCACAGCCAGTCCACTCGTTGCACTCATTGCACTCCGTTCTCTACGGTAGTCTCATAGTGCAACGAGTGCAACGAGTGCAACGAGGTGCTTGTGGTGCTGCACGGGAAGCGAGGGCGGGGCAGTGGCTGAGCGGCAAGATCAGAGGCCGGTCCAACGCGAGCGGCGCAAACGGGCGACGAAGGCACGCCTGAGAGATGCCGCCGCCGCACTGGCCCAGTCGCAGCAACCCGCCCAGATCACTGTCGATGCGATCTGTGCCGAGGCGGGTGTTTCCCGGCGCACCTTCTTCAACCACTTCGACACGAAGGACGAGGTGTTCCTGGCCTGGGACGACGCGGACGACGCGCGCTTCGTCGAATTGATCGCAGCCAGACCGTCATCCGAGAGCGCCGTGCGCGCCGCGCTCCGGGCCCTGGCACCCGTGGTCTTCGACGTGGCCGAGAGCGGCTTCGCCGACATCGTTCACGACATCACCGGCCGCAACCCGGTCCTGCACCCACAGGCGACCCAGATCTACACCAGGTTCGTCCACGCCGTCGCCCTGGGCATCGCGCAGCGCCAACGTCTGCCCGAGGACTCCTACACCGTGCAACTGGGCGCGGTCACGGTGACCGCCGCACTCAGGCTGATGACACACGCCTCCGCCAGCGCGGACGACACGGAACGCGAGCGGTACCTGGAGGAAGCCTGCCGCACCCTGGACCTGGGCTTCCTCACCACAGAACTGGACAGGCGTTAAGCACCGACCGACCTGCCATCGCTCACCCAGCAGCGAGATGACGCAGGTGATCGCACGCAAGCGCATGCCCGTGGATGGGACGCCGGGGCACCGACCCTCGCGGGGCGTCTCCGTCCCGGCAACGGAAGGGACACTGCCGCGGACATGCGCCCCGCCCCAAAAGAAATTCCTTCGAGCCGACGGCTCCGGTGGGGAGCCACTGAGCCTCTTCCAAACTCATGCCGACGCGTGGTGAAGGGCGAGGACGGCCTTCACCACGCATCAGCGTGAGGTTGGAAAAGGCTCAGTGGCGGCGGTTGTCGTTCAGGTGGTCCAGGACCGCCTGCGACACGTTGCCGCCGCGCACATGGAAGCCGAGCGAGGAGACGTAGGTGCGGCTGCCGGATTTCACGGTCGCGCCGAACACCCCGCAGATCGCCGAGGCCCCGCCGGCGTCCTCGGTCAGGTCGGGCGCGGCCGTGGTGGTCTCGGCGATACCGAAGTTCGCCACGACCGAGGTCATCGTCAGGCGCAGGCCGGCGAGGCTGCCACGGGCGGCGGTGCCGGACCAGGCGTCGACGGAGCAGCTTGTCGGCGCCGCCGAAGATGTACTGCGTCTGGCGCAGCACGCCGGAGCCGACGGTGTCGCCGAAGCGGACGGTCTGGCCGGGGAAGACGACCTGGATGCTGCAGATGCCCACCTCGTCGTACCAGACGTCGATCCGGGAGACGTTGGACGAGTCGGCCTTCGGCGGATAGTCGAACGGGGCCGGGGTCTCCCGTGCTGTAGCGAGGTAGCGCAGCAGCGTCCCGTCGTTCCTGAGTGTCTAGTAGTCCCCGCCGATGGCCGAGGCGACGGCTGCGGTTCCAGTCGTGACCGCCTCGAGATTGGGGTGGGCGGACTGGGCCCAGCTCGGCCCGCCGGGCTCCAGCACGAAGGTCGCCGTGGTGTCGTTTGCTCCTGAAACCGCCCAGTGCGCGCCGTCGGCGGTGGCGACGAGGCAGCTGGGGCTCCCGCTGGCCGGGTCTGTTCGCGTACACGGTCAAACCAGCGGGAAGGCCCGACGGGCACGAAGGTGTCCGCGGGCAGACCCGCCCCATGCGCGCCCCGCGGTACGCGGTGATGCGCAAGGTGCCGTGGCATGGCAGCAGGGCCTGAGCCGGTGCACCCGCCGACGTGGATCGAGCCGCCAGCGGGCGGAGCCGGAATCCGGCTCGTGGCGGAGCCGGTCACGAAGGCGATCCGAGCCGCAGTCGGAGGGGCGAGCGCGGCTACTGGGCGCGTGCGGGTGCGGTTTGGTCTGCCTTGAGGCGCCCTGAGCGGGCGAAGGGGAGGGCTGGGCTGTTACTCCTGGGTCTGTCCGTCTGGGACTCGTTGAGCACAGTGATGGCAAGGTGGCGTAGGGCATCAGCGTGCTCGGTGAGAACACGGTAGGTGTGGGGGTCCTCCGGGTCCGTGAGCAGCAGGCGGGCGGCGGTGTTGATGGCCCGCAGTCGTGGCTCTTGGGCGTCCCGGTGGCAGGCAGGCAGGCATCGCCAGGCGGTGTTGGCGATAGTCACGAGCCGCCAGGTAGGGGATGAGGACGGTTCCGCCTCGTAGAAGCGCAGGGCGTAGCGACTGACCAGCCAGTACGACAGAGCCAGGGATGCGGCGGCGAGGGTGTCGAACACCAGCCACAGACACGGGAGTCGACTGTGTCCGGTCAGTGTGCCAGCCAGCCAGGCGAGGCCGGCGCCCCCCGCGCCGAAAAGAGTCAGGGCGGCCAGAGTGAAGAGCACCACTGCAGGCAGGAGGCCAATACAATTATCGCTCTCCAGGCGGGTCAGCCCTTTCCAGTGCGGTGCGAGATACCTGGCGTACCGGACCGTTCTGGGGGCGGGTTCGATGACTGCGATACGTCTCGCCCAGCTTACGGCCATATCTAGTCCCTTCATGGATCAAAAGTCTCTGAGTCGGACGTTTGAAGGAACGATTGGGGTGGACAGGGGTCCCTGCCGCGTGAATGCAATAACGTTTTTGCGTGGGATGTTACGTCGGATAGCCGGGGCGCAATAGGGGCGCATTAAAGGGGCGCCTATTATGAAGCGCGCGCAAGGGAAGGGGATATTCCCGTAGGGCACAGATTGGAATAACGTTTCTTTAGGGTCGCCCGGTCGACCTCTTGCTGGGCGGCGAAAGCGGCCGGGCGTTATTGGTGTTATGTGACCGGAATTTCTTCCATGCCGCGCAGTGTGCCTGGGCCGGCAGGGGCGCGCGGCGGCCGATTCAGGGGAGTGTCTGTCGTCTGGTCAGCCGCCGCGTGCGGGACTACTGCGGCCCGTGGGAAGTCATTTGCCAGTGGTTCAGGATCCCGTCCCAGTTGTAGGCGACGGTGGGGGGATCGGCTGGAACGTAGGGTTCGAAGTACTCCTGCGTCCAGGCGCCGGGGTGTCCTGCGAGCGGTTGGGGCGGCGTGGCGCCGACCCCGGAAGGCGCGTACCGGCGGGGTTCGGATGAGTCGTCGTACTCGGTTTCATCTTCGGGCTCAGGCTGGTGCCGGGAGCGGCGGTGACGCCCCGACTCTCTGGCCTGCTGCTCGCTCAAGCGTCCTTCGGCGGAAAGTTGCTGTACGCGCGACACCAGCTGCACCAATTCCAGTCCGAACTGGCTCGCCAGAACGGTCAGGTCGAGGCCCTGCTGCCAGCTGTTGACCAGGAGGGCGTCCAGTGCGGCTGTCCACTGCGGGCTTCCCGCTGCGGGATAGGCGGACGCTGCCTGCCTGGCAGGCGCGGGGTGGTCATACGGCTCGTGAGCAACCGGTGGCTGCGGATGGGAGGGTTGACTCGCGGGTGGGGAGGACTGAACTGGCTGCCCCTGACCGGGCTGTACGCGGCCGTATGTCTGGCCTTGCGGACTCGGCCCCGCAGGAGCGGCTGTCGGCTGCGCGGCGTGGGGCTGCCCTGCCGTGGGCGGTTCGAACGTGTCCTGGGTCTCGGGAGCTGGTTCGTCCTGCTGGCGTGGTGGAGGTACGAGCAGTGAATCGGCGACACTGCGCGCATTGTCCTTGCCCACCGAGCGCCGTGCCTGCCGCACCTCTCGTTCGCTCAGGCCGAGCAGTCCCGCCACCACCCCGTCACTGCCCACGGTGACGGCGAACGCGGCCAGCGTCTGGCTCCGGTTGGACTGTGCCTCATCCAGCGACACCTGCGTTTCGCGTACATGGTCATCGCTCATGCAGAACGCCTTGGCAAGAACTGCATGGCGTTCCCACAACTGCCTAGGTTCCATGCACACCTAACGCCCGAAAACCTCGTCGGATCTGCCTCAGGCTGATCGCCACCCGATTGAGTGCTCACTCGGGTAGCGAAGTCCGTTGTGTATTCCGCCGAGAGCCCCCGAACAGTCCAATCCTTTCGCGGCCGGGCCTCGTTTAACCGAAGTGCATGAAATCAAAACACCGCTGCTGCGGCGTCTCGGCCCCTGGATGATGTACTCCGCCAGCCAGAGTGACGGGGACGGCCTTCAGCCCTCCGTATACCTGGAACAATCCGGGCGAGTCATCAAACTGGAATACGCTGGCGAGTCTCTTATCACTCTGCTTGCCGCACTGGACTACATCAAAAGCAGCGCCCACTCTCGCCCCGCGCTCCAGCCAGATGACCAAGCTCGTCGAACCGCTGCCGGGGTACCGGCACAGAAGGGACGTACCTCGTCGCCTGGATGAGGGTCCACAGCCAAGGCCCGGTGACGCGTTGGTGCGTGATAGCGGGTGACATGTCCGCCCTGGTCGGGTGCTTAGACGTCGCTTCTTATGGCTGTCGGAGCGGCATGAGAGTCTCCGGCCATGAGGTACGACCTTGCTGTCTGGGAAGGCGAGAGGCCGGCGGATGACAAGACGCCGGCCAGGTCCTCAGCGACCTCTACGACCGATACATCGACAGCGAAACGGAGGAGCCTCCGTCCGAAGGCAATTGCGGCATACGTCGCCGTGCTGCCTAAGCGGTGGTGCAACCTGACCGAGGACGACGAGGGCACCTCACCCTGGTCGACCGGCCCGCTGCTCAACGAAGCCAGCGGGCCACTGATCTACTTCCCCATGCGATTCAGCATGGCCGAGGAGGCGTCGGCCTATGCGGCAGCCTACGGAGTCCATGGGGCTGGTCTGCTTCGACGTGCAGCAGGACCGGCTCAGGCCATGAGCAAGGGGCTCAGGCGGCGGTAACCGATCAGGGTCGCTGCTATGCCCACGAAGGCGAGGAAGTGTTCGGCCTTGCGTTCGTAGCAGCGGTGCAGCCGTCGGCAGCCGGCCAGCCAGGACACGGTCCTCTCAACCACCCAGCGGTGCCGGCTCAGCCGCTGCGAAGACTCGATGCACTTGCGGGCGATGCGGTGACGGATGCCGCGCTTGCGCAACCATCGACGCAGGTGGTCGTAGTCGTAGCCCTTGTCGTGGTACGGGCGGCTTCGCGGCGGCAGTGACAGGGGCGGCGGCTGCGGCGGTGGCAAGGCCGGCGGCGGCCAGGCCCAGGGCGGCGATACGGATGGTGCGAGCAGACATGGGATCCCCCAGTTCACGGCACGCTCAACACACGGTGCTGGAGTGCCGGTTGGTCCGGAAGTCCGGCACTGGTTCGGCCAGACACCCACACCATGACCCCGAACCACCCCACTCCAAGCAGAGAAGTTCAACGCGGAACTTCACACACCCTCAGCATTCACAGCGCACACACCCCGGCGCGCAATGAACTTTTCACGCCCCCAAAGAGTCGGACGCGGCCGACCCCAGCCGGGTGCCTCTCAGGCGCCCCTCCTCTTCGAGCCGTCCGCCCCTCCGTCGCCGGACAGCGGACTGGCTACATCGCGCCGGCCTGGCTGACCTGCGGCGGGGCGAGGACCCATGCCCATGCCAGGCGCCGACGGAACTGCTGAGCCGTGCCCCCTCGAAGTGCTGAACCGATTCTGTCGGTGCCCCCAAGGGCGGCAGGGCGATACCTAGCAGACGATCCCCGGTTAGCAAAACCGGGGATCGTCCGGACCCTTAGTGATCCACCGCCATTTCCTGCCCGCCACGTCGAAAGGCAGCATCACGACGACCACAGCCCCCCACTCCACCCGCCGCCAGGGCCAGCACGCCAGTAAGGCACCTCTACGCCGCGGCGTAGCTGAGGCGGAGCAGGTCTCCAGCGCGCTCCAGGTCCCGCTCCGTGCGCAACTGCAGCTCCAGGTCGCCCGTGCCGTGGTGACCCAGCCCTGTCACGTCCCGGGTGAAACCGGGGACGAGGTCGACCTCCTTGGGGTCCGCCTTGAGATAGACGAGGAGCTTGGTCTGCTGCGGAGGGCACACGCTGGCGAAGTTCCGCAGCCGCCGGTAGGCGCGGTACTGCTTGCGCTGCACCCGGGTGACACCATGCCCGAGCCCGACCAGAGCCGCGTCGACGGCTTCGGCCAGCTCCGCCATCGGACCGGCCTGCTTACGGGCCGGCGTCGTCCCATGCCCTCGCCGCCGCACCCGTCTGGCCTGAGGCGAGTGCCCCGCGGAGGAAGCCACGGTTTCAAGTCCAAAGTGGTGGGATCCGAAGTACCGGTAGCGGACCAGGTCGATCGAGCGCCGGTGCTCGCGTACGGCGTGCGCGTCGTAGCGGGTGAAGTCGCCGGCCACACAGATCAGCCGTGCTGCGCTCCACAGGATCTGAGACGCGGCCGTAGCCCCGAGCCGATCGCGGACCAGAACCCGGAAGGCGTCCTTGTGACTCGCCAGCCAGGCCATGTAGAAGAGGCCCTGGCTGATGACTCCCGCATCCATGCCGCGCTTGTACTCGACGATTACGGGCGCACCGTTCTCGTCGAGCCCCAACGAGTCGATCCGCCCGCCGCCGAAGCAGTCGATGACGTACTCGCTCGCGAGGAACGAGACGCCCAACATCGTCTCCATATGCGCCTCAACGAGGTCCTGCACATCCGCCTCGACGGCGGCCAGGTGCGGCACCATCTCGGCCACACCGCCTGCCGTGCTGAACAGCTTCAACCCGCCCACTCCCCCTCGCGATCACGATGCCAGAGGGCAACGCCAGACCGCGTAGGGATATTTCCCCCACCATCGCCACTTCACAAAGGGATCAACTACTACGTCATGGACCACCGCGACAGCCTGCCGCACGGCGCCCTCATCAACCCCGCCCACATCCGCGCCACCTGGGGTGGCACGGGCAGCGTCGAAGACGCCTCCGCAGCCTTCGGATTCTCGCGAGCCAAGGGCTACGACCTTGTCCGGCGCGGCGAGTTCCCCTGCCGAGTACTACGCATCGGCCGCAGCACCCGTGTTGTCACTGCCTCCCTCCTCCGAGTCCTCGACAGCGGTGAGCCTGAGTACAGCGCAACGCGTGCCGTCGGCTTCGAGCCAGCGTGATCCACCACGTGCAGAAGCCCCTGCCGGGATATCCCGGAAGAGTCTCCTGCGCCTCACTCACCGGCCAGGCACTCAACCGCCTGGCAAGCAGCCCTGAGTTACGGCGGTGTGTGACGAGTTCGTCGAGCTAGGCGGCGGCGTAGGCGGCCTGGCCGGGGGAGCCCGATGAGGGGCACGAATGAGGAGAACCCGACCCACCAGTCCAGGACGTAGGAAGTGCTGGCCTGGTGCACCAGCCAGGCGCCAGTGGCCTTGGGCCGGCGCGACGGTGACGTTCGCGCCTGCATCCGGTGGCGGTATGCCAGGGGGCCGGTGCCCGGGAGCAGGCGAACCCGTGGCTGTTTGCCACCGTGTCGCCTGCCCGCCGCACACTCCAGGAACCGTCGGGCCAACCGGGCGAGCACGGTGGCGGCCGGAGCGGAGACAAAAACCCTGCTGTGCCGCCATGACGGGGTGTTAGGCGGCTTTTGCGAGTGGCCACCCCGGCGATGCCGCGACGGTGACACGCTGCGCCAACGTGTTCCGTTGCGCGCGCCCGGAACGCCAGCCCGCGCCACCTCCGCGCCAGAACACCACTGAGTGGATCGAATACAGGGCCGTCGCCCGCGGCCCGACCGGCCGCCGCGGTGGTCCATGCCACCCGATCTCGCCGGCGTGCTGTGGGTCGACAACGAAACATTCCCCGCCTTCACCACCCAGTGGCGCCCCAACCCCCAGGCCCTGCTCTTCGCGCCCGCTGCCTTCGCCACCACGCCCTGAGTCCCTCACCGGCTCAAAACCCGTAACTGCCACTGCCTCAAAACCCTGGACACAGTGACCGGAGGCACACAGCCGTCGGACCTCTGAGGCGGAGCACCCCCGCGCCAGCGGGGATGATTGGCGGGCCGACGCGATCGACGCTGGCCCCCTGAATCACTCTGCTCACACCATCACGTCGTGATCTTTATGTGACATTTACATGACACTCTTTGCGTGTGGTGCACAACTGACAGTCAGCTGTGCAGAATTCCGGGGGGACTTGTGGTGCTGGCTGCCGCGTCTGCGCGTGTGCGCGTTCTGATCATGGTGCTGGTCTTGTCTGTGGTAGCAGGTGGCGGTTGGCTGGTCCACGTATCAGGCGCTTCCGAGGCGGGCGGCTCCGATTACCGCGGGCCGCTGCCGGCGGCGCAACAGCAGCCTATGTCGCTCAAGGAGCGACAGGCACTGACCAAAGATCGCGCGAAGCCGACTGAGTCACATGCGCTGCCAGTTACCAGGAGCGCGCCTTCCACTGCTGCGCAACTCGAGCTCTTGAAGCAGAACCAGGAGCAAGGGCAAAGCGTCGACCCTTCAGCTAGAAGGGCAGTTACGCCAGCCGGCACAAGAGCAGGCGTCAAGATGGCCTCGTATGGGGCCAGTTCGACAGCCGCAGCGTCGTACTCGGCAGGCGCGCTGTGGCAGGTGACTGCCGACCCATTCGGGAACACGGCCGCCCAGCAGGGCGGTTGGCTGATGGCGCTGGGCAATCACATTGGTGCTGCGGTGCCGGGTGAGCCGTTGCAGGTGTCCGGGGCGATCTGGCAGGTGGGTGGTGCGGACAGCGAGGTGCACCCGGTCAAGGTGCGCTGGGAGCTGGTGGACTACTGCACGGGCGGGCCCCGGCAGTCCTTTGACTTCGGTCAGACCGTTCAGGCTCCGACGATCAACACCGACAAGGTGTTCCCCGTCGTCAATGCGGTCATCACCTTGCCGGCCACGCCGTGCACCCATAGCGATCCCGCGTATGTGCTCAACCTCTGTACAACTGTGGCGGATGACCCCACAGACGTTGAGTCCTGTGGTTCCTACAACATGTTCTACATGGTGCCTGCCCTGCCGCAGGGCGCTGCGTGCGGTTCCATCTGCGGGGACGCAAGTGGTGCAGCGGGAACGACGGTTCAGCGCGCGGATCCCGTGAACACGGCGACGGGCGCCTTCGGCGAGTCCTTCACTGACGCTCAGGTTCCCGCTCCGGGGGTGCCGCTCAGCGTGGTGCGCACGTACTCCTCGGACAACACGAGTACGGGCTCTCTGGGCAAGGGATGGCAGCTGCCCTGGGAGAGCCGCCTCGAGCTCGATGCCAGTGGCAATGCGGTGCTGGTGGGTGAGGGCGGTGCACGCCACACCTACACGAAGTCGGGCGGCTCGTTCACAGCGCCGGGCGAGACGCGTTCCGTGCTGGCTGTCGACGGCAGCGGCTACAAGCTCACCACCGCCGATCACCGGGTGTACGGCTTCGACGGCACAGGCCGGCTGGCGTCCGTGAAGGACCGGACCGGGCGCGGTCTGACACTGAGCTACACCGGATCGCAGCTTTCGAAGCTCACCGACGCGGCGGGCCGTGACGCCCGGCTGTCCTACGTCGGCGGGCGCCTGGACACACTGGCCCTGGCGGACGGCCGCACCGTCCACTACGGGTACTCCAACGATCGGCTGACCAGTGTGAAGGCGCTGGACGGTGCGATGGAGACGTACGGCTATGACGACGCTGGCCGGCTCAGCCAGGTCACCGATGCCCGGAACAAGACCGTCACCACGAATGTGTACGACGCGCAGGGCCGGGTGAAGACCCAGACCGACGCCCTGGGCGAGACCACGTCCTTCTCGTACACGAAGAACGGCCAGTTCGACCAGGTCGACACGACAGCCCCTGACAAGGGCGTGTGGACGGACATCTACTACCAGAACGTCCTGTTCACGCAGATCGACCCGTTCGGGAACAAGAGCTACTACCGCTACGACCAGCACTTCAACCGCACCAGCGCGATCGACGCGGAGATCCGCGAGACCCAGTGGGCATTCGATGCCACGGGCCGGATGCGCAGCCGCTCGAATACGGCCTCGGACGAGAGCTGGACCTACGACAGCAACGGCAACGTCGCCACGTACACGGACGGCGAGTACCACACGACCACGTTCGGGTACACGAATGATCTGCTGACCTCGGTCAAGGACCCGCTGGGAAAGACCGCCACGTACCACTTCGACCCGGCATCGGGCCTGATGGACAGCGCCACCACGGCGCGGGGCAAGCAGACGAAGTACGCGTACGACACCGCCGGGAATCTGACGGCCGTCACCTCCCCGGCGGGCGGCAGGACCACCTTCACGTACGACGCTTCGGGCCGCATGAAGACGGCGACTGACCCGCGAGGCAACGCACCCGGCGCCGACCCGGCCAAATTCACCACGGCCTACACCTATGACGCGGCCGACCGCGTCAAGACCGTCACAGACGCCCGCGGCAACCCCACGACCTACGACTACCTCGCCGGTTACCTGGTCAAGGTCACTGACGCCAAAGCGCGCGAGACCCGCTACGACTACGACGACGCCGGCCGCCTGACGACAATCACCGATCCGGCAAACAAGACCACCGTCACCGGCTACGACCCCGCCGGTCGGGTTGCTTCGGTCACCGACCGGACGGGCGCGAAGACGACGTACGCCTACGACAAGGGCGGACGCCAGACCCAGGTGATCACGGCCCGCGGCAACGCCGCGGGTGCCACCAAGGCCGACTACACGTGGACGATCGGCTACGACAAGGTCGGCAACCGTAAGACCGTCACCGACCCCAGGAACAAGACGACGGCCTTCACCTGGGACGCGGACAACCGTCCCCTGGCCACGACGGACCCGCTGGGCCACAACCGCAAGGTCGAGTACAACGACAACGGCAGCGTCGTCCAGACGTATGACGGTCTGGGCCGCGGCACCAAGCTGGCCTACGACGCGGACAACCGGCTGCTCACCTCCAAGACCTGGGCCAACAACACCACGACCTACGGATACGACGACGACGGCAACCTGACGTCAGAGCTGTCGCCCGAAGGCGAACTCACCACCTACGCGTATGACGAGGACGGTCGGCGCGCCAGCACGACCGACCCCCGGGGAAACACCACCGGGGCCGATCCGGCCAAGTTCACCTGGAAGTTCGGGTACGACCTGGCAGGTCATCCCACGTCCGTCACTGACCCGCTCGGCAACTCGCGCGCCACGGACTATGACGCGGTCGGCAACGCCCTCGCGAGCATCGACGCGCGGGGCAAGCAGACCCGGTACGAGTACGACGAGCTGAACCGACCCGTCAAGGTCACCAACCCCGACGACGGCGTCACCACGACCGGCTACAACCTGGCCGGCCAGGTGGAGACCAGTACCGACGCCAATCACCACACCACCACCTACGGCTATGACGCCGAAGGTCGTCTCACCTCGGTCAAGAACCCACTCGACAAGACCGTCTCCTACAGCTACGACGCCGACGGCAACCGCTCCAGCACCATCAACGCACGCCGGCAGACGATCAGCACCATTTATGACGGCCGCAGCCTGCCGACCAAGGTGACCTACTCCGACGGCACCCCCACCGTCACGTACGGATACGACGACGCCGGCCGCATCACCGGCGTCACCGACGCCACGGGCAACCGCATCGTCACCTACAACGACGACGACCGCATATCCACCATCACCTCCCCGGGCGCCGCTAATCCGTTCCAGTACAACTGGAACACCGACGGCACCCTCAACTACCGCAGCTACCCTGACGGCCGCCGCACCACTTACGGCTACGACAAGGACGGCCGGGTCAAGTCCCAGACCACGGACAGCAAGACAACCGGCTATGGATACGACCCTGCCGGCAGCCTGACCTCGGTCACCCTGCCCACCACCACCGCCCGCACGGAAAGCCGCACCTACGATGCGGCGGGCAATCTCGCCACCCTCACCACACCGGCCGGCGGCACCCACACCTTCGGATACGACGCCAACAGCCGTCTCTCCGCCGACATCCCGGCCACCGGACCTGCCACCCGCTACGGCTACGACGACGCAGGCCGTATCGCCAAGACCTGTACCGACACCTCCGGCGTCTCCTGCCTGACCGCCACCACCGGCACCGCGTTCAGCTACGACCCGGTCGGCAACCGCACGGCCCAGACCGATGCAGACGCGCCCGCCGACTGGTCCGGCGTGACGCAGACCGCCAGCGGCGATCTCAACAGCGACGGCATCAGTGACATCATCGGCACCGACGCCAAGGGCAACGTCCGCACCCTCCTTGGCAGCGCCGACGGCACCTTCACGACGGGTGCCACCATCCCCGGGGCGGGAGCCGGATTCCAGCAGGTCTTCGTCGGCGAGTACACCTCCGACGGCAAACTCGACCTGCTGGCACTCGACACCTCCGGTCGCCTGCTGCGCTACAGCGGCGACGGCAAGGGTGGCTTCGCCCCCGCGACCAGCCTCGGTGCCGGCTGGGGCTCCTTCGCCCTGAGCCCGGGAGACTTCAACAACGACGGCAAACCCGACCTCATGGCCGTCGACACCGTCGGCAACCACCTGTACTTCTATCCCGGCAACGGGGCCGGAGGCTTCGGCGACCGCAAGGACCTCGGCAACGGCTGGGGCAAGTTCCGCCTCACCCTGATCGACGTCAACGCCGACAACAAACCTGACGTCCTCGCCATCGACCCGACCACCGGCCACTTCTACCTCTACCCCGGCACCGGCTCGGGCGGCTTCGGCGAACGCACGGACCTCGGCGGCGGCTGGGGCAGCATGAGCCTGGTCTCCGGCGAGTTCACCAACGACGGCCAGCCCGACCTCCTCGCCCTCAACACCAGCACACACCGCCTGTACGTATACCCGGGAGCCGGCAACGGCGGCTTCAAGAACCCCGTTCAACAAGCCGACGACTGGACCGGCTACGGCCCCCCGGCCCCGGGCAAGTTCGACGGCGACAGCAACCTCGACATCGCCGCAGCCGACACCACCGGCAAGCTCCGCACCTGGAAGGGCGACGGACAGGGCCACCTCACCGGCGCCACCATCGTCAAGGGCCGCTCCACCACCTTCACCTACGACAACGCCGACCAGCTGACCGCGACGGCCGGCGGCGCCACCACCGCCTACAGCTACGACGACGACGGCAACCAGACCAGGGACGGCGCAGAAAGCTACGCCTACGACCCGGCCGGCCGCATCAAAACCGCCACACTCGGCTCCGACACCTACGGCTTCACCTACGACGCCGACGGCAACCGCACCACCACCAGCAAGAACAACACGCCGGTCTCGACCTCCCGCTGGGACATCAACAACCCGCTGCCCCAGATAGCCACGGACAGCAGCGCCAGCGGCGCCCTCCTCGGCGACTACCACTACGACCCCGACGGCACGGCCCGCTCCATGGACCGCACCAACGGAAAGTTCTACTTCACCCAGAACCAGCAGAACTCCGTCAACGCCGTCTACGACGCCGCGGGCACCGACAACTACCGCTACACCTACACCCCCTGGGGCACCACCACCGGCACCCCCACCATCACCGGCGGCCAGACCAGCCCCTTCGGCTACACCGGCCAGTACAAAGACCAGACCCTCCCCGACCGCCTCCAACTGCGCGCCCGCTCCTACGACCCCGCTCAGGGCCGCTTCACCACCACCGACCCCGTCCCCGCCGCAGTCGGCAGCCCCAACTCCTCCGCCTACAACTACGCCAACAACGACCCCCTCAACCTGTCCGACCCCAGCGGCGCCTGTCCCATGTGCATCGGCGCAGGCATCGGAGCAGTCCTCGGCGGCGGCATCTACGCCCTCACCCACCAGGACGACTTCAGCTGGCACGACTTCGCCATCGCCACCGGCAAGGGCGCCGTCATCGGCGCCGGCGCCGCCTTCCTCGCACCCGCAGGCGGCGCCCTCGCCGGCAGCCTCGGCCTCGAAGGCGGCCTCGCCCTCGGCACCACAGCAGTCACCGACGCGGCCATCGGCGCCGCCTACACCTGGGCCATCAACACCGCCCAATGCCAACCCACCACCCCCACCGACCTCCTCCTCGGTGCAGGAGGCGGCGCGCTGTCACCCTTCGTCAAGCCTCTGTGGAGTGCGATCAAGGGAATACGCTTCAGCGGGAGCGAGACAGCCGGCCTGGGCCGCATGCCGTGGGAAGCGCCCCGGCTTCGCGGCGCCGGCGGCTCGAGGGCTATCGCGCTTCAAACCATTCCGGCTCCGGCCGGATGGACCCACGCAGGACAGATGGAGACTGCCGAGGGGATGCTGGATGCTTTCGTCAGGGACAATTATGGACGCAAGATAGCAACCCGCACTTACGTTGGCGGGTACCACATCGAAACAGGAGAAATTGCACTAGCATCCTCCGGCGGGACCAAGCCGGGAGTGAGCTACTGCGCCGAAGGCAACGTGTGCCTCGCCCTCGGGGGCGACGCCACCAAGGTCAGATTCACCAACGCCCTCACCGCCGAGAAGAAGGATGGCAACATCATCGTCTCGCCGAAACCAGTCTGCCTGAAATGCCAGGTCGACTACCCCAGTCCATTCCAGTTTCCAGTGAATGTCGAATGGGAAGCCAAGGGCGAGTGGGATAAGGGGAATTACTAGTGAGCACCTTCGACATGAAGACGACCCGCACGGAAGTCATTCGGCACGACTGGGCTGACATGAGGTGTGGTTGCATGCGATCGGCCGAACATATTCCGCAGGACTTCTTCACCATGCTTGCCGGCCCGCCGAGAGCTCGAGCTGGAGACTGGGCGGACGGCCATGCGTACGTTCACTCGAATCTTATGCAGCCCGCTGTCGCCACCGCCTCGATGATCATGGCCGCGCTGGCAGATGGAGTGCCTGCGCGACACCATCGAGAGCTGATGATCGCTCTCAACGCGCTGGTCGTGGGCGAACAAGATGATGTCGCCGACGAATGCCTACGCATCGTCCAGAGCGGTTCATGGCTCCTCTATGAGCAGATTTCCGCGGAAAGGAACATCGACGCCGCCGCATACGCCTACGAAATCCTCGAATTGATGGACGAAGAACGCGAAAGGCTCGCGTTCTTCAGAGGGGCATACAGGACCTTTCTCCCGGCCTACCTGCAGTAATCTCGCCAGCACAAAGATGATGAGGCCATGCTCCGTGCAACGGAGAACACCGGACGCAGGGTTCATGTCCGCTCCACTTCCACGAAGACTCAACTTTTACACAGTAGCTCCGTGGTCAAGCCCCGTGCGTCCTTGACCACGGAGCTTCGTGAGCGACGCGCAGGGGGCGTCAGTATCCTTCGAGGGAGTCTTCCTCTACGGCTAGGCGACTTGCGAAAGCCCTGCCGTGTTCAGATCAGCAACCTTCCGCCTCACCGCGGGGTGGCTATCGGTGGTGTTCGACGGCACTGCCAGCATCCAGGCAGTGCCGTCGAGGCCAGTACGCCATTCACGTCGCCCCTCTTCCACCGCCGCTCCCAGTTCCAGTAGGCGACGCTGCCGGACGACGCCCGATTCGAGTCGGTGACGATCCACGGCGACACCCTGCTCGAGCAGGCTGTTTTCGAACGGTCGGCCCGCCTCGGACCGTTGGTGTGCGCGGGGCGGGTGTAATTGTCCCGACCCCGGCGGCCCCTACGCGATCAGCGAGGCAGGTTCCGAGCTCAGGCCCGGCGCATACAAGCTCCGGGTCGCATGCGGTCCCACGTACAAGGACGGGGCGACACCGCGGTTGCGAAGGTTCCTGGTGGACCACTGCCACCGAGGCGAGGCGAAGGATGACTTCGTCGTCTTCGCCAACACGCCACTGAGGCTCCACTGCGAGGAACGGACAATCCAGGCGCTGGAGTCGAAGGAGGCCGACCGGAGCCAGATCTCCTCGCTCTGCACCGACCGGCCCTACGGTCATCCCACGTAGGCGAGGTCGACGGACAGCGCGACCACTACCGGTCCCCTGGGCCATCGTCCGACAAGTGTCTGGAACCGGCTTCTGACATAACTTGGCGAAACCCGAGAGATACCGGCGACGGCAATTCGCCAACTTCGCCCGCATCGTCGCCAGTGACCGGGCCACTCCCAGCACGTGAGGCGCCCTGTCTCACAGGCATCCACCACGACGACTCGTCTGCCGGACCTGATCCGAGTCGAAAAGCTGCAGTACAACGGCCTGCTTCGTCCATGCGGCCACTCGCTAACGCGCCGTAATAGCTCACCTGGCGGGATCGCGCTGCGCTGACGCGCCAACTACCCATGATCCGCCCGGGGTTGTCAGTGCGCGTTGGTACACACAGATTCAGGGCCGCGGGGTGCGGCCTGTGATCACGGAGAGGGAAACCCACCATGGCGAAGCCACCCGCCGGCTATCACCACGTTCGCGCTCACATCCGTCGCAATCCGGGACCGCGCAGCGCGCGCCGGATGTCCGGCTGGCTGACGGTCGGGCTCATCGCCCTCGCCGTCTTGTGGGTCAAGTTCTTCGGGCTCGGGGACACGTCCGCCAGCACCCCGACCGAGCAGCACCCCGCACCGTCCGTCTCTCAGTCCGCGCCTTCCCGCGGATGAGCCGTCGACGCCGACTGCGAATTCGTCGCCCGCGCGGGCTCGCCGAACTTGGTGCCGCCGGCCTCACCTTCGCCGCGGCCACGGCGCTTCTCCTGCCGGGGCTGCGCGCGCTCCCCGGCGCCCTCGCCACGTACTGGCAGTGGCCCGCACTCGTCCTCCTTGTGGTCGCTGGCGCCGCGTGCCTGCGCGCTGGCTTCACGCAAAGCAGGCGACGCCGCGACCGTGCGCGCCGAGCGGGTCTGTCCTTCGCGGCGGGCGAGCTCGACGCCATGGATGACCGCGCCTTCGAGGAAGCGCTGCGCGACCTGATGATCCGTGACGGCTGGCACGCACAGCGGGTTGGAGGAGGTGGCGACCAGGCCGCCGACGTGATAGCCGAGCATCCGTTTCTGGGGCGTGCGGTGCTCCAGGCCAAGCACACCCGCACCGGCGCCAAGGTCGGCGCTCCCGTCCTGTACGCGGTCAACGGCACCGCCGGTCCCGTGCACGGCGCGCAGCATGCGGTGGTCGTGACTAACGGGGGCTTCACGCGCGACGCGTGGGCCTGGGGTGCGCGCCACCGTATCCATTTGGTCGACCGCGAACGGCTGCACCAGTGGGCGGACGGTGCCGCCCTGCATGAACTGCTCGCCCTGCCCACCCGTCCGCGCCGCGTGCTTCGTCGCGCCGCCTGATCCCACAGCCTCGTTCCAGCTCTTCAACGCGACCCGGAGGGTGGTCATGTTCGACGAGGACGGCCGTCTCGATCCGTTCCTGAAAACACTGCTCTATGGCGTCTTCGCCCTCGGCATCGGCAAGATGCTGTGGACGTGGCTGACCGGCACCGCCGTGGCGTGGATAGTCGACAGCCCCTGGGCGTGGCTCACCGACCACCCCTGGTGGGCCGCCCTCATCTGCGCCGGCGCGCTCGTGATGCTCGTAGCCGTAACCAGAGCCGTGCTCGTCGTACTCGGCTTCGCCGGCGGCTACGCCGCGCCCCTGCCTCCCGCCCCACTGGCGCCGGGGCCGGACTTGGCCGAGGAAGGTGTGACCTTCCGTATGCGGGAGCTGGCGGCCATGAGCCCAACAGAGTTCGAGGAAGCGTGCGCCCAGCTCCTGGTCCGTGACGGGTTCACCGGCGTGCAGCGCGTCGGCGGAGCAGGAGACCTGGGAGTTGATGTCCGTGCGGTCGACGGTGATGGCGACCTCGTCATCCTCCAGTGCAAACGCTACCGGGCACGCGTCACCTCCGGACACGTGCAGCAGTTCAACGGCACCGCAAGGCCCCATCACGGCGCCGACGTGGCCATCATGATCGGCCTGGCCGGATTCACCGAGCCCGCTGCCACATTCGCGCGCCAGCACCACATCACCGTTCTCGGTCGCGACGAGATCAAGAAGTGGGCGCACGGCACCCATCTGTACCGGGCCGTCAACGTCCTCACCTGACGTCAAGGTGACCCCGGTTGAAGCGCCCGTCGGGGAGCCATACATGCCGAGCTGCCTCGTGTGCTGGACAAGCAGGCCGGACAGAGGCAGAAGATGTCTCCGTCCACGGGCGCGCGTCGGAGTTCCTCGCGCCGGGTGTTGTGCGCCGGGGCCGCTGATGGTGTGTGAAGTTCCGCGTTTGGTTACGCCCTGAACGTCTGCGCTTCAACGAAGACCGTTCGGGGTCATGGTGTGGGTGTCCGGCCGAACGAGCGCCGAACTTCGCACCAACCCGGCATCCCAACGCAGTTGTTGGGGCCGTGAACTGGGGGTTTCATGTCTTCTCGCAGCATCACCCGCATCGCCGCTCTTGGCTTGGCCGCCGCCGGTCTCGCCACTGCGGCGGCCGCCGTGCCTGCCTCCGCCGCGGCCAAGCCCATCCCGCGCTCGCCGATCGTGTTCGGTGCGATCCAGTACGACAGCCCCGGCAAGGACGACCGCTCCCAGCGCAGCCTCAACAACGAGTGGGTCACCGTCACCAACACCAGCCGAGGCACGGTCAACCTCAAGGGCTGGACGCTGGCCGACCGCTCCCACCACACCTACACCTTCCACAACCTGCGACTCGCCGCCCACCAGTCTGTGCGCGTCCACACCGGTATCGGCCGCGACACCGGACGCGACGTCTACCAGGACCGCCGCGACTACGTCTGGAACAACTCCGGCGACACCGCCACCCTCCGCGACAACCGAGGCCACATCATCACCGCGAAGTCCTGGGGACGCCACTGAGCATGACAAGGGATCCCCTCACCAAGGGACTGTGATCGCGAAGGCCGGCGCCCGAAAGGGCGGCCGGTCTTCGCCGCGCCGGGCCCCGAGCGGCTCACGCTGCCGCAGGGACAGCAGTGACATTGCCCGTCCTCCTTCACCGTCGGCATCAGCGCAAGAGCGGTTGCCACAAGAGGGGTTGGAGGCAGCATCCCGCGGTATCTATCCCCTGTCACCGTCACCCCCGGGGGGCCGTCATGAGTGTCCGAACCATCGCCTCCACTGCTGCATCCCTGCTGCTCGCTGCGACGGCGGTGGGCTGCTCAAGCACCGGCTCCCATGATGCAGGCGCCAAGAACCCGGCACCGGCAAAGACGTCGCTCCGGGCCGCGGGGGCCAGCGGTGCCCCCGCGTCGTTGCCGTACGGACCCGGCCCCCAGACGAAATACACCGTGCAGCCCCAGCCGCCGGCGGGCTCGTGCCACTTCGGATACACCGCGGCCAAAGAGCCGCTCGAGGACAGGGCCTGCACACCTGGGGCCCTGAACCCGAAGGTCACCGCAGCGACGCTGAAGACGACGATCTGCAAGCCCGGGTATACCTCAACGATCCGTCCGCCCGCGGCCGTCACCGGGGCAGAAAAAGCGGCGAACGCCAAGTCCTACAGGTATACCGGCGCCCTGCACGACGCCGAGTACGACCACCTGGTCAGCCTTGAGCTGGGCGGCGACCCCAACGACCGCCGCAACCTATGGCTTGAGCCACCGTCACCAGGCCACAAGACAGGAGCAGGACCCAACAACCCAAAGGACAGCGTCGAGTCCAAGCTCCACACCGCCGTCTGCACCGGGAAGACCCAGCTCGCAGCAGCACAGAACGCCATCGCGACGGACTGGACGACAGCGCTGACGTCGCTCGGTCTCCGATAAGAGAAACCGGGCGTGGCGCCCGGCCGAACCACCCTGACTGCACTGCTGTCTGACTGCGTCGGCGACGGACCCGAGCACCCCCATGCGACCGGCCGGCTCCCTTCGCCGTAAGGCCATGCCAAGCACCATGATCTGCCGGCCCTGGGACGCGGCACATACTGCTACGACGTCCGCGGCCACAGTTGAAGCAAGTACTGCTCCGTCCCCTCGTACAGCGACAAGTCATCCTGCGGCCCGGAGGATTCAGCGAGGTGCTTCGCCTGGCTGCGTCCACGAAACGACAGGCGAGCGTGACGGTCGCCCTCCGCAATCGTGATGCCCCAAGCCCCCCTGGTACGTTCCGAGATCACCAGCTCTCCAGTGGGGAACTCCATGTGCAGATCGCAGTGGCCTTCCCACCCGGCGGGAGGCGGGGGCTCCTCTGCCCAGGTCTCGATGCGAAGCTTCACCTTGAACTGCGACTGCGCCGCAACCACGATCACCTCGTAGCCGTTACCGGCCGCTACATTCTCTCTGGCGAGGGGGATCAAGCCGTTGTCGCGAACGTCGAAGTCCGCGTCGTAGAGGTCGAAGCCCCCGTAGTCGGGCATCACAAGGGTTTCGTATGCGATCAGCTGCTCAGGCATCTCGCTCCCGCGTGTCGGAGGCGACCGGGTATGTGTACGGGTCACAGGCGCTCGGCCTGTGACCCGTCGACATTCTGCCGTGTCGGTGCGGGTAGAACCATGACCGGTCGACGAGCGGGTCTTCCCACCGGTGCGGACGACGCCATCCACACCTACCGAGCTGATCACCCGCTGCTCGCTGACCTCGCCGTGGGGGGGGGGGGGGGGGGGGGGGGGGGGGGGGGGGGGGGGGGGGGGGGGGGGGGGGGGGGGGGGGGGGGGGGGGGTGGGGGGGGGGGGGGGGGGGGGGGGGGGGGGGGGGGGGGGGGGGTGGGGTGAGGTGCGCTTTTTGTGTA
>NZ_JBIDBD010000003.1:327810-521707 GCF_043202815.1 Streptomyces sp. NPDC048111
TCCCGGGGGGCCCCCCCCCCGGGGCCCCCCCCCCCCCCCCACCCCCCCCCCCCCCCCCCCCGCGCGCCCCCCCCCCCGGGGGGGGCCGGGGCGGGGGCCCCCCCCCCCCCCCCCCCCCCACGTGGTGGTGGGCGGGAAGCAGATCTTGCTTGACGACGAGCTGGGCCTGGTCCGTCGGTGAAGGGAAGTGCCGGCCCGACTGATACCCCCTGCATCGGCAGGGAAAGCGATTCCTGCTTGTCGAGACCTATTCCGGCTCACGGAGCACCCTCACAGCGGTGAGGAAGCAGGGCAGCTCCATCAACAGCTCGATGGCAGGCCGAGGCTCAACGCTTGAGTCGGCGATGCGCTTCTGCGGAGGCCAGAAGGATCGCACCGCAGGTCGTGCCCACTGCCGGTGCCGGTTGCACGACCACCACCACGACTACGACAAACGCAATGAGCACGAACAGATGTAGAGCGGCGGGAGGGAACGCTGCTAACGCGGAGTGACCTGAGCGATCAGCCATCAGACGGTCCTGTCTTATGAGAGTCCACACCCGGTCCGTGTGACTCCCGAGTGCGCTGAGGCAGTGAACGATTCCCGATCCACCACCTTGATCGCAACACTTAGACCGATTCCTGCTCACTTCTGCCGAGTCGATTGCGACGAGGAATTGTCTGTGGGTGAATCGGGGCGATCGACGTCCGGATGTCAGTGGCGGCTGTTTCACTGTCCTGCACGAGCCCGTCTCGGCGGGTGCTGACGGCGTGCGGGCGGAGAGGGGAGCCGCGGGGTGGGTGTCCGGGCGGGTTTAATCTGCGGGAGGAGCCGTGGATTCCGGTGCGGGTGGGGGGTGTGTCCTTAGGGGGCGGGCTGCGGGAGTTGTTCCATCGTGCCGGTGAGGTCGAGGATGTGGAGTTACCGGTGGCGCCTGCTGCCTCGGGGCTGCTGTGGATCCTGGCCGCGATCACGGCACGTATAGCCGGGCACGATGGTATCCGGATGGACGACGAGGATCTGGCCGCAGACGGCGACGCCTGGTTAGCCCCGAGGAATAGCGTCCTGGCCGGCGGCTTCGAATGGAGCGCGGGGGCCTCGGCCTTCGGAACACCCCCGCGTCCGCGGGGGTGTTCCGTCGGCCTCGTCCTGGGCCTTGTCCCTCGCGGCGTCCTCCCCGCTGCGGCGGGGAGGACGCGATTCAGCCCGGGGCACCGGGACTTGAGGACGGAACACCCCCGCGGCGAGGGTGGGGGCGGCGAGCCGGGCCCGGGTGTCGCCGCCCTTGCGCGGGGCGCTCACCCGGTAGTTGCGGGGGCGAGGGTGAGCAGGCCCGCTCCGTAGGGTTTGGCGCGGCCGATGCCTGCGAGCAGGGCGTGGGTGAGAGCGTCCGGGTCGGTGACGGTGGCCGTGCCGTCGTAGCGGGTGAGGTGGTGGCGCATGGGGGATGCGTCTTTGCCGCGAGGCCGGGCGGGGTCGACGGTGGTGGGGGCGAGCGTGTTCAGGTGCAGGCCGGCGGTGGCTGCGCGTTGTTGCCACCAGTGGTCGGCGTCGGCTCCGGTCAGGGCGATAATTTTGCCGCGACGGCCCTTCTGTTCCAGGGGCAGTCGTTCGGTTTTGCTGGGGTTGACGGTGATGCGGTAGCGGACTCCGAGGCCGGGCCGTAATGCGGTGAACATCGGCGTGAGGTCTTTGAGTTCGGTGGTTCCGTAGTCCGTCGGCAGGCGGCTGGGATCGATGGGGTGGGTGGCCTGGACGAGGACAGTGGTTGCGTGGTCGCTCTGGTCGAGGCGGAAGAGAAGTCCGCCCGCGTGGCGGGGGCTGTCGCCGAGGCCGTCGGGAAGAAGACGCATCAAGGTTTTGTGCATCTGGGTGGCATCGCGCAGGTCGCGCTGGACGTTGCGGCTGTGGGGGTTGAGGCGGATGCGGGCCAGGGTGGCTGCGGGTGTCACGCGACGGTCTCTTCCTGGGTGGCGTAGGTGACGAGCTGCTGGTGCAGCGGGGTGCGGTGGTCGAGCAGGCGGGCGGGGAGGTGCTCGACGGTGCGGCGGACGGTGCGCTTGCAGTGGCTACGATCGAGGGCAAAGCTGACCAGGTGGTCGTGGATAGTCATCTCCACGGCGTCGACGGGCGGGAGCTTTCAGGGGTGTTGGCATACGGGCCTATGAACCCGTCGGAGTCATCTGGCGCACAGGTTGGTGCAATCGGATGCCCTGGGTACTGCCGCTGAGAGCGCGGCGGGCCTGGTGCGAAGTTGGTAGGCACACGATGTCGGTCAGCCACGCAGTCACTGGCCGCTCCTCTCCGGGTGGGAGATGTGGGCATCGATATAGCTCTGAAGCTTCTCCAGGTAGCCGATGCCGAAGCCTTCGTAACGTGCATTCGGTAGGTACGCGGCACGCCGGTACAGCGGCCGGGGCCGGTACAGGCGCTCTGTCGGTGCGAACGAGATCGGCTCGTCGGTGACCTCGCCGCTGTGGTGGTCACCGTCACCGCTGTCTGGGGCATCGGTGCTCACGGGGAGGACTCCGAGCGGTCTGTCGCCGTAGAACTCGATCGGCTGCGGGCCGCCGCGTGGCGTTTTGGCTGCCAGTGGTATCCGGACCAGGTGCTGCAGCGGATTTTCGACGGTTCCCAGCAGTACCGGACCTTCTGGCGGGCAGGACCGGCGGCCGAGGAAGAGGGGCCAGTGCGGGTCGCGCAGGGCACCGGCGCATGAGTGAAGCAGTTCTTCATCCTCGGACGTGAGCGCGAGGGTGAAGGATGCATCGGATAGGTACTGACGCTTGGAGACGAGAGTGCCCTTGTTCTTGGGCCGGCGTTCCCCATCAACGGTGATCACCGTCTCGTCGGCGGGTAGCCCGCCGCCTACTGTGTGGTAGTCGGAGAGCACGACGCCGGGTCGGTCGACACGTACGGTCATCGACAGTTCCGCGAGGTCGTCCAGGGGGGCTTGGCGCTCTCGTCCAAGACCTGCGGCGAGCATGCCCACGATGCCGGACCGGGTGGGGAATCGTGCTGTGTCGCGGCGCAGGTATTTGCTGTGGGTGCCCCAGGACTGCAGTGGGCCTGCCAGGCGCAGCAGCAGGCCGCGGGCGGGGCTCTCGGTCACTTCGGGGCCTCGGCGAGAGCGTTGTCGATGGAGGTGTTGACGAGGTTCTCGAAGGATGCGTGGCGCTCGCCGAGGTGCTCCAGCTTGTCGAGGTGAAGGGAGGCGTGTGCCGCGTGCAGGACCCGCGCGGGGCCGAGGAGTGTGTTCGCGGCCTTGGAGTAGGCGTCGACGCTTTGCACAGAGCGGGCGACGTAGCCGCCGTGTTCGGCGGACCGTACGGGTTCTTCGAAGGCTGCGGCGAATGAGAGGGGCCGGTCGGAGCGGACGGCCACGTGGACCAGGTGCGGGAGCGTGTGCGGGGCGGTGGAGTTCTTCTTCGCCTGCGGCAGCGATTCGATGAAGGAGAGCAGGAACTGGCGGGCGAGTTCGCGGGCTGCCTCCAGGCCGATGGCGTTGTCGTCGCTCAGGTTCTTGGTGAGTTCCCTGAGGTCGATGGTGGCGAACCGGTAGAAGGTGCCGGTACTGAACTCGGCGGTGCCCATGTGACCGCTGCCGGTTTCATCGCCCCGCGTCGCGGTGAAGTCGTCGACGGCCGCGAAGTAGTCGAGTTCGATCTCGGTGCTATGCGTGGTGAAGGCATGCGCGACCTGGACGGCACCGTCGACACCGGCGTGGTCGACCTCGGCGAGCATGCGGCCGAAGAGGTTGATGACGCCGTTCCTCCGGGTCAGGACCTTGTCGATTTTTCCTTTCAGGGCGCTCTCAGGCTTGGTCTTCCCCTTCCCGGTGAAGTCCGTGGTGAGCGTGTCCTTGTGGGCTTCGGCGATGTCAGCGAGTTCTTCGACAGCGTCTTCGGGGAGGTAGACGAGTGCGTTGGTCAGGACTTTGTTCGTGAGGGGCTGTTTGTCCTTCCCCTTGGCCACCTCCCATTTGATACTGCTTCCCGCCGCGACATGCGCACCCGCACGTTCGGCAAGGGCCTCATCCCATCCACGGCCGTGGAGCACTTCGGCGACCCGCTCGCCAATGCGGCGTGTGCGCAGTGCGTTGTCGCCGAGCGTGTCCTGGAAGTGTTCGCGGATGGCCCTCTTCCAGGACTGACTGGAGATGCGGGTACGCAGGGCGTCGCCGTAGAGCATGGTTTTCACCGAGTTGGTGTCGTCCCGGTTCAGGTTCGCGTAGGGAACGGGCTGGACGACGTGGATGTCGATGAAGCGTGGCTTGCGGTCCATCAGGTCTCCTGTGATGAGGGTTCAGTCCTGGCCGGCGCGGTCGGTGATCCGGTAGAAGTCCTGCAGCCAGCGGCGGCTGATGCGCCCGGACTGGTAGGGCCAGTCGACGAGGTCTGCCAGCAGCTGGCCCCAGTCGATGGTGGCGCCGCTGGTGCGTGCCTGGTTCACCGCGGCGGGGAGGTGGAGGTGGATGCCGCGGAGGCTCTGCCGTGTCAGGAGGTTGATGCGGCTCTCTGCGGCGCTCATCCGCATGGATGCGCCCTTGGCCATAACGGCACGGCCGAGCGTGGCGCCGAACGAGGCGCCGTAGGGGATGGGCCCGGGCGCGGCGGCCCCCGTGTCGGGTTCGCCGTTTTCCTGAAGTACCTGCTGCGTGACCGCTTCCACCTCCACGGCGGTGTCTTCGTCGTCCTCCTGGTCGAACGCGAAGGCATGCCGGGGCTGGGCCGCGATCAGGGATGCCACGGTGTAATGGGCCTGCGCTGCTCGATCGTCACACCCCTCCGGCAGGAGCGGTGTCAGCAGCCGGTGCATAGCGCGGGCGCGCGGGTGGTTCAGATCGCGGCGCAGACCCGCGCGCAGCGCCCCACGAGCACCGGGGTCGGTGCGGCACAGGTGTTCGATGCGTGCGGTGAATGCGGCGTACGCAACACGGTTTCTCTGGTGCTTGCTCGCTTCAGGGCTTTGGAAGGTCATGCCTGTCCTCGGGTCGGCGGGCGGCGGTCACTACTTGCCGGCCGCCCGTTTCGTGCGCGGCTGCGCCATCGCCTTGCGCGGGTCTTTCAGGGCGGCCAGAATGATTGCTTTCGCCCTGGTGACGGCTTTCGCGCCTCGTGGGGTGCGTGTCACGGAGTCGGTCACCGTCTCGTACGCGTCGAGTGCGTGCCGCCCGAAAGCCCTGCACGTGGCGTCGAAATCGAAGCCGGAATCCTCGACACCGCCGGTGCGGTTCAGCCGCCGAAATCGTGACCAGAACTCGTCCTCCGCTGACGGCCAGTACCGTGCCATGGCCGCGTCCAGCCAGGCTCCCGGATCGTTCTTCTTGTCATCCGTATACGTCAGCCAGGCTTCCTTCGTAGCCAGCTCCAGCCGCTCCCCGAAGAGCTCGCCAAGTTCACGGAGCCGGCGAACCGGCAGCTCCGCGCTCACCACGTCCTCCTCCACTCGCGACAGAAGGACCGGGGTCGTGGAATCGACGTATTGACGGTTGGCCGCCTGGCTGGCGTCCTGTTCGAAGCCGAGCGCACGTACACGCAAGTACTGGCTGACGTCGAAGGCATGATCCATCACCTTCGGCTGGACGGGACTGGAGTCGTCCAGCTGCTTGAGCAGAAGCGCGTCGACATCACGCCACAGGGAACGGGAGGAGCGGGCAGCGCGAGGGAAGGTCTTCCCGTCCTTGTCGATGTCCCAGATCAGGTAGTCGTCTTCCGGCCGGATGCGTTCGGCGTTGTAGGCCCAGGTGATGTACGCGTCGGCGGTGTGCTCACGGTCCTGGTCGGGGACGAGGTGGAGAGCGTGCTGGGAACAGGCGGTGAGCCGTGAGCAGGGGCCCTGCGGCTCGGGCATCGGCTCGAGTGGGTTTGGGAGGTCGTCACGCTCCCAAGGACACAGGTCGCTCTGCCGGCTGACGTCGCCGTCCGGCGGTGTCAGACCTGCCAGCAGCGTCAGGAAGAGGTTGTCGCACTCCGGGTGGTACGACAGCGCAGCGCGCAGTGGTGAAGCCTTTGCGTAGTGGTGGCTCACCTGGCCGACGGCACGACTCGAGAGGCCGCCTGGAGCCCCCCAGTAATGCCAGGTCAGCAGCGACAGTGCTGTCTGCGAAAGGTTGGGGAGGACGAGATGTTCATGGCTCCAGTGCCCGAACCAGGAGTGGTTGTTGCCCGCCGCTCGGCTCATGACCAGTTTGTGGACGCCGGCGGTCCGGTTCCTGTCGCACTGGTCGAGGAGGCGCGGGTCCTGGAGCCAGGGGCGCTCGCGGTCGAACAGGTCGAATCGGTGGGTCCACTGGTCGAAGTAGCCGACGATGCCGGCCTGGCGGCCGTCGGGGAGTTCGATGCTTTGCTCCGGAAACCCTTGCTCAAGGATTTGTTCCCGCCGATCGCCCCAGCTTCCCGGACCGGACTCGTCCAGGGCGGTGATCCGTGCGGTGAGCGCGTACAGCACGCGCAGCACAGCAGAGTGAGCCGGCGCTTCCGGTATCGCCAGTGCGCGGATCTCCCGGGCCTGCAGGAACAGGCTCCTGAGGCTCACGTGAGATGGGCCTGACTTCCCATCCAGCCATGCGACCGGAATCCATGGCTGGTCGATCAGATTGGACGCGGATGCGGACACGCCCCTCCCCCCGTGGTCGTACTCCACCGCATGGTAGAAGGACGCGCCCGGACAGTGCGGGCTGTTACGTCAACCGGTCAATTTTCAGGCCGAGTTCACTCATGCAGAAACGGTGCGTCAGGCTGGTATGCACCCACTCACCGTCGTCCCGTGTCAGGTTCAGTCGCAGAACATTCTGGAGAGCGGCCATGCCGCGCCAGGCAGCGTTGGCGTCGCCCTCCACCCCCTCGACGAGCCGCCTCGGCACCGGTATCAGATACGGGACGAGCTGGCCTGGATTCGGTTTTCTGTTGGAGCCGTGTTGCTCGAGTTTCTGCTCCAGGACGCCGTCCTCCAGTAGGTACACCGTCTGCCTCTGCTTGTTGACCCAGGGGTAGAGGCAGACCACATGAACCATGTCCTCGCCGAGCACCGCGGAGAGCAGTCCGGGCTCCAGGCCCGGGTGGTCGCGGCTCAGCAGGCCGAGGTCACCGTCGAGTTCTCGTGGTCCAGGCACCGCCAGCCAACCCGCAGTGCCGCCGGCTCTGCGTTCCCGGACCGTGCGCTGGTTGTCGAGCTGCTGGAGCTCGCCCGCCCCGGCCTCCCGCAACCTGTCGACGAGGTCGTCGGCATACACCTCATCCAGCAGCGGGGGCAGTTCCTCAGGAAGCACAATGGTCCTGCCTGATCCCAGGAGCAGGTCGGTGCGCCGTATCAGCGAGGCGTCGCCTGTGGAGATCCTGTCCGCCCGGAGCACCACCAGCCTCGGCCGGTCACTCATGCTCTGCGCCGCGCGGGCCACCAAGTCCGCGAGTGGTGCCGGTCCGGAGATGACGAGGTCGAAGTGCAGTCCCCGGACGTGTTGCAGCATCGGTGTCGTCACCAGCACCGAGGTCGCGGCGACTCCACCATCGGGGGCAGAGGCATTCCGGCAGGCCGCGAGCCGCTGCCACCTGTCCTTGTTGCGCATCTGTTCATGGACCAGGGTCACTGCAAGGCTGGGCTGATCCTGTGTGAGCTGGTGGAACGTGCGGATCGCTTCCGTCGGTGTCGCCCGGTAGACGACGGCCCGCCTGTTGCCTGCAGAGACCATCGGCGCAAGAGCCGCGTGGATCTCCCCGTACGGCGAACCGTCGACGACTCGGATGCCGAGCGTGCGGGCGGGTGTGGTGCGGGCAGGCTGCTGAGGCAGGTGCCCGTCTCCCGATCGGGCGTCCACGAATGACCATCCCGGCGACCGCCGAGGCTGGGTCACCGGCTCTTGGCCGCCGCCTGCGCCTCGGCGGTAGGCGGCCAGCATCGCATCCACGGACTTGTCCGCGGCCGTCGCTGCCAGGACAACAGGAATCCGCAACGCGGCAGCCCACTCCAGGAACCGGAGCATCAGCTTCTGCCCCCAGGCGCCACGGGCATGGGCCTCATCCACGACGACGACCTTGCCGGACAGAGCAAAGAGCCGCATGACGTTGAACTTCACCGGCAGGACAGCCTGCAACAGCTCGTCCACCGTCCCCGTGCCGAGCGCCGCCAACAGCGCACGGTGATGGGAATTGAGCCAGCTGTTCGCTGCCGGGGCCCACTCCTCACCAGGCTCCGCGCTCACTCCCCCCGTCGCGTTCGCGCGCGCCCACTGCTCCGCGGCTTCTGCCGGCTTCAGCCGGGAAGAGCTGTGGAGCAGCAACGGCCGCCAAGGCCCGGTCAGCGCCTGCCCGGCGAACGCGTGGACGTGCGCCATGTGGCTGTCGGCCGCTGAACCGGTTGGCAGTGCGTAGAAGAGGCCCCGCGCGTTCGCCGCATGCCCAAGAACCGCCGCTGCCCGAAGGATCGCCTCGGTTCGGTCGGCTGACGGCGGAGCAGTCACGACCACCAGGCCCGGCCCGTGGTGGGCTACCAGGTCAGGCACCTGTCGCGCCATGCTCTCCCCAAGGCCAGTCTCCCCCAAGCCCTGGGCAGGCTCCGGCGGCCGGGCGAAACCCGTCCCCAGCAGGTCCGCCCGCTGCACCAAAGTGCGAGCCGCCGTGCGTGCGATCTGCCAGTAGGCATCCAGGTCTTCGGGAGTTCCAGCCCATCCCTCATCCGGGAGCCGGAGCACGATCTCCTCTTCGATACTGGCCAGCCAGTCCGACAAGGTCACCAAGCCCGTCAGAACAACGGCCGCCTCCGGCGTCAATCGCCCCTGCGGAACGGAGGCCGCCCCGACCACTCTGCGCACCTCCGCGAAGTGGATCCGGCGCTGCTCCTCCCAACTGCCGGCGCCCATACCGGGGTGGCGCGCAAGAGGACACCTTAAGTCCTTGTCGTAGAGCACCGGGTGGAAACGCCCACCGTGCCCACCCAGGAGCTGGGCCACCGCGTGGCTGAGCCGGGACTGCGGACGCCGACTCGATGCCGGATAGCCACTCTCCCTGAACGCCCCCGCCAGCCACCAGTGCGCCGCCGCTTCGTGCGACTGCCCGTCCTTGGAGGCAGCAGCACCGAACCCGTACCCCGACTCACCGCCCAGCTCCACAGCACGCAGCTTCTTGTCTGCATATTTCGGTCCGCTCGGGTGCAGTTGGAAGGGCACACTGATCTTCCCGATATCATGCAGCCCCGCCCAGAACGCCGCGAGCTCACGCGCCCGCCCTGGCGAAACCTGCAACGCCTCCACCACCATGCGCCGCTGATGCGCGGTCAGCAGTTCATCCCAGACCAGCTCAGCGACGGCCGCCGTATCCAGCAGGTGACAGATCAATGGATGCGCGCGATCCGCACCACGAGCGTCCTCCCTCAGTCCAGCATGCTTGCCCCAGAGCCGGGCATCCAGGGTCATAGCCCTCCCTATAGAAAGCTCCTCAGCAGAACGCAACAGAGCGGGCCTCACACGCAACGTCTCTGCGCCTTGCCACACCTCTCGCGGATCATGGGAGGAACTTCAGCCAACCGCAGAGCCACGAACTGGCTCTGCCCTTACACTACTTACCGCTGCACGTCTCCCTGGGAGGTGCAAGGAACCTTATTGACTATCCAGCCGGCAACACACCGAGATGAGCCCACGACCCTCTCGAGGGACGCGGCGCAAACCCTCGACTGTGGTATCCGCGATGGAGAAGCAATGTCCAGGTTCCAGCAAAAGTTCGTCCAGCGGCGCGAGGTCCTCCTCGAGGTCTCCCGCGTCGTGGTCAGCGCGGTACTCCGTGTACTGATCAACGAACTCGTCAGCTGGCTCTTCTGAGCCAACGGTGACGGACCCCAGGGGTCCGTCACCTCCTTGCATACCAACGTTGCTCCGCAGGCTGGCCCGGTCTCCACACAGCGATAGCCCAAACGACGCCTGGATACTGAGGCCCTAATTTCTCCGTCGTCAAGCCAGGCCCACGCGAGCAGGCATCAGCAGCTTTTCAACGACAAGTGGCGGGGCTCATGCCCTCCGCGTCCGTTCCTTGAAACGTGAAAAGCGACATCAGTGAGGAACTTGGCGGCATCCGCCCTGCCGACGCGGGGGTGTTCCGAGGTCCATGAACACATGCGCGTGCCAACCCCTCCGTTCTCTCTCCCCCCGACGCGGGGGTGTTCCGTACGTCTACTGGCCGCTGCTCGACCCCGTAGAGATCGCCCTGCCGATGGAGGGGGTGTCCCGCCGCCGGGTCCGCCCGCCAGGGCGGTGGTCTTCCACGGTGCAACTGCCGCGTGAGGATGACCGCAAGCTTCCCCCGCGTCCTCCAGTAGAGGCTTAGACGGTTCGACCTGGTGCGTGCGACGCGTACCTAGGAAGCGAGGACACGCGAGGGAATATCAACCCCGGCGCGCTGCGATGAAGCTCGTCATCTCCTTGCAGGCGGGCGGGACACCCTTCCCGGGAAGAGATCTGAGGATTTGGCCAGCACCCTCCTTCGCCTCCCGAGCCGGATCACTGAGACTCGCCGACATCCCGACGATGCCCCAGGACGAGGCCGTAGACCTCCCTTGCCACATATCGTTTCAGGCAGCGGATGATCTCGCGCCGGGTCTTCCCTTGTGCCACACGCCGCTCGTAATACACCTGGGTACGCGGGTCCCAGCGCAACCGTGTCAGCACGATGCGGTACAGGGCGGCATTGGCCTGCCGGTTTCCACCGCGGTTGAGCCGCCGATGGCATCTGCCGCCGGAAGAATATTCAACCGGGCTTGCCCCGCACAACGCAGCGAACGACGCTTCACCACGCAGGCGTTCCGCATTATCTCCCATGGTGATCAACAAAACGGCGGCGCTCCGTGGCCCGATCCCCGTGGCAGCGAACAACGCGGGGTAATGCGACTCGATCACCTCGGTCAGACGCCGCTCCAGTTCCCGGGCCTGCATGGTGAGGTGCTCGATACGCTCAGCCAGTGAACGTAACGTGAACCTCGTAGCCCGCACCACAGGGTCGTCGTCCGCGTCATCTTCGCCCAGGTCTGCACAAGCCCGAATCAGTGCTCGACGCTGCAACTTCGCCAGCCTTTCCCGTAAAGCCGGCTCGGTCGTTACCAGGATCGCCTTGAGCTGATTGATGGCCTGAGTACGGGCCTTGACGGCAGAGTCCCTGGCCGCGTTGTACATACGGGCCACCTCCACCGGACCATTCCCTGCCTTTACGCGAGAGCAGGCGCGGCCACTTAGCACAGCACGGGCAGCGGCCTGTGCGTCACCCTGATCAGATTTACTAGTTCGACGGCGAGCCGAACGGCCCGGCCCAGGGGCCTCGAACACGTCAATCCCTCGCGACCGTAAAAGGCGGGACAGGGCCGCCCCGTAATTTCCGGATCCCTCCACCCCGGCACGCCGCACAACACCTAACCGGGCAGCCCACTCGATGAGTTGGTCATATCCGACCGCAGTGGCCGGGAAGCTCGCCACGGCAAGCGTCTTCCCCATCGCCGAGACCACAGCGGCTACATGAGTGTCCCGGTGCGTGTCGACACCGAGAACCACCTCCTCAGCACCCTCGGGAAAATGGAGGGGAACAGTGCTGACCACGATCGCTCATTCACCGCCTTCAGTAGTTTCAAGCCAGCGTCGCCACTGGCCCGGAGGAGCGGTCATCAGTGAGACGGTGCACATTCCTCATGCAAGGCAGTCCTCTGGACACACTCCCCCGAGACAGGTCCTGCGCGCACTGCCGTGCACCAGTGATCGACGTAGGATCGTTAGGGCACTTCGGCCAGAAATTACAAGAGCCAGTTACCAGTTGACGGCAGTACCTTGACCATTCTTCCCAGCTGTCCAACGCCAGAACACCACTACCTCTGCACGAATGCTTCCCGGCGAAGCACACCCCGTCCCGCGCAACCCAAAAGCCGTACCGGCTCGCAACCGTGCGCGCCCGCGCAGACGCCCGACCGGCATGCGCCCTCAACTCCGCTCGCCCTGTAGTCCCCACGGGCCGTCCGCCCGAACGAAGAGGCCCCCGCCGACACCCGCCGACGGGGGCCCCATCTATCACCAAGTCTCACAAGCGACTCACGGACACCGTCGACACCCCTGGATGACAAGGTGCTGACCTGCGTAAACAGCCTCAGCCTGGACCACCTGGACGCCAGCAGACGGTTTGGCCTACCTATGCCATGTAGTGCCCAGTGAGGGACCCATGACCAGGACAGGGGCGTCTTCTGGCCCGTCAACGCGGTATTGCAGGGTATTCATCGGTGTCTCACTCACCCGCCCGACCCTCTCATCAGTCACGACAGCCCGTATGAGCGGGGTCCTTGCGCCAGGCGCGTCGGGTCTTGCCCTCTTTGATCCGGCGCCCGTAGTAGTCCTGGGTGCGCGGGTCGACCCGCAGGGGGGTGAACACGGTAGGGGTCATGTCGAGCCCGGCAGACGCCTCGACCCTGGCGCACGGCCTCGGCCCCGCACGGGCGCCCCGCGGCGGTACGTCGTCAGCTCTTGGGGGTGTCGTCGCCCGTCTGCCCGGCACCGGCCGCGTCGGCCTTCTCGCGCATCTTCCGCACCAGCTCCGCCTTCTGGTCGGCTGCACCCTGGCGGTCGAGGTTACGGTGCGGACCGTTGTTCTGCCGTTCGGTGCGGGACAGCTTCTTGCGCTGGCCGCCGCCCTGGCCCACGGGGTTGTTGATGTTCTTGCTCACGGTCACAGGTTCTCCCGGTCATGATGTGAAGTGATCTACGGATTCGTTGGTGGGGGACGGGCGGCGACGTCGAAGGAGGTCAGCAGGGGCCCGTCACGCGCTCACTCGTGAATCGGTGTCTGGAAGAACATGACCAAGACGTTACCCGCTTCCGTCGGCCCCGCACACCGAGGTCTTGGCCCTCCTGCTCCGCAACGCCGGCCAAGTGGTGCTCAGACCCTGACCACCCGCAGGACGCCAGATCCTCGTGCACCAGATCGCGCGCGTACAGCTTCAACTCGACGCTGATCATCTCCACCGCCTCCGGCCGGCCAGCATCCAGGCCAGTCACGCGGGACGCAACGCCGTTTCCGTACCGGGCCTCACGGCACCGGCCTCAGGCCAGTCCCCCCGTCGCCCGCAGGTTCTGGCCCGTGATCCACCTGCCGTCCGGGCTCGCGAGGAACGCGACGACGGCGGCCACGTCGGACGGCTCTCCGAGGTGGCCCAGTGGTGTCGCGCCGGCGACCGCCTCCAGCGCTTCGGGGGGATTGGCGCCGCGGAGCATGTCCGTGTCGGTCGCTCCCGGAGAGACGGTGTTGACCGTGATGCCCCGTGGTCCGAGCTCCCGGGCGGCGACCGCCGTCAGTTGCTCGATCGCGCCCTTGCTCGCGGCGTAAGGACCGATGCCCGGCACCGGACGCACGGTGTTCACCGTGGAGATGTTCACGATCCGCCCGCCGTCCCGCATCTGCCTGGCCGCGTAGCGCATCGTCAGGAAGACCGAGCGCGTGTTGACCGCCATCACGCTGTCGAACACCTCCAACTCGGTCTCGGCGAGCGGAGCCGGGCGGACGACCGTCGCCGCGTTGTTGACCAGGATGTCCAGGCCGCCGAGGTGGGTCAGCGCGGCTTCCATCAGCCGCTCCGGGGCGTCCGGCTCCCTCAGGTCACACCGCACTGCCCGGGCGTTGCCGCCGTTCTCCCGGACGACGCGGACGACGTCGGCCGCGGCCTCCTCACGGGCGGCGTAGGTGAAGACCACGTCGGCCCCGTCACGGGACAGGCGCTCAACGATCGCCCGGCCGATCCCCCGGGACCCGCCCGTGACCACGGCCGTCATGCCTGTGAGCACTGCTCCTCCACTCTGGCGCAAGAACGATGCGGGACCCCCGACCGTACGGACATCACCGCCCGCGCTCAATGGTCCTGGTCGGCATGATCCGCCGGACCGGCCTCTGCGGATCGGGTTTCGGTGACCCCCGGCCCCCGCACCCCCGCCCGGAAAGCGGGCGCGGCGCCCTGGAATACGGACGAGTACGGGCGTGCCCCTGGCTCTGCGAGGAGTGTGGGGGATACTTCCCCGGGGGGTTCGGAGCGCGATACCGGTGCGCCGGATTGGGGGTGGTTGAGGAGCGAGGGGGCTCTGGGTCCATGAGCGAGGACATTCGATTCACGGTATTGGGTGCCGTCCGGGTGGTGCGCGGCGAGGCCGATTTCGCGACGGGGGCGCCCCAGCAGCAGGCCCTGCTCGCGGCGCTGCTCCTGCGGTCGGGGCGGGCCGCGGCCGCCCATGAGCTGATCGGGGCGATCTGGGGGGAGGCCGCACCGGACTCGGCGCTGGCGAGCCTGCGCACCTACGCGTGGCGGCTGCGGCGGATCGTCGAGGAGGACCGCTCGGCGCCCAAGCGCCTGGTCTCCCTGCGGGACGGCTACCACCTGCTCGTCGACCCCGCCTCGGTGGACGCGGTGCGCGCCGAGGAGCTGGCGGCCGGGGCCGTACGGGCCAGGGACGCGGGTGACGAGGACATGTGCGGCCGGCTGCTGACCGAGGCTCTCGACCTGTGGCAGGGCGAGCCGCTGGCGGGCGTGCCCGGGCCGTTCGCCGAGCAGCAGCGGTCCCGGCTGGTGGCCTTGAGGCTGACCCTCCTGGAGGAGCGCTTCGACCACCATCTGCGCGAAGGCCGCCACGAGTTGCTCATACCGGAGCTCATCGCCTTCACCCACGAGTACCCCATGCAGGAGCGGCCCTACGGATTCCTGATGCGCGCGCTGTACGCGACCGGGCGGCAGGCCGAGGCGCTGGCCGCGTTCGGCCGGGCCCGGCACTGGCTGGCCGAGGAGCTGGGCATCGACCCGGGCCCGGAGCTGTGCGCGCTGCACGAGCGGATCCTCACCAACGACCCCTCGCTGCTCGCGGCCCCCCGCGAGCGCCGCTCCGTCGCGGTCGAGGTCCCGGCGGCCGAGCCCGCGCAGCGTCCGCCGACCGACCGGCCCGCCCAACTCCCGCCCGCCACCGCCGACTTCACCGGCCGCGCGGCGGACCTGGAGTCGCTGTGCGCGGCGCTGGGCAATCCCGACCGGGTGTCGCTCCCGGTGGTCTCCATCTCCGGCATGGGCGGCATCGGCAAGAGCACCCTGGCCGTGATGGGCGCGCACCTCGCCAAGCGGCACTTCCCGGACGGACAGCTGTACGTGGACCTGCGCGGCAACAGCCTGGAGCCGGCGGACCCGGGCACCGTGCTCGGCAGCTTCCTGACCGCGCTCGGCATCCCGGGACAGTCGGTGCCGACCTCGCCGGAGGACCGCGCCCAGCTCCTTCGCACCACCCTCGACGGGCGCCGGGTCCTGCTGATGCTGGACAACGCGCGCGATCCGGCGCAGATCAGACCGCTGCTGCCGGGCTCGGCCGAGTGCGGGGTCATCGTCACCAGCAGAGCCAGACTCACCGGTCTGCCGGCCACCTTCCAGACCGACCTCGACGTGTTCGACACGGACGAGGCGCTGGGACTGCTGCGGGAGGTCGTCGGGGCCCCGCGCGTCGAGGCGGAGCCGCGGGCCGCTCAGGAGCTGGTGACGCTCTGCGGCCATCTCCCGCTCGCCGTACGGATCATGGCCGCGCGGCTCGCCGCCCGGCCGCGGTGGACCATCGCGTCGATGACCGACCGGCTCACCGACGAGCGGCTGCGGATCAGCGAACTGCGGGCCGGCGACCTCGCCGTCGCGGCGGCCTTCGAACTCGGTTACCACCAGCTGACCGGCGAACAGGCCCGCTCCTTCCGGCTGTTGGCTCCGGTCACGCGGGCCGGCATCGGTCTGGAGACCGCCGCGGCGGCCCTCGGTCTGGCCCCTCTGGACGCCGAGGACCTGCTGGAGTCGCTGGTCGACGCGGCCATGCTGGAGGCTCCGCTGCCCAGCCGCTACCGCTATCACGACCTGGTCCGCTCGTTCGCGCTGCAGCTCACCACCGCGCAGCCGGACGCGTCCGGCGCCGGCCCGGACGGGATGGAGGAGGACGCGGTCCTGCGCCGGCTGCTCGACCACCTGCTGGCCGGCGCCTGCGCCGCGTTCCAGACCATGGTGCCCGGCGACCCGGTGGGCGCGCTGCTCGGTCACGGCGTCCGGCCGCGCCCCGCCTTCTCGGGCCTCGCCGACGCGCGCGCCTGGGTGGTGTCGGAGTTCGACTGCGCGGCCAGCGCCATCGCGCTGGCCGCCCGCAGTACGCCGGGCAGGGATCCGCGGGTCCTGCGCACCGCCGCCGATCTGCTGGTCTGCCTCACTCCGTTCGCGCGGGAGGTCTCGTACACCCAACTCGCCGCCGCCGCACGGATGGTGGCCGAGACCGCGGCGCTCCAGGGGGACGACCAGGCCGAGGGGCGGGCCCGGTTCGTATGCGGCAACGCCGCCCTGCACTCCACGCAGCTGGCCGAGGCCGAGCTGCACGCGCGCTTGGCGACGGATGCCTGCCGGCGGTCGGGCGACAAGGTCATCCTGCGGCAGCTGCTCAACGACCGCGGTCTGATCGCGCAGTTCCAGCAGCGCTACAGCGACGCGGTGGAGTGCTACGACCGGGCGATCGAACTCGCCCGGGAGCTGGGGCACCGTTCCGGTGAGCTGGTGACCACCCTCAACGCGGCCCACGCGCGCCTGCGCAGCGGTCTGCCGGAGGAGGCCGCGGCCTCCTGCGAACGGGTGCTGGCCGAACTGCACGCCCTGGAGGACCCGCACGGCATCTCGTACGCCTGGTACGTGCACGGCATGGCCCTGCACGAGGCGGGCCGGCACGCCGAGGCGGTCACCAGCTTCACCCGGTGCCTGGACATGTGCGGATCGGCCCGGATCCGCGGGCGGGAGGCGCAGGCGCGGTTCCGTCTCGCCGAGACGCTGCGGGTGCTCGGCTCGCCGGACGCGGCCCTGGCCGAGGCCGAGCGCGCGCTGGCCCTGTGCGAGGAGCTGGGCCTCGAACGTGAGCGGGGGCACTCGCTCCTGGTGATCGGCCGGGTCCTCGCCGACCTCGGGGACGCCGACGCGGGGCTGGCCCAACTGCACGTGGCGCAGAGCGTGTTCACCCGGCTCGGGCTGCCCGAGGCGGAGGAGGCGAACCGCATCGCCGGACAGCTGGCGGCCCCGGCCAAGGCCTGACCGGCCGCGTCCCCGAACCGGCCGCGTCCCCGACACACGAGAGCGGCCCGGCGGATGTTCCGCCGGGCCGCTCTCGCACGGCAGCGCCGCTCAGCCGCCCGTGCTGTTCCACTCCTCGGGGCCCGCGGTCCGGCCCCCGCCGGCCTGGCCGCCGTCGGCCTGGACGGTGACGGCACGGTGGTGGTCGACCGCCACGGCCGAGTAGGACGCGGTGCCCAGCAGGACGCCTGCGCAGACCGTGGTGATCAGCACGGCGGCCTTGCGGGAGATCGAGGTCTTGGGGGAACGCTGCATCATGGGTCGCTGTCCGCTCTGCCGTGGCGTGTTCGTGGGTGATCGAGGTCCTGGGCCGGTCTGCCCCGTTCGCTCGATGACGAGTCTGATCGCTGCCGATATACAGCCGATATTCGTGCGGTAACGCCCGGTCATGGAGCCGGTCACGCGACGACGAGCACGCGTAGATCCCCCTCGGGAAACATCGCTGCCGTGCGGCGGCCGGAAACGGCTCACGTCGTACGTCATCGACGAATGCGACCGGGGAGGATCGGCATGGACGGCATACCGCCGGCATCCAGTTTCGGTGAGCTGCTCAGGTTCCAGCGCGAACGGGCGGGCCTGACCCAGCAGTGCCTGGCCGACCACGCGTCGCTCAGCGTGCGGGCCCTGCGCGACATGGAGGCGGGCCGGGTGCAGCGCCCGCGCCAGGAGACCGTGCGCCTGGTGGCGGACGCCCTCGGGCTGCGGGGGCGTACGCGCTCCGTCTTCGAGGACACCGCGCGCCGGCGGGCCCCCGTCGAGGAGACGGTGGCGCCGCCGGCCCCGCGGGGGGCGATCATCGGGCGGGAGCGGGAGGCCGAGTCGCTCACCCAGTCCCTGACCGCGCACGGCGACCGCCTGCTGTCCCTGGTCGGCCTCGGCGGCGTCGGCAAGTCCCGCCTCGCGCTCGACGTGGCCTGGCGCACGCACCAGTCGGCCGGCTGGCCGGTGCGCTGGGTCGACTGCGGTCGGGTGGCACAGCCGCCCCGTCCCGCGCGGCCGGCCGGCACCCGAGGCCCGGACGCCGGGTTCGAGGAGCTCGCCGGCCTGATCGGGGACCGGCCCACGCTCCTGGTCCTGGACGGGGCCGACGAGGCCGTCGGCCCCGCCGTCCTCGACGAACTCTTTGGGCGGTGCCCGGAGTTGAGGGTGCTGATCACCTCGCGGGCGCCGCTGGGCCTGGACGGCGAGCGGGTGGTTCCGCTGCCGCCGCTGGCCGTGCCCGGGCCGGGCACCGATCCCGGCGCCGCCATGGAGAGCGCCGCCGTGCGCCTGCTCCTGGCCCATATGCGGCGGCTGCGTCCCGATCTGGAGCTCGACCCCGCCGACCGGCCGGAGATCGCCGAGCTCTGCCGGTATCTCGACGGGCTGCCGCGCGCGTTGGAGTATGCGGCGGGCTGGACCCTCCTGGAGTCGCCGGCCTCGCTGCTCGCGCGGCTCGCCGCCACCCCCTTCAGCCTGCCCGCACCGCCGGTGACGCTGTGCGAGCGCGGCGATCTGCGCGCCGCCCTGGACGAGGCGCACCGTCTGCTGAGCGAGCGGCAGCGGGAGGTGCTGACGCTGCTCGCCGCGGCCCCGCGCGACTGGTCGGTGGACGAAGCGGCGGCGGTCAGCGGGCGTTCGGCCCCCGAATTCCTGCTGACGGTGCACGAGTTGCTGCTGCGCGGCCTGGTCCGGCTCGTCCCGGCCAGGGACGGCGCCCGCTTCGCCGTGCTGAACCTCTCCCGCGCCCTGTGCCGGGAGCGGGCCGGAGCCCTCGCGCCCGCCCCGGCGGCCGACGGGCCCGCCCCGCGACCGCCGTTCGCAGCAGCCCTGGCTTCCTGACCACCCCCATCTGACGAGGACTCACCGTGACGCTCACTGCCGCCGCACCCGAAGGCCTGGACATCGTCGTGTCGACCATGGCGTCGGACGCGCACACCTGGAACCTGGTGTTCCTCCAGCTGCTCCTGGAAGAGCTCGGCCACCGGGTCACCAACCTGGGAGCCTGTGTCCCCGACGATCTGATCGTCGACCACTGCCGACGTGCGAGACCGGACCTGATCGTGCTCAGCAGCGTGAACGGGCACGGCCGGCTCGACGGGCAGCGGGTGATCGACCGGCTGCGCGCGGTCCCCGAACTCGCCGCCACGCCTACGGTGATCGGCGGCAAGCTCGGCATCAGCGACGAGGCCGACGCGCAGGCGGGCCGGGCGCTGCGGGAGGCCGGCTTCGACGAGGTCTTCACCGGGATGGGCGCGATCGAGCGGTTTAGGGCCTATCTGGCCGAGCGCACCAGCGCGGTGGCGGCATGACGGCGCCCGCCGCGTCGTTCGGCGGCTTCGTGGCGAAGGCGCGGGCCGAAGGCGCCCTGGTCGTCCAGCCGAGGATGGGCATGAGCCGCCCGGACCGGATGCGGGCGGGACTGCACGCCACCCGGCACGCGGCGGCCACCACGGTCGGCACCATCACCGTGGACAGCTACACGAGGACCGGCGAACTCGACGCGGCCCGGCGGGCCGTGGAGTCCGGCACCGCGCTCAACGGCTACCCCCTCGCCACCCACCCGCCCCGCACCACCCGCGCCGTGCTGGACGGGATCCGCGGACCGGACTTCCCGGTCCAGGTCCGCCACGGTTCGGCCCGGCCGGGTCCGGTCTTCGCCGCGCTGCTGTCCGTCGGACTGCACGCGACCGAGGGCGGGCCCGTCTCGTACTGCCTGCCCTACAGCCGCGTCCCGCTGGCCACCGCGGTCGCCGACTGGGAGCGGTGCTGCGCCCTGCTGGGCGGGGCGCGGCGGGACGGCGTGGAGCCGCATCTGGAGACGTTCGGCGGCTGCATGATGGGCCAGCTCTGCCCGCCGTCGCTGCTGGTGGCCCTCAGCGTCCTGGAGGCGCTCTTCTTCCGCCGGCACGGCCTGCGCAGCATCTCGCTCAGTTACGCCCAGCAGACCAACGCCCACCAGGACGAGGAGGCCGTCGGCGCGCTGACCGCGCTCGCGGCCGAACTCCTGCCGGACGTGGAGTGGCATGTGGTGCTGTACGCCTACATGGGCCTGTACCCGCTCTCGCCCGGCGGGGCCCAGCTGCTCCTGGACGAGGCGGCACGGCTCGCGGTGCGCACCGGGGCGGCCCGGCTGGTGGTGAAGACGACGGCCGAGGCCCACCGCATCCCGACCGTCGAGGAGAACGTCAGCGCCCTGGAGACGGCCGCCGCCACCGCCGCCGCGACGCCGCCGCGCACCCGGCCGGCGCCCGACACCGAGATCCACGCGGAGGCGCGCGCGCTGGTCGAGGCCGTCCTCGGTCTCGACCACGACATCGGCCGGGCCCTGGTGATCGCCTTCGCCCGGGGCTATCTCGACGTGCCGTACTGCCTGCACCCCGACAACGCGGGCCGGGCGCGCAGTGTGCTCGCGCCCGACGGACGTCTGGAGTGGGCCGAGACGGGGGCGCTCGCGCTGCCGGGCCGCCCGGTCAGGGGCCGACGGGCGATCCTCGGCTCCGCCGACCTTCTCGGCGCCCTCTCGCACGTCCAGCGCACGTTCGACCAGCGGGCCTTCAGCGCCGTGTGACCCCCTCCCGGCCGGCGCACCCGGCCGGCCGCACCTCATCAGCGAACCCGACGACCGGAGACCGACCATGCCCGAAGACCACCGCTCGCCCCTGCCCGACCCCCGGGCCCACCTCACCTCGCCCGCGACCCGCAGCACCCTGCGGATCCAGACCCAACTGCTGTCCGCCGCACGGGAGTTCCTGACCGACGCCGGGTTCACCGAGCTGCTCCCGCCGGTGATCGGCCCGGTCACCGACCCCGGCTCGCGCGGTGCCAAGCAGGTCGACGTCGACTTCTACGGCCACCGCTACAAGCTGATGACCAGCGCCATCCTGTACAAGCAGGCCTCGCTGCTCGCCTTCGACAAGATCTTCTGCATCGCGCCCAACGTCCGTCTCGAACCGCTGGAGACGACCGACACCCACCGCCACCTCGCCGAGTTCCACCAGCTGGACGTGGAGGTCGCGGGAGCGGGGCGGGAGCAGGTGCTCGACCTCCTGGAGGAACTCCTCGTGCACATGGTGGGCCGCACCACCGCGGCCCTGCCGGACGACTTCGCCCGGCTCGGCCGGGACGTGGACGCGTTCGCCGATCTGCTGCGCGGCGGCTTCGGCCGCACCACGCACACGGAGGCGGTCGCCGCCCTGCGGGCCTCGGGGCACGACCAGAACCCGGACGCCGAGATCGACTGGGCGGGCGAGGCACTGCTGTCGGACAAGGCGAGCCGCCCGTTCTTCGTGACCGACTACCCCAAGGGTTCCCGCGGCTTCTACGACCGCGAGTCGCGCACCGAGCCGGGGGTGCTGCGCAACTTCGACCTGATCGCGCCGGAGGGTTACGGCGAGCTGTGCAGCGGCAGCGAGCGGACCAACGACTACGCCGCCATCGTCACCCGCATCCGCGAGACCGGCGAGAACCCGGACAAGTACCGCTGGTACCTCGACCTGGTGCGCGAGGGCGTGCCCGCGAGCACGGGCTTCGGTGTCGGCGTCGAGCGGCTGACCCGGTACGTCGCGGGCCGCGAGGCGGCCTGGCAGGCCAGTGCCTTCCCCAAGCTTCCCGGGGTGGTCTCCCCGTGACCGCGCAGGTGCAGGCCCCGCCGGCGGTGGCCGCCCCGGGCTTTCCCGAACAGGAGGTGCGCCGCCGGGCCAGGACCGGGGCCGCGGCCGCCTTCCCGCCGGCCGCGTCGTACGGGCGGGTGCTGTTCGGCGCGGTCGCGCAGGCGCCGGGCGACGAACTGGACGCGATGCGCCTGGTGCCGCCGGTCTTCATGGAGGGGCGGCTGGCCAAGCTCATCGAGCTGGGCCGCGAGCCGATGTACGGCGATGTCGACCTCACCACCGGGATCGGCGGTTTCACGGCCCCGCTGCCGGTGTACGTGTCCGCCCTCGGCTCCACCCGAGCCGCGGGCGGCGACCCGGGTCTGGCGCTGAGCCGTCAGGCCGGTGCGCTCGGTCTGCCGATGGTCATCGGCGAGAACGTGGTTCCGGTCGCCGGGTACGGCCGTTCCGGCGAGGACGCCTCGCGCTCCCTGCTCGGACGGCTGCGCGCCTACACCGGCGAACTGCCCGACGGTGTGGGCGGAGTCGCGGTGCAGCAGAGCACCGAGGACGCCGACGCGGAGGTGTGGAACCTCGTCTACAGCGACCCCGCGGCCCGCCCGCTGCTCGACTCGGGACGGCTCGCCTTCGAGCTGAAGACCGGGCAGGGCGCCAAGCCGGGGCTCGGTGGCATGACCGTCCTGGACGCGGCGGACGCCGCACGCCTCGGCGGCGGCTTCGGGCTCGACGGCGGCCTGCTCGGCGAGGGGCACGTCCTGCGCTCCAGCAGCCCCGGCACCTTCACCGCGGAGATCCTGCGCCAGCAGATCCGGCTGATGCGCAACAACTTTCCGCGCGCCCGTGTCTGGGTGAAGCTGCATCCCGGGCGGGACGTGGCCGAGGCGGCCCGGGTCGCCGCGGACGCCGGCGCCGACGCGGTCACCGTGGACGGCGCCGAGGGCGGCACCGGCTGGGCGCCGCTCGCGTTCACTGCGCAGGTCGGCCTGCCGCTCGGCGCCGCGCTGCGCCGGCTCGCGGCCGACCCGCTCCCGAACCTGCTGGTGTCGGGTCGGATGTGGGAGGGCTGCCGGGCCGCCAAGAGCCTCGCGCTCGGCGCCCGCGCGGTGGGCCTCGGACGCGCGGCGCTGCTCGCCGTGGCGGAGGACCCGGACCGGGGGCTGATCCGCTTCACGGAGTGCCTGGCCACCGAACTGCGGCTGCTCGTCAGCGCGTTGGGCAAGTACTCCGCCTCCGCACTCACCCCGGACGACGTCTGGGCACCGGGCGACTGACCGCCTTCGCCCCAGCCCTCGGGCCCGGCTCATCGGCCCGGCTGATCGGCCGGGCGGCCGAGTCGCCGAATCGCCGAGTCGCCGGGAAGCCGGGCGGCCGAGCCGCCGGGCAGCCGGGCAGCCGGGCAGCCGGGCAGCCGGCCGCACACTGCCGCTCTTCTGCCGCTCCTTCTTCCGGCCGAAATGTCGAACTCGCCCTAGTGTCAGTCGTATTGGGGCCATCCTCCTCTCCTTGCCAGTTCCCTGACTCCTTCATCCAGCGGGGTTGAACCATGTCTTCAGACGGAATCACAGACGCCTTCGAGTCGGCGGTGCGCCACCGCCCCTCGAGCCCCGCGGTGCACGGGGCGGGCAGGACCCTCACCTACACCGAACTGGACGCGGCCAGCCGCGAATTGGCGCAGCGCATCGTGCCGGGGCAGGTCGTCGCGGTCTGCTCGGCGCACCACGCCGACTACGTGGTGGCGCTGCTCGCGGTGCTGCGGGCCGGCGGGGTCTACCTCCCGCTGGACGCCCAGGCGCCGGCGGAACGCAACGCGTTCATCACCCGCGACGCCGGGGCGACCGCGTTCCTCACCGACGGCGAACTCGTCGGCGGCGGCGCCGACGACGGCACCACCCCGGGCACCCCGGCGCCCACCGGGGCCGGGGCCGACTCCGGTACCGGGGCCGAGGCCCGCGCCGGCGGCGGCTACATCATCTACACCTCCGGAACCACCGGACTCCCCAAGGGAGTTCACGTCTCGGTGCGCGAGCTGGCCGCTCACATCGAGGCCGCCGTCCTGCGCTTCGGGACGACGGCCGACGACACCGTGCTGCACCTGGCCCGGCCCACCGTGGACGTGGCCATCGAACAGGTGCTCACCGCGCTGACCGCCGGCGCCCGCCTGGTGCTCCCCGACCGGGCGCTGCTCGCCCCGGGCGAGCTGCTCGACCTGCTCGCCGATGAGGGCGTGACGGTCGCGAACCTGTCGGCCGGATATTTCCAGGAGATCGCCGCGGCCGTGCGCTCCGGCGCCCGGGTCCCCCCGGCCCTGCGCCTGATGATCTCGGGCAGCGACCGGCTCTACCCGGAGGCGGTGGCCGCCTGGATCGGGACGACCGGAGTGGCGCTGCTCAACGCCTACGGCCCCACCGAGACGGTGATCACCTCCACCGTCCGCGAACTCACCGCCGACGACACCCTGGTGCCCATCGGCGGCGCCCTCGGCGAGCGCACCCTGTACGTCCTGGACGACCGGCTGCGCCCGGTCGCCCCCGGCACGGCCGGCGAGCTCTACGTCGGCGGACCGCTGCTCGCCTCGGGCTACTGGGGCCGGCCCGCACAGACCGCCGGACGCTTCCTCGCCGACCCGTTCACAGACGCGCCCGGGGCCCGGATGTACCGCACCGGCGACCTGGTGCGGCGCGACGAGCGGGACGGCGCGCTGGTCTTCCTCGGCCGCGCCGACCACCAGCTGAAGGTGCGCGGCTTCCGGGTCGAACCGGGCGAGATCGAGGAGGCCCTGGCCGCCCACCCCGCGGTGTCCGCCTGTGTCGTCACCGCCCCCGCCGGGCGCCTCACCGCCCACCTCACCACGGCCGGCGCGAGCGCTCCCGGGCCCGAGGAGCTGCGCGCCTTCCTCGCCGCGCGGCTGCCCGAGCACATGGTCCCCGCGGCCCTGGTCGTCCTCGACTCCTTCCCGCTGACCGTGAACGGCAAGGTGGACCGGGCGGCGCTGCCGGCGCCCGCCGGGAGCGCGGCGGACGCGGACGAGACGTTCGTGGCCCCGCGCACCGAGGCCGAACGCGTGCTGGCCGCCGTCTGGTGCGAGGTCCTGGGCGCGCCCCGGGTGGGAGCGCACGACAACTTCTTCCGGCTCGGCGGGGATTCGCTGACCGCGGTGCGGATGGTGGGCCGGATCGCCGACGCGTTCGGCCAGGTCTCCCCGTACGCGGTCTTCGACGCGCCCACGCTCGCGGAGTTCGCCGAGGAGGTGGGCGGTGCGCGCGGCGACGGACGCCCGCACCTCGGCCGCTCCGGGCGCACCCGGGCCCCGCTGGCTCCCCTCCAGCGCGGCCTGTGGTTCCTCGACCAGTGGGACCCGGGCTCGGCCACGTACAACGTGCCCTGGGTGTTCCGCTTCGACGGCGCGGTGGACGCCGAACTGCTGCGCACCGCTCTGCACACGGTCGTGGCGCGCCACGAGAGCCTGCGCACGGTCTTCGTCCTCGGCGACGAGGGACCCCGGCAGGAGGTCCGGTCCGGCGTCGACGTGCCGTTCACCGTCACCGACGCCGCGGACGGCGAGCTGGAGGCGCTGATCACCGCGACCGCCCGGCTCCCCCTCGACCTGGAGAACGGCCCGCTGCTGCGCGCCCGGGTGCTGCGCTCCCCGGGCGGGCGCACGACGCTCGTCCTGGTCCTGCACCACATCGTGTGGGACGAGGGCTCGCTGCCCGTCCTGGAGCGCGAACTCAAGGAGGCCTACGAGGCGCTGCGCGCCGGGCGCCCGCACCGGCTGCCCGAGCCGACGACCCAGTACGCGGACTACGCCGCCGGGCAGTACCACCCGGAGGCGACCCGTGCGGTGGACGCCCAACTCGACTACTGGGAGCGCCAGTTGGCGGACGTGCCGCAGAGCGAGGCGCTGCCCACCGACCGTCCGCGCCCCGAGTTCCAGGCGTTCCGCGGCGCGCACCACCGCTTCACCGTGCCGGAGCCGGTGGCCCGGGCCGTGCGCGACCTGGCGCGCGGCGAGGACGCCACCCCGTACATGGTGCTGCTCGCCGCCCTCGCGATGACCCTGCACCGCCGCTCGGGCGAGCCGGACCTGGTGATCGGCTCCCCGGTGAACGTCCGCGGCCGGGCCGAACTGCGGGACCTGATCGGCTACTTCGTGAATCTGCTGCCGCTGCGGCTGCGCGTCGGCCCCGACACCGCCTTCACCGACCTGGTGCGCCAGGCCCGTGACGTGGCCAGGGGCGCCTACCGCCATCAGGAGGCCCCCTTCGACGCGATCGTCGACCGGGCGGTCACCGACCCGCCGCCGGACCGCAACCCGCTGTGCCAGGTGGTCCTGGAGATGCACGGCGCGGACGAGCGCCCGCTGCTCGTGGACGGGGTGCCCGTCACCCGGGAGCTGCACATGCACGGCGTCTCCCGCTTCGACCTGTCCATCTCGGTCGAGGCCCGCGGCACGGGCTACAGCGGACGCTTCGAGTACGACAGCGACCTGTTCGAGCCGGCCACCATCGAGGCGCTCTGCGACGCCTGGCTCGGCACCCTCGCCGCGGCCGTCGCGGCCCCGGCGCACGAGCTGTTCGAGACGGTCGCCGCCCGCACCCCCGATGCCACGGCACTGATCGCCGGGGACGACGCGCTCAGCTACGGCGAGCTGGAGCGCCGCGCCAACCGGCTCGCCCACCACCTGGCCGGGCGGGGCGCGGGCCGCGGCTCGGTCGTGGCGATCCTGGTCGAGCGCGGCTTCGACCTAGTCGTCGCGCTGCTCGCGGCCCTGAAGACCGGCGCCGGCTACACCCTGCTCGACCCCGAGTTCCCGCCGGCCCGGCTCGCCGCGGCGGCCGCCGACAGCGGGGCCCGCCTCCTGGTCACCCACCGGGAGGAGCCGGTGCCCTTCGACTGGCCGGGCGAGCGCGTCGACCTGGACGCCTGCGCCGGCCTGATCGCCGAAGCGCCCGAGCACACCCCGGGCGCTGTGGTCACCGGCGAGGACCTGGCCTGCGTGATGTTCACCTCCGGATCGACGGGCCGCCCCAAGGGCGTTGCCGTCCCGCACCGCGCGCTGACCGCCACCTACCTCGGCCAGGACTACGCGCGCTTCGGACCCGGCGAGGTGTGGCTCCAGTGCTCCCCCGTGTCCTGGGACGCCTTCGCCCTGGAGCTGTACGGGGCGCTGCTGTTCGGCGGCGTCTGCGTGCTCCAGCCGGGCCAGCGGCCGGACCCGGAGGCGGTCGTCGAGCTGACCCGGCGCCACGGGGTCACCCAACTCCAGCTCTCGGCAAGCCTGTTCAACTTCCTCCTGGAGGAGTTCCCGGACGTCTACGCCGGGGTGCACACCGCGTTCACGGCCGGCGAGCGGGCGTCGGTGACCCATGTCGCCAAGGCGCTCGGCCTGTTCCCCCGGCTGCGCGTCGCCAACGGCTACGGCCCGGTCGAGAGCCTCGGCCTGACCACCTGTCACACGGTGCGGCCCGAGGACGTGGCCGCCGCCTCCATCCCGATCGGCCGCCCGCTCGCCGGCAAGGGCATCCTGGTCCTCGACGCGGCGCTGCGTCCGGTGGCACCGGGGGCGACCGGCGAGCTGTACGCCACCGGCGCCGGCCTCGCCCTCGGGTACTGGGGCCGGCCGGGCCTCACCGCGACCCGCTTCGTCGCCGACCCGTACGGCCACGGCCGGCGCCTCTACCGCACCGGCGACCTCGGGCACCGCGGCGAGGACGGCCTCCTGGAGATCACCGGCCGGGCCGACGACCAGATCAAGATCCGGGGCTTCCGGGTCGAGCCCGGCGAGATCGAGGACCTGCTCACCCGGCGCCCCGACGTCCGCGAGGCGGCCGTCACCGTCCACCACGACGCCACGGGCACCAGCCGTCTCGCCGCCTACATCACCACCAGCGGCGCGGCCACCGACACCGAGGCCGTCCTCGGCTGTCTGGCCGAGCAGCTGCCCGCCCACATGGTCCCCTCGACCCTCGACGTCCTGGACGCCCTGCCGCTCAACAGCAACGGCAAGGTCGACCGGCGGGCGCTGCCCGCCCCCGCCCGGACGGCGGCCCCGGCCCCGGCGCCCTCCGGCACACCGGAAACCGGCCGTACGGGCGCCGTGGAGCGGCTCGTCATCGCGGCGATCAGCGAGGTCGTCGGGGTGGAGGCGGTGGACCGCCACGACAACTTCTTCCGGATCGGCGGCAACTCCCTCTCCGCGGTGCGCGTCGCGATGCGCCTCACCCGGGAGACCGGCACCCGGGTGCCGCCCCAGCTGGTGTTCCGGGCCAAGACGCCGAGCGCCATCGCCGAACAGCTCCTGCAGCGCTGACCGCCCCGTCCCAGAAAGGCATGACACAGATGAGTTCAGCCACCGACACGGCCGCGACCCGATCGGCCCCGGTCTCGGGGCTCCAGCGCGGCCTGTGGTTCCTCGACCAGTGGAACCCTGAGAGCGCGACCTACAACATCCCCTGGATCTTCACCTTCAGCGGCGCCATGGACCCGGGCTTCCTCGAACACGCCCTCAACACGGTCGTCGCCCGCCACGAGGCGCTGCGCACCACCTTCGCGCTGCGCCCCGAGGGCCCCTGCCAGCTGGTCCACGAGGGCCTGCACATCCCGCTGGCCGTGACCGACCTGCGGGGGCTCGCCGAGGCCGAACAGCGGCGGCGGGCCGAGGAGCTGACCGCGGCCGAGGCCGCCGCCCCCTTCGACCTCGCCACCGGGCCGCTGCTGCGCGCCTCGCTGCTGCGCCGGGGCGAGGGCGACGTACTGGTCCTGGTCGTGCACCACATCGTCTGGGACGGCTGGTCGGCCGGCGTCTTCGAGGCGGAGTTCGCCGAGGTCTACACCGCGCTGACCGAACAACGCCCGCCGCGCCTGGCGGAGTTGAGCACGCAGTACGCCGACTACGCGGCCGAGGAGGCCGCCGGTTCCTTCGAGGAGCACCTCGCGTACTGGAAGGACCGGCTGGCCGGCGCCCCCGGGCTGCTCGAACTGCCCACCGACCGGCCGCGCCCCGACACCCCGACCCCGCACGGCCGCACCACCGGTTTCGCCCTGCCGGCGGGCACCGCGGCCCGGGTGCGGGCGCTCGCCGAGGCGGAGGGGGTCACGCCCTTCATGGTGCAGCTGGCCGCGTTCGCCGCGCTCCTCAACCAGTACACCGGCGCCGAGGACATGGTCGTCGGCACGCCCGTGACCACGCGCAACCGGCCCGAACTCGAAGACCTGGTCGGCTACTTCGTCAACCTGCTGCCGCTGCGGATCGCGCTGCGCCCGGACATGACCTTCGGCGAGCTGCTGCACCACGTCGAGGACGTTGCGTTCGACGCGTACGGCTATCTCGACGCACCCTTCGACACCATCGTCGACCACCTGGGCCTCGACCGCTCCGTCCAGCACGCGCCCCTCGTGCAGGTGGTGTTCGGCTCGCACACCGAGGACCGCGCACCGCTGCGGTTCGGCCCGGCGACCGCGGAGCGGCGCACGCAGTCCAACGGCACCACCAAGTTCGATCTCACCTGGTCGCTGTACGACGACGGCGAGCTGCGCGGCGAGGCGGAGTTCCGCTCGGACCTGTTCGACGCGGAGACGGTGCGCCGGATGGCCGACGACTGGCGGGCCCTGCTGGCGGGCGCGCTGGACGCGCCCGGGCGGACCGTGCGGGAGCTGACGTGTGCGCGCGAGACGCCCGCCGCCCCGGTGCGCATCCCCGAAGGACGCACCCTGCACCGGCTGTTCGAGGACGCCGTCGACGCCCACCCCGACTCCCCCGCCCTCACCTGCGGCGCCACCTCGCTGACCTATCGCGAGCTCGACGAGCGGGCGAACAAGCTGGCCCACGCCCTCATCGCACGCGGTGTACGCCCCGGCGACCGGGTGGGCCTGCTGCTCGACCGCACCGAGGCCATCCCGCTCTCGGTGCTCGCGGTCCTCAAGACGGGCGCGGCCTACGTCCCGGTGGACCTCACCGCGCCCGCCGACCGCGCGGCGACGGTCTTCGGCGACACCCGGGTCGCCGTCGTGATCAGCGACCGGCCCGACCGGGTGCCGGCGGGCCCCTGGCACCTGCTCGAACCGGCCGCCGTGGCACCGCTGCTGGCCGTTCTGCCGGCCACCCGCCCGGTTGTCACGGTGCGGCCCGGCGACACGGCGTACATCATCTTCACCTCGGGGTCCACCGGCCGCCCCAAGGGCGTGGCCGTCGCCCACGAGCACGTCAGCCGGCTGATGGCGGCCGGCGCCGAGCACTTCGACTTCACCCCGGCCCAGGGCCAGGAGGTCTGGACGCTCTTCCACAGCTACGCCTTCGACTGGACGGTCTGGGAGCTGTGGGGCGCGCTGCACCACGGCGGCCGGCTGGTCGTCGTCCCGTACGTCACCAGTCGTTCGCCGGAGGAGTTCGTGGACCTCCTCGCCGAGGAGGGCGTCTCTTTCCTCTGTCTGACCCCGTCCGCGCTGCGCCAGCTCGAACTCGCCCTGCGCACCCGGCCCCGCGAGCTGCCGGCGCTGCGGCAGATCATGCTCGGCGGCGAGGCCCTCGACCCGGCCGTGGTGGACCGCTGGTACGCCCTGAGCCCGCGGCCCCCGGCCCGCCTGTGCAACCTGTACGGGATCACCGAGACCACCGTCCACGTCACCACCCACGACATCGAGGGGGCCGAGGGCTTCGAGCGCAGCCTGATCGGCACCCCGATGCCGCACCTGAGCGCGGTCGTCCTGGACGACTGGCTGCGGCCGTGCCCGGTGGGAGTGCCCGGCGAGCTGTACATCGGCGGCGGCAGTCTCGCCCACGGCTACTGGGCGCGCCCCGGGCTCACCGCCACCCGCTTCGTCGCCGACCCGTACGCGGCGAGCCCGGGCGCCCGGCTCTACCGCACCGGCGACGTGGCCAAGCGGCTGCCGGGCGGCGGTCTGGAGTACGTCGGACGGGCCGACTTCCAGGTCAAGCTGCGCGGCTTCCGGATCGAACTCGGCGAGATCGAGAACGCGTTGACGGCGCATCCGGACGTGGAGGCCGCCGTGGTGACCGTCCACGACCAGCGCCTCGCGGCCTATGTCACCGGGCGGGAGCCGTCCGGGATGCGGGAGTTCCTCGGCCGCTCACTCCCCGAGTACATGATTCCGGCGAGCGTCACCCTGCTCGACACGCTGCCGCTGACCGTCAACGGCAAGGTCGACCGCACGGCGCTGCCCGCCCCCGGCCCGCACACCGCCGCCCGCACCGGCGCCGGGCATGCGGCGCCCCGCACCCCGGTGGAGCGGATCTTCGCCGAGGTGTGGTCGGGGGTGCTCGGGATCACCGGCATCGGGGTGGAGGACGACTTCTTCCACCTGGGCGGCGACTCGATCCGGGCCGTGCAGCTGGCCGGCCGGCTGCACGAGAGCGGCTGGGCGGTGACCCTGCGGGACATCTTCAACGCCCCGACCATCGCCGCCCTCGCACCGCTGGCCCGGCCCGTGACCCAGGACGCCGCCGCGGCCGAGCCGTTCGCGCTGGTGGACGCGGAGACCCGGGCGGAGCTGCCGGTCACGGTGGTGGACGCCTACCCGATGGTCTCCATGCAGCTCGGCATGGTCTTCCACATGGAGATCGCCGGCGGGACCGACAGCTACCACAACGTCAACAGCTACGAGATTTCCGGGCCGCTGGACGAGGACGCCTTCCGCCGGTCCGTGGTCGAGGCGATGGGGCGCCATCCGGTCCTGCGCACCGGGCTCGACCTCTCCGGCTACCGCGAGCCGCTCCAGCTCGTCCACGGTGAACTGCCGCCCCCGGTGGTCTTCGAGGACCTGCGCGGCCTGTCCGAGCAGGAGCGGCAGGCGCGGATCCTGGCGGTCTTCGAGCAGAACCGCTCGGCGCCCTTCGACCTGATGGCGCCGCCCCTGTTCCGGATCACCGTGCAGCGGCTCGGCGACGCCTCCTTCCAGCTCACGATCTGCGAGCACCACGCGATCCTCGACGGCTGGAGCTTCACCTCGCTGATGACCGAACTCCTGGAACGCCACAGCGAGTTGGCGAGGGACCCGGAAGCGGCTCCGGCCGCGCCGCCCGGTTCGACGTTCCGCGACTTCGTGACCGTCGAGCAGGAAGCGGCGGCGGACCCCGACTCGCTGGCGTACTGGCGGGCCAAGCTCGACGGCGTCAGCGCGGAGCTGTGGGAGGGCGCGGGCGCCACCCATGAACTGGCGCGCACCGTCGAGCGGGTGCTGCCCGAGGCCCCCGGACAGCTGCGCAGGGTGGCCGACGCCACCGCGGTGCCGGTCAAGTCGGTGGCGCTCGCCGCCCATCTGCGGGCCCTGCAGTCGATCACCGGCCACCGCCGTGTCACCACCGGACTCGCGATGAACGGCCGCCTCGAACGGCAGGGCGGCACCGAGGTGTACGGGCTCTTCCTCAACACCGTGCCGCTGGTGGCCGAGCCCCGCGAGGACGATCCGCTGGCCCTGGTGCGCGCGGTGCACCGCGAGGAGCTGGAGATGATGCCGCACCGCCGGGTGCCGGTCGCGCGCCTGGCCCGGCTGATGCAACGCCCGCGCCTGGACAGCCAGTTCGGGTTCCTGCGCTTCCACGCCCTCGGGCAGCTCAGCGACGCGCGGATCGTGGACGGACGGATCGGCTGCGAGCCGACCATGCGGCACGAGCCCAACAGCTTCGCCTTCGGCGCCTCACTCATCCAGGACCCGGTCTCCGACCGTGTGCTGCTGGCCGTGGACCACCAGCGGTCCGTGGTGCCGGACGACATCGCCGAGTCCTTCATGGACGCCTACGCGGCGGCCCTCGCCGAACTGGACGCCGCCGTATGACGCACCCCGACCACCCCCGCACCGACGGCCTTGGCCCCGACCTGCGCCCCTCTCTGCCCCTGCCCCTTTCTCCGGAAGGAACACCCCGCATGACCTCCACCGCTCCCGCCCCCGCCGCCCACGTCGACCCGCTGGCCGGCTTCCTGTCCGCCGCCGAGGCGGCCCCGGACCGGATCGCCGTCCGCGGCACCGACCGCACGCTGACCTTCGCCGCCCTGGCCCGGCGCACCGAGGCCCTGGCCGGCGCGCTGCGTGCCCACGGCGTCGGCCGCGGTGACCGGGTCGGCGTCCACCTGCCCCGCACGAGCGACCTCCTGGTCGCGCTGCTCGCCGTGTGGCGCACCGGCGCCGCCTACGTCCCGCTCGATCCGGCCTACCCCGCCGAGCGGCTCGCCTTCATGGCCGAGGACGCGGGCATCGCCCTGCTCCTGACGTCGGGCCGGGACGCGGTGCCGCCGCTGCCCGCCCATGTCCCCTCCCTCACGCCGGACGCGACCGGACCCGCCGCCCCCGACGCCCAGGTCACCGCCGCCGATGCGGCGTACGTCATCTACACCTCCGGCTCGACCGGCACCCCCAAGGGGGTCGAGGCGACCCGCGGCGGCGTGGCTTCCCTGCTGGCCGGGCTCACCGGGCTCGGGATGTACCGGGCCGAGCCCGCCGTGGTGGGCTGGAGCGCCAGCGTCTCCTTCGACGCCTCGGTCCAGCAGTGGGCCCGGGTGTGCCGCGGTGACGGCGTGGTGGTGATCGACGAGGCGACCCGGACCGACCCGGCGCGCCTGGTCGCGCTGCTCGACGAGCACGGTGTCACCGACCTCGACCTGACCCCCTCGCACTGGGAGCTGCTGCGCGAGGTGTTCGGCGACCGCCGGGTGCGCCTGTTCATGGGCGGCGAACCGGTGCCGGCCCGGGTCTGGGACGAGATCGGCGCGCGCGGCGTCGACGCCCTCAACCTGTACGGGCCCACCGAGTGCACGGTCGACTCCACCGCCACCCCCGTCGCCGGCTCGACCCCGCACCTGGGGGCGCCGCTGCCGGGCGTGGGCGTGCACCTCCTGGACGAGGGGCTGCGTCCGGTCGCCGCCGGTGTCACGGGCGAGCTGTACGTGGAGGGACCGGGCCTCGCCCACGGCTACGTACGCCGCCCGGGGCTGACCGCCGAACGCTTCGTCGCCTCCCCCTTCACACCCGGCGCCCGCCTGTACCGCACCGGCGACCTCGCCCAGTACGGCACGGACGGCACCCTGCGGTTCGGCGGCCGGGCCGACCGGCAGCTCAAGCTGCGCGGCTTCCGCGTCGAGCCGGGCGAGATCGAGGCGGCCCTCACCACGCACCCGGGGATCGCCACCGCGGCCGTCGCGGTCCGGCACACCGAGCACGGCGACCAGCAGCTGGCCGGCTACGTCACCACGACCGGCGCCGGCGCCCCGGACGGTGCGGCCGTACTCGCCCACGCCCGCACCGTGCTGCCCGCCCACATGGTCCCGGCGGTCGTGCACGTCCTGGACTCCCTGCCGCTGACCCCCAACGGCAAGGTGGACCACGAGGCCCTGGCGGCCCTGCGGCCGGCGGCGACGGAGGCGGGTTCGGCTGCGGTTTCGGCGGAGACGGGTTCGGCGGAGCCCGGTCTTGCCGAGCAGGTCGCCGAGGTGTGGCGCACCGTGCTCGACCGCGACGACATCCGGCCCGAGGACGACTTCCTGTCGCTCGGCGGCCACTCGCTCGCCGCGCTGCGCGTCACCCACGTACTGCGCCGCCGCCTCGGCATCGAGCTCCAGTTGCGCCACCTGCTCGACGCCCGCGACCTCGCCGAGTTCACGGAGACGGTCCGCCGGGCGACGCGCGCGGACGCGCCCCGCCGCCCCGCGCTCGTCGGCAGCGGGGCAGGCGCCCGGTGAACGGCCCGCGCCCCCGCGTCGAGGGCGACTGGCTCTTCGTGCCGGCCCCGCAGGAATACCGCCCCTACCGGCTGTTCTGCTTCCCCCACGCCGGCGGCGACGCCACCGCCTTCACCCGGCTCGGCCACGCGCTGGCTCCGGCCGCCGAGGTGTGGGCGCTGCGGATGCCCGCGCGCGGCGGGCGGGGACGGCACCCGATGCCGGCCACCTTCGACCAGCTGGTCCGCAGCGTCGTCGAGGCCCTCGGACCGCACCTGCACGGCCGGTTCGGGTTCTACGGCCAGAGCTTCGGCTCCCTGCTGGCCTACGAGGTGGCCCGGGCCCTGCCCGCGGGCCACCGCCCGGACGCGGTGATCGCCGCCTCGGCCTCCCCGCCGCACGAGTGGGGCGGCACGACGGCGCCCCGGCGCGACGCCGAGGACCTGCTGCGGCTCGCCGGGATGGGCGAACTCATCGCATCAGCGCCGGAGTTGAGGGAGATGGCACTGCACGCCATCCGCGCCGACCTCGGCGTGCTCGGCACCTACCGGCACCGTGGCGCCCCGCTTCTGCGCGGCGACCTGTACGCGCTCGCCGGCGACGCCGACCCGATGCTCGACGCCGGCGCCCTCGCGGGCTGGTCGCGGCACACCACCGGGGACTTCGGCCTCACGGTGGTGCGCGGCGGCCATCTGCTCGCGACCGTCGAGGAGCCCGGCCCCGTCGACGTCCTGACCTCAGTCATCGGACGGGAGCGGGCCCGGCCCGGCACGGCGGACCAGTGGCTGCCGCCCCGGCCGGTCCGGCCCCGCCGAACTTCCCCTCAGCTGCCTGAATTCCTGCCGGGCGGCGGCAGTTCACGCCGATAGCTTGAACGAGCCCGCACGGCACGCCCCCTCAGGAGCGAACGCCGCGAACCCCGCGGCCACCCGCGGCCCACGCCGCCCACCCACACCGCCCTCACCCCACCGCGCACCGCGCACCCACTCATGGAGGAACCACCCATGTCGAACCCCTTCGAGGACGAGAACGGCACCTACCGGGTCCTGGTCAACGAGGAGAACCAGCACTCGCTGTGGCCGAGCTGGATCGGCGTACCGGCCGGCTGGACGGTCGTCTTCGGCGAGGACACCCGCCAGGCCTGCCTGACCTACATCGAGGAGAACTGGACCGACATCCGCCCCGCGAGCCTCGTCGCCGCACTGGCCGGCTGACGCACGGACCCGACGGAGACCGACGTGACGCAGACCGACGTGACCCAGACCCCCGTGGCTCAGAACCACGTGACACACACCGACACGACACAGGCACCGCACTGGGAGATCGCGGAGGGCCGCCCGGCCCTCACCCGGATCGACGGCATCGACACGATGGCCGCGGCCACCGACTGGCTGCGCGCCCACCTCCGCCAGCTCCGGTCGGCGCTCGCCGAGCACGGCGCGCTGTTCCTGCGCGGCCTGCCGGTGGCCACCAGCGAGGACGTCGCCCTGGTCCGCGACGTCCTGCTCCCCACCCCCACCCCGTACCGCGAAAAGGCCACCCCGCGCAGCGACTTCGGCAACGGCGTGGCCTCCTCGACGGACCTTCCGGCGCACCAGTCGATCCGGATGCACAACGAGAACAGCTACACCCTCACCTTCCCCGGAAGGCTCCTGTTCGCCTGCCTCACCGCACCCGCCGAGGGCGGCGCCACGCCCGTCGCGGACTGCCGCAAGGTGCTGGCCCAGCTGCCGGCCGACCTCGTCGAGCGGGTCCGGGCCACCGGGTGGACGCTGACCCGCAACTACTCCGAGTACGTCTCCCTCGACTGGCGCACGGCGTTCGCCACCGAGGACCCCGAGGCGGTCGCGGCGTACTGCGCGCAGAACCACATCGCCGTCGAGTGGCAGGAGGACGGCCGGCTGCGCACCCGCCAGCTGCGTCCCGGCATCGTCGTGCACCCGGAGACCGGCGAGGAGAGCTGGTTCAACCATCTCGCCTTCTGGAACGAGTGGTCGCTCGACCCCGTCATCCGCGAGGCCCTCACCGACGAGTTCGGTTCGGACGGCCTGCCGTTCAACACCGGCGTCGGCGACGGGATCCCGCTCACCGAGGACGACGTGGCGAGCATCCACCGGGCCTACGAGGCGGCGACCGTGCGGGAGCCGTGGCAGCGGGGGGACCTGCTGCTCGTGGACAACATCTCCACCTCGCACGGGCGGGACCCCTTCTCGGGCGACCGCAAGATCGCCGTGGCGATGGGCGAGCCCGTTGACCTCCTCGACTGCCGGCCCGGCGTGCTGCCGGCCGCCGCCCCCTCCGTGTGACCCCTCCCCGCACAGTGACGTAAGGACAGATCCGTGATCCCGGTTTCGTTTGCGCAGCAGCGCCTGTGGCTGATCGACCAGATCGAGGGGCCAGGCCCGCTCTACAACCTGCCGTTCGCCCTGCGCCTGCGCGGCGCACTGGACCGGGACGCACTGCGGGCGGCGACCGCGGACGTCGTCACCCGCCACGAGCCCCTGCGCACGGTCTTCCCGGCCGTCGCGGGCGTCCCCGTGCAGCGGGTGGTGCCGGCCGCCACCGCCGTCACGGATCTCGCCTTCGACACCGTCGACTGCTCCACCGACCCCGAGGGCTACCCGGCGCTGCGCGACGCCGCGGCGGCCTGGGCCTTCGACCTCAGCAGTGAACTGCCGCTGCGGGTCAGCGTGTTCACGCTCGGACCCGAGGAGCACGTGCTGCTCGTGGTGCTCCACCACATCGCGGGCGACGGCTGGTCGCAGGGCCCCTTCCTGCGCGACCTGGCCACCGCCTACACGGCACGGTGCGCGGGGGCGGCCCCGGCCTGGGAGCCGCTGCCGGTGCGGTACGCCGACTACGCCCGCTGGCAGCGCGAGGTGCTCGGCGACGACACGGACCCGCAGAGCCTGATATCACGTCAACTCGACTACTGGCGCGTTCAGTTGACCGGTACGCCCGAAGAACTGGCGCTGCCCTTCGACCGCAGCAGACCGCCCGCGCCGAGCGCGCACGCCGACGGGTACGCGTTCCGGATCGACGCGGCGCTCCACCAGCGTCTCGCCGACCTGGCCCGCGCCCACCGCGTCACCCTGTTCATGGTGCTCCAGGCGGGCCTCGCCACGCTGCTGACCCGTCTGGGCGCCGGCACCGACGTCCCGATCGGTTCGGTGGTGACCGGCCGCACCGACGAGGCGCTGGACGACCTGGTCGGGTTCTTCGTCAACACCCTGGTGCTGCGCACCGACACCTCGGGCGACCCGACCTTCGGCGAACTCTTGGGCCGGGTCCGCGAGACCCAGCTGCAGGCGCACGCCCACGAGGACGTGCCCTTCGAGCGCCTCGTCGAAGAGCTCAACCCGGTCCGTTCGCTGGCCCGTCATCCCCTGTTCCAGGTGATGTTCGTGCTGCAGAACAACGAGCGGGCCGAACTCGGCCCGGCGGACCTGCGCTGGGAGTCCGAGCCGCTCGGCCTGCGGGTCGCCAAGTTCGACCTGAACATCGGCATGACCGAGAGCTTCGCGGCCGACGGCACCCCCGACGGCCTTACCGGCGCCGTCGAGTACGCGGCCGACCTGTTCGACCGGGAGACGGTGGAGCGGCTCACCGCCTCACTGGTGCGGCTGCTCGACTCGGTGACGGCCGCCCCTCAGCTGCGGATCGGGGACATCGACCTGCTCGGCCCCGCGGAGCGCGAGCGGATCCTGGTCGGCTGGAACGACACCGCGCGGGCGGCCCTGCCCGAGGCCTCGCTGCCGGAGGCGTTCGCCGCTCAGGCGGCCCGGACGCCGGACGCGGTGGCGCTGGTCGCGGGAGACGTGCGCCTCAGCTACGCCGAACTGGCCGAGCGCGTCGACCACGTGGCGCTGCGCCTGGCCGCGCTGGGCGTGCGCACCGAGTCGCCGGTGGCCATGCTCCTGGAGCGCTCGGCGGACGTGGTCGTCGCCACCCTCGCCATCCTGCGCGCGGGCGGCGTCTACGTACCGCTGCACGCGGCACTGCCGCCGGAGCGGCTCGCCTGGGTCCTGGGCGAGACCGGGGCGGTGGCGCTGCTCACCGACCGCGCCGACCTCGGCTTCGCCCCGGCCGTTCCCGTGGTGCGCCCGGACGGCACGCCGGTGGCCGGCCCCTGCCCCGCCCCGGCCGCGGTCCTGCCGCAGGTCCACCCGGAGCAGCTCGCGTACGTCATGTACACCTCGGGGTCGACGGGGCTGCCCAAGGGCGTGGCCATCACCCACCGGGACGTCGTCACCTTCGCCACCGACCACCGCTTCACCACCGACGCGCCCGACCGGATGCTGCTGCACTCGCCGCACGCGTTCGACGCGGCCACCTACGAGCTCTGGGTGCCGCTCCTGTCCGGCGGCACCGTCGTGGTGGCCCCGGCCGGCGCCGTCGACCCCGGTCTGCTGCGCGCCGCCGTGGCCGAGTACGGGGTCACCTCGCTCTTCCTCACCAAGGGCCTGTTCGACCTGGTCGCCGAAGAGGCTCCCGAGACCTTCGCCGGGCTGCGGGTGGTCGCCACCGGCGGCGACGCGGCCTCGGCGACGATGATGCGGCGCGCCCTTGAGCACGTGCCCGCCCTGCTGGTCCAGAACCTGTACGGCCCCACCGAGATCACCACCGCAGCCACCGCGCACACCCTGGCCCTGTCCGACCTCGCCACCGGACGCGTACCGATCGGCGGCCCGCTCGACGACACCCGGGTGTACGTCCTGGACGAGCGGCTCCAGCCGGTCCCGACGGGTGTGCCCGGTGAGCTGTACATCGCCGGCGCCGGTCTGGCCCGCGGCTACCTCGGCCGGCCGGCCCTGACCGCCGAGCGGTTCGTCGCCTGCCCGTACCTCGCGGGCGAGCGGATGTACCGCACCGGCGACCTGGTGCGCCGGCGCGCCGACGGACTGCTGGAGTATCTGGGCCGCGGCGACGACCAGGTCAAGATCCGCGGTTTCCGGATCGAACTCGGCGAGATCGAGGCGGCTCTGGGACGGCACGAGGGCGTCGGTCAGGTCGTGGTCGTGGTCCGCGAGGACGGCGGCGACAAGCGCCTGGTCGCGTACTGCACCCCGCAGGGCGAGCGCGGGGACCTGGCGTCCGAACTGCGCCGGCACGCCGCCGACGTCCTGCCGGGCTACATGGTTCCGCACGTGGTCGTCCTCGACGCCCTGCCCCGCAACGCCAACGACAAGGTCGACCGCAAGGCGCTGCCCGCGCCGGACTTCGGCGGGGTCGGCCCGGGCCGGGCCCCCCGCACCCCGCAGGAGCAGGTGGTGTGCGCCCTGTTCGCCTCGGTGCTCAATCTGGAGTCCGTCGGCATCGACGACGACTTCTTCGCCCTGGGCGGGCATTCGCTCCTGGCCACCCGCCTCATCACCCGCATCCGCGGCGTCCTCACCACCGAGGTCTCCGTCGCCGACCTCTTCCAGGCCCCCACCGTCGCCCAGCTCACCGACCGGCTCAGCGCGTCCGCCGACCGGCCCGCCCTGGCACCGGCCGAGCGCCCGGACCTGCTCCCGCTGTCCTTCGCCCAGCAGCGCCTGTGGTTCATCGACCAGGTCGAAGGACCCAGCGCCACCTACAACATTCCCCTGGCCCTGCGGCTGCACGGCCCCCTCGACACCGCCGCACTCGAAGCCGCCCTCGGCGACGTCGTCACCCGCCACGAAGCCCTGCGCACCGTCTTCCCCTCCCTCGACGGCGTCCCGCACCAGCAGATCCTCGACGCCCCGCCCGCACCCCTGCTCACCGTCACCCATCAGCCCGCGAGCGACGTCACGGGGCACCTGTTCCACCTGGCCACCGACATCCCCCTGCACGCCTACCTCATTCCGCGGGGCGCCGACGAGCACACCCTCGTCCTGGTCGTGCACCACATCGCGAGCGACGGCTGGTCCCTGCGTCCCCTGTTCACCGACCTCGCCACCGCCTACCAGGCCCGCCTCACCGGCTCAGCCCCCACCTGGGAGCCGCTCCCCCTCCAGTACGCCGACTACACCCTGTGGCAGCGCGAACTCCTGGGCGCCACCGACTCCGACAGCAGCCCCCTCGGCGACCAACTTGCCTATTGGTCACGCCAGTTGGCGGATCTTCCCGACGAGCTGTCGCTCCCCGCCGACCGGCCCCGCCCCAGCACACCCACCTACCGGGGCGGCGTCGTCCCCCTGGCGCTGGACGGCGAGCTCTACGGCCGCCTCACGGAACTGGCGCGCGAGCAGCACGTCACCCCGTTCATGCTGTTCCAGGCCGCGTTCGCCGCGCTGCTCGGCCGCTACGGCGCGGGCGAGGACGTGCCGCTCGGCACACCCGTGGCGGGCCGCACCGAGGAAGCCCTGACGGACCTCGTGGGCTTCTTCACCAACACCCTGGTGCTGCGCGTCGACCTGTCGGGCCGCCCCAGCTTCACCGACCTCCTGGCCCGGGTGCGCGACACCAGCCTCGCCGCCTACGCCCACCAGGACGTGCCCTTCGAGCGCCTCGTCGAGGAACTCAACCCCGTACGCTCCATGGCCCGCCACCCGCTGTTCCAGGTCATGCTGGCGTTCAACAACACCGGCGGGGGCGGTCTGCGCTTCCCCGGAGTCCGCGTCGAGGACGAGCCGCTCGACACCGCCTCCTCCCAGTTCGACCTCACCCTGAACCTGGCCGAGCGGGCGGCTGCCGACGGCGCCCCGGCAGGGCTCGACGGCGCGCTGGAGTACGCGAGCGACCTGTTCGACCGCGAGAGCGCGGAACGCCTGTCGGCCGGTCTGGTCGCGCTGCTGCGCGAGGTCGCCGCGGCCCCCACCCGGCCGCTCGACACCCTGGACCTCCTGTCCGACGGCGACCGCGCCTCCCTCACGGCCTGGAACGAGACCGAACTCGACCTCGGCCAGGCCCTGTTGCCGGAGATCTTCGAGGCGCAGGCCGCCCGGACGCCGCACGCCGTCGCCCTGGTGAGCGCCGACGCCACCCTGACCTATCAGGAGCTCAACGAGCGGGCCAACCGGCTCGCCCACCGGCTGGTCGCCGCCGGCGTCGGCCCGGAGCGGATCGTGGCGCTCGCGCTCACGCGGTGCGCCGATTCGGTGGTGTCGATCCTGGCCGTCCTCAAGGCCGGCGGCGCCTACCTGCCGCTGGACGCGGACTACCCCGCCGACCGCATCGCCCAGATGCTGAGCGACGCGCAGCCGTTCCTCGCCCTCACGCACGACCGCTGGCCGCTGTCCGAAGTCCTGGACGGTGTACGCCTGTTGAGCACCGACGAGAACGATCCGGCCGCCCCGGCCACCAACCCCGACCGCCGTGCCGGTGCGCGCGACGCCGCGTACGTCATCTACACCTCGGGCTCCACCGGGCGGCCCAAGGGCGTCGTGATCGAGCACCGCGGTGCGGCGAACCTCTACGCCTTCCACCGCACCCACACCATCGCCGAGGCCGAACGCGCCCACCCGGGCCGCCGGTTCCGTGCCGCGCTGACCGCATCGCTGTCCTTCGACACCTCGTGGGAGGGGCTGCTGTGGATGCTCGCGGGGCACGAACTGCACCTGCTGGACGACGACCAGCGCCGGGACGCCCGCGCGGTGGTGCGCTACGCGGCCGAGGCCCGGATCGACGTCATGGACGTCACGCCCACCTATGCCGAACAGCTCCTGGAAGAAGGGCTGTTGGAAGCGCGGCGGCTGCCGGTCTTCCTGATCGGCGGCGAGGCCGCGGGCCAGGCCCTGTGGACCGCGCTGCGCGAGACGCCCGGCGTCACCGGGCACAACCTGTACGGCCCGACCGAGTACTCCGTCGACGCGCTGCACGCACGACTCGACGAGCACGGGGCGCCGCTCATCGGACGGCCCGTGTCCAACACCCGGGTGTACGTCCTGGACGCGGGGCTGCGCATGGTGCCGCCCGGCGTCGCCGGTGAGCTGTACATCGCCGGCGCCGGCACGGCCCGGGGCTACCTCGGACGGCCCGGGCTCACCTCGGAGCGCTTCGTCGCCGACCCGTTCGTCACCGGCGAACGCATGTACCGCACCGGTGACCTGGCCCGCCGCACCCGCCACGGCGACGTCGAATACCTCGGCCGCACCGACCACCAGGTCAAGATCCGCGGCTTCCGCATCGAACTCGGCGAGATCGAGACCGTCCTCACCCAGCACCCCGGGGTCTCCCAGGCCGTCGTCATCGCGGACCAGGGCCGGCTCGCCGCCTACGTCACCGGCACCGCCGAGGGCGCCGACGTGCGCGCCTACGCGGCGGGCCTGCTGCCCAACTACATGGTCCCGTCGGCCGTGGCCGTGCTCGACGCGCTGCCCCTGAACGTCAACGGCAAGCTCGACCGGGCGGCCCTTCCGGCGCCGCGGTTCACCGGCACCGGCGCGGGCCGGGCGCCGCGCACCCCGCGCGAGAGCATCCTGTGCGAGCTGTTCGCCGAGGTGCTCGGGCTGTCCTCGGTCTCCGTCGACGACGGATTCTTCGACCTCGGCGGCCACTCCCTGCTCGCCACCAGGCTCCTCAGCCGCGTCCGCACCGTCCTCGGCGCCGACCTCGGCATCCGCACCCTGTTCGAACACCCCACCCCGGCCGGTCTGGGCGACCAGCTCGACAGCGGCGCCGCGGCCCGTCCCGCACTCACCGCGGGGCCCCGCCCCGAGGCCGTCCCCCTCTCCTTCGCGCAGCAGCGCCTGTGGCTGATCGACCGGATGGAAGGCCCGAGCGCGCTCTACAACGTGCCCCTCGCACTGCGCCTGCGCGGCGCCCTCGACAGCACGGCCCTGGACGCGGCACTCGCCGACGTCGTGGCCCGCCACGAGAGCCTGCGCACCGTCGTGACGGAGACCGACGGTGTGCCGTGCCAGCACGCCCTGCCGGCCGAGCGGTCCGGCTTCGCCCTCGACGTCGTCGAATGCACCGAGGACGAGGCCCCGGCGCTGGCGCAGTCCCTCGCGGCCCGCCCCTTCGACCTGGCCACGGACATCCCGGTGCGCGCCACGCTGCTGCGCACGGGGCCGCAGGAGCACCTGCTGCTCCTGGTCCTCCACCACATCGCCGACGACGGCTGGTCCACGGGCCCGCTGGTGCGCGACCTCACCACCGCGTACACCGCCCGGTGCGCGGGCAGCGCCCCCGAGTGGGAGCCGCTGCCGGTGCAGTACGCCGACTACGCGCTGTGGCAGCGCGCGGTCCTGGGCGACGAGCGGCAGGACGACAGCCTCATATCCCGCCAACTCGCCTACTGGCGCGCCACGTTGGCCGACCTTCCGGAGGAGCTGGCACTGGCGGCGGACCGGGTGCGGCCCACCGCGCCCAGCCACCGGGCCGGACGCGTCGCCGTGACGCTCGACGCCCAACTCCACGCGGATCTCCTCGCGTTGGCGCGGAGCCACCGCGTCACCCTGTTCATGGTGCTCCAGGCCGGACTCGCCGCGCTGGTCTCCCGGCTGGGCGGCGGCGCCGACGTGCCGATCGGCACCGCCGTCGCGGGCCGCTCGCACGAGGCACTGGACGACCTCGTCGGCTTCTTCGTCAACACCCTGGTGCTGCGCACCGACACCTCGGGCGATCCCACCTTCGGCGACCTCCTGGCCCGGGTCCGCGAGAGCGACCTGGCCGCCTTCGCCCACCAGGACCTGCCGTTCGAGCGCCTGGTCGAGGAGCTGAACCCGGCCCGGTCCACCGCGCGCCACCCGCTGTTCCAGATCATGCTGGTGCTCCAGAACAACGAGCAGGCCGCGTGGGAGCTGCCGGGGCTCGTCACCACGGCGGAGTCCACCGGGACCAGCGCGGCCAAGTTCGACCTCAACGCCATCATGGAGGAGTCCTACGACGCGGACGGCAGCCCGGCCGGCATCGACGGCGCCCTCGACTACGCGGCCGACCTGTTCGACGCGGGGACGGCCGAGCGGATCGCCGACGGCCTGGTCCGTCTCCTCGCGGCGGCCGTCGACGCCCCGGACACCGCCGTCGGCGCCCTCGACATCCTCGGGGACGACGAGCGCCGGCTGCTCCTCGTCGACCGCAACGACACCGCGCGCCCCGCGGTCACCGAGCCGACCCTGACCGCCGCGTTCGCGGCCCAGGCGGCCCGCACGCCGGACGCCGTCGCCGTCGAAGGCGACGAACTCTCCTACAGCTACCGCGAGTTGGACGAGCGTACGGACGCGATGGCGGCCCGCCTGGCCGGGCTCGGCGTCGGCCGGGAAACCCCGGTGGCGCTGCTGATGGAGCGCTCGGCGGACGTCGTCGTGGCCACCCTCGCGGTCCTCAAGGCGGGCGGTGTGTACGTCCCGCTGCACCCCACGCTGCCGCCCGAGCGGCTCGCCTGGATCCTCGCGGAGACCGGCGCCGCGGTCCTCGTGACCGACCGCGACGAGCTGGGCTTCGACACCGAACTCGCCGTCGTCCGTCCGGACGGGGCGGCGGACGGACTGCCGACGGCCACGGCCCGTCCGGTCCCGGCCGCCGTGCACCCGGACCAGCTGGCCTACGCGATGTACACCTCGGGGTCGACGGGTCTGCCCAAGGGCGTGGCCGTCCGCCACCGCGACGTGGTGGCCCTCGCGACGGACCACCGCTGGCAGGGCGGGGCCCACGACCGCATCCTGCTGCACTCGCCGCACGCCTTCGACGCCTCGACGTACGAGCTGTGGGTGCCGCTGCTCTCCGGGGGGACCGTCGTGGTCGCACCGGCCGGGAACCTCGACCCGGCGCGGCTGCACGCGGTGATCGAGCGCCACCGGGTCACGGCGCTCTGGCTGACCAAGGGCCTGTTCGACCTGGTCGCCGAAGAGGCGCCGGAGACCTTCGCGGGCCTGCGGGCGCTCACCACCGGGGGCGACGCGGCCTCGCCGGCCGCGGTGCGCCGGGTGCTCGACGCCTGCCCGGGGCTCGCCCTCGGCAACGGTTACGGCCCGACCGAGACCACCACCTTCGCCGCCTTCCACCCCATCACCGCGCAGGACGCGGCCGGGGCACGGGTGCCGATCGGCAGCCCGCTGGACAACATGCAGGCGTACGTCCTGGACGAGCGGCTCCAGCCCGTCCCGACGGGTGTGCCGGGCGAGCTGTACGTCAGCGGCGCCGGTCTGGCCCGCGGCTACCTCGGCCGGCCGGCCCTGACCGCCGAGCGGTTCGTCGCCCACCCCTTCCTCGCGGGCGAGCGGATGTACCGCACCGGCGACCTGGTGCGCCGGCGCGCCGACGGCGCCCTGGAGTTCCGGGGACGGACCGACGACCAGGTCAAGATCCGCGGCTTCCGGATCGAACTCGGGGAGATCGAGGCCGCGTTGAGCGGTCACGAGGGCGTCGGCCAGGTCGTGGTCGTGGTCCGCGAGGACGGCGGCGACAAGCGGCTCGTGGCGTACTGCACCCCGCAGGGCGACCCGTCCGGCCCCACGGCAGGAGGCCCTGCCGAACGCGGCCTCGCCGAAGGGACCCTCGCGGACGGCGTACGCCGGCACGCCCTCGCCACGCTGCCCCCGTACATGGTCCCCGCCGCGATCGTCGTCCTGGGGGCCCTGCCCCTGAACAACAGCGGCAAGGTGGACCGCAAGCGGCTGCCGGAGCCCGTGTACGCCTCCGACCTCCCGGGCCGTGCCGCACGGACCCCGCGCGAGGAGGTGCTGTGCGGCCTGTTCGCCTCGGTGCTCAATCTGGAGTCCGTCGGCATCGACGACGACTTCTTCGCGCTGGGCGGGCATTCGCTCCTGGCCACGCGTCTCATCACCCGCATCCGCGGCGTCCTGGGCGCCGAGGTCTCCGTCGCCGACCTCTTCCAGGCCCCCACCGTCGCCCAGCTCACCGACCGGCTCACCACCGCAGCCGGCCGGCCCGCCCTGGCGCCGGCCGAGCGCCCCGACCTGCTCCCGCTGTCCTTCGCCCAGCAGCGCCTGTGGTTCATCGACCAGGTCGAAGGCCCCAGCGCCACCTACAACATCCCCTTCGCCCTGCGCCTGCACGGCCCTCTCGACACCGCAGCGCTCGAAGCGGCCCTCGGCGACGTCGTCACCCGCCACGAAGCCCTGCGCACCGTCTACCCCTCCCTCGACGGCGTCCCGCACCAGCAGATCCTCGACGCCCCGCCCGCTCCCCTGCTCTCCCTCACCCACCGGCCCCCGTCCGAGGTGACCGGGCACCTGTTCCACCTCGCCACCGACATTCCCCTGCACGCCTACCTCGTCCCGCAGGGCGCCGACGAGCACGTCCTGGTAGTGGTGCTGCACCACATCGCGAGCGACGGCTGGTCCCTGCGCCCGCTGTTCACCGACCTCGCCACCGCCTACCAGGCCCGCCTCAGCGGCACCGCCCCCACCTGGCAGCCGCTCCCCCTCCAGTACGCCGACCACACGCTGTGGCAGCGCGAGCTGCTCGGCACCACCGACACCGACGGCAGTTCGCTCAGTGACCAACTCGCCTATTGGACAAGCCAGTTGGCGGATCTTCCCGACGAGCTGTCACTCCCCGCCGACCGGCCCCGCCCCAGCACACCCACCTACCGGGGCGGCGTCGTACGCCGGGAGTTCGGCGCAGAGCTGCACACGCGGCTCACCGCGCTGGCGCAGCAGCACCACGTCACCCCGTTCATGCTGTTCCAGGCCGCGTTCGCCGCGCTGCTCGGCCGCTACGGGGCGGGGGACGACATCCCCATGGGCTCGCCCGTGGCGGGCCGCACCGAGGAGGCGGTCTCCGATCTCGTCGGGCTCTTCGCCAACACCCTGGTGCTGCGCGTCGACCTGTCGGGCCGTCCCAGTTTCGTGGACCTCCTGGCCCGGGTGCGCGACACCAGCCTCGCCGCCTACGCCCACCAGGACGTGCCCTTCGAGCGCCTCGTCGAGGAACTCAACCCCGTACGCTCCATGGCCCGCCACCCCCTGTTCCAGGTCATGCTGTCCTTCGACAACACCTCCGCCGCCGAACTGCACTTCCCCGGTGTGACGGCGCGGCCGGAGCCCGTGGACGAGTCCGGTGTGGCCAAGTTCGACCTCACGCTCGGTCTGGCCGAGCGGCACGACGCCCAGGGCGCTCCGGTCGGACTCGACGGCGCGCTGGAGTACGCCAGTGACCTGTTCGACGAGGAGACCGCGCAGAAGCTGCTCGCCGCGCTCGGACGGCTGCTGCACCAGGTGGCGGAGCACCCGGACCGTCCCATCGGTTCGCTCGACCTGCTGGCCGACGGCGATCTCGCCGCCCTGGAGCGCGGCAACGACACCGCTCGGGCGCTACCGCCCGGCACCGTCGCCGATCTGATCGGCGCGCAGGCGGCCCGCACTCCGCACGCCCCGGCCGTCGTCCATGGCGACACGGTCGTCAGTTACGCGGAGCTGGACGCCCGCGCCGACCGGCTCGCCCGGCGGCTCGCGGCGGCCGGTGCCGGGCCCGAGCGGTTCGTCGCCATCGCGCTGCCCCGGTCGGCGGACTTCCCGGTCGCGGCCCTGGCGGTGCACCGGACGGGAGCGGCCTACGTACCGCTCGACCCGCGCCAGCCGGCGCAGCGCGTCGAGGCGATCCTCGGCGAGGCGGCCCCGGCCCTGCTGATCACCGACGGCGGGACCGACCTGAACGTCCCGGGCCTGCCGGTGATCCGCGTCGACCTCGACCCGGACGCCGCGCAGGACGGACCCGCCCCGCACGGCCACGGCGCCCAGCACGACCACGGCGCGCACGACGGTCCTGGAGCGGCCGGTGCGGCCCGGCAGCCGGTGGCGGTGACGGCGGACCAGGCGGCGTACGCGATCTTCACCTCCGGCTCGACGGGCAAGCCCAAGGGTGTCGTGGTCACCCACGGCGCTCTGGTCAACTTCCTCACCACGATGGCCGACCGGTTCCCGCTGGACGCCGACGACCGGGTGCCGGCGCTGACCACGCTCGCCTTCGACATCTCCGCCCTGGAGATGTACCTGCCGCTCATCAGCGGCGCCGCCGTGGTCGTCGCGGACGACGACACGGTGCGCGACCCGAGCGCGCTGGCCGCCCTGATCGAGGACTCCGGGGCCACCCTGGTGCAGGCCACCCCGAGCCTGTGGCAGGCGCTGCTGGCCGAGCACTCCGCGGTGGCCCGCGGACGGCGACTGCTGGTCGGGGGCGAGGCGCTGCCGCCCGCCCTCGCCGACACGATGTGCTCGCTGTCGTCCGAAGTCACCAACCTGTACGGGCCGACCGAGACCACCGTGTGGTCGACCGCGGCCACCCTCGGCGGGGCGGGCACCACCAAGCCGGTGATCGGGAGGCCGGTGGCGAACACCCAGATCCACATCCTGGACACCGCGCTGCAACCCGTTCCGCCCGGCGTCGCCGGCGAGCTGTACATCGCCGGAACGGGCCTGGCCCGCGGCTACCTCGGGCGGCCCGGGCTCACCGCCGAACGGTTCGTCGCCAACCCCTACTCCCCGGGCCAACGCATGTACCGCACCGGCGACTTGGCCCGCCGCACCCGTCACGGCGACCTCGAATACCTGGGCCGCACCGATCACCAGGTCAAGATCCGCGGCTTCCGCATCGAACTCGGCGAGATCGAGACCGTCCTCACCCAGCACCCCGGCATCACCCAGGCCGTCGTCACCGCGGACGGCGACCGGCTCAACGCCTACATCACCGGCACCGCCGAACCCGCCGAGGCCCGCAGCCACGCGGCCGACCACCTGCCCGGGTACATGGTTCCCGGCGCCGTCGCCCGCCTCGACGTGCTCCCCCTCAACGTCAACGGGAAACTCGACCGCAAGGCCCTCCCGCCCATCGACCACGTCCCCACCCAGGGGCGCCCGCCACGCACCCCCCGCGAAACCGTCCTCACCGAACTCTTCGCCGAGACGCTCGGCCTGGCCGCCACCACCATCGACGACAGCTTCTTCGACCTCGGCGGACATTCGCTCCTCGCCACCCGGCTGCTCAGCCGCATCCGCGCCGTCCTCGGCGCCGACCTCGGCATCCGCACCCTCTTCGAACACCCCACCCCCGCCGCCCTCAGCCATCACCTCGACGGCGAACACAGCACGCAGGACGCGCTCGACGTGCTGCTCCCGCTGCGTACCGGAGGCGCCGGAGCCGCGCTCTTCTGCGTGCATCCGGCGGCCGGCATCAGCTGGGTGTACTCGGGTCTGCTGCGCCATGTGACGGCGGACCATCCCGTGTACGGGCTGCAGGCGCCGGGCCTGCGGGGCGCCACGCCCGGCAGCGTCGACGCCATGGCGGCCGCGTACCTGGAGCGGATCCGCTCCGTCCAGCCCGCGGGCCCCTACCACCTGCTCGGCTGGTCGTTCGGCGCGGTGGTCGCCCACGCCGTCGCGGTGCTGCTCCAGGAGCAGGGCGAGGAGGTCGCCTCCCTGACGCTGCTCGACGGCTACCCGGTGACGCCCGCCGCGGAGCCCGGGGCCGCCCCGGACCCGCTCGCCGCGGAAGAGGATCCGGTCGCCATGCTCCTGGCCTCGCTCGGTTACGAGGACGGCGCGGACGCCGAGGAGGGGCTCGCGACCCTGGAGGCCATGCTCGGACCGGCCGCCCGCGAGCTGCCCCGCATCTACGCCGACCACCACGTGCTGCTCGACGCCCACCGCCCGGGCGTCTTCCACGGCGACGCCCTGTTCATCGGTGCCTCGCTCGACAAGCCCGAGGGCTGGCCGTACGAGAGCGCCTGGCGCCCCCATGTGACCGGCCTGATCGAACACCGCACCATCGCCTGCGCGCACGGCGCGATGACCCGGCCCGGCCCGATCGCCGCCGTCGCCGAGGCCGTCACCAAGAAGCTGGCCACGACGGATCAGGGAGAGACCCGATGAGCACGACGTACGCGCCGCGAAAGCCGGCGGGGCCCGACAGCGCGCCGCGCGGACGCTGGGGCCTGTGGGGCGCGGCCAACTTCCGCCGGCTGTGGCTCGGTGAGACCGTCAGCGGCCTCGGCACCGCCATCGGCAACGTCTCGCTGTCGCTCGTGGCGGCGGTCACGCTGGACGCGAGCCCGCTCCTGATGGGCGTCCTGACGGCGGCCACCTGGCTGCCGTGGCTGTTCATCGGACTGCCGGCCGGTGCCTGGGTGGACCGGTGGCGCCGGCGCCGGGTCATGCTGGTCTGCGACCTCGTCCTGATGGTGCTGTTCGCCAGCGTGCCGGTGGCCGCCTGGACGGGCTGTCTGACGGTGGCCCAGGTCCTGGTGGTGGCCCTGCTGACCGGCGTCGCCAAGGTGTTCTTCAGCACGGCCTACGGCGCCCTGCTGCCGTCCGTGGTCGACTCCGCCGACATCCTGGAGGCGAACACCAAGCTGCGCGGCGGCGAGGCGGCGGTGGAGGTGGCGGGCCCCGGTGTCGCGGGCCTGGTCACCCAACTCCTGGGCGTGGTAACGGGTTTGTTCGCGGACGCCCTGAGCTATCTGGTCTCCGCGCTGTGCCTCGGCCGGATCGACGTGCACGAGGAGCCCCCGCCGCCGGCCGCGCGCCGTGCGCTGCGCCAGGAGATCCTCGAAGGCCTGCGCTTCCTCCTGGGCGACCCCTATCTGCGGACCCTGGCCTGCTTCAGCATGCTGGGCAACCTCGCCCTCAACGGCATCCAGGCCGTCCAGACGGTGTTCCTGCTGCGCGACGCCGGTCTGTCGCCGGGATCCGTCGGCACCGTGTTCGCGGTGGTCAGCGCCGGGGGCCTGGCCGGCGCGGGCGTCGCGGGGTGGATCGCCCGCCGCTTCGGGAGCGCCCGGGGCCTGCTGCTCTGCATGCTGGTGATCGCGCCCTTCATGTTCCTCGTGCCGCTGGGCGGACGGCAGTTGCCGATCGCGCTGAGCGCGGTGGCCTGGGGCGTGGCGGTGTGCGGAGTGATCGCCGGCAACGTCATCGCGGGCAGCTTCTTCCAGACGTACTGCCCGACCGAACTGCTCGGCCGCGTCCGCGCCACCAGCGCGACCATCGGTTACGGGGCGATCCCGGTGGGCGCCCTGCTCGGCGGCGCGCTCGGCAGCACGCTCGGCACCCGGCCCACGATCTGGATCATGGCGGCGGTCCTGCTCGGCGCGGCCGGGGTCCTGCTCGCCAGTCCGATCCGCCGCCTGCGGGACTTCCCCGCCCGAAAGGAGAGCTGAACCACCATGCGCATCAGACCACTTCGCCCGGCGGACAGTGAAGCGCTCGCCGAGCTCTACCGCCAGGACCGCGCCTTCCTGCGCGAGTGGGAACCCGACGAGCCCGACGCGTTCTTCACCCCCGAGGGCCAGCGTGCCTCCGTCGCACAGGCCCTGCGGGAGTCGGCGGACGGGCGGATGATGCCCTGGATCATGGAGGCCGACGGGCAGCCGGTGGGCCGGATCAATCTGACCGGCATCACGCTGGGCAGCCTGATGGCCGCCTCCGTCGGCTACTGGGTGCCGCGCCGCTTCGGCGGCCGGGGGCACGCGAGCAGCGCCGTGGGCCAGGTCCTGGACATCGCCTTCTTCGAGCTCGGCCTGCACCGGATCGACGCATACGTCCGGGTGGACCACGCGGCCTCGCTGCGCGTCCTGGCCAAGCACGGGTTCCACACCGTGGGCGTCTCGCGCGGCCATCTGTACGCCTCGGGGCGCTGGCAGGACCAGATCTGCCTCCAGCGGATCGCCCCCTGGGACGACGGCGTACGGATGGGCGCCGACTTCGACGACGCCCTCCTCACCCCGGCCGTCTGACCTCGGCCGGCGCCGCGTACATCTCTCAACTCCCGTACCACCGGCCTTACTTCACTTCTCTCACTTCACCCCACACGCTTCGCGTCCCTGCGAACCGCGACGTTCCGGAGGAACATCATGAACAAGCCCGCCCGCACCGCCCGCGTCCGCCACTACCTCATGTGCCGCCCGACCCACTTCGAGGTCACCTACGCGATCAACCCGTGGATGGACCCGGCGAAGCCCGTGGACACCGACCTCGCCATCGCGCAGTGGGAGCAGCTGTACGCCCTGCACCAGGAGCTGGGCCACACCGTCGAGCTGATCGACCCGCTGCCGGGCTACCCCGACATGGTGTACGCGGCCAACGGCGCGACCGTGGTGGACGGCAAGGTGCTCGGCGTCAAGTTCCGCAACGTGGAGCGCGCCGCCGAGGGGCCGGCCTACCTGGAGTGGTTCCGTTCGCACGGATACGCCGAGCTGCACGACCCGGTGCACGTCAACGAGGGCGAGGGCGACTTCCTGGTCACCGGCAACTGGCTGCTGGCCGGCACCGGTTTCCGCAGCGCGCCCGAAGGCCACGCCGAGGCACAGGAGTTCCTCGGCCGGCCGGTGATCAGCCTGAACCTGGTGGACCCCCGCTTCTACCACCTCGACACCGCCCTCACGGTGCTCGACGGCGACGAGATCATGTACTTCCCCGGGGCCTTCTCGCCGGGCAGCCGCGCCGTACTGGAGCGCCTGTTCCCCGACGCGATCCTGGTCAGCGAGGCCGATGCCGAGGTGTTCGGCCTCAACGCGGTCAGCGACGGCCACCACGTCATCCTGCCGGAGGCCGCCACCGGCGTGGCCCGGCAGCTGCGCGAGCGGGGTTTCGAGCCCATCGGCCTCGACCTCTCGGAGCTGCTCAAGGGCGGCGGCAGCGTCAAGTGCTGCACGCTGGAGATCCGGCCCCGCCCCGGCGTCTGAGCGTCCGACGCGAGGCGCCGGCGGGCCGAGCCCGCCGGCGCCTCCACCGACCCGATTGGCGACGACCGAACACCGAGGTCTCGATGCCCACGACCCTTCCGCACACCCTCTCCACCCCGCCCGGCGCCCGCCCTCGCGTCCTCACCGCCGCCCCGCTGCCCGTTCCCCTGCCCCGGCCCCAGGAGGTGCTCGACCTGTGGCAGTTGACGGTCGGCGACCACGAGGAGGCGGTCGCCGAAGCCCACCGGGTGCTGGACGCGACCGAGCGGCGGCGCTGGACCGGCTTCCGCTCACCCGCCGACCGCAACCGCTACGCCGCCGCGCACCTGGCCCTGCGCCGGCTGCTCGGCTCCTACCTCGACGTGGACCCCGCCGACGTCGTCCTGGGCCGCGAGCCCTGCCCGTTGTGCGCGGAACCGCACGGCCGACCCGCCGTGCCCGGCTCGGGGCTGCACTTCTCGCTCTCCCACAGCGGCGACCAAGTGCTGCTGGCGTTCGGGCCGACCCCGGTCGGCGTGGACGTGGAGCGCCTGCCGGACGCGGCGGTCGCGGACGAACTCGCCCCCACCCTGCACCCCCTGGAGACGGCCGAGCTCGCCCAACTCCCCTTGCCCGGTGAGCGGGTGGCCGGGTTCGGCCGCTGCTGGTGCCGCAAGGAGGCCTATCTGAAGGGCATCGGCACAGGGCTCGGGGTCTCGCCGGACGTGGACTACGTGGGCACCGGCCACCGTCCGGCCGAGCTCACGGGGTGGACGCTGGTGGACCTCAGCGTGGCCCGCGGATACGCGGCGGCCGTCGCGTACGCGGCTCCCGGGCCGCCGTCCGGGCAGGGCAGCGCGGTCGGGGCCGGCGAGGGGTCGTCGGATATCAGGAATCTATCGGCCGCATATCGCGGCCGGGTTCCATGGACCGACCCCGTCCTGCGGCAGCGACCCCCGAGAGGAACAGCCGAACATGACCCGCGAGGAGTTCAGGCGCATCCCCACTGAGGCGGAGGTCCGGGCTGCCTTCGTCGCCGTGGTGGGGGGCGCGGCGGCCGACCCCGAGCAGGCGCTCGTACGGGCGGCCGCCGAGCCGGCGCTCGCCGGAGTGCCGGCGGGGACGGCCGACCTGGACCCGTTCCTGAGCGCGCTGGCCGCCCGGGCGGCGGCGGGGCTCGGCCGGGGCGCGCCCTGGGGCATGGACCTGGTGACGGGCGAACTCCGCCGCATCCCCGCGCACGCCGTCCCCGCCGCCGACGGGCGGGCCGCCGGGCTCGCACCCGTCGGCGCGGCGGCGGGGTTCACCTGGCTGAGCGCGGTCGAGGAGGGCCTCGCCCAGCAGTGCGAGTCGCTGATCGCCGAGCGGCTGGCCGCCGACGGCGTGCGGGTGCCGCGCCTGGATCTGCGGCCGGGCTGTGCGGGGAGCTGTCATCCGGCGGACTGTGCGGCGTGCGCCGTGGCCCCGCTGCGCACCCCCGGCCACCCCGTGGTGCACGACCTCTCGGAGCTGCTCTCGCTGCCGGCCTGTGCGCTGCGTCCCGCTCCGCACGGACCGACGTTCATCGCCGTGGCGGGCGGCCGGGCCGCCGCCGTGCACCGGGCGGCCGAGCGCGCGCTGCGCGGCGGCTGCCGCAGCGTCCCGGCGGTCCGCCCGGACCAGGAGTGCCCGGCGCGGGCGTCCCGGGCGGCCTCCGTGCAGTGGACCCGGCCCTTCGACGCCCTGCGCGCCGGCGGCTGGTCACCGGCCGCGGTGCTGCTCGACCACGACCCGCGGATGGTCGCGGTCCTGCCCTATCTGGTGCACGTCGTCCTGCCGGACCCGGTGGGCGCGCGCCCGGCCCCGCAGCTGGTCTGAGCCGGCGGAGGAACGCGGGGCGCGGCGCGGCCGCCCGGGTCAGGGCGTCGCCGTGGACACGACGAAGACGACCGGCTTGTCGGGGTCGGTCTCGTCGACGGTGATGTTCTGCGTCGGCAGCGGGTCCTTCTGCACGTGGGTGGTGCCCGCCCAGTCGTGTCCCGGGAAGAACGTCCAGCCCACCCGGTGGGCGTCGTCGGCGTCGATCGTCACGTCCCCTGGCTTGAGCGCGGCGGTGCTGGTGCCGCTCTCCTTCATGAACTCCGCGAGGCCGGCCGCGCTGGTCGTGAACTGCACGAACAGCTTGCTGACCTGCCAGCTGTTCGTCTCGTAGTACGCGACGCCGATCGCGTCCGAGGGCACCGGCACGTCGTAGATGCGGCGCTGCGTCTTGGACGGCCAGTCCTTCTGGAGGCCGCGGGCCGATGCCTCGGACTCCTTGTCCCGGCCGCTGGTGCGGCTCTGTTCGGCGGAGATGGCCAGATAGCCGGCCGGCACGCCGATGAGGAGCACGATGATGATCGCGGTGATCCAGCGCCGCCGGATCATGTGCGTGCGGCTCTCGGGCGGCTTCTCGTCGGGCGGCGGGGACTGGCGCGGCACCGCGGGGCGGTCGGGCGGGATCATCAGTCGGTTTCCTGGGTGGTGCGGGTGGTGCCCGTCCTGCGGACGGCTTCGGCGGCCTTGGCGTAGCGCTCGTAGCGCTCGACGCGGCGGCGGTTGGCCCGGCGGAAGCGGCGGGCGACCAGACGGGCGAGGTCGGCCGCGCCGACCATGCCGGCCTCGGGACCGAGCTGCGCCTTGGCGATGCGAGCCTCGGGGCGGTAGCCGCGGCCGGTGAGATGGCGCTTGAAGGCGTCCCGCGCGGGGCCGATCAGGAGGTCGTCGGCGGCGCTGACACCGCCGCCGATCACGAAGCAGGACGGGTCGAGGGCGGCGGCCAGGTTGGCGATGCCGACGCCGAGCCACTGCCCGATGTCCTGGAGCAGCTCGACGCACATGGCGTCGCCCTCGCGGGCCAGCTCGGTGATGAGCGGTCCGGTGATCTCGGGGATGTGCCCGCCGACCCGCTCGATGATGTTGTACGCCACCGGCGAGTCGGCACCGGCCAGTTCGCGGGCCTCGCGCACCAGCGCGTTCCCCGAGCTGTACTGCTCCCAGCAGCCGCGGTTGCCGCAGGCGCAGCGGTGCCCGCCGGGCACGACCTGCATATGGCCGAACTCGCCCGCCACGCCGTACTTGCCGCGCTTGACCTGACCGTCCTCCAGGATGGCGCCGCCGATGCCGGTACCGAGCGTGATCATGACGAGGTGGTCCTCGCCGCGTCCGGCGCCGAAGCGCCATTCGGCCCAGGCCGCCGTGTTGGCGTCGTTGTCCACCATGACCGGCACGGCGAGGCGGGCCTGGAGGGCGTCGCGCAGCGGCTCGTTGCGCCAGGCGAGGTGCGGGGCGAACAGGATGGTGGAGCGGTCCGCGTCGACCCAGCCGGCCGCGCCGATGCCGACGGCGTGCACGTCGTGCCGGTCGGAGAGGTCGAGCACCAGCTCGGTGATGGTGTCCTCGACGACCTTGGGGCTCTTGGACTTGTCCGGGGTCTCCGTGCGGAGCTTCTCCAGGATGTTGCCGTCCGCGTCCACGACCCCGGCCATCACCTTGGTGCCGCCGATGTCGATGCCGACGGTCGGGACCCGGGGCGCCGTGAGATGGGAGCGGCGTTCCCGGGTGCCGACGGTGCGCAGCACGGTGGCCCGGGCGGAACCCCGGTGGGCTAGGGCGAAGTCGCGGTACGTGGTCATCGGGGCCGATTCTGCCACCCCTGCCGGGCGCGGACCGTGTGCGAGGGGCCGCCCCGGTGGCCCGGGGCGGCCGGTTCACTCCTTGCCGGGCGGGCCGCCGAGGTGCTCGGGGGCGGGTGCGCGCCGCAGCTCGTGACTGAGCTCTTCGAGCTCGCTGCCGCCCGCCATCTGGCGGGTCAGCTCGTCCAGGGTGATGTCCGTACGCAGGTGGCTGCCGGTCATCGCACCGCGCTTGAGGAGCACGAAACGGTCCCCGACGAGATAGGCGTGGTGCGGGTTGTGCGTGATGAGAACCACGCCGAGCCCGGCGTCCCGGGCCGCCGCCACGTACTTCAGGACGACTCCGGACTGCTTCACGCCGAGGGCCGCGGTCGGCTCGTCCAGGACGAGCACCTTGGCGCCGAAGTGGACGGCGCGCGCGATGGCCACGCACTGGCGCTCGCCGCCGGACAGGGTGCCGATGGGCTGGTCCACGTCGCGCAGGTCGATGCCCATGCGCAGCAGTTCCGCGCGGGTGGTGGCGCGCATCGTCTCGACGTCGAGCCGCCGGAAGGGGCCCTTGCCCCTGGTGGGCTCGGAGCCGAGGAAGAAGTTGCGCCACACCGGCATCAGCGGGACCACGGCCAGGTCCTGGTAGACCGTGGCGATGCCGCGGTCCAGGGCCTCGCGCGGGTTGCTGAGCGAGACGTCCTCGCCCTCGATGCGGAAGGCGCCCGCGTCGTGCCGGTGCAGCCCGGCGATGATCTTGATGAGGGTGGACTTGCCGGCCCCGTTGTCGCCGAGGACGCAGGTGATGTCCCCGGCGTGCACTTCGAGGGAGACGCCTTCGAGGGCGCGGATGTTGCCGTAGTACTTGCTGACGTCGTCGAGCTCGACCAGGGGCGTCTGCCCGGCCGTCCCGGGTGGGGTGGTCGTCATGCTGTCGCCTCCGCCCGCTTGCGCACCCAGGCGTTGAGCAGGGTGGCGAGGAGGAGCATCGCGCCGAGGAAGAACTTGAACCAGTCCGGGTTCCACTCCGCGTACACGATGCCCTTGCTGGTCATGCCGAAGATGAACGCGCCGACCGCGGAGCCGATCGCGGAGCCGTAGCCGCCGGTGATCAGACAGCCTCCGATGACGGCCGCGATGATGTAGATCAGCTCGTTGCCGACGCCCTCGCCGGACTGCACCACGTCGAACGAGAACAGCAGGTGCTGGCCCGAGACCCAGGCCGCGAACGCGACGCCCATGTACAGGCCGATCTTCGTGCGGAAGACCGGGACGCCGACCGCGCGGGCCGCGTCCGCCCCGCCGCCCACCGCGAAGATCCAGTTGCCGAAGCGGGTCCGCAGCAGGATCCAGGTGGCCACCGCCACCAGTGCGAACCACCACAGGATGGTGACCTTCAGGTCGACCGCCCCGATGCTCCACTGCGACGCGAACAGCTCCTTCGCCGACTCGAAGCCCTCCATGTCGGCGATGGACTTGGTGGAGACCGTGCCGCTGATGAGCTTGGTGAAGCCGAGGTTGAGGCCGGTCAGCATCAGGAACGTGCCGAGCGTGATGATGAAGCTGGGGAGCTTGGTACGGGTGAGCATGAAGCCGTTGAAGGCGCCGATGGCGAGGGTGACCAGGAGCGAGACGCCCACGCCCACCCAGACGTTGGCGGTCATCTGGTAGCTGAACATCGAGGAGACGAGCGCCGAGGTCGTCACCAGGACACCGGCGGACAGGTCGAACTCGCCGCCGATCATCAGCAGTGCCACCGGCACCGCCATGATGCCGATCGTCGAGGCCGCGTAGAGCACGGTCGACAGGCTGGAGGGCTGCAGGAAGCTTCCGGCGACGACGGAGAAGAAGAGGAAGACGGCGCCCGCCCCGACCACCGAGCCGAGTTCGGGACGGCCGAGGATCTTGCGCCAGACCGAGCGGCGCAGCAGCCGCTCGTCCGCGGCGATGTCGGTCGCGGTCATCGCGTCCCCCGCTTCGTGTACGCCTCCAGCTCGGCGGCCTGGTCCTTGGTGATGATCTGGGGCCCGGTCAGGACCGGGAGCCCGCCGCCGAGCACGTCGGCGTTGTACCGGTAGAGCCAGAGCAGGTCGACGGCCTCGTACCCCTGGAGGTAGGGCTGCTGGTCGACGGCGAAGCCGAGGGTGCCGGCCTTCAGGGAGGCCGCGACCTTGGCGTTCAGGTCGAAGGTGTCGACCTCGGCCGAGCTTCCGGCCGACTGCTTGGCCTTGACGGCCGTGTCCGCGAACGGTGCGCCGAGGGTGACGACGGCGTCGATGGACGGGTCGGCCTGGAGCTTGGCCTCGATGGAGGACTGCACGTCCGGCATGCTGGTGCCGGTGACGTAGAGGTTCTCGACCTCGCCCTTGAACGTCTTCTTGGTGCCCGCGCAGCGCTGCTCGTGACCCACGTTGCCCTGCTCGTGCAGGACGCAGAGCGCCTTCTTGCGGCCCCGCTTGCTCAGCTCGTCGCCGACGGCCTCGCCCGCGATGGTCTCGTCCTGGCCGATGTGGGTGAGCGCGCCGAACTCCTTGGACTTCTCCGAGCCGGAGTTCACGGTGATCACCGGGATGCCGGCCTTCTCGGCCTTGGCCACGACGTCCTTGAGGGCGTCCGGCTTTGCGAGCGTGACGATCAGTCCGTCGACCTTCTGGTCGATCGCGGCCTGCACGAACTGGGCCTGCTGCTGGCCCTGGTCGCTGTGCGAGTAGAGGAAGTCGATGTTGTCCTTGACGGCGGCCTGCTTGGCGCCGCTCTGGACGATGTCCCAGAACGTGTCGCCGTCGCCCGAGTGGGTGACCATCGCGACCTTCCAGCGGGGCGTATCCACCGCGGCCCTGCCCTGGGCCTGCGCCGACTTGCGCGCATCCTCGGCGCGCTTCCCGCCGGTGCTGCTGCACCCCGCCAAGGACGCTCCGAGCACCGCTGCCAGCACCGCGCCCATGACGCGTACCCCTGTCCCAACCCTTGCCACGACGCCGTGCCCTTCTTGCTGTACCACCGGGTGCCGCCGGGGCTGGTTCAGGCCATCCCCGGCCGCCCAAGTATGGGTCACGCGGGGTCGGCGGGCGATCATCGGGTACCGCGGGCGGTGTACTTCTCCAGCGTCGGCGCGTCCTTCGCGGTGACGATCGCCGGCCCCGTGAGGACCGGCCGGCCGCCGCCGATCACATCACCGTTGGTCTTGTTGAGCCACAGCTCGTCGACGGCGAGATAGCCCTGGAGGTAGGGCTGCTGGTCGACGGCGAAGCCGATCTGCTGGGCCTTGAACTGCTTGACCACCGCCGCGTTCAGGTCGAAGGTGTCCACCTCGGCCGCGCTGTTGGCGTCCGCCTTCGCCTTGACGGCCGCGGCGGCCATCGGGGCTCCGAGGGTCACGACGGCGTCGATGTCCCGGGCGGACTGGAGCTTCGCCTCGACGGAGGAGGTCGCGGCGGGCGTGTTGGTGCCGTCCACGTTCAGGTTCTCGACACTGCCCTTGAAGGTCTTCTTCACTCCCGCACAGCGTTGCTCCAGGGAGACGTTGCCCTGCTCGTGGATGACGCAGAGCACCTTCTTCCTCCCCCGTCCGGACAGCTCCTCGCCGACCGCCTCGCCGGCCACCCCCTCGTCCTGGCCGATGTGGCCGAGCGCGCCGACGGCCCGGGAGAAGTCGGCGCCGGAGTTGATGGTGACCACGGGTATCCCGGCGGCGACGGCCTTCTTGACGACGTCCTTGACGGCCTCGGGCTTGGCGAGCGTGACGATGAGCCCGTCCACCTTCTGGTCGATGGCCGCCTGGACGAGCTGCGCCTGCTGCTGGCCCTCCTTGCTCGCGGAGTACAGGAAGTCGACGTTGTCCTTGGCCGCGGCCTGTTTCGCACCGCTCTGCACGATGTCCCAGAAGGTGTCGCCCTCACCGGAGTGGGTCACCATCGCGATCTTGAGGCGGGGGGTGGTGACGGCCGCCCCGCCGCCCGCCGGGGCGGAGCCCTTGTCCTCGGAGCTCTTGCCGCCCGAGCTGCTGCAACCGCCGACCGTGAGCGCCAGTGCGGCGACGGCCACGGCCGCCGTGGTTGCCGTGCGGGGTGTGCGGGGTGTGCGCATGGGTTCCGCCTTCTGTCCCGGCCGCCCGGTTGCGGCACGTGAGTTCTAGCGGCGCGGGCGCGACAGCGTCAACACTTTGTCCGAACATTCTGACGCAATGACGTCACAACCCCGTCGACCCCGCTGTCACGGCCGGACGAGCAGCTGGAAGTCGAAGGAGTAGCGCGAGGCCCGGTAGATGTGCGAGCCGAACTCGACGGCCCGGCCGGTGTCGTCGAAGGTGGTGCGCTGCATGGTCAGCAGCGGAGCCCCGACGGTCTCGGTCAGCAGGTCGGCCTCCTGCCCGGTGGCCGCCCGGGCGCCCACGGTCTGGCGCGCGCTGTGCAGCGTGATGCCCGCCCCGCGCATCAGGCGGTAGAGCCCGGTGCCCTCCAGGTATTCGGTGTCCAGCGGGAGCAGCCCGGCCGGCAGATGGTTGCGCAGTCGTGCCATGGGCTCGCCGTGCGCGTACCGCAGCCGCTCCACCAGCTGGACGCCGCTGCCCTCGGGCACGCCGAGCGCCGCGGCGACCTCGGCGGTGGCCGGCTCGAAGGTGTTGCGCAGGACGGTCGTGGCGGGGTTCTGGCCGGCCGCCTCCAGGTCGTCGTAGAGGCTGCTCAGTTCGAGCGGGCGCTTGACCTGGCTGTGCACGACCTGCGTACCCACGCCCCTGCGGCGCACCAGGAGGCCCTTGTCGACCAGCGCCTGAATGGCCTGGCGGACGGTGGGCCGGGACAGGCCGAGCCGCCCGGCCAGGTCGATCTCGTTGCCGAGGAGGCTGCCGGGCGTCAGGGTGCCCCGCTCGATGGCCGCCTCCAGCTGCTGCGAGAGCTGGAAGTACAGCGGGACCGGGCTGGTGCGGTCCACGCTGAGCTGGAGCGGCTTGGGGAAGTCCGGCACGGACCTGGGCTGCTTGGGCACGGAGCGAGCGTAGTGCGCCGGGGATGTTGACGGGAAGTCGTGAAGTTCGATTGTCAGGACAAACTCTTGACACGTCCTCCTGTCCCGGCCACGGTGTGCCCATGCGTATCGCACTGATCGGAACGGGACAAATCGGCGCCTTCCACGCGGGGGTGCTGGCCCGCCACCCGGACGTCGGCCAGCTGGTGGTCGCGGACGCCGACCCCGCGCGGGCCGCCGAGGTCGCGGCCCTCACCGGCGCCACGGCCGCGCCCACCGCGCCACAGGCACTCGCCGGGGCGGACGCCGTGGTGATCGCCTCCGCGACCGCCGCCCACGCCGGCCTCATCGCCGAGGCCGCCCGCGCCGGACTGCCCGCCTTCTGCGAGAAACCCGTGGCGCTCGACGTGCCGGGCACCCTGGAGGCGCTCCGCGCCGTCGAGGCGGCCGGCACCGAGCTCCAGCTCGGCTTCATGCGCCGTTTCGACGCGGGCTACCGCCGCGCCCGCGACCTGGTGCGCTCGGGTCGCCTAGGACGGCTGCACACCGTGCGGGCCGTCACCTCGGACCCGGCGCCGCCGCCCGCCGCCTATCTGCCGCTGTCCGGCGGGCTCTATCGGGACTGTCTGGTCCACGACTTCGACATCGTGCGCTGGGTGACCGGACGCGAGGTCACCGAGGTGTACGCCACCGGCTCGGACGCGGGGCCGGCGATGTTCCGCGCGGTCGGCGACATCGACACGGCCGCCGCCGTCCTCACCCTGGAGGACGGCACCCTCGCCACCGCGACCGCCACCCGCTGCAACGGCGCGGGCTACGACGTACGTCTCGAACTGGCCGGTGAACAGGACCAGTTCGCGGTCGGCCTGGACGACCGCACCCCGCTGACCTCGGCCGAACCACACGGCCCGGCCCGCCCGGACAAGCCGTGGACGGGTTTCCTCGAACGCTTCGGCCCCGCCTACGAGGCGGAGCTCGACGCGTTCGTCCGGCTGGTGCGCGGCGAGGCGGCCAACCCGTGCGACGGCCGGGACGCCCTGCACGCGCTGCGCATCGCGGAGGCCTGCGAGGTGTCGCGCCGGGAGCGCAGGGTGGTGCGGATCGCGGAGATCCCGGCCGGGTGAGCCCGGGGTGTGAGATGGCCGAGCCCCCGGGAGGGAGAGCCCGGCCGGGCCCACCCGGGCGAAGGACCCGGCCGGCCGACCCCGCGCCGCCTCCGGTGAACTACCAGCGCACCGGCAGGTGTTCGGGGCCGCGCATCATCATGCCGGTGCGCCACTGGATGGCCGCCGGGTGGATGTCGAGCGCCAGGTCCGGGCAGCGGTCGAGCAGGGTGCGGACCGCGATGCGGGCTTCGAGGCGGGCCAGCGGGGCGCCCAGGCAGTAGTGGATGCCGTGCCCGAACGCGACGTGGCCCCGGGCGTCGCGCCGGATGTCGAAGCGGTCGGGGTCCGCGAAGCGCGCGGGATCGCGGTCGGCGTCGGCCAGCGCGACGAGCACCAGCTGACCGCCGCCGGGCACCGGAGTCCCGGCGATCTCGACCGGCTCCCTGGTGAAGCGGTACGTGGGGGTCTCGACCGGTCCGTCGTAGCGCAGCATCTCCTCGACGGCGCCGTCGATCAGCCCGTCGAAGTCGGCGCGCAGTGCGGCCAGTTGATCGGGGTGGCCGAGCAGCGCGAGCATGCCGTTGGAGATGAGGTTGACGGTCGTCTCGTGGCCGGCGACGAGCAGCAGCCAGGCCATGCCGAGGAGTTCGTCGTGGGAGAGGTGGTCGCCGCCCTCCTCGTCGGCCGCGTGGATCAGCCCGCTCATCAGGTCGTCGCCGGGCCTGGCCCGCTTCTCGTCCACGAGGCGCGTCAGGTACTCGGTGACGGACCGGGCGGCGGCGAGCCGGTCGTCGAGCGAGGTCGCCGAGACGGAGACGTTGGACCAGTGGCGGAAGGTGTCCTGATCGAGGGTGGGCACACCGAGGAGTTCGCAGATGACGGTGATCGGCAGCGGGAAGGACAGCGCCTCGACGAGGTCGGCCCGGCGCTCCGGCGCGGCCAGCATCGCGTCCACGAAGCCGTCGGTCATCTCCTGGACGCGCGGGGCGAGCGCCGCCATGCGGCGGGGCGTGAACTCGCGGGTCACCAGCTTGCGCAGCCGGGTGTGGTCGGGCGCGTCGGAGCTGAGCATGGTGGTGCCGGACGAGACCTGCCGCACCCCGAGGTCGGGCGCCGCGTTGCGCCACTCCTTGGAGAGGCGGTCGTCGGCGAGCGCGGCGCGCCCCGCCTCGTACCCGACGACGAGCCAGGCCTCGCCGCCTTCGGGCATACGGATGCGGTGCACCGGCCCCCGGGCCCGCAGCGCGGCGTAGACGGGGTACGGATCGCGGGTGAAGTCATCGCCCAGTGCGGCGAGATCGACTATGACATCGCTGGTCAACGCGTGTCCCCTTCACGTCGGTTCGGCGGATACGGCGGACAGTACGGTGCCCGGGGCCGCGACGCACGGCTTTCCGGCGCGTCGCCGGTGCGGGTGAACGGGAGGCGGCCGTGCGGGGTGGCGCCCCGGGCACCCGGGCGGTGGGCGGCCGGACCCTGGCGCTCCGGCGTCGCGCCGGGCTTCTACCCTGGTCGGGGCGAGGGAGGCCAGGTGCTGAGGCGTTGGTGGTTCATGGAGCGGCTGCGTCCCGCCGTGCCCGAACAGCGGTCCGGGGAGCTGTCGAAGGAACAGCAGCAGCTCGTCCTGGAGGAGTGGGCGGCGGCCCGTGAACGGCTCGACCGGCTGGTGTCGGAGCGGGTGGCGGCGATCGGTGACGTACTGCGCACGGCCGAACTCCCGCCCTTCGACGGTCCTTTGGGGCCGATGGGCGCCGACCCGCGGACCGGGCTCGACTGCGCCTGGGCCTTCGACGCCTTCCAGGCGGCGGGCAAGCTGCTCGACGAGGCGGCCGATCTGCCCGATCTCGCCGCCGCGGCGGTGCTCGCCGACCGCGCGCTCGAACGGTTCGCGGCCGTCCACGCCCGGGCCGCCGGACAACCCGCGCCCAAGGCGGCCCGCCGCTGCTTCTACAACCCGCTGCACACCGCGGCCGAGGACACCCACTCCCCCGACCGCAAGCAGCACCGGCAGCGGGCCAGGCGCCGCACCGGGCCGCGCGAGGCGGCGGCCGACCGGCGCCCGGCCTGCCCGTCGTGCCGCCGGGCGATCCTGGCGGGCCAGACCCCGGACGTGTTGCCCGCGCTGGTCCCGGTCAAGGTGTCGCGGCTGCGCACGGCCAGGGTGCTGGTGCCGTACTACTCGGTGCCCCAGCAGTGGTCGCTGTGGTCGGTGTGCGCCTGCGGGGCGTACGGGGACGAGTGGCCCTCGCTCGTGCTCAGCGGCGAGCACCGCAGGCGCGCGGCGGCGGCCCGCCGCGCCTAGGGCGTGTCTTTCGGACGGCTAAGGCGGCTCACCAGCGCACCGGCAGGTGGCGTACGCCCCGGATGAGCAGGCCGGGCAGCCACTCCAACGCGCCCTCACCGGCGTCGAGTTGGAGGTCCGGGGCGCGTTCCAGGAGGGTGCGGACCGCGATCCGGCCCTCCATGCGGGCGAGCGGGGCGCCGAGGCAGAAGTGGATGCCGTGGCCGAAGGCGAGATGGCTCTGCGGGGCGCGGCGGATGTCGAAGCGGTCCGGGTCCGTGTGGCGCGAGGCGTCGCGTCCGGCGGAGGCGAGCGAGACCAGGACCGGGGCGCCCGCCGGGATGCGGGCGTCGCCGATCACGACCTCCTCGCGGGCGAAGCGGTAGGTGGCGGTCTCCACCGGCCCCTCGTAGCGGAGCATCTCCTCGACGGCGCCGTCGATCAGGCCGTCGAAGTCGGCGCGCAGCGCGGCCAGTTGGTCGGGGTGGGTCAGCAGGGCCCGTACGCCGTTGGAGATCAGGTTGACGGTGGTCTCGTGGCCCGCCACGAGCAACAGGAAGGCCATGCCGATGAGTTCGGCGTGCGAGAGCTGGTCGCCGCCCTCGTCCCGGGTGCGGATCAGGGCGCTCAGCAGGTCGTCGGCCGGGCTCGCGGAGCGCTTGGCCTCGATGAGACCGGCCAGGTACTCGCCGATCTCGGTGACCGCGGCGGCGCCGTCGTCGCCCGAGGGCGGCGCGACGGCCTGGTTCGACAGGACGCGGAAGGCGTCCCGGTCGAGGTCGGGGACGCCGATGAGTTCACTGATGACGGTCATCGGCAGGGGGAAGGCGAGCGCGTCGACGAGGTCGGCCGTACGGCCCGGGGCGGCCAGCATCGCATCGAGCAGCCCGTCGGTGATCTCCTGGACGCGCGGGCGGAGTGCCTCGATGCGGCGCGGGGTGAACTCGCCCGCCACCAGCTTGCGCAGCCGGGTGTGGTGGGGCGGGTCGGCCTCCAGCATGTTGGCGCTGGCGGGCAGTTCGACGTACCCCTCCTCGGCCAGCGGGCGCCAGTCCTTGCCGAGCCGGGGGTCGGCGAGCGCGGCCCGCGCCTCCTCGTGACCGACGACCAGCCAGACCTCGTCGCCCGTGCCGGGGGCGCGCACCAGATGGGCGGGCCCCGCCGCCCGCAGCTTGGCGTACATCGGATAGGGGTCGGCGTTGAATTCCCCGGCGCGCTCGTTCAGATCGATCACCGTCATGGCCCCGCCCTCCGTTCGGATGCGGTCAGCCTACGTCGCCGTCCTCGGCGTCGAGGAGGCCGGCATCGTGCACCAACAGGGCGATCTGCACACGGTTGTTGAGCCCCAGCTTGGCCAGCACGCGCGAGACGTGGGTCTTCACGGTGGGCACGCTCAGATACAGGCGGGCCGAGATCTCGGCGTTGGAGTGGCCCCGGCCGACGGCCACGGCCACCTCGCGTTCGCGTTCGGCGAGCAGTGCGACGCCCTCCCTGGCGCGGGCCGTACGGTCGCCGGGCGCGACCGCGGCGCCGGCGGCCTGGACCATCAACTGCCGCATGACGGCCGGGGAGAGCACCGGATCGCCGTGTGCCACCCGGCGCACCGCGGCGACGATGTCGGCGGGCGGGGTGTCCTTGAGGAGGAACCCGGCGGCTCCGGCCCGCAGGGCGCGCAGCACCTGTTCGTCGGCGTGGAAGGTGGTCAGGACGATCACCTCGGGCGCGTCGGGGCGGGCGCGCAGCGTCTCGGTGGCGGTCAGTCCGTCCACGCGGGGCATCCGGATGTCCATCAGCACCACGTCCGGCCCGAGTTCCAGGGCGAGTTGGGCCACCGCGGAGCCGTCGGCCGCCTCGCCGACGATCTCGATGTCCTCGGCGCCGCCGAGCATCAGGGCGAGACCCGCGCGCACCAGGGGGTCGTCGTCGACGACGAGCAGTCGGATGGTCATGGGGGTCACCGTAGCCAGCCGGCGGGGCTCGCCGGGAACGGGGTGGTCCCGGCGGGTGCGGACGGCAGGGGGGTCATGGTGGCGCGGTCCCGTCACGCCGGCCACGGCAGCCGGGCGACCACCGCGAAGGAGCCGTCGGCGCGGGGGCCGTGGTCGAGCCGGCCGCCGGCCAGGGTGGCGCGTTCGGTGAGGCCGATGAGGCCCTGCCCGGAGCCGGGGACCTCGGGGACGGGCCCCGGCGGCGGGGGGTTGGTGACCTCGATGATGAGCCCGTCGCCGGGCCGGCCGGCCACCGTGACGGTGACCTGGGCGCCGGGGGCGTGCTTGCGGGCGTTGGTGAGCGCCTCCTGTGCGATGCGGTAGGCGTTGCGCCCGGTGGCGGCGGGCACGTGGTCCGCGTCCGGGATGCGGCTGTCGAGGACGACCTTCATGCCCGCCTCGCGGGACTCGGCGACCAGCGCTTCGAGGGTGGCGAGGGTGGGCTGGGGCCGGTCGTCGGCGCCCTCGCCCGGGCTGCGCAGCACGCCGATGATCTGCCGCAGGTCCTGGAGCGCCTCGTGCGCGCTGTCCCGGATGACGCCGGCGGCCCGGGCGACTTCGGCGGGGGGTGCGTCGGGCCTGAATTCGAGGGCGCCCGCGTGCACCGAGAGCAGGGTGAGGCGGTGGGCCAGCACGTCGTGCATCTCGCGGGCGATGTCCTCGCGCGCCAGGCGCTGGGCGTTCTCGGCCCGCAGCGCCGCCTCCGCCTCGGCGCGGGCGGCCCGCTCGCGCAGCGCCACGACGAGCTGGCGCCGGGAGCGTACGAGCATGCCCCAGCCGGTGACCAGCAGGATCAGGACGGTTCCGACGACCGCGTTGGTGAGCAGGCTGGTGGTGGGGTCGGGGCGCACGACGGGCTGGAACACCGAGCTGAGCACGGCGACGCCGCCCACACCCAGCACGAGGGGCTTGAACGGCCGGTGCACGGCGAGGCTGAACAGGGCGACCAGGAACGCCCCGGACGCCACCGGTGCCACCAGCGACACCAGGGCGAGCACGAGCGCAAGACCGGCGGGCCGTCGCCTGCGCAGCCAGACCGCGCAGCACGCGAGGGCGCCCACCAGCTGGTCGAGGACCATGACGGTGTCGGAGTAGCCGGGCGTCTTGCCGAGGGCGTCCGCGGTGAGCATGCCGATGAGGGCGGCGCCGAGGAAGGCGCAGAGGTCGACGGCCCAGTCCCGTACGGTGCGGCGCGGCCGGGACCGGTCCCCGGGCAGCTCGGGGTCGGCCACCGCGGAGGGCAGCAGCCAGCGGAACTCGGGTCCGGCACGTGTCATGTCGACAAAGTTACGCAGCTCCCGGCCGCGGCGGCACGCCCTGGGCGCGCCCCGCTACCAAAGTCGCACGGCCGCAGACTTTGGACGCACGGACGGCGTCCCGACGGCCGACGCGGGGCGCCGGGTGGCCGGCGCAGGCTCGGGGCATGAGGAAATTCCTGGAAGTCGCCGGGCTCCTGCTGCTGCTCCAGGGCATCGGCGGACTGCTGCACCAGTGGACCGGCTGGTTCAAGCTCTGGGCCCTGGTGCACCGTGTCGACGCGCTGCAGGGCCACGAGGTCTTCGCGAGCATCGTGCTGGCGGTCACAGGAGCGGCCCTGCTCCTGGCCTCCGAAAGAGCCCCCAAGAAATGACCCCGCCCCACCCCGGCACCGCCAGGGGCGCGGGGAACTGCGCGAGAAGCGACCACGGCCCGCACCCGACAGCGGGTTTCAGGGGCGCGAGGAACTGCGCGAAAAGCGACCACGGCCCGCACCCGACAGCGGGGGGTCAGGGGCGCGAGGAACGGCGCGAAGAGCCGGCGTCACCCCGCATGGGTGGAGAAGAGCCCCCCAGTGGGCCCCTGCTTGTCACCCCCCTGCGCCTTGCGCAACGCATTGGCCAGCCCCTCAATGGTGAGGGACTGGAGAATGACCCGCCCATTCCCCTCCAGGGTCGCCAACGACAACCCCTCCCCACCGAAGACCGCGTTCATCAACCCCTGCCGGTTGAGGCCGCCGATGCGCTGCACCCCGTACTCGATCCCCTCCTCGAAGGCGACGATGCAGCCGGTGTCGACCTCGATGCGCCCCCCGAAGTCGGCCGGGTTGAGGTCGATGAAGTTGCCCGCGCCGCAGATGATCACGGTGCCGGTGCCGGTGAACTTCTCCAGGACGAAGCCCTCGCCCCCGCTCATGCCGGAGCGCCCGCCCTGGAAGGCGATCCCGAAGTCGACGGTGGACTCGGCGGCCACGAAGGCGTCCTTCTCCGCGAACCAGGCGCGGGAGCCGGTGAGTTCGAGGGCGCGCATCTCACCGGGCAGCACCCCCGCGAACCCGACGGTGCCCTCGCCGCCGGTGGAGGTGAAGTACTGGAAGGCGAGCGATTCGCCGGCCAGGGCGCGCTGCCCGACCTGCATCGCGGTGCCCATGGCCTGGCGCAGCATCCCGCCCATGCCGCCCCCCGCGCCACCGCCCTGGCCGCCCGGAGCACCCCCGTCTCGCCCGGGCCCGGACAGCCGGGTCTCCATCGACACGTTGGCGGTCTTGAAGAGGAACTTCCCGGCCTCGCAGTAGACGGTCTGGCCGGGGGTGAGGTTCACGACGGCCATCTGCATGGCGTTGCCGACGATCTCTTGCCTGAGGGTCACGGCCGGTCTCCTGACGCGCGCGGGGTGGTGTCCGGATGTCAACGTACGACACGGAGTGCCGGGTTCCGGCATCCGGGCCTCGGTGTCCGAAGGCCGCCAGCGGGGGCGCGGCGCGAGCGCTTTGCTTGAACCCGCAACCAATGCGGCCGGTCGTACGGCTCGGAAAGAGGGACGTCATCATGAACGCACTCATGGGCAAGAAGGCCCTGGTCACCGGCGGCAGCCGGGGCATCGGCGCGGCCACCGCGCTGCGGCTGGCACAGGAGGGCGCCGATGTCGCCGTCACCTACGTCCAGGACGAGGGAGCGGCCAAGGAGGTCGTCGCGAAGATCGAGGCGATGGGCCGGCGGGGGCTCGCGCTGCGCGCGGACCTGGCGGACCCGGCGGCGGCCCGCACCGCCGTCGAGGAGACCGCGGAGGCTTTCGGCGGTCTCGACGTCCTGGTGAACAACGCGGGCGTCGGCGTACTCGGCCCGCTGGACCAGCTCACCCACGCCGACGTCGACCGGGTGCTCTCGGTGAACGTGCGCGGCGCCTTCCTCGCGGCCCAGGCCGCGGCGGCCCGCATGACGCCGGGCGGGCGGATCATCACCATCGGCTCCTGCATGGCGCAGCGGGTGCCGGGCCCCGGCGGAACCCTGTACGCCACGAGCAAGGCCGCCCTGAGCGGGCTCACCAAGGCGCTGGCGCGGGAGCTCGGCGGGCGCGGGATCAACGCCACGCTCGTCCAGCCCGGGCCCATCGACACCGACATGAACCCGGCGGACGGCCCGTACGCGGACGGCCAGAGCGCGATGACCGCGCTCGGCCGGTTCGGTACGGCCGGCGAGGTCGCCTCGGCGGTGGCGTATCTGGCGGGTGAGGGCGCCGCGTACGTGACGGGCGCCGAACTCTCGGTGGACGGCGGCCACGCGGCCTAGTGGCGAAAGAACGCGAGGCACCCCGGTGCTGTCGGGTCGGGGTGCCTCGCGCCGGCGGGCGGGTGTCGTGCCGCCCTGATCGGGGGGACCGGGCGTCAGCCGCCCAGTTCCTGGTGGCGCGCGGTCAGGCGCGCCGCGCCCTCGGCCGTCAGGGAACCGAAGAGGCGCAGGCGGGAGATGCCGCCGTCGGGGAAGATGTCGATCCGTACGTGGCTGCCCACGGCGGGGGCGTCCAGGACGAAGCGGTGGTTGGTGTCGGGCTGCAGGCGCGTGCGCGGCAGCACCTCGCTCCACTCACCGGACTCGCCGTCGCGCACCGAGAGCGCCGCCCAGCCGGCCGAGTTGCCCTTGAGGTAGGCCGTGTCGATCTCGACCGCGCGGATCTCGGACTGGGCCGCCAGCTGGTAGCGGATCCAGTCGTTGCCCTTGTCGCGCCGGCGCCGGGTCTCCCAGCCGTCGTCCATCTTGCGGGAGCGGCCCGGCTGGATGGTGTTGGTGGCGGGCGAGTAGAAGCGGTCGGACGCGTCCTCGACCTGGCCGCCGTTCTCCAGGGCCGCGAGGTCGAAGGTGCCGAGGGTGGCGAGCCAGCGCGGGTCGGGGACGACCTCGCCGTACACGCGCAGCCGGGCCACGCCGCCGTCGGGGTGCTGGTTGAGCCGCAGGTGGGTGAAGCGCTGCTCGACGTCGACCGCGAAGCCGTTGGCCGCGTGGCCGCCAACCGCCGTACGGGGTACGAGGGTTGTCCACTTCACGTCCGGGGCGAGCAGCTCCTCGGGGGACGGGGAGCCCGGCACCGAGGTGGCCTCGACGGAGACGGCCTGGGGGTAGTTGCCGCGGAAGTGGGCGGTGTCGACGACGATGCCGCGCACCACACCGGGGGCGCCGAGGCGGACGAGCGCCCAGTCGTGGTCCTCGTCGGTGGGGTGCGGGCGGTCGGCCGAGACGCCGCGGCGGCGCCGGGTCTCCCAGCCGTCCATGATCTTGCCCTTGTGCCCGAAGTGCTCCGGGTCGAACTCGGCGGCCTCGGGCTTGAGCAGGTTCTCGCGCTCGGCGAAGAACTCGTCGTTCGCCGCGATGACGCCCGCGCCGAGGCGCCGGTCGGCGAGGTCGGCGTACTGGGTGAAGGCGAAGTCCGCGGAGCGGTAGTCCGCGTAGGGGTCGCCGCCGCCGTAGGGGCTGGCGTCACCGGTGAAGGTGGGCAGGGTGCTCACGGTGTCAGTTGTTCCTTTCGAGGAGGCGGCCGGCGGGCTCGGCGATGACGCCGTCGTGCTGGATGCGCTGGCCGCGCAGCCAGGTCGACTTGACGACACCGTGCAGCGTCTTGCCCGCGTACGCGGTGACGCGGTTGCGGTGCTGGAGTTCGGCCGGGTCCACGGTGAAGGTCTCGTCGGGGGCGAGCACCGCGAAGTCGGCGTCGCGGCCGGCCTCGATGGCGCCCTTCTGGCCGAGCCCGACGAGTTCGGCGGTCGCGGTCGACATCCAGCGGACCACGTCCTCCAGGCTGTGGCCGCGCTTGCGGGCCTCGGTCCAGACGGCGGGGAGGCTGAGCTGGAGACCGGAGATGCCGCCCCAGGCGGTGGCGAAGTCGTCGGTCTTCAGGGCGATGGTGGAGGGCGAGTGGTCGGTGACGATGCAGTCGATGGTGCCGTCGGCGAGCGCCGCCCACAGCAGGTCCCGGTTGGCGGCCTCGCGGATGGGCGGGCAGCACTTGAACTCGCTGGCCCCGTCCGGGACTTCCTCGGCGGTCAGGGTGAGGTAGTGCGGGCAGGTCTCGACGGTGAGCCGGACGCCCTCGCGCTTGGCGGCGGCGATCACGGGCAGCGGGTCCGATGAGGACAGGTGCAGGATGTGCACGCGGGCGCCGACGCGCTTGGCGGCCGCGATCAGGCCCTCGATCGCGGTGTTCTCCGAGACGCGCGGCCGGGTCGCCAGGTAGTCGGCGTACTTGGGGCCGGTCAGGTGGGGGGCCGCGTCCAGCTCGTGCGGGTCCTCGGCGTGGATGATCATCAGTCCGTCGAACCCGGCGATCTCGGCGAGCGAGCGCTCCAGCTGCTCCGGGTTCAGCTCGGGGAACTCCTCGACGCCCGACGGCGACAGGAACGCCTTGAAGCCGAAGACGCCGGCCTCGTGCAGGGCCTTGAGGTCGCGCAGGTTGTCGGGCAGCGCGCCGCCCCAGAAGCCGGTGTCGACGTGCGCCTTGCTCGCCGCGACCTCCCGCTTGATCCGCAGGTTCTCGACCGTGGTGGTGGGCGGCAGCGAGTTGAGGGGCATGTCGACGAGGGTGGTGATGCCACCGGCGGCCGCCGCGCGAGTGGCGGTCCAGAAGCCCTCCCACTCGGTGCGGCCGGGGTCGTTCACATGCACATGGGTGTCGACGATGCCGGGCAGCAGCACGTCGTCGCCGAAGTCCTCCAGGCGCGCGCCGGCGGGCACCTCGGCCTCGTACGGCAGTACGTCCGCGATCTTCCCGCCGGCGACGGCGACCGTGGCCGGGCGCGTCCCCTCGGGGGTGATGACGCGCGTCGAGCGCAGTACCAGGTTGACGTCGGACACCCGAGCCCTCACTTCCCAGCGAAATCTTCCGTACAACGGAATTCAACGATCTGTTGAAGGAGTTTGCGCGCTCGCCGACGAAGCCGTCAAGGGTGGCCGGGGCGTGACCGCCGCCACGGGGGCGAGTCTTGGAGGTTTCCACAGAATGGAAATAGAATTTCGCGCAGCAGAATGGAGCTATCGCCACGGGGTGCCGCGAACGAACGGACAAACCCGCTCCGACCGGCGGGCACACCCCACCTGTCCAGGGTAGGCCGGACAACCGCCCGATAGTCTTCTGCTTCGCCTGCCAGCATCGAAAGGAACGCGCCGTGCCGACGTCAAGCGCCAGCACCACCGACGCCTCCAAACCCTCCGCCGCCAGTGGAGGAGTCCAGTCTCTTGAGCGCGCCTTCGATCTCCTCGAGCGGATGGCGGACGCGGGGGGCGAGGTCGGCCTCAGCGAGCTCTCCGCGAGCAGCGGCCTGCCGCTGCCGACCATCCACCGCCTGATGCGCACGCTCGTCGCCTGCGGGTACGTGCGCCAGCAGGCCAACCGGCGCTACGCCCTCGGCCCGCGCCTGATCCGGCTCGGCGAATCGGCCTCCCGGCTGCTCGGCACCTGGGCGCGGCCGTATCTGACCCGGCTCGTCGAGGAGACCGGCGAGACCGCGAACATGGCGCTGCTCGACGGCGACGAGATCGTGTACGTGGCGCAGGTGCCCTCCAAGCACTCCATGCGGATGTTCACCGAGGTGGGCCGCCGGGTGCTGCCGCACTCCACGGGCGTGGGCAAGGCGCTGCTCGCGCACACCCCGCCGGAGGAGGTGCGCGCGCTCCTCGCCCGTACCGGCATGCCGGCGGCGACCGAGAAGACGATCACCACGGCGGACGGCTTCCTCGACGCCCTGGAGCAGGTGCGGCGCGCCGGATACGCGGTCGACGACAACGAGCAGGAGATAGGGGTGCGCTGCCTGGCGGTGTCGGTGCCCAACTCCCCGACCGCGGCGGCCATTTCCATCTCCGGCCCGGCGGGCCGGGTCACCGAGGCGGCCACCGACCGGATCGTGCCGATCCTCCAGGGGATCGCCCAGGAGCTGTCGACGGCGCTCGCCAGCACGGGCGGCCAGAACTGAGCGGACCCGGGCGGCCGGCCCGGGACACCCCAGGACCCCGGCGGTATGTGCCACACCGCCGGGGTCCCGTGCGTGCGGACCGGGTCAGCCCGTCACCGCGCCCGCCGGGCTCAGGCGTCCGTCGGCCATGGTCACCACGGCGTCCATCCGCTCCAGACGGGCCCGGTCGTGGGTGACCAGGACGGTGGCCGTGCCGCGTTCGCGGGTGAGGTCGAGCAGCAGGTCGAGCACCGCGGTGCCCCGCTCGTGGTCCAGGGCGCTGGTGGGCTCGTCGACCAGGAGCACGGCCGGCTCGTTCATCAGGGCGCGGGCGATGTTGATCCGCTGGCGCTGGCCGCCGGAGAGCTGGTGGGGGCGGCGGTGGGCCTGGTCGGCGAGGCCGACGGCGGCCAGCAGCTCCAGGGCCCTGGCCCGCACCGCGCGCGGCCCGCGGCCCGCGAGGTGGGCCATCACCTGGAGCTGCTCGGCGGCGGTGAGCGAGGGCAGCAGGTGCGGCTGCTGGAACACGATGCCGATGGAGCTGCGGCGCAGCGCCGTCTTGTCGGCGGGGCCGAGGCGGGCGGTGTCGGTGCCCGCCACCACGACACGGCCGCGGTCGGGGGTGACCAGGGTCGCGGCGACCGCGAGCAGGCTGGACTTGCCCGATCCGGACGGGCCGACGCAGGCCGTCACCGTACCGGCGCCGACCGCGAGGCAGACCCCGTCCAGGGCGGTGAGGCGGCTCTCGCCGTCGGGGTAGGTGAGCGTGACGCCGTCCAGGAGCAGCGCCGGGGCAGGGGTCTGCCGGGGGATCTCGTGGCGGGTGGTGGCAGAGGTCATCGGGCACTCCCGAGCGCGGTCAGCGGGTCGACGGCGGTGATGCGCCGGATGGACAGGGCGGCGCCGAGCACGCCGAGCACGATCAGGACGGCGGCGGGCCCCAGCGTGGTGGCCGGATCGAGCACGAAGGGCACCGCGTCGCCGACGAGCGATCCGGCGAGCGCCGCGATCCCCGTGCCGGCGAGGGTGCCGGCCGTGAGCATCACGACCGCCTGGCCGAGCGCGTCCTTGAGTAGGTAGGGCGTCGAGGCGCCGAGGGCCTTCAGTACGGCGATGTCGGCGCTGCGCTGGATCGTCCACACCGTGAAGAACGCGCCGACCACCAGCGCCGAGATGACGAACAGGAAACCGCGCATCAGCTGGAGCGAGCCGTTCTCCGCCTGGTAGGCGGGCAGCGCGGCGAGGGCGTCGGTGAGGGTCAGGCTCCGGGTGGCGAGCCGGTGATCGGTGGCGGTGAGATCGGCGCCGGAGCCGAGGGTGAGGGCGACGACGGTGGCGGGCGCGCCGTCGGCGAGCGCCGTCCACACGACCGGGGTGTGGCTGTAGGAGTCCTCGCCCGCGACGCCCGCGACGGTGAGGGTCCGGCCGCCCAGCGTCAGGGTGTCGCCGGTTCGCGCGGCCAGATCGCCGGCCGCGCCCCGGGACAGCACCACCGATCCCTCGCGCACCGGCGCCGGCGCCAGCCGCGATCCGGGCGGCACCGCGAAGGAGGAGACCGCGGCCGTGCGCCCGCCCACCTTCGCGTTCAGTGTCGAGACGGCGATCGGATCGGCGGCGCGCACCCCGGGCGCCTGCCGCCAGGCATGCCAAGTGGCGCTCGAAACAACGGAGTTGGTGAAGGAAACGGACTGCCCGGAGGGCGGTGCGGCAAACGCGAGCCGGTCGGCGGGCAGCGCGCCCAGGGCCGAGGTGTTGTCCCGGGCCAGGCCCGCGGTGAGCCCGGACAACAGCCCCACCAACAGGGTGATGAGCACCACGACCGTACCCATCAGCGCGAACCGGCCCTTGGCGAACCGGAGGTCTCTCCATGCGACGAACATGGTCCCAAGCCTGCTGAGCGCGGCCCGCCGCCACATCGCGCCCGGGCATCGCGTGCCGCATCGAAGGATGCACCCGCACATCAAACTTTCGGTTGACCGGGGCCGCCCGCCCGGCCCGTACGCTGGAAGTCCTATGGATTCCGCACGCCCCCACCCCCCTGTCACCGCCCTGCTGCGGCTGTGCCTGCACGCCCTGCTCGGCGGGCTGCTCGCGCTGGCCGCGGTGCGCGCCGTCGGCGACGGCGGGCCGCACGCAGGGGCGGCGGTCGTGGCGGTCGTCGTCATGGCCGCGGTGTACGCGGTGGGCGTGGCCCTGCCCGCGGTACGGCCGCGCACCCGGGCCGGTGCCTGGTGGCTCGGGGCGCTCGGCGCCACCTGGCTCGCACTGCTCGCCCTGTCGCCGGACGCGCTGTGGGCCGCCTTCCCGCTCTACTTCCTGCTGCTCCACCTGCTGGCCGCGCGCTGGGCGCTGCCCGCGGTCCTGGCGACCGCGGGGGCCGCCATAGCGAGCTTCCTGCTGCACGGGCAGCAGGTCACGCCCGGCGCGTTCATCGGGCCGCTGCTCGGGGCGGCGGTCGCGGTGGCGACCGTGTTCGGGTACGACGCGCTGTACCGCGAGAGCGAGCGGCGCCGCGAGCTCATCGACGAGCTGGTGGCCACCCGCGCCGAGCTCGCGGAGGCCGAGCGCACGGCGGGCACCCTGGCCGAACGCGAGCGGCTCGCCCGCGAGATCCACGACACGCTCGCCCAGGGACTCTCCTCGATCCAGCTGCTGCTGCGGGCCGCCGAGCGCGCGCTGCCCGACGGCGACCCGGCCCGCGGCCACGTCGAGCAGGCCCGCCGCGCGGCCCAGGACAACCTGGCCGAGGCGCGCCGCTTCGTGAAGGCGCTGACCCCGCCGGACCTGGAGCACGGCTCGCTGTCCGGCGCCCTGGAACGGCTGTGCGCCGCGGCGCCGGGACCCGCCGTGCAGTTCGGCGTGAGCGGCACCCCGGTCGCGCTGCCGACCCCGTACGAGGTGGCGCTCCTGCGCATCGCGCAGTCGGCGCTCGCCAACACCGTGCAGCACGCCTCGGCCGGCCGGGCCGAGATCACGCTCAGCTTCATGGACACCTCAGTCGCCCTCGACGTGGTCGACGACGGGCGCGGCTTCGACCCGGCGGCGCGGCGCCCCCGCGAGACGAGCGGCTTCGGCCTGCCCGCGATGCGCTCGCGGGCCCAGTCGCTGGGCGGCACCCTGAGCGTGGAGTCGGCGCCGGGCCAGGGCACGGCCGTCGCGATCACGCTGCCGCTGCCCGTGGCGGGCGCCCGGTGAACGCGGCCCCGATCCGGCTGCTGCTCGCCGACGACCACCCCATCGTGCGGGCCGGGCTGCGCGCGGTGCTCGACACCGAGGCCGACTTCGCCGTCACCGGCGAGGCGGCCACCGCCGAACGCGCGGTGGAGCTCGCCGCGTCGGACGCGTACGACGTCGTCCTGATGGACCTCCAGTTCGGAGCGGGGATGCACGGCGCCGAGGCGACCGCGCGGATCACGGCGCGGCCCGGCGCCCCCCGCGTCCTGGTGCTCACCACGTACGACACGGACGCGGACATCCTCGCGGCGGTGGAGGCGGGAGCGGCGGGCTATCTGCTCAAGGACGCCCCGCCCGAGGAGCTGGCGGCGGCGGTACGCACCGCGGCCGCGGGCCAGTCGGCGCTCGCCCCCGCGGTGGCGCACCGGCTGATGGACCGGATGCGTACGCCGGCCCAGGCGCTGACCCGGCGCGAGCTGGAGGTGCTCCAGCTCGTGGGCGACGGTCTCTCCAATCAGCAGATCAGCAAGCAGCTGTTCCTGAGCCAGGCCACCGTCAAGTCCCATCTGGTCCATATCTACGCAAAGTTGGGGGTGGACTCGCGCACGGCGGCGGTCGCCGTCGCGGGGGCGCGCCGTCTGATCCGCCAGCCGGGCTGAGTGCATCCGCCGCACCCGGGCACCCCGCGCGCGACCGGGTCGCGCGGGCCCGGGGTGCGCCATGCTGCTGCCATGCCCCGAGGAACTCCGCCCCTCGAACCCCGGCGGGGACTGCGTCCCCTGCACCCCTTTCGGGGGCTGCGCCCCCGGACCCCCCATCGCGCCTGAACGGCGCTCGTCCTCAAACGCCGGACGGGCTGAGGTGCCCGGTGCGGGCCAGCACCGGTGCTGTTAGGGGCGCGGGGAACTGCGCAAGACGGGCCGGGATACAAGTGCGGGCCAACACCGACCCTGCCAGGGGCACGAGGAACTGCGTGAGAAGCGACCACGGTCCGCAGACGATCAGGGGGTTGAGGGGCGCGGGGAACTGCGCACACCCCGGGCATCCCCAGCACCCCCAGGGGCGCGGAACCGCGCGAGGGGGGGCCGGGCCACAGGTGCGGGCCGGCACCAGTCCTGCCAGGGGCGCGGGGAACTGCGCACCCCCAGCCCCCTGCCCCCTGCCCCCTGCCCCCTGCCCCCGCGAGCACAACCACCTAGACCCTCCCGGCGCGACACCAAACCGCACCCACCCCCCACCCCCTCCGAAGCGTGGGGAACCTCAAAGGCAGCAGGGGGTGCGAGAGCCCGCGAAGGGCCAGGGCCCAGGAGCCCGACAGGCCCACGAGGCCGGGGCCCAGGAAACCGGGAGGCCCAGGAGGTCTAGGAGCCCAGGACCAGGAGGCCAGGACCGGGGAGCCCAGGACCAGGAGGCCAAAACCGGGGAGCCCAGGGGCCGGGAGGCCAAAACCGGAACGCCCAGCAGCCCAGGCCCAGGAGCCCAGGACCAGGAGGTCCAGGGGGCCGGGCCTTAGGGGGTCGGGGGCGGAGGGCCGCCGAAGAGTTCCACGGCTCGGCGAACCCCCGCCACCGCACCCCCCAACGCACTGACCGACCCAATGGACCCCGCGATCAACAACAGCGACCGGCGCAGCCGAGGCACCTCCGGCACCCCGCTCATCGCCATCGCCTCGAGCGCCGCCAGCTCGTCCTCCGCCACGGCCCGGTCGGGGAACTCCGCCGGGTGCCCGGCCAGCTCGCGGCGCAGCCGGGACACGGCCGCCCGTAACTGGCTCACCCTGGGGTCCTCGCCACTGCCGGTCACGGCTCTCTGCTCCATGCCTCGCAACAAAAGTCCTCCCCCACGCACGTCCTTGTGCAGGTGTTCAAAACCCGTGCAGCGAAGGTCAACTGCCGGGATGCGCGGGTCAGTTAACGCCATCCGGTGTGTCGTGCGCCACTGCGCGGACGGAATTGAGGACAAGCGTTGGGTATATCTGGGGCCATGACACAACCGACGACAAATCAGGCAGCGGTCGCGGGACTGCTGCTCGCGGCAGGCGGCGGGCGCCGGCTCGGCGGGCGGCCGAAGGCGCTGCTCCCGCACCGGGGCCGCCCCCTCGTGGAGAACGCGGTACGGGTCCTGCGCGAGGGCGGCTGCCGCACGGTGTACGTGGTGCTCGGCGCCGCCGCCGACGAGGTCCGGGCCCGCGCCGATCTGGCGGGCTGCGTCCTCGTGGACAACCCGGACTGGGCCGAGGGCATGGGCTCCTCGCTGCGGGCCGGGCTCGACGCGCTGGCCAAGGACGGCGGCGCCGACGACGCAGGGGCGCCGCGCGGCACGCTCGTCTCGCTCGTGGACCAGCCCGGCATCGGCGCCGAGGCGGTGGCCCGGGTGCTCGCCGCCCACCGTTCGGGCGATTCCCTGGTGGCCGCGTCGTACGACGGAAAGCGCGGCCATCCGGTGCTGTTCGGGTCGCGGCGCTGGGCGGACATCGCGGCGGGGGCGACGGGCGACCGGGGCGCGCGCACCTATCTGCGGGCGCATGAGGCGGAGATCGAACTCGTCGAGTGCGGGGACGTGGCCGAGCCGTACGACATCGATACGGAGGCGGATCTCGGCCGCCTCCAGTAGACCTGGAGGGAAGGTCGAGGACAGCGGGAGTGGACCGGGTGGCTCCGGGCAGGCGCTGAGGACGCGCTGTGAACGGGGTGGCACCCAGCGCCATGGTCTGTCGACCCGGAGAATCTCGACATCAACAAACCATTGAACTTCCACCATGAGGAAACTAGTATCCACTGTTCAGAAGCGCCCGTCAGATCAGCCGGCGCCCGCAGTCGTACCTCGGAGCCCTGGCACTGAGTGCCATACATGGCGACCCGGCGGCCGTCAGGGCACCGCCCGCGAAGGAGTGACAGCTCATGTCCGCACCAGCGCCGTCTCCGCTGGCCATCGTCGATGCCGAGCCCCTGCCCCGGCAGGAAGAGGTGCTCACCGACGCGGCCCTCGCCTTCGTGGCGGAGCTGCACCGGAACTTCACGGCGCGCCGTGACGAGCTCCTCACCCGCCGCCGGGACCGCCGCGCCGAGATCGCCCGCACCTCCACGCTGGACTTCCGTCCCGAGACGGCGGAGATCCGCGCCGGTGACTGGAAGGTCGCCCCGGCCCCGGCCGCGCTGAACGACCGCCGCGTGGAGATCACCGGTCCGACCGACCGCAAGATGACCATCAACGCCCTGAACTCGGGCGCGAAGGTCTGGCTCGCCGACTTCGAGGACGCCTCCGCCCCCACCTGGGAGAACGTCGTCCTCGGCCAGCTCAACCTGATCGACGCCTACGAGCGTCGCATCGACTTCACCGACCCGCGCTCCGGCAAGTCGTACGCCCTCAAGGATGCCGACCAGCTCGCCACCGTCGTCATGCGCCCGCGCGGCTGGCACCTCGAGGAGCGCCACCTGCAGTTCGACGGCCGCCCGGTGCCGGGCGCGCTCGTCGACTTCGGGCTGTACTTCTTCCACAACGCCCAGCGCCTGATCGACCTCGGCAAGGGCCCGTACTTCTACCTCCCGAAGACGGAGTCGTACCTGGAGGCCCGCCTCTGGAACGACATCTTCGTCTTCGCGCAGGACTACGTGGGCATCCCGCAGGGCACCGTCCGCGCCACCGTGCTGATCGAGACGATCACGGCCGCGTACGAGATGGAGGAGATCCTCTTCGAGCTCAAGGACCACGCGGCCGGGCTCAACGCGGGCCGCTGGGACTACCTCTTCTCCATCGTCAAGAACTTCCGTGACGGCGGCGCCAAGTTCGTCCTGCCGGACCGCAACGCGGTGACGATGACGGCCCCCTTCATGCGCGCGTACACCGAACTCCTGGTGCGCACCTGCCACAAGCGCGGGGCGCACGCGATCGGCGGCATGGCCGCGTTCATCCCCTCGCGCCGCGACGCCGAGGTGAACAAGGTCGCGTTCGAGAAGGTCAAGGCGGACAAGGACCGCGAGGCCGGCGACGGCTTCGACGGCTCGTGGGTGGCCCACCCCGACCTGGTCCCGATCGCGATGGCATCCTTCGACGCGGTGCTCGGTGACCGGCCGAACCAGAAGGACCGGCTGCGCGAGGACGTCTCGGTGGCGCCGGGCGACCTGATCGCCATCGACTCCCTGGACGCCAGGCCCACCTACGCGGGTCTCGTCTCGGCCGTGCAGGTCGGCACCCGCTACATCGAGGCGTGGCTGCGGGGCCTGGGCGCCGTCGCCATCTTCAACCTGATGGAGGACGCGGCCACCGCCGAGATCTCCCGTTCGCAGATCTGGCAGTGGATCAACGCGGGCGTCGTCTTCGAGAACGGCGAGAAGGCCACGGCCGAGCTCGCCCGCAAGGTGGCGGCCGAGGAACTCGCCGCGATCCGCGCCGAGATCGGCGAGGAGGCCTTCGCGGCCGGCAAGTGGCAGCAGGCCCACGACCTCCTGCTCCAGGTCTCCCTGGACGCCGACTACGCGGACTTCCTGACGCTCCCCGCCTACGAGCAACTGGTCGGCTGACAGCCCGAGTTGGCCCCGTCCGCGCCCCCGGTACCGCACAGCACCGGGGGCGCGTTCGTGTCCGGCGACGGCATGCCGGGCGGCGGCGTGCCAGGCCGGGGCAGGTCAGGTGAAGGCCGCGCCCACCGCCACGAACGCGCAGATCAGCACGAACAGGATGGCGAGCAGCGGGGCCACGAAGCGCAGGTACTTGTTGTAGCCGACCTTGGCCAGGGCCACACCTCCGATGGTGACGGCGGTCGTGGGCACCCACAGGTTCATCCAGCCGCTCGCCGCCTGCCAGGCGGTGACCACCACCGCGCGCGAGACGCCCGCGAAGTCGGCCAGCGGGGCCAGGATCGGCATCGCGAGGGTGGCGTGGCCGGAGGTCGAGGGGATCAGGAAGGCCAGCGGCAGGTTGACCACGAAGACGAGCACGGCGAACAGGGCGGAGGGCGCCCCGCGCACCGCGCCCTCGATCGAGTGCAGCACCGTGTCCGTGATCCGCGCGTTGTTCATGATCACCGTGACGCCCCTGGCCAGGACGATCACGAGCGCCGGCGAGATGAAGTCGGCCGCGCCCTGGATGATCGTCGAGCTGAGCGCGGCCTCGCCGAGCCGGGCCGCGACGCCCACCAGGACCGCCGCCACCAGGAACAGCGCCGCCAACTGCGGGAAGGACCAGCCCAGTTCCCACCCGTAGGGCGTGGCGTCGGCCCGGCCGGTGAGGGCGCTCGACCACGGCACCACCGAGAAGATCATGAACGCGAAGACGAGGGTGAGCAGCGTCAGGACGACCTGGTGGGTGCGGGTCAGTTCCGGGGGCCCGCCGCCGGCCGGGTCCGCCTCGGCCTCCGCCTGTTCGCGGTCCCCGGGCAGGAAGCCCGACAGCGACCTCGACGGGTCCCGCTGCACGCGCCGCGCGTAGTGGACCACGTAGAGGATCGACACCGCCGTCAGGGCCACCCACATCACGAAGCGCAGCACGATGCCGTCGCCGAGCGAGATGCCGGCCGCGGAGGAGGCGACACCGGTCGCGAAGGGGTTCACCGTCGAGCACAGCACACCGATGCCCGCGCCCACGATGATGGTGCCGGTCGCCACCAGCCGGTCGTAGCCGAGCGCCAGCATCAGCGGCACGATCAGTCCGTAGAAGCCGAGCGTCTCCTCCGCGAAGCCCTCGACCGTGCCGAGGACGGAGAACACCGTCATGACGCCCGCGATCAGCAGGGCGCCCCGGGCGCGGAGCCGGTGGGCGAGCAGCCCGATGCCCCGGTCGAGCGCGCCGGTCGCGAAGACCACCGTGATGAACGCGCCGATGGCGAGCACGAAGAGGAACACCCCGGCGCTGCCGTAGAGTTCGCCGGCCAGTGAGGGGCCGACCTGGCCCGTCCTCGCGTCCTGGATGCCGTAAAGACCGTTCACCGGCGACAGGAAGAGGTCGTTGAGGCGGTCCACGAAGCTCTGGCCGCTGTCGACCCGGTGGTAGGTGCCCTCGACGGGCGCCCCGTCCGCGTTGCGGTCGTACGTGCCGGACGGGATGACGAACGCCAGGATCCACACGGCGACGGTGACGATGGCGAGGATCGTCAGCGCGCTCGGGAAGCGCGGCCCCGGCCCCCTGGACGGCGCCGGGTCCTCCAACTCGGGCTCGGGCGGCGGCCCTTGGGGCGGCGAGTCCGCTCCCGACGGCCCCGGCGGCGCCGTCACGAGCCGCTCCCGAACGCCGCCGCGTACGCACGCAGGAACGCCGCCTCGGCGATCACCGCGCCGCGCAGCTCGTCGAACAGGACGCGTTCGTTCGGGGCGTGCAGCGCGCACATGCTGTCCTGGGCGCCGAAGAGCAGCACCTCCGCGCCCGGTGCGGCCTTGGCGAGCCCGTTGACCAGCGGGATCGAGCCGCCGCTCGCCGCGAAGGCGGGCTCGGCGCCCCAGCCCTCGCGCAGCGCGCCGCGCGCCGCCCGGTAGGCCGGCCCGTCGGTGGCCGCCTCGAATCCGGGCCCGGTGTCGCCCGGCGTGACGGTGAGGGCCACACCGAACGGACGCAGTGCCTCCAGATGGGCGACGAGACACCGCTGCGCCTCCCGGGGGTCCTGTCGCGGATGGAAGCGCAGGTTCAGCTTGGCGCGGGCGTACGGGACGACCGCGGACGCGGCGTGGTCGACGGCCGGGGCGTCGATGCCGATCACGGTGACGGCGGGCCCGCTCCACAGGCGTTCGCCGAGACTGCCGCGCCCCATCAGCGGCACCCCCTCGCACACCGTCGCCAGGTCGCGGAACTCCTCCTCGGTGTAGGAGGTGCCCGACCACGGCTCGCGGCGCAGCCCGGCGACGGCCACGTCTCCCGCGGCGTCGTGCAGGGTGGCGAGGGCGTGCAGCAGCACCAGGAGCGCGTCGGGTGCGGCGCCGCCGAACTCTCCGCTGTGCCGCGCTTCGGCCAGCGTGCGCACCTCGACGGTCACCTCGCTCGCCCCGCGCAGCCCGGTGGTCAGGGTGGGTGAGCCGGGGCGCAGGTTGCCCGTGTCGGCGATGACCATGGCATCGCAGGCGAACCGCTCGGGGTCGGTCGGCGGGTGGTCGTCGAAGGCGCTGCCGTACTCCTCCTGGCCCTCGATCACGATTTTGACGCCAGTCGGCGGGCGTCCGCCGTACACCCGCAGCACGCCCAGGTGGACGATGATGTTGGACTTGTCGTCCGCGATGCCCCGGGCCCGCAGTCCGCCCTCGACGGGCGTGGGCTCGAACGGCGGCGACTGCCAGAGCGACGCGTCGCCCGGCGGCTGCACGTCGTAGTGGCCGTACAGCAGCACCGTGGGCGCGCCGGGGTGGGGCGGTGGGATCTCGGCGTGGATGACGGGAGCCGTGTCCGGCAGGTCGAGCCGCTCGACGCGCTCGACCCCGGCCCCCCGCAGCAGCTCCACCACCAGGTCGTGCGCCTGGTGCACCGGCTCGGGAGGGAAGCCGGGGAAGGCGATCGAGGGGATGCGGGCCAGCCGTTCGAGGTCTGCCCGCAGTCCGTCCATCAGCCCGTCGACCGTCGATCGCAGGTCCTGGTCCGCGTCCATGCGCCCAATGGATCACGCGCCGCCCGGCCGCGCATCCGGTGCTCGTCCACGTGCCGGGGGGGGCGGCTGGCTCGGGTTCGCAGGGTTGCGCGGGATCACGCGCGGTCGAGGCACCGGTGCGCGGCGGTGGGCGCTGCTGCGACAATCCGGCGGAGGCGGCCCGGGCAGCGCGCCCGTCTCACACGGACTGCGAGGGCATGGGATGTGTGGAGGACGTATCGCCGTGGTGGGCGGGAGCATCGCGGGCTGCGCCGCCGCACTGGCCGCGCACCGCTCCGGTGCCGGACGGATCACCGTGTACGAGCGGGCCTCGGGACGGCTGGCCGACCGCGGGGTGGGTCTTGCGGTGCACAACGACCGCTATGCCGAGCTGGAGTCCCACGGCTTCGTGACGGACTCGATGCCGTGGCTCCAACTGGACCGCCGCGGCTGGTACGTGCGCGACGGCTCGTCCCCGATGGGCCGGCGCATCGGCACCCTGCCCTTCCCCTTCCGTACGTACAACTGGGGTCCGCTCTGGCGCGAACTGCGCGCCCGGGTACCGGAGTCGGTGCGGTTCAGGACGGGCACGGCAGTCACGCGTCTTCACCTCGCGCCCGAGCACGTCGAGGTGACGACGTCCGGCGACGAATGCGAGCGGTTCGACCTCGTCGTCGGCGCCGACGGATACCGCTCGGTGGTGCGTGCGGCGGCCTGGCCCGACGTGCGGCCCGAGTACGCGGGCTATCTCGCCTGGCGCGGCGCCTTCCCGGTCGAACGGCTGCCGGACGCCGACCGCTGGCCGGTGCGGGAGTGCGCCTACGCCGTCTTTCCCGGCGGACACGCCGTCGTCTACCGCATCCCGGACGGCCACGGCGGCCACCGCGTCAACTGGGTGCTGTACGCCCTGCCTCCCACCGACCACCGGCTGCCGCTCGACTCCCCCACCAGCATTCCCCCGGGCGCTCTGACCGCCGCGCTGCGCGAGCACGTCCTGGAGATCGCGGACGCCCATCTCCCGCCCTTCTGGGCCCGGTTGGCGGGGCTGACACCGCCCGGCGAGATGTTCGTCCAGCCGATGTACGACTTCACCGCGCCGCGCTACGCGACGGGACGCCTGGTGCTGATCGGGGACGCCGCCACGGTGGCCCGGCCGCACACCGGCGGGGGCGCGGTGAAGGCGCTCCAGGACGCCACCGCCCTGGAGGCCGCGCTCACCACGGCGCCGGACAGGGCCGCCGCCCTGTCCGCCTACGACGCGGAACGGGCGGCGGCCGGCCGCGGCATGGTCGGCCTCGGCCGCAGCCTGGGCCACGGGCTCGTGCGGAGCGGCCCCGACTGGAGCGCGATGGACCAGCGCGGCCTGGAGAACTGGTGGCGGCGGGCGGACGGAGCGAGCGCTTTTGGTGGACGCCAACTACGCTGAGGAACAACGCAGTTGATGGCGCGTCAAGGGATGACCACGGTCGGCTGGGCCGAGAAGTCGCCCCACTTCCCGTCCCCGAGCCGGGCGCGGAGCTTGACGCTGTAGCGGGTGCCGGGCGGGTCGGTGACGGTGAAGGTGTACGAGGTGAGACCTTCGGGCGAGGGGCCGCCGGGGACGACGGTGGTGGTCGGGGAGCCGTTGAGGAAGAGCTGGTACGCACCGATCTCGCCGCCGGTACGCGGGGGCACCCAGTGCAGGGTGATGTCCGTGCCGCCGCCCGACGCCGCGTGTGCGGTGGTGACGCGCAGTCCGGTGGGCGCGGTGTTCGGCGGCGCGCCGGGCGCCCGGGCGGTGGTGACGTCAATGGCGTTGCTGTCCGGCGAGGCGTTGTCGGCGGCGTCCCGTGCGCGCACGGTCAGGGTGTAGACGGTGCCGGGCCGCAGTCCGGTGAGCCGGGTCGCGGTGCTCGAACCGGGAACGCTGTGGATGCGCGCGCCCTCCTGGTAGACGTCGTACGCCGTCACTCCCACGTCGTCCGTGGCCGGCCCCCAGGTCAGCGTGACGGCGCCGGTGCCGTCCGGGCGGCCGGCGAGATGGCCGGGCGCGGTGGGCGGATGCTTGTCGGCGGGGGTGGCGGCCGGCGTGGTGACAGCGGCCGGGGCGCTGGGGGCGGACACATTGCCGGCGGCGTCCCTGGCCCGCACGCTGAAGCGGTAGCCGGTCGCGGCGGTGAGTCCGCCGACGTCGCTCATGCTGACGCCCGCCGGCACGCGCTTGGCCACGGCGCCGTCGCGCAGGATCTCGTACCCGGTGACGCCCCGGTCGTCGCTCGACGGCTGCCACATGACGTGCGCCGAAGTGGCGCTGCTCGCCTGGGCGGTGACGGTGCCCGGCACCGTGGGGCTCTGGCGGTCCTCGCCCTGCCCCGTGCCGCAGGCGGTGAGCAGCAGCGGCAGGACCGCGAGGGCCAGGCAGGCGGCCCCCTGGACGCGTCGGCTGGTTCCACGGCGCACGGCAACTCCGTCCGGCAGGCCCCGCTCCACGAAAAGGTCCAGACCTGTATGCCATGTCGGGCGTGCGCACGACAAGAGGGCGGACCGAACGGGCGGGCCCGGGGCGGACGCGCCCCGGCCGAGCGATGAGTTTTCGGCTCCCCTCCGGTCTCCCCTGCATGAGCAGTGAAACGAACGCCCCAGCGCCCCTGCCCGACCTCGGCCCCGCGGCGGCCGAGCTGACCCGTCTGCTCGACGGCGTACGCGACGACCAGCTGGCGGGGCCGACACCCTGCCCGGCCTACCCGCTGCAAGATCTCCTCGCCCACGTCCTCGGCCTCAGCACCGCCTTCCAGGATGCCGCGCGCAAGGAGTTCGGCCCGTCGACCAGCACCCCTCCCGGCAGTGTGCCGCCGCCCCAACTGCCCCTGGACTGGCGGAAATCGCTGCCCGCGAGCCTCGCCGCGATGGCCGAGGCCTGGCGGGACCCGGCGGCCTGGGAGGGCGAGACGCGGGCGGGCGGGCTCAGCCTGCCGGCCGCCGTCGCGGGCCGGGTCGCCCTGGACGAACTGGTCGTGCACGGATGGGACGTGGCCCGCTCCACCGGCCAGGAGTTCCGGGCCGCCCCCGGCGATCTGGAGATCGCCTACTCCTTCCTCGCCCCCTCCAAGGACGACCCCGCCTCGCGCGGCGGCGCCTTCGGCCCGGCCGTCGACGTGCCGGACGACGCGCCCATGGTGGACCGCCTGATCGGCATGAGCGGCCGGGACCCGGGGTGGAGCGCCTGAGCCGTGGCGCGCCCGAAGTAGCGCGCGTCGGCACCGCGCGCACCCGAAAGGGAGTCCGGTCCGTCACGCTGCGGGTGGGTTTACGGGCGGCCCCGCTTGCGGAGCGTGACGTCCCGTTAAGGTGCCCTGTGCACGAACCCGTCGGTGCCGGGGGTCGGCGGCACGGCTCGAACGGCCGTGGACGCCACGGCACTTCTCGCCATCCGCCCGAGGAACGCCGGTTGTCAGGTCGTAAGGCAGCATCACGCACCGCCCGCTCCCGACGTGCGGCCCGGCGCACCGCGCCGCCGGGCACGCCGGTACGGCCCGTGGCGCCGCACGCCTGGGCGCGCACCCGGTACTGGTTCGACACCATCGTGGCCCGCGGCACGGCCATGCTCATCGGCTGGCTCGTCCTGATGTGCCTGGCCGTCGTGGTGCCGGCCAGCGCGGCTCTGGTGTGGGCCGACGACAAGCGCCCCGCCACGCTGTCCGGCCGGGCCCTCGCGGTGTGGGTGAGCGTGGGGCAGACCCTGAAGATCGGGGGTGCGATCGGCAGCCCGCTGTACGTACTCCTGTCGGTGGTGCTCGCGCTGGTGGCCCTGCTGTTCGTCTCCTCGCTGGTCAGCCTGATCACCACCGGGCTCAACGACCGGCTGCTGGCCCTGCGCAGGGGCCGGTCCACCGTCCTCGAATCGGGGCACACGGTACTGCTCGGCTGGTCGGACCAGGTCTTCCCGATCGTCTCCGAGCTGGCCGCGGCCAACGCCAACCGGCGCCGCGCGGTCCTCGCGGTCCTCGGCCCGCGGGACAAGGCGGAGATGGAGGACGAGATCGGGACGGCCGTCGGACGCCTCGGCCGGCTGCGGCTGATCTGCCGCAGCGGGGTGACCACCGACCCCGCGGTCGTCTCGCTGGTCGCCCCGGCCGCGGCCCGCGCCGTGCTCGTGCTCACCCACGAGGGCGAGGACGGCGACGCCCACGTGGTGAAGACGCTGCTGGCGCTGGAGGCCGCGGTGCGCGGACCGGGCCGCCGGCCCGCCGTCGTCGCCGCGGTACGCGACGGACGCCACAAACGGGCCGCCGATCTGGCGGCCGGCCCGCACGGACACGTCCTGAACATCGAGGACGTCACCGCCCGCCTCATCGCCCGGACGTCCTGCGAACCGGGCCTCTCGCTCGTCTACCGCGAGCTGTTCGACTTCGACGGCGACGAGATCTACACCGTGCCCGCGGGCCCCCTCGCGGGCAGCACCTTCGGCGCCCTGCTCTTCGCGTACGAGGACTCCAGCGTGATCGGCCTGGTGCGCGCCGACGGCCGCGTGGAACTCAACCCGCCCCGCGACAGCGTGCTCGGGGCGCACGACCGGATCGTGGTGATCACCGAGGACGACGACACGGCGGTGCCGTGGCAGGGGCCGCCGCTGCCCGTCGAGGACGACGCCGTGGTGGCCGCCCCGCCCGCACCACGCCCCGCGGAACGCTTCCTGCTGCTCGGCTGGAACCCGCGGGCCCCGCACATCATCGAGCAGCTCGACGGCGGCGCGCCCGAGGGCTCGGTCCTGGTGGTGATGGCCGAGGGCGACCGGTACGTGCGGGAGGCGGACCACTGCGCGCGGGCTCCGGGGCGGCGGATGCCCGTCACCGTGCTCGACGGCGACGTCACGGACCCGGACGTGCTGGCCGGGCTCGACGTACTCACCTTCGACCGTGCCGTGGTGCTCGGCTACGACCGTCCCCGCTCCGGCGGCACCGCCCTCGCCGGCGACGACCGCACCCTGGTGACACTGCTCCACCTGCGGGGCCTCGAAGAGGCCGGGGGGCGGGAGCTCGCGGTGGTCACGGAGATGGCCGACGACCGCAACCGGCTGCTCGCGCCCGCCCGCGAGGGCGCCGACTTCATCGTCGGCAGCCGTCTCATCAGCCTCCTGATGACACAGATCGCGGAGGACCGGAACCTGGCGGCGGTCTTCGACCGCCTCTTCGCCTCCGGCGGCGACAGCCTGCATCTGCGCCCCGCGCGGGACTACGTCCGCACCGGGCGGCCCGTCACCTACGCGACCGTGGTGGAGGCCGGCCGGCGCCGCGGGCACTGCGTCGTCGGGTACCGGCTGCTGCACGGCGCGGCGGCGGACGTCCGGTCCGGGCCCCCAGCGCCCCCATCGGCACCCGCCGCCGCGCGGGGCGTACGCATCAACCCGTCCAAGCGCGCGGTGGTGTGCTTCGGCCCCGGGGACTTGGTGATCGTCCTGGCTCCGGGCCTCTCCCGGCCCGGCACGGCGGACGCGAACTCCCCAACGCCGTCGCGGAGTTCAGCCCCCGCGGCCCTCCCGGCCCCGGCGAGCCGGCCCGAACTCCCGGCGCCGCGCCCGTCGGCCGGGCCGTCCGCGGACGGGCCTCAGAGGTGACGCGGGGCGCCGGTCACCAGTGGGCGGGCCGCGTCAGGGACGGCGGAATCCTGGTGGTGGCGTCGCCCTTGGCCGCGTTCACCTGGGCCTGGGTGAGGAAGAACGCCTCGGTCAGGTCGGCGCCGGACAGGCGGGCGTCACGGAAGTCCGCGCCGATCAGGTCGGCCAGGCGCAGATCGGCGCCGGTCAGGTCGGCGGCGATCAGGAAGGCGCCGCGGAGGTTGGCACCGCGCAGGTCGGCGCCCCTGAGCCGGGCGCCCATCAGATCGGCTCCCCTGCGGTCCTTCTTCTTGCCCGGGAACTCGGCCCTGACCAGCTCGCTCGCCCGCAGCAGCAGCCGGTTGACCCGGTCGCGGTGGGCCGACACGTCCAGGGCGGCGAGGTCCTCGGGGGCGAGCGCCGTGAGCGACTCGGTCTCCTCCTGGACGGCGCGCAGCTCGGCGTGGACGGGCCGCGCCCTCGGCAGGTCGAGCGCTTCGGCGATGTACCAGAGCAGCTCATGGAGCCCGCGCATGACCGGGAACACCGCGAACATCGAGGCGGCCGTGTCCGGCGCCGTACGCCAGTCGCGACCCCCGAAGGTCTGCTGGGACACCTTCTGGCCGGCGCCGAAGCAGTCGTACACCGTGCAGCCCTGGAAGCCGCGGCCCCGCAGCTCGCGGTGGATGCCGCACCGGAAGTCCTGCGCGAGGTTGGGGCAGGGCCGGCCGGCCGGCTTGTCGATCGCGAAGTCGGCGGACGCCGCATAGGCGAGGGCGACACAGCACAAGCCGAAACAGTTGCCGCAGTCGGAGACGAGGGCGAGTCGGGTCGCGCCCGGCGGCGGGGCGGCGCTCTCGTGGTGCTCGGACAACGTGCGGGGCTCCTTCGGGGTGCTTCCGGCCGCGGCACCGGCGGTCCGCCAGTCTAGTCGGCCGCCCGCGGCTCCCCGCCGGCCGTGGCCGGGTGGCCTGCGCCTTCGGCCGGCCGACGCGCAGACGCGCCACGCTCGGCGCGCGCCCGGCAGGGCTCCACCCGAGGCGGTGGCAACCGCACGCCAAGGCACCGAACCCCACAACTCCCGTGTCGGCGTGGCGCGTTCGGCGATCAAGCCGAACGCGACGACTGCTCAACTTCCCTCTGCCGCAGGACTGTACGGCCGCTTCCCGGCAATGGTAGGAAAGTTTCCTAACAGAACACCGGAGCGACGAACTCCTCTTGGAGGTCCAGGTGCACACCCCCCACCGCAAGACCACCGCACGTCGAACCAGACTCGCCGTTCGCGCCCTGCTCGGCACCGCTCTCCTCGCGGTCCCGGTCACGGCGTACGCCGCCGAGAACCCGGCCGCCCCGGCAGCGGACAATGCGTCCGTGATCAATGCCGCCGCGACCGGGCTCGACGACCCGGCGAAGAAGGACATAGCCATGCAGCTCGTCTCCAGCGCGGAGAACTCCTCGCTGGACTGGAAGGCGCAGTACAAGTACATCGAGGACATCAAGGACGGGCGCGGCTACACCGCCGGCATCATCGGATTCTGTTCCGGCACCGGTGACATGCTCGACCTGGTCAAGCTCTACACCGCGCGCAAGCCCGGCAACGTCCTGGCGAAGTACCTGCCCGCCCTGGAGAAGGTGGACGGGAGCGACTCGCACAAGGGCCTCGACCCGAACTTCACCAAGGACTGGAGGACCGCGGCCTCCGACTCGGCCTTCAAGCAGGCACAGAACGACGAGCGGGACCGCGTCTACTTCAACCCGGCCGTCAAGCAGGGCAAGTCCGACGGGATCGGCACCCTGGGCCAGTTCATGTACTACGACGCCATCGTGATGCACGGCGACGGAGGCGACCCGACCAGCTTCAGCTCCATCCGCAAGCGGGCCCTCGCCAAGGCGAAGCCGCCGTCGCAGGGCGGCAACGAGACGACGTACCTCAACGCCTTCCTCGACGCCCGGGTCTGGGCGATGCAGCAGGAGGAGGCGCACAGCGACACCAGCCGGGTGGACACGGAACAGCGCGTCTTCCTCAAGAAGGGCAACCTGAACCTCAACACGCCGCTCGACTGGAAGGTCTACGGCGACCCGTACCACATCGGATAACAGCCCCCACAGGGAACGGCGGGTACGGCGCGAGGGCTGCCGTACCCGCCCGTTCCGGTGCCAACAGCTGCTGCGAGCGACGGAGTTGGCCCGTTTCGCTTTACGGAACCTTTGCGGCCCGTATTCTCTCCTTCACCAGATCAACACAAGCTCACCGAGTGCCCGAGAGAGCCGCCGCATGCGCATATCCCGTTCCGCCGTCCGCACTCTGCTCGCCTCCGGCCTGCTCGGTGCGCTCGCCCTGACCACCGCCGGCTGTCAGGACGACGCGGTCAAGCCGGCCAAGTCCACGGCCGGCAGCCCCGCCGCCACGCCCTCGGCGTCCGCCTCCCCCACGCCCTCCGCCTCGCCCTCGCCGACGCCCAGCGCGAGCGGAACCCCGACGCAGGCCGCGACGCCCACCCCTCCCCCGGCCACCAAGAAGCCCGCGGCGCCCAAACCCCCGGTGAAGCCGAAACCGAAGATGACGGCCCCGGTGGTGCCGCCGCCGATGAACGGCGGCGGGAACAAGGGCGGAGGCAGCGCCTACTACAAGAACTGCACCGCCGCCCGCGCCGCCGGGGTCACCCCGCTGCACCGGGGAGACCCGGGCTACGACTCCCACCTGGACCGCGACGGCGACGGTGTCGCCTGCGAGTGACGGGGGCCGGGCGACCGGCGAGACGCCCGAGGGCCGCCACTCCTGACGGAGTCGCGGCCCTCGGGCGTCAACCGGTGTGTACGGCAGGCCTGTTGGTCAGTGCAGGGCGACCGCCGGTTCGGCCGCCTGGAGCGCCTCGGTCTCCGTCTCGGCCCGCTGCTTGCCGAAGTGGTTGAACGCGAGGTTGAGCACGATGGCCACCACGCAGCCGGTGGAGATCCCGGAGTCGAGGACGACCAGGAGCTTGTCGGGGAAGGCGTGGTAGAACTCCGGCTTGGCGATCGGTATCAGACCGATGCCGACGGAGGCGGCCACGATCAGGGCGTTCTCGCCCCTCTCCAGGGCGGCCGTCGACAGGGTCTGGATGCCGCTCGCGGCGACCGAGCCGAACAGGACGATGCCCGCCCCGCCGAGCACCGGCAGCGGTACGAGGGAGATCACCGAGGCCGCCACCGGGCACAGCCCGATCACCACGAGGATGAGTCCGCCGGTGGCGACGACGAAGCGGCTGCGCACCTTGGTCATCGCCACCAGACCGATGTTCTGGGCGAAGGCGCTGGCCATGAACCCGTTGAAGACGGTGCTGAGAACGGATCCGATGGTGTCGGCGCGCAGTCCCGCGGCGATCGTCTCCTGCCCGGCCGGGCGCTCCACGATCTTTCCGAGGGCGAGCATGTCGGCGGTGGACTCCGTCATGCAGACCAGCATCACGATGCACATCGAGACGATGGCGGCGACGTCGAACTGCGGGGCGCCGAAGTGGAACGGCGTCGGGAAGCCGATGACGTCCGCGTTCTCGATGGCGTCCAGGCTGGTCTTGCCCATCGGGATCGCGACGAGGGATCCGGCGACCAGGCCCAGCAGGATGGCGATCTGCTGGAGGAAACCGCGCAGCAGCTTGCGCAGGGCGAGGACGATGACCAGGGTGATCGCGGCCAGCGCCAGATTGGACAGCGAACCGTAGTCGGAGGCCTTCTCGTTGCCGCCCGACGACCAGTTGAAGGCCACCGGGAGCAGGGAGACCCCGATCAGGGTGATCACGGTGCCGGTGACCACCGGCGGGAAGAAGCGGACGAGCTTGCCGAAGTAGGGCGCGGCGACGAAGCCGAGCAGACCGGCGACGATGACGCCGCCGAGTATGACGGGTATCGCGTCGGCACCGTGTTCCTTGCCGATGGCGATCATGGGGCTGACCCCGGCGAACGAAACGCCGTTCACGAAGGGCAGCTTGGCGCCGATCTTCCATATGCCGAGGGTCTGGAGCAGGGTGGCGAGTCCCGCGGTGAACAGGCTCGCGGCGACCAGGAAGGCGGTCTCCTTGGCGTCGAGCCCCACGGCGGGGCCGACGATCATGGGCGGGGCCACCACGCCCGCGTACATCGCGGCCACGTGCTGGAGGCCGCTGGTGAACATCTTCAGAGGGGGGAGCGTTTCGTCGACCGGGTGTTTCTCGGCGGTCTGGTCGGTGCTGACTGCGTTGGTGCGAAACCTGGGCTGTGCGGCCACGGCGGTTCCTCCGGTCGGTTACACGTCGGCGGTGGACGCGGGTGTCTTGGAGGTGGTGCGTTGTGGTGCGTTGAGCAGCTGATGCAGGTGGTGCGGGGCAGTACGGACAGCGCGGCTCGGCTGTCGGGCGCGACGAAGCGTGCGGGGCGGCGGCCCGCTGTGGGGGGCCGGCCCGGACGGGAGGGCGTGGGGTGGCGCCGGTGCGTCGGGGGACGGGTGTCCGTCGGTGGGAGGGTCCGTCCGCGCTGTGCCTGACAGACCGTCACACAGCTGTGTGCGTACGAGGGTTGAAGCGACGGGTTTCACCTTTCCGGGGGGTGCGTACGTCCTTGTAGTACGCACCCCCCGGTCCAGCTGCCGTGTACCCCGCTCGGGTGCACGGCGACCGGCCGAGGGCCGTCCCCCTCGGCCGGACTCCTTGGGGTCAGGCCTGCGCGGCGATCCGGGCGAGGCGCTGGGCCTCTTCGCGGGTCGCCACCGCGATGGCGTCCTCGTCGACCGTGGTGAGACGGTTGTTCTCGACGATCTGCTTGCCGTTCACGAACGAGGCGGTGACCGGGGCCGCCGCACCGAAGACCAGCGCGGTGACCGGGTCGGCGATGGAGGCGTGGGCCAGCGTGTCCAGCTTCCACAGCACGAAGTCGGCGAGCTTGCCGGCTTCCAGGGAACCGATCTGGTCGGCGCGGCCGAGCACCTGGGCGCCGCCGTAGGTACCGAGGCGCAGTGCCTGGCGGGCGTTGAGCGCGGCCTCGCGGTGCTGGGCGTTGAGGCGGTTGATGAGGAGCGCGTTGCGCAGCTCGGTGTGCAGCTCGCCCGACTCGTTGGAGGCGGTGCCGTCGACACCGAGGCCGACCGGCACGCCCGCCTTCAGCATGTCTGGGACGCGGGCGATGCCCGCGGCCAGACGCGCGTTGGAGGACGGGCAGTGGGCGACGCCGGTGCCGGTGCGGGCGAAGGCGGCGATGTCGGAGTCGTTCATGTGGACGCAGTGCGCCATCCACACGTCGTTGCCGAGCCAGCCGGTCGACTCGAAGTAGTCGGTCGGGCCCATGCCGAACAGCTCCTTGCAGAACTGCTCCTCCTCCACGGTCTCCGAGCCGTGGGTGTGCAGCCGTACGCCCTTGGCACGGGCCAACTCGGCGCCCTGCTTCATGAGTTCGGTGGAGACCGAGAAGGGCGAGCACGGGGCGACGGCGACCTGGGTCATCGAGTCGAAGGAGGCGTCGTGGAAGCGGTCCACGGTCTCGGCGGTGGCCGCGAGCGCGCCGTCGAGGGTCTCGACGGCGAAGTCCGGCGGCAGGCCGCCGTCCTTCTCGCTGCGGTCCATGGAGCCGCGGGCCAGGGTGAAGCGCACACCCATCTCGGAAGCCGCGCCGATGATCGCGCCGGACAGGTCGCCCGAGTCCCGCGGGTAGACGTAGTGGTGGTCCATGGCGGTGGTGACACCACCGCGGGCCATCATCGCGAGCGAGCCCTGGGCGGCGACGCGGCCCATCCGCTCGTCGATGCGCGCCCACGTCGGGTACAGGGCGACCAGCCAGTTGAACAGGTTGTGGTCGGTGGCCAGACCCCGCGTGATCCACTGGTAGAAGTGGTGGTGGGTGTTGATCAGGCCGGGGGTGACCAGGTGTCCGGTGCCGTCGATGCGGCGGACCACGTTCTCCAGGCCCTTGGGAGCCGCGCCGGCTCCGATCGACTCGATCTTGTTGTCGGCGACGACGAGGTACCCGGAGGCGTACTCGGTGTCATTCGCGTCCACGGTGGCGATCGCACAGTTCTCGATGACGATGCGCTGGGGGGCTGCCGAAGGTGCCATGGTGCTTCCTTCTTCGATCAGTGGCGGGGTGTGATGGGGCACGGCAGGACCCTACGAGGATTTGAGTGCCGGGGCCGCGACGCGGCTCCGGGTGCCGAGATGGTGGAAGAAGAGGTTGAGCAGGACCGCGGTGAGCGCTCCCGCGCTGATCCCGGACCCGAGCACGGTCTGTGCCCAGGCGGGGAATCCGGCGTAGAAGGTGGGCGCGGCGAGCGGGATGATGCCGGCCCCGAGCGCCACGGCCACCAGGATGATGTTGGAGCTGTCGTCGAGCCCGGCCTCGGAGAGGGTGCGGATGCCGCTCACGGCGATCGAGCCGAAGAGGACGATCCCGGCGCCGCCGAGCACCGGCATCGGAACCAGCGAGACCACCGCGCCGAGCACCGGGAAGGCGCCGAGCACCAGGAGTGCTCCGCCGGCGACGGCCACAACGTACCTGCTGCGTACGCGAGTCAGCGACACGACGCCGACGTTCTGCGCGAACGCGCTGGTGGGGAAGCCGCCGAAGACCGGGCCGAGCAAGGTCGCGATGCCGTCGGTGCGCAGCCCGCGGGCGATGGTGCGCCCGTCGGTGCGGCGCTCGCAGATCTCGCCGATCGCCAGCATGCCCGCGCTGGACTCGGTCATCAGGACGAGCATCACGATGCACAGCGACAGGACGGCCGCCGGGTGGAACTCGGGTGCGCCGAAGGAGAAGGGCGTCGGCAGCGCGGCGACCGGCGCGGACCGCATGGCGGAGAAGTCCGCCATGCCGAACGGGATCGCGGCGAGCGTGCCGATCAACAGGCCGAGCAGCAGGGCGACTTGGCGCAGGAAGCCGCGGCCGAAGCGCTGGAAGAGGAGGATCACGACGAGCGTGAAGGCGGCGAGCGCCAGATTGCCCATGGAGCCGAAGTCGGCGGCGCTCTTGTCGCCGCCCTGGGCCCAGGAGACGGGTACGGGCATCAGGGTGACGCCGATGAGCGTGATCACGACACCGGTCACCAGCGGCGGGAAGAAGCGCAGCAGCCTGCCGAAGAACGGTCCGACCAGGAGGCAGAAGACTCCGGCGACCATCACCGCGCCGTAGATGGCGGGGAGTTGATGGCCCGGGGCGCTGGTCTCGGCTATCGCGAGCATGGGCGCGATGCCGGCCGAGGAGGCGGCGTTCACGAACGGGAGCCGGTTCCCGGCGAAGTTCGCGAGGCCCAGGGTCTGCAGGACGGTCGCGAGGCCCGCGATGAGCAGGCTGGCCGCGATCAGACGGGTCTGTCCCGCGGTGTCCAGGCCGACGGCCTGGCCGATGATGAGCGGAGGGGTGACGACGCCCGCGTACATGGCGGCGATGTGCTGGAGCGCGGCGGGGACGAGCCGCGAGGCAGGAAGCTTTTCGTCCACCGGGTGCACGGCACCTTCGGGTGGGGTGGGACATGGGCCGTCGGCTGGTGCCGGCCCCATTGCAGGCTGTGCCATGAGATTCCCTCCGGCCGGGCCGGCCCCCGCCCGACTGCGGGCGGACGGGGGCCGGCTCAGTGCCGCGTCAGAGGTTGGTCATGTCGACCGGGATCTGCGGCTCGACGCCGTCGCGCAGGACGGTGCCCTCGATGAGACCGTACGGACGGTCCGCCGCGAAGTAGACCTCGTTGTCGTTCTTGAGCCCGAACGGCTCGAGGTCCACCAGGAAGTGGTGGCTGTTCGGCAGCGAGAAGCGAACCTCGTCGATCTCGGACCGGCTGTTGATGATGCGCGAACCCATCTGGTACAGGGTCTGCTGGAGCGAGAGCGAGTACGTCTCGGCGAAGGCCTGGAGCATGTGCTTGCGCACCTGCTCGTAAGACTTCTCCCAGTTCGGCGCCTTCTGCTCGTCGTCGGTCCAGTTGAACCGCCAGCGGGCGGAGACGCTCGTCGCCAGGATGCGGTCGTAGGCTTCCTTGAGCGTCGTGTACTTGTCCTTGACGTAGCCCCAGAACTCGGAGTTCGTCGAGTTCATCACCGTCAGGTCCTTGAGGCCCGAGATGACCTCCCACTTCTCACCGTCATAGGTGATCTGGGTGACCCGGGTCTCCTGGCCCTTGCGGACGAAGGAGTGCTTGACGTCGTCGGAGCCGATGAACTTCGAGTTGGCCTCGGAGGTCTCGATGCGCTCCCAGGCGTACTCCTCGATGCGGATCCGCGCGATCTTGATCGGCTCCTGCGAGGTCACGAAGTGCCGCGCGAGGTGGATGCCGAACTGCTCGGCGGACTCGATGCCGTACTCCTTGGCGAACGCGTACACCGTGTTCTTGGTGGTGTCCGTGGGGAGCACATTGGCGTTCGAGCCGGAGTAGTGCACGTCCTCCATGTCGCCGGACAGGGCGACCGAGACGTTCAGGTCCTTGATGTGGTGCGTGTCGCCGTCCCGCGTGATCTTGACGACGCGGTTCTCTGCTTTGCCGTACTGGTTCTGGCCGAGAATCGTGGGCATGTCTGCTAGCTCCCTCGGTAAACGGAGTAGCCGAACGGGTTGAGCAGCAGCGGTACGTGGTAGTGCTCGCCCGGGGTGACGGCGAATGTGATCGCCACCTCCGGGAAGAACGCACCGCTGTCCCTTACGCGGGGGGCGTCCTGCTGCGCCTCGGCTTGCTTCACTGGCTTGGTTGAACGCGTGAAGTACGACTCGACCTCGAAGTCGAGTCGCACGTGGGTGGTGCCCTCCGGCAGCGCCGGGAGGTCCTTGCAACGCCCGTCCGCGTCGGTCGCGGAGCCGCCGAGCGCGGTCCACTCGGCGCCGGAGCCCGAGCGGGCCGCGAGTGAGACGGCGACGCCCTCGGCGGGGCGTCCGATGCTGGTGTCCAGGATGTGCGTGGACACCGACGCGGTGGTGGCGGTGCTCATCAGTCCTTGTCCTCTTCTACGAGACGGGTCAGCCGGATTCGGTTGATCTTCCCGAGTTCGGTGCGCACGATCTCGCGCTCCTCCTCGGCGGTGTTGCCGATCCGGGTCTTCACCGCGTCGCGCATCTGCTCGCCGGTGGCACCGGTGGCGCAGATCAGGAAGACGTGGCCGAACTTCTCCTGGTAGGCCAGGTTCAGTTCGAGCAGCTCGGCCTTGAGGGCCTCGGAGGCCCCGGCCATGCCGCGCTGTTCACGTGCGGAGGTGGGGTCACCGGGCTTCGGCCGGCCGATCGGCGGGTGCCCGGCCATCGCCTCTTCCAGGTCCTGGACACCGAGCTCGGCCAGTGCGGCGTCGCTTGCGGTGAAGAGGTCCTCTGCGGTGGCGTACGGACGCTGGGCGAGCAGCTTGCTCCCCCACGCCGAACTGGCGCACACCTCGTGGAGCGCGGCGAGCGCCGTGCTGTCCTGTGAGGTGTTGAACCGGGCGAGGCCCGGCGTCGAAGTCGAAGTCACGGCGGCCTCCGTGGCCTTGGTGCTGAACGGGCTGCCGATAGCTAACGCCCTCGGAAACATCCCGTCAACACTTTGTTGAAAACTTGGGGAGACAAAAACCGCCGCCCGGTGTCCGGACGGCGGTTCGTTGCGTCGAGGGGTGCCCGAGCGGGTACCGAGCGTGCTCGCTCAGTCGTCTTTCGCGGTGTTTTCCCTGTTCAGATCCCTGTTCAGATAGTTGTAGACGGTGAACCGGCTGACCCCGAGCGCCGAGGCGACGGTCTCCACGCCGTGCCGTACGGAGAAGGCGCCGCGCGCCTCGAGGGTGCGCACGGCCGACTGCTTCGCCTTGCGGTCCAGCTCCGCGAGCGGCATGCCGTGGCGGCGTTCCATGGCGGCCAGGATGTGGTCCAGCGAGTCGGACAGCTGCGGCAGCCGCACCGCCAGCACCTCCTCGCCCTCCCAGGCGAGCACCACGTCGTCGGGGCCGGCGTGCCCCGGCGCGAGTATCTCGGCGCCCATGGCGTCGACCAGCGGCTTGACCGCCCGGATGAGGGGGTGCTCCGTGGGGCCGGTCACTTCTCGCCCTCTCCGAGCACGTTGACCTGGAGGGAGACACGGGTGGCGCCGGCGGCCAGGGCCCGGCGCAGCAGCGCGTCCACCGCGGTCAGCACCTCGTCGGCGCCGCCCTCCGCCGTATTGCCGAAGGGGCCGACGTCCACCGCGTCGAGCCGGGCCGCCTGAATGACGTCCCGGGCGACGACGGCGTGCGGCGGCGCCTCGTCGAGGTCGAAGGGCTCGGTCGTGAACTCCACTCTCAATCGCACGCGCTCAACCTACTGCGAGGGGCCGAAATCCGGGAGGCCCCCTTGACAAGCTCGCCCGTCCCCCTGCAACCTTCCATCAAGCAGAAAACAACTTCCGCAATACGGAAGGAGCGCACACCCCTCATGGGCTACTCGAACCAGCGCTTCGATGTAAACCTCTCGATCCTCTTCACGGAACTCCCGCTCCTGGAGCGCCCCGCGGCCGCCGCCGCGGCGGGCTTCACCGCGGTCGAGCTGTGGTGGCCCTGGATCGAGACCCCCACCCCCGAGCAGGCCGAACTCGACGCGCTCAAGAAGGCGCTCGACGACGCCGGCACCCAGCTGGTGGGCCTCAACTTCTACGCCGGCGCCCTGCCGGGCCCGGACCGCGGCGCGCTGTCGATCCCCGGCGAGGAGTCGGACCGCTTCCGCGCCAACATCGAGGTGGCGGCCGACTTCGCCGCCTCGGTCGGCTGCAAGGCGCTGAACGCGCTCTACGGCAACCGCGTCGAGGGCGCCGACCCGCAGGTGCAGGACGCGCTCGCCCTGGAGAACCTCGTCCTGGCGGCCCGCGCGGCCGACCGGGTCGGCGCGATCCTCCTGGTCGAGACCCTGAACAAGCCGGAGTCGCCGCTCTACCCGCTGGTGAGCGCCCCCGCCGCCATCGAGGTCATCGACAAGGTGAACGCCGCGACGGGTCTTGGCAACGCCAAGTTCCTGCTCGACATCTACCACCTGTCGATGAACGGCGAGAACGTCGCCGAGGTCATCGAGGCGTACGCCGACAAGACCGGGCACGTGCAGATCGCCGACAACCCGGGCCGTGGCGCGCCGGGCACCGGCTCGCTGCCGCTCGAGGAACTCCTCGACCAGCTGGGCAAGGCCGGCTACGACGGCTGGGTGGGCCTGGAGTACAAGGCGCCCGACGCCGCGGCCTCCTTCGCGTGGCTCCCCGCCGAGGTCCGCGCGGCCCGCTGAGGCACACCCCTCGGGGCCTCAACTTCTCGACGTACCAAAGCTTTTAGGAAGGCAGCACCCTCATGAGCAACCTCCCCAAGATCGCATGGGTCGGCCTCGGCATCATGGGTTCCCCCATGTCCGAGAACCTGATCAAGGCCGGTTACTCGGTCACCGGCTTCACCCTGGAGCAGGACAAGCTGGACCGCCTCGCGGCGGCCGGCGGCACCGCGGCGTCCTCGATCGCCGAGGCCGTCAAGGACGCCGACGTGATCATCACGATGGTTCCGGCGTCCCCCCAGGTCGAGGCCATCGCGTACGGTGAGGCCGGCATCCTGGCCAACGCCCGCAAGGGCGCGCTGATCGTCGACATGTCGTCGATCACCCCGCAGACCTCGGTCGACCTCGCCAAGAACGCCGCCGAGAACGGCATCCGTGTTCTGGACGCCCCCGTCTCCGGCGGCGAAGCCGGCGCCATCGAGGCCGTGCTGTCGATCATGGTGGGCGGCGAGCAGGCCGACTTCGACGCCGCGCTGCCGATCCTCGAAGCCCTCGGCAAGACCATCGTCCTGTGCGGCCCGCACGGCTCCGGCCAGACGGTGAAGGCCGCCAACCAGCTCATCGTCGCGGTCAACATCCAGGCCTGCGCCGAGGCCGTCGTCTTCCTCGAGAAGTCCGGCGTGAACCTCACGGCTGCCCTGGACGTCCTCAACGGCGGTCTGGCCGGATCGACCGTGCTGACCCGCAAGAAGGACAACTTCCTGAACCGGGACTTCAAGCCCGGCTTCCGGATCGACCTGCACCACAAGGACATGGGCATCGTCACCGACGCCGCCCGCAACGTGGGCGCCGCCCTTCCGGTCGGCGCGGTCGTGGCCCAGCTGGTCGCCTCGCTGCGCGCCCAGGGCGACGGCGGGCTCGACCACTCGGCCCTGCTGCGCGCCGTGGAGCGCCTCTCCGGCTCGCAGGTCTGACCCCCTCAACGGGTCCGGCCCACCGGAAGCACCCCCTCGGGGGCCCTTGATTTCCGGGCGGCGGCGGCGCTGACACCTGTCCTGTCGCGCCCAGGCGCCGCCGCCGCCCGGAAGCTCACACCTCGTTTTTCAACAAACTGTTGACGTTCCCTTCCAGGCGTCCCTACGCTCACGGAACCGCGGAACAGTCAGCGGTGCAGCTCCAGTACGGAAGGTCACGATGTCGAAGCGCGTGCTTACGACCGAGTCCGGCGCCCCCGTCGCCGACAACCAGAACTCCGCCACCGCCGGCGTCGGTGGCCCCATCCTGCTCCAGGACCAGCACCTCCTGGAGAAGCTCGCGCGCTTCAACCGTGAGCGCATCCCGGAGCGTGTGGTGCACGCCCGCGGCTCCGGTGCGTACGGCTACTTCGAGGTGACGGACGACGTCACCGGCTTCACCAAGGCCGACTTCCTGAACGAGGTGGGCAAGCGGACCGAGACGTTCATCCGCTTCTCCACCGTGGCCGACTCGCTCGGCGGCGCGGACGCGGTCCGCGACCCGCGCGGCTTCGCGCTGAAGTTCTACACCGAAGAGGGCAACTACGACCTCGTCGGCAACAACACCCCGGTGTTCTTCATCAAGGACCCGATCAAGTTCCCCGACTTCATCCACTCCCAGAAGCGCGACCCCTTCACGGGCAAGCAGGAGCCGGACAACGTCTGGGACTTCTGGGCGCACGCCCCCGAGGCGACGCACCAGATCACCTGGCTCATGGGCGACCGCGGCATCCCGGCCTCGTACCGCCACATGAACGGCTACGGCTCGCACACCTACCAGTGGACGAACGCGAAGGGCGAGGCCTTCTTCGTCAAGTACCACTTCAAGACGAACCAGGGCATCCGCAGCCTGTCCTCCGAGCAGGCCGCCGAGACGGTCGGCAAGGACGCCAACAGCCACCAGACGGACCTGCTCCAGGCCATCGAGCGCGGCGTCAACCCGTCCTGGACGCTGTACGTCCAGCTCATGCCCGCCGCCGAGGCCGCGGACTACCGCTTCAACCCGTTCGACCTCACCAAGGTGTGGCCGCACGCCGACTACCCGCTGCAGCGCGTGGGCCGGCTGGTCCTGGACCGCAACCCGGACAACGTCTTCGCCGAGGTCGAGCAGGCCGCGTTCTCCCCGAACAACTTCGTTCCGGGCATCGGCCCCTCCCCCGACAAGATGCTCCAGGGCCGTCTGTTCGCCTACGCGGACGCGCACCGCTACCGCCTGGGCGTCAACCACACCCAGCTGCCGGTCAACGCGCCGAAGGCGACCGTGGCCGACAACTACGGCCGGGACGGCCTGATGGCGACCCGCAACGGTCGCCGCGGCGACAAGAACTACGAGCCCAACTCCTACGCGGGCCCGGCCCAGACGGACGCGGCGCACTCCGCCCCGCTGGCCGTCCACGGCTACACGGGCACGCACGCGGCCCCGGCCCACGTCAAGGACGACGACTTCTTCCAGGCGGGTGAGCTCTACCGTCTGATGTCGGACGACGAGAAGGCCCGTCTGGTCGCGAACATCGCCGGCGGCCTCTCGCAGGTCTCCCGTGACGACGTCGTCGAGAAGAACCTGGCCCATTTCCACGCAGCGGACCCGGAATACGGCAAGCGCGTCGAGGAGGCTGTCCGCGCCCTGCGCGAGGACTAGCAGCCTGGTTCGACCTCCAGACCGTGCAAGGGATTTGACGGGAGGTCAAACCCTTTGCACAGTCCGATCCGCCGACCCGGATGAGGGGTGGTCGGCGGATATGGACACCCTGAGGATCGCGGCGGTCCGGCGATGCCAGTGCGGTGGTCAAGGCGTGTGCGCCCCCCTTCCTGACCTGAAGGAGGGGACCCGGCGCCCTCGCCAATCGCCACCGCCGCGATCCCAGAACAGACCCCGCCCGGCGGTGCGAACGTCCTGTCGCGCCAGCCTCGTTCCGCCGGGCGGCAACAACTCCCCAGCCAGGACGCCGGGTTCGGTTTACGGTCCCGAATCCGGCGCCCGACGATCAAGGCCCCGCCCGTTTGCCCGGGCGGGGCCTTGATCTTTTTCCGGCCCGCCCCGGCAGCCGGCCCGGGGCATCCCCAAACCGCGCACAGCACAGTCCGCCGCCATGCACAATGAGGCATGACCACGACGCTTGTTTCCGCCGCCGCCGTTTCCGTCGCCCCTGCCGCCCGGCCCGCCGCCGCGCCGCCGCGCCGCAGGGGGCTCGCCGCGCGGGCCGCGGCGCAGCACGCCGGACGCACTCCGGCGACCCTCGGCCGCGTCGTTCTGGGCGCCGACACCGTTCCCTCCGCGTCCGCCTTCCAGTCGTCGTTGTAGCGGCGCCGCAGTCGCGTCGGCCCGATATGTCCGTCCGAGCGCCTAGGATCGGCCTCGATGATTGAGACCATCGTCCTCGACGTGGGCGAAACACTGGTGCGCGACGACCGCTACTGGGCGTCCTGGGCCGACTGGATCGGCGTTCCCCGGCACACGCTCGCCGCGCTGGTCGGCGCTGTCGTCACGCAGGGCCGTGACCCGGCGGACGCGCTGCGTCTGCTCAAACCCGGCATGGACGTGCACGAGGCCCGGCTGGCCAGGGAGGCCGCGGGGCGCGGCGAGCACCTCGGCGAGATCGACCTCTACGACGACGTGCGGCCGGCCCTGGGCGGGCTGCGGGGGCTCGGCGTCCGGGTCGTGGTCGCGGGCAACATGAGCGCCCGGGCCGGTGAGCTCCTGCGCGGCCTCGATCTGCCCGCCGATCTGGTGGCCACCTCCGAGGAGTGGGGGGTCGAAAAACCCCAACCAGCTTTCTACGAGCGGGTGTTGGAGGCGGCGGGCGCGGATCCGCACGCGACCGTCCACGTCGGCGACCACCCCGTGCACGACCTGTTCCCCGCCAAGGCGGCCGGGCTGCGCGTCGCCCAGCTGCGGCGCGGCCCCTGGGGCCACTGGTGGGCCGAGGACCCGGAGGTCGTCGCGGCGGCCGACTGGCGCATCGACTCCCTCACCCAGCTGACCGCCCTCGTCCTGGAGGACGCGGCGACCGCCTCAACTCCCGTACGCGCGGCGCTCCGCAGCGTCCCCGACTGAGCGGCGCCCCCCGACCGAGCGGCTCTTCCCCGACGCCCGGGGCCCCGGCCTCCCCCGCCGACGGGTGGTGTGGCGGGCCCCCGGGCGCGACCGGCCGGGTCAGGGGTTGTTGAACACCACCTCGGGGTTCGCGGCGCTCGGCCCGTCGAGCACCGGCCGGGCGCGGCCCAGCAGCGCCCGGTCGAAGAAGGCGCCCACATACGTCCGCACGACGGGCACGGCCCGCCCGGCCGGCAGTGATGTCCTCGGCAGGCCGAAGTGCGCGGCGAGGACGGGTTCGTCGGAGAACGTCAGGTGCTCGGCGCCCGCGACCGTCAGCCAGCGCTTCCAGCCGCCCAGGGCGGGCCAGGTCGCGTCCCAGGTACGGTCATCGCCGCCGGGGCGGTGCGTCGCGTCGTCGGTGCCCAGCATCAGGAACGGCCGGCCGCCGAGCCCTCCGGGCGCCGGCACGTCCCAGAACGCCCCGTCCATGTTGACCCCGGCGCCGATCCGCCGGTCCCCCTCCATCGCCGGTATCGCCGAGGCCCCGCCGATGGAGTGGCCCGCCATGCCGATGCGGCGCCCGTCGATCGCGCCGGAGTAACGCCAGGCCGGACGCACCCCGGTCAGGCGGTCCAGGAGGAACGACACGTCGGCGGCGCGCGTGCGGGTGACGGTACTTCCCGGGGTGCCGTTCTGCATCGCCGTGCAGGCCACACAGGTCAGCAGCCGGCCGCCGGGAAAGCTGGTGGCGACGGATTCGTAGGCATGGTCCACGGACGCGACGACGTAGCCGCGGCTCGCCAGGTCCTCGGCGAGGGTGGTCAGCGAGTAGCGCGGGGCGCCGAAGCCGGGCGACAGGACGATCAGCGGGTGGGCGCCCCGGGCGGGCCGTACACCGGTGCGCGCGTGCGTCGTGGTCGCCTCGACGTCGCCGGTCCGGGCGGGATCTGCGCCGATGGCGCGGAGCAGGGCGGGGGCCTCGGCGGCCGTGGCGTAGGCGGCGGGACGGCCGCCCCTGGGGCGGGCCGCCGGATAGGTGAGGGTGACCATCAGCTCGCGGTCGCGGTCCGGCACCCAGGGGTCGCGGCGGGCGTGATCGACGAGGTGCAGGGTCTCGCTGCCCAGCGTGAACGGGCCGGTGGGGTGCGGGAGTTGGATCGCGGAGGCGCTCGCTGGGGCGGAGGGGGCAGCGGTCGGGGCCGCGCGTGCAACCGGGACGGCCGGCGGAGCTGCGAGTGCAATCGGGGCTGTCGGCGGGGCGGCGGGTGCGGCGTGGGCGGCCGTCGTGGCGGCCGTCGGCGCGGCGAGCAGTAAGGACAGGGCGACGGTCGTGGCCGTACGGGAGAGGGAAGGCATGGGCCTCACGCTATGCGGGCCCCGGGGTCGCCCACGTCAGCCCCTGGTCGCGGCCTGGGGCCTTGGAAATACACCTCTGGTCGCACCGCCCGGCGTCGCGGGGTCGGCCTCCGGTCGCGGATGCGGAGCCGTGCGGATCAGCCGGTGGTCGCACGGTTCGTCGCACGGTTCCTCGCGGCGGGCGGGCCGGCCCCACCGGGGTGTGAGGTTGGGTGTGAGGTTCACCCGGAAGGGAGCCCCGGGCGGGCGTCAAGGGGCGGGGACACGCCCCCGGCCCGGGCCGCAGTCGCGATCCGGGCCGGGGTTCTCCCCTGGGGGCGAAACCTAGAGCTTGTCCATGCGGGTGTACGGGCTCACGATTCGGGCCTGGCGGGAGCCGAAGTCGACGAGCATGGCGACGCCGTCCTCGACCCCGATGATGGTGCCCAGGCCGAACTGGTCGTGTGTGACCCGGTCTCCCAGGCTGAAGTGCTTGGCCGCCGGAGCATCCGGGGCTTTGAAGGGGCTGGTGGGCAGGTGGCGCCGGGGCGCGGATGGCTTCGTCATCGTCACCCCAGTATGCGCCGCGAAACGGCCCGAAGGGCAGGGCCGACGGGTGACGATGGGGAATCGATCCGGTATCTCCGTGCGCTGATACGCATCCTGGTGCGAAAAACGTCACGAATTGACACGCAACTGTGAGGTTGCCAATGTGGAGACGGAGGCGGGGACTCCGCCGGCCGAGCCGGTGTGCGGGTGGCTCCGGGAGGTGAGCGTGGACGACGTCTTCCGGGCGCTGGCCGACACCAGCCGGCGGCGCCTGCTCGACCGCCTGCGGGCCCGGAACGGGCAGACGCTGCGGGAGCTGTGCGAGGGCCTCGCGATGTCGCGTCAGGCGGTGAGCAAGCACCTCGCGGTGCTCGAAGCGGTCGGCCTGGTCGCGACGGCGCGACGGGGCCGGGAGAAGTTCCACTACCTCGACCCGGCGCCGATCCTGGAGCTGAGCGACCGCTGGATCGGCAAGTACGGACGCGATGCGCACGCCCGGCGCGGGCCGGGCCCGGAGGAGGAACGAGCCATGGACAAGCCCGAGTTCGTCTACGAGATCTACATCCGGACCACGCCCGAGCGGCTCTACGCGGCCCTGACCGACGCGGAGTTCGCGCAGCGGTACTTCGGCGGCTGGGGCCCGATGTCCGACTGGCGGGTGGGCTCGCCGGTGCTGTGGAAGATGGGCCCCGAGGGCGCCTACGAGGATCTCGGCCAGGCCGTGATCGAGGCGGTGCCCGGCCGCAAACTCGCCTACACCTGGCACCGGCTGCTTCCGATGCACCGTCAACTCTTCGACAGCGACGAGGAGTTCGAGAAGGCGCGCACCGAGCAGTCCCAGGTGGCGTTCGACATCGTGCCCGCCGACTCCGACACCCTCGGGGTGAAGCTGACCCTGACGCACGACGGGTTCGAGAGTACGCGGAGCGAGATGCTCAAGGGGGTCAGCGAGGGCTGGGTGATGATCCTGTCCACCCTCAAGACGCTGATGGAGCACGAGGCGTCCTAGCGGCCCGTCCCCGGTCAAGACGTCCGGCCCCCGCTCCCCAGTGCGGGGGAACGGGGGCCGGACCGTTTTCGGGGCGGCTCAGACGGTGAGCGGGCGGATCGCCGTCGGGGCGTGGCCCGGCTCGGTGGCGAGCTCCTCGAACTCCGAGACGTCGCTGATGTCGGCCGTCTTGCTCATCGAGATGTTGGTGATGCGCTCCAGGATCGCCTCGACGACGACCGGGACGCGGAACTCGGCGGCCAGCTTCTTGGCCTCCTCGAACGCGGGGAGCAGCTGGTCCGGCTCGGTGACGCGGATGGCCTTGCAGCCGAGACCCTCGACGACCTTGATGTGGTCGACGCCGTAGACGCCCAGCTCCGGGGAGTTGATGTTCTCGAACTCCAGGTTGACCTGGAAGTTGATGTCCAGACCGATCTGCGCCTGACGGATCAGGCCGAGGTAGGCGTTGTTCACCAGGACGTGGACGTACGGGATCTTGTGCTGGGCGCCGACCGCGAGCTCCTCCAGCATGAACTGGAAGTCGTAGTCGCCGGACAGGGCGACGACCGGGACCTCCGGGTCGGCGGTGGCGGCACCGAGCGCGGCCGGGATGGTCCAGCCGAGCGGGCCCGCCTGGCCGCAGTTGATCCAGTTGCGCGGCTTGTAGACGTGCAGCATCTGCGCGCCGGCGATCTGGGAGAGGCCGATGGTGGTGACGTAGCGCGTCTCCGGGCCGAAGGCCTTGTTCATCTCCTCGTAGACCCGCTGCGGCTTCATCGGCACGTTGTCGAAGTGCGTACGGCGCTGCAGCGTGGACTTGCGCTCCAGGTGGGAGGCGACCCACGCGGAGCGGTCGGGCAGCCTGCCGGCGGCCTTGAGCTCCTTGGCGACCTCGACGAAGAGCTCCAGGGCGGCCTTGGCGTCGGAGGCGATGCCGTAGTCCGGGGCGAAGATCTTGCCGATCTGGGTGGGCTCGATGTCGACGTGGACGAACTTGCGGCCCTTGGTGTAGACGTCGAGCTTGTAGCCGGTGTGACGGTTGGCCCAGCGGTTGCCGATGCCGAGGACGAAGTCCGACTCCAGGAACGTCGCGTTGCCGTAGCGGTGCGAGGTCTGCAGGCCGACCATGCCGGCGTTCAGCTCGTGGTCGTCCGCGATGGTGCCCCAGCCCATGAGGGTCGGGATGACCGGCGTGTTGGTGATCTCCGCGAACTCGACCAGCAGGTCGGAGGCGTCCGCGTTGATGATGCCGCCGCCGGCGACGATCAGCGGGCGCTCGGACTCCAGGAGGAAGGTGATGGCCTTCTCGATCTGGGCACGGGTCGCGGTCGGCTTGTAGACCGGCAGCGGCTCGTAGGTCTCCGGGTCGAACTCGATCTCGGTGAGCTGGACGTCGATCGGCAGGTCGATGAGGACCGGGCCGGGACGGCCGGAGCGCATCAGGTGGAAGGCCTGCTGGAAGACGCCGGGAACCTGGGCGGCCTCCAGGACGGTCGTCGCGGCCTTGGTGACCGGCTTGGCGATCGAGGCGATGTCGACGGCCTGGAAGTCCTCCTTGTGGATCACCGCGACCGGGGCCTGGCCGGTGATGCAGAGGATCGGGATCGAGTCGCCGATCGCGGAGTACAGACCGGTGATCATGTCGGTGCCCGCGGGGCCCGACGTACCGATGCAGACGCCGATGTTGCCCGGGTTGGAGCGCGTGTACCCCTCCGCCATGTGGGAGGCGCCCTCGACGTGGCGGGCGAGCGTGTGGTCGATGCCACCGCCCTCCTTGAGCGCCTTGTAGAAGGGGTTGATCGCCGCGCCCGGCACACCGAAGGCGTGGCTGACGCCTTCGCGCTTGAGGATCTCAACTGCCGCTCGGGCAGCGGTCATACGAGGCATGGGGTGCTCCTGCTTCGGCCGGCGAAATCGGCTCGGGCGCGCCGCCAGGCCGCGCCACCCATGAACCGAATTCCATAATGCGGAAGTTTCATTCTGCTATGTGGAAGCAATGTAGGACGGGCCCGGCCAGCCCGTCAAGGGAGTGCCGGGATGTGCGAATGCGCCACGCCGCGGACGCGGTTGGTGGACCATGGACCGCGGAGCCCCCGACAGGCCGCCGGGGATTTCGTCCGGCGCGGGATGGAGCCCGTCGTGGTACGCGTCCGCGCGGACCCGCGCCGCCAGGGAGGTGGGGGCGGATGAACGGTGACGGAGTGCCGGTGCGCTGCCCCACCTGTCGGCGCGATCACGTCTATGTGCCGCCCGCCTACCCCTGTGCGTGCGGCACCCCGCTCGCGCCCCCCATACAGCGCGGCGCGGCACCCTCCCCCATCACCCACCGCACCTGGACGGACACCTGGGTCACCGTCCGGTGCCGGGCCTGCGGTCGCCAGAGCCAGTGGCCCCAGCCCGAGCTGGGCTGCTCCTGCGGGTCGGTCCTGAGGATGCCGGTGCGTCCCGTGACGGCCCCGCCCGGATCCCCGGCCCGGCCCCGGCCCGCCGCGCCGGCGCGCGCCGCGTTCCGGCCGCTCACCATCCGTACGGCGCGGGACGCGGTGACGACGGCGGGGCTCTATCTGACCTGGCTCGGCTTCAGGGACGTACTCCACGCCGAGCCGCGTCCGGCCTCCGGCATCGACCTGCGCGGGCGGGGCCTGGTCGCGCAGGTGGATCCGACCACCCGGCCGGCCACGCTCAGGGCCGTGGAGTGCCTGTGGCTGCACGCCATGGCGGCCTCGGCGCGCGGCGTCCACTTCTCACTCGCCGGGCACGCACCCGACGCCCGGCGCCGTGCCGACGAACTGCTGGTCCCGCTGTTCGTGCTCGATCTGACCGGCACCCCGCAGCCGGTCAACGCGGCGGCCTCGGGCCTGGTGACCGCGGGCGCCTGAGCACGGAGCGGGGGGTGGTGCGCGGCAGCCCGGGGGCCGGGCGCCACGTGCGGCCACCACGGGCGGCGGGCCGTGCGCGGCAGCCCGGGGCGGGGGCCCGCGCGCCGCGTCAGGCGCCGTAGCCCTCCCGCAGCTCCACCTTGCGGACCTTGCCGCTCACCGTCATCGGGAAGGCGTCGAGGATCCGCAGCAGGCGGGGGATCTTGTAGTGGGCGAGCCGCTCGCGGCAGTGCGCCGTGATCTCCGGGAGGGTGGGCGGATCGGCCGGGTCGCGCGGGATGACGCAGGCCAGGATCTCCTCGCCGTACCGCTCGTCCGGGACCCCGACCACCTGCACATCGGCGATCTTGGGATGCCGGTGGAGGAACTCCTCGATCTCGCGCGGGTACACGTTCTCGCCGCCACGGATGATCATGTCCTTGATGCGTCCGACGATCTCGACGTAGCCGTCCTCCCGCATCACCGCGAGGTCGCCCGTGTGCATCCAGCGCGCCGCGTCGATCGCTTCGGCGGTCCGTTCCGGCTCGTCCCAGTAGCCGAGCATCACGCTGTAGCCGCGGGTGCACAGCTCGCCCGCCTCGCCGCGCGCGACGGTGCCGCCGCCCGCCGGGTCGACGACCTTCACCTCGACGTGCGGCATGACCCGGCCGACCGTGCCGGTGCGCCGCTCCAGGTCGTCGTCGGTGCGGGTCTGGGTGGAGACCGGGGAGGTCTCGGTCATGCCGTAGCAGATGGACACGTCCGCCATGTGCATCTCGGCCACCACCCGCTTCATCACCTCCTCGGGGCACGGCGAGCCCGCCATGATCCCGGTGCGCAGTGAGGTGAGGTCGTACGAGGCGAAGCCCGGCAGGTTCAGCTCGGCGATGAACATCGTCGGCACCCCGTACAGCGAGGTGCAGCGCTCCCGCTGCACGGCCCGCAGGGTCGCCTCCGGGTCGAAGGACGGCGCCGGGATCACCACACAGGCGCCGTGCGAGGTCGCCGCGAGGTTGCCCATGACCATGCCGAAGCAGTGGTAGAACGGAACCGGTACGCAGATCCGGTCGGCCTCGGTATAGGCGAGCAACTCCCCTACGAAATAACCGTTGTTGAGGATGTTGTGGTGCGAAAGCGTGGCCCCCTTGGGGAACCCGGTCGTGCCCGAGGTGTACTGGATGTTGATCGGGTCGTCGCAGGACAACTCCCCTTCGCGCGCCTCCAGTTCACCGCCGTCCGGGCCCTCCCCCTCGGCCATCAGGCGGTCCCACCCGGTGTCGCCGAAGAACACGGTGCGGCCCAACCGGGGGCAGGCGGGGCGCACTTGGTCCACCATCGCCCGGTAGTCGCTCGACTTGTGGGCCGACGAGCCGAACAGGACCGACACACCGGCCTGGCGCAGCACGTACTCGACCTCGTGCACGCGGTAGGCCGGGTTGATCGTCACCATCACCGCCCCGATCCGCGCGGTCGCGTACTGGACCAGTACCCACTCGGGGCAGTTCACCGCCCAGATGCCGACCCGGTCCCCCTTGGCGACCCCGGCGCGCAGCAGGGCGCGCGCCAGCCGGTCCACGTCCGCGCCGAATCGGGCGTACGTCCAGCGCCGCCCCGAGCCGGCGTCGACCAGCGCCTCGCGCTCTCCGTACCGCCGTACCGCGCGGTCCAGACTGGCGCCGATCGTGTCGCCGAGCAGGGCGGTGTCGCTCACCCCGTGGGCGTAGGACTGGGTCACCATCGCAGCGCGCCTCGCTTCCTCGACCGGGGCCCCAGGATGCCCTGACCGGCCCTGACCTGCCTACCCTCGTGCGCCGGGAAGATCGACTCGGCCCGGCGGGGGTGCCGGGCCGGCGTCAGTTGACCCCGCGGTCGCGGCCCGACCAGTAGGGCTCCCGGAGCTTGAACTTCTGGATCTTGCCGGTGGCGGTGCGCGGAATGGCGTCCCGGAACTCGACGGACGTCGGCGCCTTGTAGCGGGCCACGCGCTCCTTGCAGTACGCGATGAGGTCGTCCTCCGTCACCTCCGCCCCCTCCGCCAGGACCACGAGCGCCTTGATCGTCTCGCCCCACTTCTCGTGCGGTACGCCGATGACGGCGACCTCGGCCACCCCCGGGTGACTGAAGAGCGCGTCCTCCACCTCGATCGAGGAGACGTTCTCACCGCCCGTGATGATGACGTCCTTCTTGCGGTCCGAAATGGTCAGGGTGCCGTCGGCGGGGTCGATGGTGCCGCCGTCGCCGGTGTGGAACCAGCCGTCCGCGAGGGCCGCCCCGGTCTCCTCGGGCTTCTCCCAGTATCCGTCGAGCACCACGTTGGAGCGGGCCAGGACCTCACCGGCCTCCGACACCTTGAGCCGCACACCGAGCGCCGGCACCCCGGCCCTGGACAGCTTGTGCGCCCGCTCCGCGGCGGAGAGCGCGGCGTCGGCGGCCCCGGCGCGGTTCATGGTGAGCAGCGGGGACGTCTCGGTCAGACCGTAGATCTGGCTGAACTCCCAGCCCAGTTCCTCGTCCATGCGCTGGATCATCCGGCTCGGCGGGGGCGCCCCCGCGCACACGACCCGCACCCGGTCGCGGCCCGGGATCTCGCCCCGCCACGACGCCGCGGCGTCCAGCACCATGTTCCACACCGCGGGCGCCCCGCACATCAGGGTGACGCCGTGCTCCTCAATCCGCCGCAGGATCTCGGCGCCGTCGACCTTGCGCAGCACGACCTGCTTCACTCCGAGCCCCGCCATCACATAGGGCATGCCCCAGCCGTTGCAGTGGAACATCGGCAGGGTGTGCAGGTAGACGTCGCGCTCCCACACCCGGGTGTGCAGACCGAACGTCAGGCCGTTGACCCAGATGTTGCGGTGGGTGAGCTGAACTCCCTTGGGGCGGGCGGTGGTTCCGGAGGTGTAGTTGATGGTGGCGGTGGCGTCCTCGTCGGGCCGGGACCACGGGCGCGGCTCCACACCGAAGCGCATGAGCGCGGACTCGGTCTCCTCGCCGAGCACGAACCGGTGGCGCGCCGTGACGCCGGACAGCGTCTCGTCGAGCTCCGGGTCGACGAGCAGGACCGAAGCCCCGCTCTGGCGCACCACGTACGCGACCTCCTCCGGCTGGAGACGGAAGTTGACCGGCACACAGATCCGCCCGCTCATCGGCACCGCGAAGAGCAGCTCCAGCATGCGCGCCGAGTTGTGGCTGACCACCGCGACGCGCTCCCCCTCACCGACGCCGAGCGCGTCGAACCCCGCCTGCCAGGCGCGCACCCGCTCGGCGAGCCGTCCATAGGTGAGCCCGGGGACGGGCGGGGCCGGCTGGTCCGGCTCGTCCACGACGCCGGTCACACCGGCGAAGCCGAGCTCCGCCCGGTCGAGGAAGTCCGAGACCGTCATGGGAATCCGCATCGCTCTCACTCCTGTGTCCCAAGATCCGCATCACCTGTCAGGTGGGGATTCTGGTACCTGGGGGCGCCGATGGCGGCCGAAACCCTGAATCGGCGCACGTCGGCCGCGCACGTCCACAGGACCAGACGCCGTACGTGCGGGCCGCCCATGGGGCGTCCACCCATGTGCGGGCCCTCTGTGTGCGGCGCGTCTACACGGGGACCCTCAGCATGGGGTGGATCTCCATGGGGCCGGTCCGGCACTTGTTCATCGCCTGGGCGCACCCCACAGGGGTGCGGTTGAATGACCGCCATGGTGTCGACCGATCGCTTTCTCGCCTTCGCCGCGATGTCCCTTCTGGTGATCGTGATCCCGGGTCCCAGCGTCCTCTTCGTGATCGGCCGCGCCCTCGCGCACGGCCGCCGCACCGCGCTCGCCACGGTGCTCGGGAACGTCCTCGGCTCCTATGTGCTGGTGTGCGCGGTGGCGCTCGGCATCGGGGCGCTGGTGGAGCGCTCGGCCTCGGTGTTCCTGGCGGTCAAGCTCGCGGGCGCCGCCTATCTCGTACTGCTGGGGGTCCAGGCGTACCGGCACCGCAAGGACATGCGACTGGGGGTGGCGGCGATCGGCGAGGTGGCGGCGAAGATCCGGCCGGCCCACGGCGATCTGCGTACCGTCGGGGACGGAGTGCTGGTGGGCGTCACCAACCCCAAGGGCATCGTGTTCTTCGCGGCGGTGCTGCCGCAGTTCGTGGACCACACGGCGGGACACCTGTCGTCGCAGATGCTGCTGCTCGGCCTGATCCCGATCACGATCGGCCTCATCACCGACACCCTGTGGGGCCTGGGCGCGGCGGCAGCGCGCGGCTGGTTCGCACGCTCCGAGCGGCGGCTCTCACTGATCGGCGGTGCGGGCGGCTTCGCGATGATCGGGCTCGGCGTGACGGTCGCGGCGACGGGGCGGGCGGACTGACGGGGGGGGCGGGCCGGGCGGCCGGGTCGGGGCGATGGGGTCGGGTGCCGGGGTTGGGCGATTCGGATCAGGTGACGGGGTTGGGCGATCGGATCGGGTGACGGGATCGGGCGATTCGGATCGACCGGCTCGCGTGTCGCCCCAGCCCCAGCCCCCTCCTCCCCGAAACCGGACGCGGAACCGGTCCTGTCTCGGACTCGTACGCGTACTGCACCTCGTACTCGTACTGCACCTCGTACTCGGCCACCCGGTGGGATGAAATCGGCGCGCGGAGGCGCCGGGGCGCGGCCGGCCGGGGCTCTCCGCCCGGACCTGCGACAGGATCGCGTCAATTTCGGCCACCTGGGAGTCAATGCCATGTCATTGCGGCAGACCGCGCCGGTGCCGGGGGCATAGCTTCGGGCGTACGGGCGCACGACGCGTACGGCATCCGCACTTCCGCACCGGAGGACACCATGGAAACCCTCACCCTTGAGGACGCCGACCCCGACGAACGCACCTCGGCAGGGCCGCTGTACGTGCCGGTTCGGCTCGGCTCTGCCGGAGGACACCAACTGCGCTTCCTGCGCGACGAGTTCGGCACGCGCACCGCGGTCGGATTCACCAGCCCGGACCGGCTGACCGCCGTCCTCGGCCGCGACCAGCGCTGGATCCGGCTCGCCGAACCCGCCCTGAGGGCGCTCTCGGCGCCGCTCGGTGTGGACCGCGTGACGGTCGACCCCCTGCTCACCCCACCCGCCCAGCACACCCGGCACGGCCAGACCCCGGCGCCGTGCGCCCGCCGTGACCCCGCCCTGAACCGCTGACGGAACCCGCAACGGAAGCGACGACGGCCGGGGGCGGTCCGGCGGCCCCACGTCAGCCCTGGTCCACGAACTCCCCGAACCGTACGTCGTAATCGGTGGCCGAGGTCATGCCGGCGAGCAGCCGCGCGCCTTCCTCGGCCACCGACGCGCGTTGTGCCCGGCCGAGGGCGTCGAACGCCTGCACCGTCAGCAGAGCGCCGCCGCCCTTCGTCTCCTCGATCCGCCAGATCCCGGCGAGGAATCCGTCGACGAGCAGGGTGCGGTGGGCCTGGTTGCCGCTCCAGCTGCGGCCCTTGTGAGCGGCGGGAACGAGGCGGGAGCGGTCGGCGTGCGAGAGGAGCACGTTGTCGAACTCGGGCAGGAAGCGCGGGGGTGCCGGAGCGTCCTCGTCCGGGCGGACAGCGTCCGGGAGGTCGAAGAGTTCGGTGCCGCGCTCGTCCCGGAAGACCGCCAGCCGGGGCCGCAGCCGCTCGAAGACGACACCGAGCCGGGTGAGCCCGGCCCAGGTCTGCATGTCCTTGACGGAGGCGGGCCCGAAGGCGCGGAGGTAGCGCAGCACGGTCTCGTCGGGGGCGGGGGCGGGGGTGAGGACCTGGGCAGGGGCAGGGCCGCGTTCGGTGGCGGGTGCGGTGGCGCGGGTGGGCGCGGTCTCGCGGGCGGGTGCGGTCGCGCGGGTGGCGCCCAGCCAGTGTTCGAGCGTCGTCAGCGCGACCTTCCCGCTGCGCCCCCACACCCCCCGCGGGGTGACCTGGACCAGCGGCAGCACACAGCGCGCGGCCACGGACAGCGCGAACGGATCGGCGTGCGGCCACTCCCGCCCCAGCGCCTCGCGCAGCTCCTTCATGGTGTGCGGGCGCTCCTCGACCAGCCCGCGCGCGAGCACCGCGAGGCGCTCCGTGTCGACCCCGGTGAGCCCGCTGCGGAAGGCGTGGAGCTCACGGCCGCGTGCGGGCTGGACGAGCGGGCGCAGGGTGAGGGCGTCGGCGGCGGTGTGGGTGTGCAGGGTCGACCGCATGGTCACCATGCGCACCACCTCGCGCGACTCCATCAGCTCCGCGAGCGCTTCGGGCCGGAAGCCGGAGAGCCGCGACCACAGGGCGAAGTACGGCGGCCCGACGTTCTGGGCCTGGAGCCCGAGGAGGTGGGCGACGGCGTCCTTGGGCGAGAGCGCCTCGCTGCGGCGCAGCAGGAGCTGACGTTCGAGGGTGGCGCGGTTGAGAGCGCGATCCGAGAGCGGGGGCGCTGCACTGGTGCCGGTCTTGAGGGCCATGGGGGGACGCTACCGACCGATGCGGCCAGAACCTGTCCGCAGGGCGGCCCTCACGGGCAGTCTCCGCCGGAGTGTGTGAGCGCCCAGAAATGACACCAGGAAGAGCCCGGAGACGGCACCAGGAGGAACGAAGCCCGCCCACCCCCCTCCCCACCACCTCGCCCCGCCTCCCCAGGCCGGTGTGAGGTATGCCGTATATCCTGCCCGAAGGGCATCTTGGACGCATACGGACCAGGCCACGGACCAGGCCATGGGCCGGGCCACAGACCTTGGTTTGACCGCCCCCGGGCTGGTGAAGGACCGAGCGGGAGGTGAGGACGTGCCCGAGCGAGGAGAGCGCTCCGCGGGGCCGTCGAAGAAGCACTCCTGGCGCAGACAGCCCACCCCGGACACCAGGCCCTCCCCCACACCGACCGGTCCCGCGACCACGGACGGCGTACGAGCGGGAGCCGGCGCGAGCGGCAAGGACTCCGGCGCCGCAGCCGGCGACATCCCGGTCGCCGGATCCGCCCCCGGGAGCAGCGTCGTCCAGTCGTCGCTGTACCGGGACGGCCGGCACACCGCGTCGCCCAGCACCCTCGCCGAGACGTTCCGCCGTCTGCGCGAGACGCCCGAGGGCATGGCGTGGATCGGCCTGCAACGGCCCTCGGAGGCCGAACTCCTTTCTCTGGCAGCCGAGTTCGACCTGCACGAGCTGGCGGTCGAGGACGCGCTCGAAGCCCATCAGCGCCCGAAGCTGGAACGGTACGGCGAGACCCTGTTCGTGGTGCTGCGCGCCGCCCGCTACCTGGACGCACCGGAGGAGGTGGACTTCGGTGAACTGCACGTCTTCGTGGGCCGGGACTTCGTCATCACCGTCCGCCACGGCGCGGCCCCCGACCTCTCGGCCGTCCGCCGCCGCATGGAGGACGACCCGGACCTCCTGGCCCTGGGCCCGGAGGCGGTCCTGTACGCGATCCTGGACGCGGTGGTGGACGGGTACGCACCGGTCGTGGCGGGCGTGCAGAACGACATCGACGAGATCGAGACGGAGGTCTTCCGCGGGGACCCGGAGGTCTCGCGCCGCATCTACGAACTCTCCCGCGAAATGGTGGAGTTCCAACGCGCCACCCGCCCCCTGGTGGGCATGCTGCACGCCCTGATGGCGGGCTTCGCGAAGTACCGCACGGACGAGGAACTCCAGCGCTCCCTGCGCGACGTCGCGGACCACGTGACCCACATCAGCGAACGAGTGGACGGCTTCCGCCAGGCCCTGACCGACATCCTGACGGTGAACGCGACCCTGGTGACGCAGCAACAGAACGCGGAGATGCGGGCGTTGGCGGAGGCGGGCTTCGAACAGAACGAGGAGATCAAGAAGATCTCGTCGTGGGCAGCGATCCTGTTTGCGCCGACGCTGGTCGGGACCATCTACGGCATGAACTTCGAGAACATGCCCGAGCTGAAGTGGGCCGGCGGCTACCCCTTCGCGATCCTCCTGATGGCAGTGGTCTGCGTGAGCCTCTACGTCATCTTCAAGAAGCGCGACTGGCTATAGACCACACAGCAACACTACTGATCAACTTAGCTCCTGCGAACGCTGAGAAATGGCCCGCACGACCCTCTGGGGTGAATCTGGGGAGAATCAGCGGACCGCCGATGCCGGGCGCTCCCCCGCACCTTGGGGCCAGCCCTCCCGCACCGCCGACCACCTTCAACGGCACACGGTTGCGGAGGGTAACGACAATGGGTGGCACAGCAGATGCTGTGCCACCCGTTGTCGCGACCAGGCCTGTCCTGTTTCCCTCTACGATTAGAAGCTGGCAGTCGTCCAACGACCTTGCCCGTGGGGCGTCGATGTCCGACTCCCTGTCTAGCCTGTCTCCGTGAAGCCCACCAATGACCGCCAGTTCCCCGCCGCGCTCGCCACCGCGATGGCCGTTCGATTCGACTACGCCGACGGAAAGACCGGCGTCGACTTCGAACCCTTCCCGGCCTTCCTGTCCGCTGCCGAGACCACCGACTGGTTTCAGGCGTGGACGGGGAACAGCGAACTGGACGGCAACGACTTCCGGGTGTTCGGACAGGACGGCACCGGCGGGTACGCCGCGATCTGGCTCATCCGCCCCGGCCGGCCACTGGCCGAGCAGCCCGTGGTCTTCCTCGGGTCCGAAGGAGAGACCGGCGTCGTCGCCCGCGACCTGGGCGACTTCCTGTGGCTCCTAGCCGACGGCTTCGGCCCCTGGGAAGCCGCCACCTCTTACGAGCCCGACTGGAAGGCGCACCCCAACCCGGAACTGGCAGCCATCGCCGAAGAATTCGCACCGCACCAGCGCCGGTCGGCGGCAGCCGTGATCGAGCTGGCAACCCGGGAGTTCCCCGACTTCGACGACACCATCACGGACCTCTGCCGCTGAACCCAGCGCCGCCGTCGCGGACGTTCACTCAAGTCCCCATGCCGACCTGCTGCATTCGAGCATCGCTGTAGCCTCTGGCCATGGGCCATGGCCCATGGGGAGGGCGAGGGCAGTCTGCACCTGGAGGCCCGCAAAATGCTGGCCACCGGACGGGACTGGGAGGAGGTCTTCGCCGAACTGGCCGCGCACACCAACGACTGGGGCCTCTCCGCAGGGCTGTATGTCCGGCCCTCGGAGCCCCCCCCAGGACGGACGCCGAAGCCCGAATCCGCGAGGTTCGACCCCTCTTCGACGAGTTCGAGGTGGGGGAGGAAGACCTCACCCCCTGGGGGCGCGTGCTCACCGTGGACCGGGTGCTGGACGGTCTCGGTGAGCGAATCCGGGACTTATTGTGGACCGCAGCTTGCGCCCGCGGAGACTTTCCTGACGGCATGATCCCCTGGTTCCGCACCGGGGAGCTGACGAAGGTCTTCCTGTTCTTCACAAAACGCGGTTCCGGGATGGGCAGGACTCCGCTCCCGAGTTCTGGGCGGCAATGATTACGGCCGAGGAACTGCTGGCGGCCGAGGACGGCTCGGACCAGACAGAGATGGCGGCGGGGCTGGAACCGCGCGGGGAGCATGCGACCTCCTTCGGTACGGGATCTCAGATGCTGACGTGAGAGGAGACCAGGGCCTGGGGTACGTGCCCGGGCACCGTGCCGAGCAGTGTGTCGATGACCGTGCGACCCTGCCGCCGACCTCCGGCATGAAGTGGGCGTAGGGGCCGAGGGCGACGGTCGGACTTGAGTGACCTAGCCGTCGGGCGAGCGTGAGGATGGACTCGCCCGCTTCGAGGAGGACCGAGGCGTAGGTGTGACGGAGCACGTGGAAGCCGTCCTTGCGCGAAGCGTTCCACCGCGCGTCCTTCTCCCGTACGGGAATGACTCCGGCCGCAGCGAGGGTCGAATACCAGGCCCCGTCGTTGAAGATGTTGGTGCGGATGGCGTTACCGTACGTCGTCGTGAGGACGAGCGGAAAGCCCTGCTTCTCCCGGTCGGGCTCCGGTCCGCCCCAGGGGAGCTTTACATCGACTGCCGGGTGGCCGAGGAAGCGCGCGGCCAGCTCCGTGGCCACCGACCGGGGCATGTCGACGATGCGCGTCTTGCCTACCTTGGGCACGGCGAAACCACCCAACCTGAAGTCCTGGGCTGGGTGGCGGCGGTCACGGGCGCCGGGCAGAACGGGCCTGCCGGTATCCGGAGCATCGCCTACGGCCCTGCCGATCGCCGGGCGCACCGGCATCGGCAAGACCCACCGAGCGTACGGCGCCGTCCGCTCACTGCTGGCCGCCGAAGTCCGCCTGCGCTGGCAGGCGATCACCTCCGCCGGCCTCAGCGCCCAGTCATCGTCAAGAAACGCGACTGGATTGCAGAGAGAATGTGGGGCGGCAAGCCGTCTCGGCAGCACCACATCGTCAACCACTACTTGGAAAGTCAGAGCGCAGCGAGACCCGGGCCCATGAGGCCCGGGTCTCTGCGAGGCTGGTTCACTCAGGGGTGCTCTGCACCAGATCTCGGGCTTTGCTCGCCCACTCTCCCATGCACGTGATGGCAGACGTCATCTGATTCACCGCGGTGGAGATGTCCTTCACCGGATTGCGAAGGTGTCGGCTCACACGGATCAGGCCGCCGGCAGAGGTGCCCAGGAAGCCGATCTGTGCCAGCCCCTCCTGAGCCGACTCGTCCAACGCAATGAGCTGTTCCAGAAACTCGTCCGTTCCCTCGCCACGCTCATCGAGCGGCGTCGTCTCGATGAGGCTCAACGCGGCCCTCACACCGCTGTCCAGAGTTTTCATCTGCTCCGCGAAAGCCGCGGAGACGGCGTTCATTTCCCCGGTCGGCGCACTGAGCGACCGCGCATACCGAGTCACAGCCGCGAGCCGTGCGCTCGCCGGGGCGTTGGCCTGGGTGAGGTCGAGGATCTCGATGTTGCCCTGTTCGGTCAGGGTTCCAATCGTCTCGATCGCCTTTGTGATCGCCTCCAGGTGGGCGGTCATCTCGTCCAGCCCAACTTCGATCGCGGCGAAGTCGTCGAGCAGGCCGGGCGGGTCCTCTTCACTCGTGTCCCCCGTGTTTCCCCCTGACTCAGGGGGCGACTGCCCGTCGACGGTCTGGAGCGCCCGCACCACCCGTGCAGGAGTGAGGAGCTCGAAGCCGTCCCTGATACCGACCTCCAGTGCGCTCTCGATCTCGCGCCGCGCACCGGCCAGATGACTGCGCGCCCGTTGGTACCGGATCGTCCTGATCGAGGCGATATCGAAGGGCAATTGCCCAGCCTCCCCGATGTGAATCGTCGGTTTGCCGGTGATGTGGCGCAGCCCCAGCTCGTACATCACGTTGGGGTTGCCACCGCTGACGTCCGCGATGACGAGGTCGGACTCGATGACATGCCGGCAGATCTGCTCGTTGATGTCACCGGCGTGCGCGATGCCGTCCGCGCGCACAGCGGCGATTTCGTACTTCTGGCAGGCAGGCGCGATCACCTGTTCGAAGATCCCCAGGTGGTACTCGTAGGCCTCCCGCTCCGGGCTGCCGTGCGCGGCGTACTGGTCGCCAATGGGGCCGACGACGAAACACATCCGAGGCCGGTCGGGTTCCGACCGACGTGCCTGCAACGCGTTCATACGAGGTCCTCCTTCTCGCGAGAGTGTGTTTCGTCGAGCCGGGCCGCGTGCGCGGCGCCGGCTTCCAGGTCGACGGCATACACCGGCCGTTCCTCGATACCGAGGGCGCGCAACAGGTACGCGGTCGGGATGCGGTACTGCCCGCCGACGCGCAGAACCGGGCAAGGGAACGTCCCGCGGCGGATCAGTTTGTACGCCGTGCCGGGACAGACTCCGAAGGCTCGGGCAGCGGTCCGGAGGTCGACACTCAGGGGAAGGTCGAAGGCCTCCGCGAAGCCCAGGGGCGGGCCGGACCGGGCGTTCACCGCCGAACCCCCATAGGGCTCAGCGCCAAGGTGCCGATGAGTTTCGAGTCCTTGTGGCGACGGGCCCGGAATACCAGGTCGGGCAAGCCTGCACAGTGTGCCAGTGCCCCGATCCGCTCCCCTTCTCGTCGGGTGCGCGAATCCGTAAAACGAAGTGTCGCGGCCAGCCCGTCAGGGCGTGGCGGGGGCGTGAGATGCAGTTCCCACTCATCGGTCAGCTGCTGTGGTACCGCTCGCAGTGCCGTGGCGCGGCGGGCCTCGGCGAAGCCTGCTACGTCGACAACGGGAACCTCCCTCCTGACTCGGTCGGCATAGGACCACATCCGGTTCACCGCCTCCTTGATCATGTGACCGCCCAGGTCCGGGCTCTCCGGATGCGCGCTGTCGAGGGCGCCGAGTACGGCCAGTACGGCCTCCGCCTCGAGATCGGCGCGCTCGACCCGCGACTGGCGCAGGATGCGACGCAGGTTGCGGTACAGGCCGGGAATCGTCAGCCAGACGACAAGTAAGCGGCCCGTGCCGACCCCACCCGCCGGTTCTTGCCTGGCCTCCGCGACCACCTGTCGCCAAATCGTTGCCCGCAATCCCTCGTCACGTCCCGGTCCGTACAGAACATTCCTGCATTCCTCCGGGGACAGCCGTACCGAACAGTGGCCGACACTCACCGCTAGGAGCCAGGGTGCACTTACGGATTCCTTCCGGAGGGCCCCCTCGATCAGGGAGAACGCTCCGCCCGGGTCAGTCCTGATCATGGTTTCTCCTTCTCCGGCCCCATCAGGCCGACATATGACAGCGCCGTGGCAGCCAGCTCGCAGGCACTCCCTAGGGCAGTCAGTGCCGATCGCGCAGCGGCGTGGCGCTTCCCCGAGATCGGGCTCGCTCCCTGGATCCGGCACCAGGCCGTTCGCGCGGCGATGTGCGGCAGGTAGACATTGATGACGCCATGCACGTCGTGGCCGACGTTCACCCCGTAGTCCGCCCACTGGGTGCTGTCCCCAGCAAGGTGGCGCGCGGCCTTGCCCGAATCGGTCACCACACGCGCCAGGGGTCGGCCGACCGGGACATCATGGGCACGCCGACGTTCACACCGCCGCTCACGTCCCCGCCGACGGCAGCACCTTGGTGAACGTGCTGAGAGAGGTTCGCCCGACCCTGGACGGGCGCTTGCAGCAACGGCAGCGGCTCGGTCACTTCTTCCACGACCGGCCTGATGCCGTCGGGGCCGTGCCCGGGCACGCGGATCCAGCCGTAGCCTCCGAACTCCTTGACCTGCACGTGGGCACGGACGTACTGCGCCGGGTCGAGGCCAGGGTTCCCGAGCCGTACAACGTCCTGGTACAGCCGATCCGACACGATGACGGCGAGGTCGGCCGAGGTGTAAGCGGCCAGCACGGCTTTCAACTGAGGGGCGTTCACGTAGCGTGCCACGGCGACCGGCGCAGGTCCGGCGTGACCAAGAGTGGCGTCCGTGGCGACACCAACGTCGATGGCCAGCCGCAGCCTGATCCGCGGGGTCTCCGGACGGGCGTTGAGCGTGCTCAGGCAAGCCGACAGGTGGTGCACGAAGGGCCCCAGCACGGTGGCTTCCGGGGTGTCCGCGGGAAGTACGGCGAACTCCATGTCGCCTTGCGGTTGGCGGGCCCATGCCGCACGGTCCAGTCCGGTCAGCCTCGCCGCCTCGTCCAGCAACCGGACCAGGTGGGCCTGAGTGACCGACTGGGTCCGGGTGTCGAGACGGCTGTACTTCTCCACGTCCGCCGCCAGGCACAACCGACGGGACGGGATGACGTCCGGGAGCGAAGGGGAGGCAGATTCGTTCATGACAGATCGTCACCTTCCAATGCTTGTTGGGTGCGGTGCAGCCAACTGTGCGAGGAAGGAGGCAGAGCAGTCCACAAACCCGCATTAATGCGGGTTTGTGGCTGTGGCGCTACGTGGCTGGCATCCTGAGCAGTGCTACTTCCTGCAGTCGGGCCAGGTCCCGCACCTGAGTCCGCCGTTCGCCGGTGAAGATGAGCCCGTCCTCACGGAGCTGGCGAAGTGTCTTCTGCACGGTGTTCGTTTTGGCACCGGCGAGCGCGGCAAATTCGGCCTGGGACAGGTTCACCTCGATCCGCAGCGAGTTCAGGCCCGGCTTCCTCTGCGCCAAGGCCAGTTCGACCAGTACCCGAGCCAGCCGAACCAGCACCGGGTGCCTACCGAAATCCAGGCGCCAGCGGTCCGAGCGGCGCAATCGGCTGCCGATCACCCGCTTGAGGGCCAATTCCGCTTCCGGGTTGGCCCGGAGGAAAGGCAGCAGTTCGCACCTGGGGACCACGGTGGCGACCACGTCGCCACAGGCGGTAACCGTCGCCGACCTCGGCCCGAAATCCATGGCTGCTACCTCACCGACCACCTCCCCTTCGACCCTGATGTCCATAAGGGCTGATCCGTCACCGTCCAGACGGCCGGTCACCTTGACCACCCCCTGGTGGAGCAGCATCAACTCCTGCGCGCGGTCGCCCTCATTGATCAGCACGTCCCCCACGGCGAAGGTGTTCCGGGTCCCAAGCAGCGCGAAGGCCGTGCGCGCCCCATCCGGCAGGGTGTCGAGAAACGGCGCGTGACCATGCATGTTCGAGCCGTGCATCATGTGCAAAGCAGAGCACGCCGTCGGCGCCGTGGCCCGCATTTCCGCTCGGGCCAGAGGTACACCGAACGCACCTTGGGGCGCACAGCGGCGCACGGCCGGAGCACTCATCGTTCTCCTCGTGAAGGAGCTCAACCCCGGTCGGCGCTGCCGATCGCTTGGGCCACGCCAAAAGATCCCCGGAGCAGCATCTGGTCCAGCAGGTCCAGGATCTCGGACCGCCGCGCAGCTGAGCCCGCCTGGGTGTGGGCGCGCACCAGTAGCTCCCCGACGTGGTGCGCATCAGCCGCGGCACCGGTCCTGATGTCGGCGGATGCCGCACCGAACACGTCGAGGAATCGCCGCACACATGCCAGTACCAGCACATCGACCCTGTCAGGGGCCTGCTCAAGTGTGATCAGCAACTGGGGCAGGGCCAGCTCGAAAGTTCCAGAATCAATGAGTGCGGTCAGCGTCCGGCGGACGGGCCCCAACCGGTGGCCCCGCAATGCGCTTGCCACGGCCGCGGCAGCTCCCCGGACGTCCTCGTCCGGATCGTGGAAGAACCGGACGAGTGCGTGATGCGCCAGGGCCGCGTCCCCGGTGTTCACAAGGCGCTGAGCACACACGTCCGCGGCGCCTTGTCGCTGCGCGCCGTCGCTTCCGGCCAGCACTCTGACCAGCAGATCCGGCGCCTCCCACTCCATCGCTGCCAACGCGGCGACCTGCCCGCCGATCCGTCGCACCGCCGCCACCGAGGAGTCCAGCATCCTTTCCATCACCGGCCTGGCCGCCACTGGGTCTCCATGGCACAACGCCACGAAGAGACGGAACACGTGTGGTGAAGCCAAAAGGTGATCCCGGGCTCGGATGAGCTCGGTGAAGGCCTCGGCCACCGCAGTGCGGTCGAACCTCATTGCCGCGTCCAGCACGTTAGCCACGCATGCTCGGACGGCGAGCGAGGGGTCTGCGGCCAGCCTGCTCAGACGAGGTACCACCAAGGCTGCCCGGGAGCCGTCCGCATCGTGGACCAACAGGTAGCCCAGGCTTTCGGCAGCGCTGCCGCGCACGGTGTTGATCCCAGCAGTCAGCAGGTCCCGCTCCACATCGTCTTCGTCCTCGCCGACCGTGTCACCGGCGTCCTCGGAACCGAGCGCGCGATCCAGCAGCACCTCGAAGAGATCGAGGGGCAAACCGGCCAGGTACTTCTGTACAGCCCATCCGAGCCAACGGTCGTGTGCCGGCCGACCTTGGCGTGCGAGATGACGGATCGCTGCGAAGACGCTGTCCGTATCGGCATGGGGCTCCGCATAACCGAGACCAAGCAGTAACGCCGCTCCGTACGCAGGGTTCAGCCCGGCGTGCATCCGCAGAGCGAGGCGCGCGAAACGGCCGGGGTCCGCCGCCGTCATGCTCTGCAGCACGTGTGACAGCTCCCGGGCCCCGCCTGTGAGCGTCGCCCAGTCCGTGCGGTCCTGACTGTGCTTTCTCATGGCGCCCAGCCACTGATCGTCGGTCATACGCTGAGCCACCTCCGACGAGATCGGCGGCCCGATGAATCCTGCCGTCGCCCCACTCGGTGCCTCAGGCTCCCGCTTGTCATCGTGAAGCCTTCGGAGCTCTCCGAGCCTGCGGGCCGCCCGACCGGAAAGCCGGCCCTCGGGAAGCGCCGTCAGCAGAGTGAACTCATGCCAGGGCGCAAGCTCGTCGTCTGGAGGAAGACGCAGATGGAGGAGCGCACGCTCCAGCTGCGCGACAGTGGCGTCGGACAAGGCGTCGCCAATGGCACGCAGGACTTCTCGGGCACCCCATGCAACATTGGACAGATGGCCGGACAAAAATCGATGTCTGCCCTGTAACAGGATCTCCGCAGCCCACTCAGCCAGGGCGGGGCCTGCCCCGATCAGGGCATGGTAGAGGAGCCACTGTGCCGCATCGAACGGCAGGTCCGCGAGTCTCGCTACAAGCTCTCGTACGCGAGCAGGGTCTTGGTCCCCCAGGATTCGCAGAGCCGTTTCCGTGCTCCGGAACAGGGCGTCACCCAACTCGCTGGGGTCGTCATCTGGGTTACGGAAGCCGAAGTGTTTGTCGTTGACCGGACAACACGCGCGCGATGGAATGGCCGTTGCCGCCATGACGTCCAGGAGCAACGGAAGGAAGCGGACGCAGAAATCCTCGGGAGCCCCCAGAGCGGCAGCCTTGACCACACGAATCGCTGAGTAGTCCCGGTTGCGTAGGACGGTAACTCTGCCGTCGTGATCGAGTTGGAGGGAATCCGGACGGTCCGGCACCAGAGCACCGATCAACTCCACTGCCCAACCAGGTTGCTCCTCGACCAGATCACTCGCTGAGATCCAGATGAGGTGCTCGTGTCCGGAGAGAAGCCCGGTTCGTACACCGATCAGGAGGAGGTCGAAAAGCCTCCTGCTGTCAGCGAAGCGACCGAATCGCACGATCCACGCCAGCCAGTATGGGAACTGAGGATGCGACGTGTGCGGTTCCAACAGGCGGGCCACTCGGTCGGGAGAAGCCTCGGCGCCCGCGGCCATCATTCGCACGGCCCAGTCGCGCTCCCTCGCGTCGGCACTGATCAGCCAGTCATCGAACACCGACTCATCATCCGCGCGGCGGAACCATGCTGCCTTACTGACCGCATTCACAAGCTGCAAATGGAAAGGAGGGCGGGAGTCCAGGACACGTGAGACAGCCCCCCACTCGCTGGCAGTGGGATCCTCAAGACCGTGAAGCACCGCCAAAATCAGGTCTTTGAGGTGATAACGGATATCCGGACTGGTCAGCAACGCCTCCACCTCATCGGCGAAGCGCTCCGGATCCAGGTCCCGCAGATGGTCGAGAACCTGCCTCACTTGTCCCCGGCGGAAGAGCTCCTGCTCCCCATCGACGAGAAATGCGACCAGGCTCTCATCGCGCCGGAGCCAGTCGCGGGCAAAGGCGTAGTCGAAGAAGCTCTCATGGAAGAAAGCCAGTTGTCTGCCGTCTCGCACACACACGTGCTCCGACACCAACACGTCCCCGCTTACGGCGAGGTCGTCCGCATCGAGCACGCTGTCCGGTACGAAGAGCCGCTGCCTCGTGCTCATGGCCGTCATGACGGCCGACACCGCCTCGTGGAACCGCACGGACGGCTGACGACGCATGCACTCCTTCCGTTTGTTGTTCCAGAAGGCGTCGAACAGCTGCCGGGTAGTACGGAAGGAAAGGGCTTCCTCCTGACCGGCGATCTGAGCCAGAAGGACCAGATGCAACGGAGAGCGCAGCAAGCCGCGCTGCGAAGGCGTCAACGGGAAAGCACCGAGGCCCATGCTCTCGATCGCGGCATCGACCTGTGCATCGGAGAGCCGGTCGACTGAAATACATGTGGAACGGTCCAATGCCGTGAGTTGACGGATCCTGTGATCGGCGTGAGCATCGAATGTCCGGCACACGAGCACGACGCGCATGGCAGGGTGCGCCATCGCCTCACCGATCAGATCGGCCACCACGTCGAACGTGTCCGGGATGCGCCCCGAGGCCAAGCTGACCGCGTCGAGCTGGTCCACGATCAGCACACACGGGCGCCCGTTCGCCGCGGCTCCTAGCGCAGTGACCGGTGATGTGACCAGACCGACGCTTCGGCCCAGCTCATGGGTCGTAGTAAAGGGAGCCAGGCGGTCGAGACGGAACCCGAGCACGGGGATACCCAGCTTGGTCAGGGCAGTGAAAGCCTGGTGCAGCACTGCACTCTTTCCGCTGCCGGCGGCACCCGTGAGAACTACGGTCTGCCGTACGTCACTCGCAAGGACCTTCACGAGCTGATCAGCTGCTTCGCGGGGGATCTCGGGGCGGAGCAGCGCACGTTCGACGCTCGCTGCCCACCGACGCGTCGCCTCGCTCGCCACGTCCCCCGCCTTGTCCCCGCTCGTCCCTCTGACCTGCCTCAGCCCATACTCCTCCAATCGGGCGATGATGGCCGGGGCATCGAGAGTGGTCCCCAGATTGTTCAGCAAGAGGTCGCCGAGTGCGACGGCGGCAAGGCGCCCTGGAGCCCCAGCAAGGACCTGTTCGGCCAGGACCGCATTGATGTTCACGATGTCCCGCTCGTTGTGCCATTCCACCCAGAGGCTTCTCAGCATGCGCCAGGCCATTTCGACCGAGCCATAGACATCGAGCGCGGCCAATGCCTGAAAAGGCCCTCTGAGCCCATCCGTCAGCCAATCGCCTTCGAAGGACGGAAAGTCGTCGGAGCGTCGGGCGCGGTCGGCCAGTTCGTCGAGCTCACGGGCAGGAAGCAGAGAAACGAAGTGAAATGCGCGGCCCGCCTCGGCGTGGGATCGGAGACTGTTCCAGACCTGTTTGCCTCGGAGGGAAGCAACATTCCAACTGTTGGCGTTCCGGTTCTGGCGCTTGACCTGGTGGACCTGCGTCACTCCGTCATGCCGGTAAACGAACTCGATCCCGTCGCCCGAGGGGGAACCCGGTTCCAGAGTGAGCGATGTACCTCTGCCCAACAGCACGTACAGGGCATGCCTGACGGTCCAGGCACCCTCGTAGCGGTTGCCGAACTTGTCCGTCTCGCCCCCCGGCCGCGGTGCCACCTTTACTCCCCTCCACACCCCAGAAGGCTGCGTCAGACGCGCGCCTGCGCCGGACGGTACCGCAGATACCGTGCATTGCAGGGGGTATTGGGCGCACCCGTCCTCTCCCTTTGAAGCCAGCCCCGAACGTCTCGCTCGATCCTGGTCAGCGATCGAGCGCAACCGCCAGGAAGGCCGCGATGATCGCCGGTAGCAGCATGACAATGGCGTATCGCACGCAGCGGTTCTTGGCTCGGGCGATCCTGCTGGTCTCCCTCAGCGCACGGAGTAGCCGGGGCTGGGGATCTGAGCCGTTCCGCCTGAGCCCAGCCGACAAATCGGCGCGTGTCTCTGCACGCACCACGTCTTCGTAGTATGCGAGGAGGCCGTGCCTCTCGCTGGCTCGCGTCCCACGGCGCGGGGCGAGAGCCAGGAGCAGGAAGACCAACGCCCCCGTCGTGGTGGCCGCTGCCGCCCACCACAAAGGAACGGCCGACGGGACATCGAGGGGACGCCGTACGAGAAGGAGCCCGAAGAGTGTTCCCCCAGTAGCCAGAAGAACGGCTGCCTTGCCGTCAGCCCGGCCGATCTCCAAATAGTTCTGCGCGATGAGCTCTCGCGACAGAACCACCACGTGGTCCGCGTCCGAGGTATGGCGTTCGGGCCGGGACGTCAATTGGGCGAGACGAGACGGTAGAGCCCACATCACGGCGCCATTCCGTGGAAGCCGTTCATGCCCCTGTGCGGTCCACCCGCGTCACCTATCCTGCGCAAGACCTCATCGCCCTGGGGTACGCCGATTTCGCTGAGGAGGCGCGCCAGGTTCACCCCGACGAAGCCCCTGTCCTCCTTCGTCAGTCCCTGGAGCGTTGCGGCCAGCGTCCGCTCCCATCCGTCCCTCTCGGTGAGCAGCTTGTCGTGTGCGACCGTCCAGTCGAGCACCTCCCTGGCCTGGTCGGGATGGTGGAGCAGCCAGAGCGCCGCCAGACCAACCGGCCCGCCGGCCACCACCTCACGGTAGAAGCGGTACGCCTCGCGGTGCGCCTCGCCGAAGCCCGATGGAAGGAGGAGCTCGGCAGGATGGGTGGAAACCGGTAGAAGGCTGGCTGGGGGGTCCAGAAACCAATAGGTCAGGCCCGTCCCGTCGATGCTCATTGCCTGACCGGGGGGCTCGACCTGAGCGGTCCCGTACAGGGTCGGCGGCTGTCGAAGGGGATCAGAAGCACCCGGCAGTTCGGCACTTCCACGGATGGCCTGGCCGATCAGCCGGCGTGCGGCGTCCTCTGTCAAGCCGCTGCGTGCCGCGACCACCGGATCGCTGACGTTCCAGGCGACTTCGTAGCGTGCTCGCGAAGGCGTTGATGTCGCAGGACCCCTGCGTGGCGCCTCCACCACGATCCGGCGTTCTGCCAACGAGACCCACCCGATCGAGTCGAACTCCCGCCGGAAGGTCGCCCCGATCGAAGGTCGGGGGTATCCCCAGATGTCTCCGCCCCGGGGCGGCTCGAGACGGTCCGCTTCCTGATCCGAGAGGAAGACGAGCGCCCGATCCGAAGACGATCCGAACCGTTGCCGCAGCAGCTGCCGGACGAGTGAAGACCTGACTGGCGTAAGCAGGGGCCTGCTCATGACGCACTCTCCCCTCTCGATGTGTTCGCCTGATCTCGGCGGCGCCCCAGTAGGAAACGGATGACTCCCCGCCGCTGGCGAGCGGTTCGGGAGAGTTCGCTCAGGAATTGGTCAAAGGCCGTCTTCTGGAACATGTCGGGGTCGGCTTCGACCCGCCCAAGTTCTTGAGCCACCGCGTCGTACGTGGCCGGGTCGTCGAGACCCAGCACGACGAGTGCGAAGCCCTGCGCGGGGTGGCGCTCCAGAACCCGGGCCAGACTCATACGGACGGCACCCGGTGTGCCCGGCTGGGGGAACGTCGAGAGCGACATGGAGTGGAGCACGTGCACCGCCAGCGAATGGCGGGGTGTTCCCCGGCCGGCTTCCAGCCACCTCGTCACCGTCTCCAAGACCTCGATGTGGTTTGCCTCCTCGGTGAGCAGGGCGCCCAGCGCGAAGGAGACGGCAGAACGCAGTTTCGCGTCCAACTCCGGAGAGCAGCCGTCGAGGACGGTGTCCAGGAGTTTGAGGGCCGCGGCCGGCCGGGCGAGACCGTAGCTGCCCGCACACGTCTCGGCGACCGTGCACCGGAGAACGGCAGATGACCGGCTCCACCGGCGCACTTGCTCCTTGACCGCACCGGAAGCCAGGGGGTGCTGGACGATCTCTCCCAGCGCGACTCCGACCAGACGTCGGCGCCAGCGGTCGCCCGACGAGGCGAAGCGGTGCAGCTGAGTCAGCGCACCGGGGCCGGTGGCATGTGCGAGCACCTGGCCAATCGCCTCTCCGGCGGCCACGTCCAAGCCCGGCTGGTAGCGCAACTGCTCCAGCGCTCCCCACAGCACGTCTGGCAAGCCCTCGAAGTCCAGCCACAGGTGTCGCAGGAGCGTCGCGGAGCGGTGCCTTCCGGAGAAGACGATCGGCTGCACCGGATAGCGGTACCGGTCGGCGGAAGAACTACGAGGTACCAGCGGGCGTGCGCCGATGGCTTCGAGCCGGTCCTCGAACGAGGGGCCGAGGACATCCGACGGCTGTTCCTCCGACGTCGCGTTCTGTCCTGTCCTGGCAGCACGCGCGCCGATCAGGGGCCGCATTGCTGCGGCGAACTGCTCGATCACCGTGCGGTCCTGTCCGGGGAGCAGAGCGACGGCCGCCATCAGGGAGACGGCGTCGGCGCTGTGCCGGGCCTTTGCGAGCGCGGACCGAGCAGCGTCCTCGGTGCCGGTCAGGAGTTCCTCAAGCACGGCCCCTGTCGGTGTCGAGGTCTCCACACACTGCCGCAACCCGTCCGATAGGTCGACCGCGTCGCCCGGCAGCGGATGCGTCGAGAGGTAGTCGATGAACTCAGGGGCGGCCAAGTGCCCCAGTGCGGCGGCCAATTGTGGGCTGTCGAGCCTCCCTTCAGCGACCATCAGCCGAAGTCGCCTCTCCGCGACCTCGCGCGGTCCGGGCGCGGCATGGACCTCCTCCCACCGGCTCGTGTCTGACGGCAAGCGGGCATCCTGCGCCATGGTGACTACCAGGTGCGCCCCGGCACCCTGCAAGGCCTCGGCCAGACCCGCCAGCCGCACGCCGTCGAGAGAACGGGCGGATGCCGGCGGCAGACCCTGTAGGAGGTATCCGCGGCTGGCTTTCGGTCGCCACGCCGACAGATCCGCCATCGCGTCCAGGCCCGTAACTCCACCCTCGCCGTGCCGTTCGGCGAGAAGGGCGAACGCCGCCGTACGACCACCCGTTCCGGCCCGCGCCCTGAGCAGCACGATCCGGCTGTCCAGCGCCTTCCGGCAGCGTGCGTACGCCGGCGGTTCAACGAATCCGTACAAACGGCCGCGCACCTCTTCCACCGGATAAGGTCCCTCGCGCAGGCGCGGCTTGAGGATTCGCTCGGTGGCTTCATCGGTCCACGCACTGACGTTCAAGTATGTGAAGTCGCCGCCAACGTTCCCCATGAACGCGACCCCGCTGTCCACCCGTTGGTTGCCCTCACGGAGAGAACTGTGCTGGCCTCCATCGGGGCCAACCGGCGGAGCAGGCTGGTCAGTGTCCACCTGAATGTTCGGCCCAGCGGCTGGGCCGGGTTCGGCGTTCACCGGTGGTCCCTGTCGCCGACCCGCTTGTCACCCGCAACGTTGTCTCCGCTGCCCCAGTGCTGGTTGGTTCCGCGGTACGTGGTCGCGGGCGCGGTATAGGTGAAGTCACGACCGACGTTGCCCATCACCGCGGCTCCTTCCCCGACGCGCTGGGAGTTTCCGCTGTACTCCGCACCGGAACCCTTGTCCGGTGCCTTGGCGGGCCCCGTCGGCACCGCAGGTCCGGGTTCCTCACGCGGCTGGATACCCGCCCGCACGAGGTTCCCGGAGGGCGAAGGAACGTACAGCCAGGCCCGCTGCGAGAAGTTCTTGCCTTCGACGGTGGCCGACACTTCGACACACCGGTCGGGGTGGAGCCCCGTGTAGGCACCCAACACGACGTCTTCGTAGACCCGCTCCGAGACGATTGCGGCGAGGTGGGTCACCTCCTCGCTCGCCGCGGCGAGGATGGCCTTGACCGGACGCGAATCCAGAAGCCGGTGCATGTCGTTGCGGGCCGTTCCGTTGCCGTCCCCTAGCTCGCCCCCGTCGGGCAGCGGGCCGACGTGGATGCTGGCCCGGAGCCTGATCCGCGGACCGACGGCCTGCCGGTTGTACGAACCGAGCACGTCGTCCAGAACGCCCAGGAACGGCCACAGCACGAAGGGCAGGTGCACCGGGTCGAACCCGAAGACGACGCCGTCCCCCGTATTGGCGGGAAAACGCTGGGCATCGCGCAACTGCTGCAGACCGGCCCGCTCCAGGGCCTGGTCCACCAGTTGGGGGATGAGCTGACTGACCGGGCCGTGTTGAGCAGCCGGCAGGCCGGTGAAGTCCTTTGCGTCAACCGCGAACAAGGCACGGTAGGGCGGGAGTGGTCGGCTTTCGGCGTACGGAACAGGAACGGGTACAGACATGCGGGATCTCCTCACGAATGGTCCGGTGAGCAGCCGTAATCGGGCTGCTTCGAGGTTCCATCCGCGCCGCTCGGCCAAGTGCACAGCGCTGGGCGTACAGGATGTGTCCCGGGTCACAAACTGCCGTCCTCAGTCGACCGCCGCCCAGCGCTGCAAAGCTTCCACGTCCCTGATGACGATCGACCGCCGACCCGTTTCGACCAGCCCGACGGCCCGCAGCTCCCCCAACCCGCTGATGACCGCATTGCGTGTGACACCGATCGCCTGCGCGACCTCTTCCTGGTTCAGCCCCGTTAGCCGGACGGGGTTGCTCCCGGGCATCTGATCAGTGAGCACGGCCAGCCTCAGCAGCGTGCGCACCAGTCGCACGACCAAGGGCAAGGTCTGCAGTTCGGCCCGGTGGATGTCGGACTCGCGCATTCTCGCGAGTGCCTGGCGCATCAGATGCATGACCAGTCCGCGCTCCTCAACGAACTGGACAAAGCGTTGCGCGTCCAGAACGACTGCAGCGCAAGGCGTCAGGGCAACGACGTCCGCCGTCCGTGAGGTTCCGTTGAAGACGGAGACTTCTCCGAGGAGGTCCCCCGGCCCTCGAAACGCGAGCCACGTCCCGGCGCCGTTCGGTTCTCGGCAAACCACCTTGGCCAAACCGGAGGTGAGAGCGAGGAGGTGCGTCCCCGGGGATCCCTGCCGCAGCATCACGCTGCGCTCGGAGTACATCCTGGTCACGCCTTGACTGCGCAGGTCGCGCCAGACCTCATCGGACAGCACTCGTCGCCTCCCTGTCACGCCCGCATCAGTACACATCAGCCCCCGAGTTGTACGCCGATGCGGCGGGCGGCATCGGCGCACGGATGATGTTGACCGGAAGTGGTCGTGCCTTCGACGCATTGGCAATCCGCACCAAGACCCGGTCTGCGCATATCGAGCGCATCGCCTCCGTGCCACAGGCCGCTGCCTTGACGTGGATGAACACTCGTACTGGCGACATCGGAGCGTCGATGCTCACGCTTATATCGGCAAGCGTAGGCTCCCGCCGCCCCGGGCTCTCTGCGTACAGTGCGCGGTAGTAAGCGGCGCGGGTGGGTGTTCGGCATGGGGCGTGGTCGTGAGGTCGCGGTGGGCTGGGCGGAGAGTGGCAAGGATGGTGGTCAGGTGATGCCGTTCGGTGAGGCGCTTGACCAGTTCGGGGAGGGTCTTCAGGGGCAGAGTGTCGTCGGGACCGTAGCCGAGGGCGAGGGTCATGTGCTCTTCGATACCCGCTCGGGTGTGGACGACCCGCGTGGTGGCAATCGCCGGCCGCTCGGGCGCACCGAGAGCGATAAGGAAGGTGGGGGCACCTTTCTGGGCGCGGGTACGGGCCAGGTCGGTCAGTTCGCGCCTGGACCAAGGAAGGTTGACGGGTTCGGCGGTGGCCCAGCCGGTGGGCGGGGCGCTGGTGAGGTGCTGCCAAGCGGCTTCGAGTGCTCCGCCGAGGAGGAGGTCTGCCGTGGCGGGGTGGATGGTACGCAGGGAGAGAGTGAGGCGGCACTCGCCCTCCGGGGTGGGGGCGTCGGCGGTGGCCGTGAAGGACTCGGAGGCGTGGGGCGTGCCGTCAGATCCAACTGCTTCGGTGAAGGCGCCGCCGCTCCAGTGCAGTTGGGTGCCCCTGAGCCCGTCGTAGTAGCCGGTTTCGGGATGTTGGACGACCCAGCGGTGCGGACCGAGAGCCAGTGCGGCGCGGGCGGGGACGGTTAGGCGGCTCGTGGGCGGGGTGACGAGTTGCAGGGACCGGCCCTGTGCGGCGGCTTCGGCGAGGGCGTTCGAGATCCAGGTGGTCAGCGCGATGACGGGGCGGTCCTGGACGACGATGGAGACCCGATCATTCTGGATGTCGACCGCCGGCGGCTGGCCGTCGGGGACCGGCGGGAGCGTGAGGGAGGAAGGGAGCGGGACGACGTCTGTGTGGGCGGCGTCCGGGGGCCAGACGGCGCCGCCGAGGACGCTGGTGAGGCGTCCGGCGAAGGAGGCGGCGAGGCGTTCGGCCTCAGGAAGGGAGCCAGCGGCGCGGGCCTCCGTCCACCAGAACGGGCCGTCAGGGAGGGGGACTTGAGAGCCGAGGAGGCGACGGGCTTCGTAGGCGTGGTGGACCAGGAGCGGGGCCTCGACGGAGAGTAGGGGCATGCTGTCGGGGGTGCAGAGCTGGAGGACCGCGCCGTCGGCCAAGGTATTCACGGTGACGTTGGGGCCGCCCGCGTACAGGCCCGCGAGGAGGGTGGCCGGGTCGGGCATGGAGGGGGTGAGGGCGACGACGTCCTTGGTCACGGCTGAAGTTCTTCCGGTCGGTGGGTGTCGTCGCTCAGCGAGGGCTGGGCGGGTTGGTGGTGCCTGTCTCGGCTCTGTCGGAAGGGAGGCTCTTCGCTCATGCACTCCACGGAGCGTCTACGGGGTACCTGTGCCAGTACCAGGGCATGAGGGCCATGTCCTTGATGCTTTTCTGTAGATCGCTGGACAATGCGCTCCCTCCATCATCAATGGTCAGATCGCAGTAGACGACATCCAGTTGACTCACGAGTGCTTCGAGTTGGCTGCGCCTGACCTCGGGGACGTCGCGCAACTTCGATTCAAGCTGCGACCGGCATTCCAAATCTTCCTGATACAGGCCAGCCGAATACCAGCCGCCCGGAGGCCAGTTCGCGCCCATGCGAATCCCCAGCCTCTCCCACATGACGAGAAGACTCCGAATGTTTCCGAGCTCCTCGTCCGCACCGGGCGGTATCGCAGCGTCAGCGAGAGGAGTTGCGATCGGGTGAGCGCGCACGACCTCGGGCAGGTGCGTGACCGTGAGGTGCGGGAAACCGGGTACTGCCACCTCTGCTGCTTGGACGGAAAACCCTGCCCTGTCGTCCCCAAGTTCCGTCGTGCGGGCGAGCGTCGCAGTACCGTCCAGCAGCGCTACCGCGCGAATCCAGGGGATGCCGCCGTCCCACGTGAAGAACACCGGGATACCGAGGCGCTGGGCCAGGAGCGACGCCAACTGGGCTTCCGAGGGGTGCTGCTGGACCTCAGCTGCTGCATAGATGCCGAGCGACCACGCCAAGTCCCCGTCGAGGCGCTCGTATTCACACGTGACGATCGCGTCCCAGTTCCGGTTCTCCAATTCAGAGCTTTCCGAAACGTCAGTCTCGGACACCTCGACACGGAATGCGTCGGCAAGGATCATGGACAGACAGTCGAGGATATTCCCATCAGGGAGCAGAAGGCTGTACATCATCCATAATACTTCCTATAAAGGGCGTACATTTCGGTCGCCTTTTCTACGGCTTGGGGGTTGTCCCGGAATTGAGGGGCCTTGCTGAACATTTTCTCTAGCTTGCTCATGTCTCCGTTTGCCTGCATGATCGCCTTGAGTGCCGTGTACTCAACCCGGTTCATTTCGACGAGCCCAGGCCCGTCCACGGGGAAAATTCTTCCGCTGGGTTCGACAGCGTACCGTCTGCCGTTGATCTTGTAGCGTTGCGTCAGAGGGTCGAACTCGGCTCGCCCCTCGGCAATGCCGGCGATGTCCTGCCGGACCTTGTCCCGGGTTTCCGGCAGGATCACGGTGTTCTCAGAGTCCGGAGGGCCTTTGCGTACGCCGACGAGCTCATGCCGATAGTTGGGGTAGAGCAGGGTCTGTCCACGCGCCGGCCCAGCGACGCCATCGCCGGCCTGCCACTCCTTCTGCGGACTGGGCTGATGACCCTCGGTCGCCCCGCCGCTTCTCCCTGCACCACCGCCGGAACCGGCCCCATTCCCACTGCCCGAGTAAGACCCCGACGAGGACTCTTCGTACCCGTGATGAGACTCCGCTCCGGCATGGCCGTCGTGAGTTGGCTTGCGCTCGGACGAGCCACCACCATCGTGGTTCGCACGGGTTGTGGACCTGTCATCTGCGTGGGTGTGGGCGTCTGGTGTGCGTCCGCCGACGCCGACGAGTTCGTGTTCGTGTGTTGGCGTGGCGGCAGGGGTGCGTTGGTGCGCCGAGGGTTCGTGTGAGGCGGGCGTGGTGTTGCGGGTGCCGTCTTTGCTGGTGGTGAACTGACCGTCGCTGAGGTGGAGTTTGGAGCCGTCCTTCAGTTCGAGGATGCTGTGCACGCTGTTGGTCTCGGAGGTTGTTCTGGTGACGGTGGCGATGCTCTTGGCAAGCTCGGAGACCTTGGGCAGGGCGCGGGCGCCGGTACCGACGACCTTCGCGGTCGCACCGATGGGATCGAGGACCTCGCCGGCCCGGGACAGCACGCCTGCTGTGCGGGCGGCGATGGAAGCGGCCTCGCCGGCCTTGCCCACCGCCCCTGCCTTCGAAGCCGCGCCCAGAGGCCCGGAGGCGAACGTCAGGGCGTTGAAGACGACCGTGGCCGATGCCTTGCCCGGGTTGGTCTTCCAGTCGTCCCAGCCCACCAGCGACTTGCCGAACGCCCTGGCGTAAGGGCGCCCCGCGGGCCCGATCGGGTCCATCGGGTGATCGCCGTCAGGGTCGCGCAGATAGTCCTCGGCTCCCACGATCGTCATGAACAGGCCCTTGCGGGTTTCCTGTCCCCTCTCGCCGGGACGGAACAGGTCGACCAGGCCGGTGACGGTCCCCTTGATGTTGTCACCCAGGCTCTCGCCGAACTGCTGGACGTGCCAGTCGAGTTCGAAGGGCAGGACGGAGAAATGCTCCGGGGTGCCCCAGGGCAGCGCGCCGTTCCCATTGAGCTGCTCATCACTGAAACCGTAGGGGTTGTCCTGCTTGGGGCTGCCGTCGGACAGATTCCATTGGGTTCCGTGCACCACAGAGGTAATGGCGTCGGCGGCCGCCACCTCGGCGTCCTGGAAGGCCCGCACGGTGGCCGCCACCTCATGCATCAGCGCATCATGGGCGGCCACCTTGGCTCTGTCGTGGTGCCACTGGGGATCGATGTCCCCCTGGCCCTGGACGGATGCGACGAACGCGGCGGCCTCGCCGCGCAGCCGCTCCAGTGTGTCCACCAACGGCCGGATCTCGCAGGCATAGGTCTCCAGGGCACCGGCCACCGTCTCCAGCCTCGAAGCGAAGCCGGCGGAAGCATCCTGCACACCCTGGGTGGTCTGGAACAGGTGCTCGGCCTCGGGAGCCCGGTAGACGGTGTGCAAGTGCCGAAAACGGGTGTTGACGTCGCCACCGTGCTCACGGATGCTCTGCGCGGCCCTCCGTAACCGGCCGACCTCGACCTCCACCGCCCCGACATCCCCGGTGTAGGTCGGCACCGCGGCCGGGCTGATCACTTCCCGGCCCCCTTCTTCCGCGCCGCCTCCAGGACCGCAGCGACGTCCGGCGCCAACTCCGCCCGGCGCTGCGCGTTCCACGCCTGCTCCAGCGCCCCGCGCTCATAACAGTTCGTCGCCTCGACCGCGCCATCGATCGAGTTGCTGGTCCGCAACGGTATGAACACCACATCGGCCTCAGTGCCCTGCATGAACTCACCCAGCGCGACAGCCACCAAACCCGCCTGCCCACCACCGTGCCCGCCCGCACCACTGAAGTCCAAGGTACCCACCGACACGGCCGCGCCCTCCAGGCCCTTGCCGAACATCGCAATACCGTCATGCAGACCGCGCTCGGCCTCCTGCACCCGCGACAACACCCCCGCCACCCCGGCCGGGTCAATATCCCACCCCGTCACACCAACCCCCGCACTCCGCAGCCTGCTTCCTTCCTAACTATTGAAGCCGTGCGTGGTCGCGCCAAGTAGCGACTCACCCATGTCGGGGTCCCGCGCGTCCCGCCCTACGGCTGTCGGTCAACGTGACCGTACGTTCGGCGTGTTGATCTCTCACACTGTGTGATCAGGTATCACTCACACCTAGTAGCTGACTGGCATCCTCTCCCTACGGCGTTGCATGGGCAACGCAGATAAGAGTCTTGTGGCCTGATCCGGCTCACGAGAGTCCGAGGTTGCGCCACACCTGCAACTCCGCCCGCACGTCACCCGCGCCGACTCCGACACTGCGGCCGCTGCACTCCGACCGCCCCAGACTTCAGCTGCTGTGGCCGAATAACGTGACCCGATTCCCCGCATGTGAGCATCAACAGCTGTGCCGCCACCAGCCGTTCGCCTTCGCTCACCGCCTCCCACTGTCGGGCCTGTCGGCGTGCCGCCTACCACTGCTCGCACAGCATTCACGCCTGCCGTCGCGCCTCCTGCGCCCGTCGCGACCCCGACCCTCCCGCCCAGCCGTTTGCCGTCATACTCAGCCCCCCTCGTATACGGAGCAGTGATCATAGGGCGGGCCGCACAGAGCGCGGCAGGGCGCGCGGCGGGGGCGGGTCCGTAAGGGCGGGGCGTGCGGTGGGGCTAGCGGATGACTCGGTGGCGGAGGTAGGCGACTCGGGAGTTGAAGGTGCGGTGCTCGACGAGTTCGAGGTCCACCCGACGCTCGTCCCGCGGGAAGAACGGGATGCCGCCGCCGACCAGGACCGGGTACACCCTCGCCCGGTACTCGTCGATCAGGTCCGCGGCGGCCGCCTCCGCGGCGAGGGTCGCGCCGCCGATCGCGATGTGGCCCTCCCCCGGCTCGGCCCTCAGGCGCTCGATCTCCTCGGCCACGGTGCCCGTGGCCAGCCGGGCGGCCTGTCCCCGTACCTCCGTCAGCGTCCGCGAGAACACCACCTTGGGCAGCGGGTTCCAGAGCGCCGTCCAGGTGCGCTCCGCCTCGCCGAGGGACGGGTCCTCGTCGGCGGTCTCCCAGTACAGCATCGTCTCGTACAGCCGTCGGCCCATCAGGTGGACCCCCACCCCGCGGATCTCCTCGATGGCGACGCCGAACACGTCGTCGTCGGGCACCGACCAGCCGAAGCCGCCGTCCGGGCCCACGATGTATCCGTCCAGGGAGATGCTCATCGAATAGGTGACGTCACGCATCGGACTCCTCCTGGGTCTGCGGGCCGGGCCTCTCGGGACGGGGGGAACAGGGCACCCGGCCAGCGTAGGGTGAACGACGCCGTCGTTCATCCGAGGTGGTTCATCCGAGGTGGTTCATCTGAGGTGCTCGATCGCGGTGAGCAGCTGGTCGACTGCGCCGGGCTCGGCGGCCAGGGCCGCCAGGGAGACGGAAGGCCACCCGCCGTACCCCTTCAACCGCTGTTCGGCCAGTTTCTGTGGCAGACCCCCCACCGCCGGGAGGCGCTCCGCGAACGCCGCGGCCGCCTCCTGGCCGAGATGGTGCGAGATCGACCCGAAGCTGAAGGACAGGCCCTCCTGGGCCGGGCCCTCGAACAGCGACACCGTGCCCACGGGCACCCAACGGCCTCCGACGCGGTAGTGGAGGTTCACGCTCGGATACTGGGCCGTGCCGCCCTCGATGCGCCCCGCTCCCTCCGCGTGGTCGAGCAGCCGCCGCACCACCCGCTGGACCTCAGGGGCGCACCGGGCGGCGACCGCGTCGTCCATGTCCTTCCTGGACCGCCTCGGCACGGCACGCCGCGCGGACGGCACCTTGGCCACCGTGGCCGCCTCCCCGTGGACCCGCGGCACGAGGACCCGCAGGTCCCCGTCCCCCCTGTACTGGGTCAGCTCCACCGCGTACACATCGGTCGTCCGCATCTGCCGGTTCAGGAACTCCACTACGGCCCGCAGTTCCATCGGGATGCGGTCGGCCACGAACAGCAGCCGCATCCGCCCCGCCGCGAGCCGCTCCTCCACCGCCGCCCAGAACTCGTCCGGCGTGCGCCCGCCGAGCAGTTCGCCGTACGCCTCCTCCAGCGAGCCGCCGTCCTTCGCGCACGTCTGCTCGAAGGAGTGCCGCAGCAGGGCGGCGGGCCAGTAACGGGAGCCGTTGGCGGCGTAGTCGAGCATCTGGCCCACCACCTCACGGCGGATCCGGGTATCGCCGGCCCGCTTGACCTCGACGAGCGTCACCACGGCGTCGGCGTCGACGAAGAGGTGGTCGAGCGCGAGGGCCGCGCCGCCCTCCGGCCCCGTCGGGACCGGCATCTCACGGGCCACCAGCGCCAGCCGCAGGGGCCGGCCGTCCACGAGCGTCCCGAAGTCCAGCACACGGGGATGCCGTGCGAGCAATTCCTGGAACTCGGCCTCGGTCTCGAACTCCGCCGCCTCCAGGGCCTGAAGTCCCCCGCCCACGACGAACACCGGCTGATCGGTCACGTCCGCTCCCTCGTACTTCCGCGCGGCGGCTGCGACCGCCCCTTGCTGGTTCCCGATTGATACACCCACCGCGCCGGCTCGCAGGAAGAACCACGGGGTTGTGCGCCCGGGCGGGCGGGCGGCGAACGGTGCGCGGAGGGGCCCGGGTGTCAGCCCGCCGTCAGCGCCCGCAGCGCCACGTTCAACCGGAGGACGTTGACGCCCGGTTCGCCCAGGAAGCCGAGGATGCGGCCGTCGGTGTGGGCGCTCACCAGTTCCTCCACCCTGGCCACGGGCAGGTGGTTGCGCTCGGCCACGCGGTGGATCTGGAGCCTCGCGTACGCCGGGGAGATCTCGGGGTCGAGGCCCGAGCCGGAGGAGGTGACCGCGTCGGCCGGGACGGCGGCCGGGTCCACCGGGTGGCCGGGCGTGGAGTTGTCCCTGACGACCGCCTCCTTGGCCGCCTCGACCTGCTGTATCAGCTTCTCGTTGTCCCCGGCGAGGTTGGTGGCGCCCGACACGAGCAGGCCGTACCGGGTGTTGAGGGTGTTCGTGCCGAGCCCGTGGGAGGGGCGGGGCTGGAACCACCTCAGGTCCGGCACCGCCGGCTCCTCGGCGTTGGTGGGGTCCTTCTTCGGCAGGGTGTAGGTCTGGCCGATGAGGGCGGAACCGACCACCCGGCCGCCGGACGTGATCTCGGACCCGTTCGCCCTGTCCGGGAAGGCCAGTTGGGCGACGCCGGTCACGGCGAGCGGGTAGAGCACCCCGCACACGAGGGTCAGGACGAGCAGGGCCCGCAGACCCGCGCCGATCAACCGGGCCGTATTTCCAAGGGAGTTGTTCATGACGGTTCCGCCGCTTTCGGGGAGCTACAGGCCGGGGACGAGGGAGATGAGCAGGTCGATGACCTTGATGCCGATGAAGGGGGCAATCAGACCGCCGAGTCCGTAGATCCCGAGGTTGCGGCGGAGCATCCGGTCGGCGCTGGTCGGCCGGTAGCGGACGCCCTTGAGGGCGAGCGGCACCAGGGCGACGATGATCAGCGCGTTGAAGACGACCGCCGACAGGATCGCGGTCTGCGGGCTGTGCAGGCCCATGACGTTGAGCTTGTCCAGGCCGGGGTACACCACGGCGAACATCGCGGGAATGATGGCGAAGTACTTCGCCACGTCGTTGGCGATGGAGAAGGTCGTCAACGCGCCCCGGGTGATGAGGAGTTGCTTGCCGATCTCGACGATCTCGATGAGCTTGGTCGGGTCGGAGTCGAGGTCGACCATGTTGCCGGCCTCCTTCGCGGCGGAGGTGCCCGTGTTCATCGCGACGCCCACGTCCGCCTGGGCCAGCGCCGGGGCGTCGTTGGTGCCGTCCCCGGTCATCGCGACCAGCTTGCCGCCCGCCTGCTCCCGCTTGATGAGCGCCATCTTGTCCTCGGGGGTGGCCTCCGCGAGGAAGTCGTCCACGCCCGCCTCCTCGGCGATGGCCTTCGCGGTCAGCGGGTTGTCACCCGTGATCATGACCGTCCTGATGCCCATGCGCCGCAGCTCGTCGAAGCGTTCGCGCATGCCCTCCTTGACGACGTCCTTGAGGTGGATGACGCCGAGCAGGCGGGCGCCCGCGGCGTCCTCCACGGCCACCAGGAGCGGCGTTCCGCCGGCCTGGGAGATGCGGTCGGTCAGCTCCTGGGCGTCCGGTGCGACGGCGCCGCCCCGCTCCGTGACCCACGCGGTCACCGAACCGGCCGCGCCCTTGCGGACCTTGCGCCCGTCGACGTCCACGCCCGACATCCGGGTCTGCGCGGTGAAGGCCACCCAGTCGGCTCCGGCCAGCTCCCCCTGGTGCCGCTCGCGCAGTCCGTACTCCTCCTTCGCGAGCACCACGATCGAGCGGCCTTCGGGGGTCTCGTCCGCCAGCGAGGACAGCTGGGCCGCGTCCGCGACCTCGGCCCGGGTGGTGCCGCCGACCGGTACGAACTCGGCGGCCCGCCGGTTGCCGAGGGTGATGGTGCCGGTCTTGTCCAGGAGCAGCGTCGACACGTCACCGGCGGCCTCGACCGCACGGCCCGACATGGCCAGGACGTTGCGCTGCACGAGCCGGTCCATGCCCGCGATGCCGATCGCGGACAGCAGGGCTCCGATGGTGGTCGGGATCAGACAGACCAGGAGCGCGGCCAGCACGATCATGGACTGCTCGGCCTTCGCGTACGCGGCGAAGGGCTGGAGGGTGACGACCGCGAGCAGGAAGACGATCGTGAGGGACGCCAGCAGGATGTTGAGGGCGACCTCGTTGGGCGTCTTCTGGCGGGCCGCGCCCTCGACCAGATTGATCATCCGGTCGATGAACGTCTCACCGGGCTTCGTCGTGATCCGGATGACGACGCGGTCGGACAGCACCTTCGTCCCGCCGGTCACCGCACTGCGGTCGCCGCCCGACTCCCGGATGACCGGGGCCGATTCACCGGTGATCGCCGACTCGTCGACGGAGGCGACGCCCTCGACCACGTCACCGTCGCCGGGGATGACGTCACCCGCCTCGCACACCACCAGGTCGCCAATCCTGAGCCCGGTGCCGGGCACCCGTTCCTCGCGACCGCCGTCCAGGCGGCGGGCGACGGTCCCGGTCTTGGCCTTGCGCAGGGTGTCCGCCTGCGCCTTGCCTCGGCCCTCGGCGACGGCCTCGGCGAGGTTCGCGAAGACCGTCGTCAGCCAGAGCCACCCGGTGATCGCCCAGCCGAACCAGTCCCCCGGATCCTTGATCGCCAGGACGGTGGTGAGGACGGAGCCGATCTCCACGACGAACATGACCGGGGACTTGACCATGACGCGCGGGTCGAGCTTCCTGATCGCGTCCGGAAGGGACGTGAGCAGCTGCTTCGCGTCGAACAGTCCGCCCCCGACCCGTCCGGGCCCGGGCGCGGGCCCGTCGCGGAGGTCGCTGTGGGGGGCGCGGGTGGGTGTGGCGGTGGACATGGAGCCGGGCTCCTCGGGCTTCTTCGTGTCGGTGGTCATGACGCCAGGCCTTCCGCGAGGGGGCCGAGGGCCAGCGCCGGGAAGTAGGTCAGACCCGCGACGATCACCACGGTGCCGGCCAGCAGGCCGGTGAACAGGGGCTTGTTGGTGCGCAGGGTGCCGGCCGTCTCGGGGATCGGCTGCTGCTCGGCGAGCGAGCCGGCCAGGGCGAGCACGAAGACCATGGGGACGAACCGGCCGAGCAGCATCGCCAGGCCGATGCTGGTGTTGAACCACGGGGTGTTGGCGTTGAGGCCGGCGAAGGCGGAGCCGTTGTTGTTGGCCCCCGAGGTGTAGGCGTACAGGACTTCGGAGAAGCCGTGCGCGCCGGAGTTGGTCATCGAGGTCAGGGTGGACGGCATCGCCATCGCGATCGCCGTGAAGACCAGCGCCAGTGCCGGGGTGACGAGGATGTAGCAGGCCGCGAACTTGATCTCGCGGGTGCCGATCTTCTTGCCCAGGTACTCGGGCGTGCGGCCCACCATCAGGCCGGCGATGAACACCGCGATGACGGCCATGATCAGCATGCCGTAGAGGCCCGAGCCGGTGCCGCCGGGGGCGATCTCGCCGAGCTGCATGCCGAGCAGCGTGAGCCCGCCGCCGAATCCCGTGAACGAGGAGTGGAAGGCGTCCACCGCTCCGGTCGAGGTCAGCGTGGTGGCGACGGCGAAGATGGACGAGCCGCCGACGCCGAAGCGGTTCTCCTTGCCCTCCATGGCACCGCCCGCCAGGTCGAACGCGGGGCCGCCGTGGTGGAACTCGGTCCACATCATCAGGGCCGTGAACCCGACCCAGATGGCCGCCATCGTGGCGAGGATCGCGTACCCCTGCCTGACCGAGCCGACCATCCGGCCGAACGTGCGGGTCAGCGCGAACGGGATCACGAGGATCAGGAACACCTCGAAGAGGTTCGAGAAGCCGTTGGGGTTCTCGAAGGGGTGGGCGGAGTTGGCGTTGAAGTAGCCGCCGCCGTTGGTGCCGAGCTCCTTGATCGCCTCCTGCGAGGCGACCGCGCCGCCGTTCCACTGCTGCGCACCGCCGGCGAACTGGCCGACCTCGTGGATGCCGGAGAAGTTCTGGAGGGCGCCGCAGGCGACCAGGACGAGCGCGCCGAGCACCGAGACGGGCAGCAGGACGCGGACGGTCCCGCGCACCAAGTCCGCCCAGAAGTTGCCCAGTTCACCGGTGCGCGAGCGGGCGAAGCCCCGTACGAGCGCCACCGCGACGGCGATGCCGACGGCCGCCGACACGAAGTTCTGCACCGCGAGACCGCCGGTCTGCACCACGTGGCCCATGGTCTGCTCGCCCGCGTAGGACTGCCAGTTGGTGTTGGCCACGAAGGAGGCGGCGGTGTTGAAGGCCTGGTCGGCCGGGATGGAGACGAAGCCGAGGGAGCCGGGCAGCGAGCCCTGGACGCGCTGCATCAGGTAGAGGAAGAGGACGCTCACCGCGGAGAACGCGAGGACGCCGCGCAGATAGGCGGGCCAGCGCATCTCGGTGGAGGGGTCGGCGCCGATGGCCTTGTAGATCCACTTCTCGACGCGCAGGTGCTTGTCGCTGGAGTAGACGCGGGCCAGGTGATCGCCCAGCGGGCGGTAGGCGAGGCCGAGGGCCACGGCCAGAGCCAGGAACTGGAGCACGCCGGCAACAACAGGAGACATGACGGTGCTCAGAACCTCTCCGGATACACAAGGGCGAGGACGAGGTAACCCAGCAGGGAGACGGCCACGATCAGGCCGACGATGTTCTCGGCAGTCACAGCTTCGCCACCCCCTTGGCGATGAGCGCCACCAGCGCGAAGACCGCGACCGTGGTGACGACGAGGGCCAGGTCGGCCATCGTGAACTCCTCAGAGAGGCTCGAAAGAATCGGACGTCTTGAGGAAACCCCGCCGCCGGGGGCCCGCCGCTCGCGTTGACGCCCCTCATACGGCCCGCGCCTGCTCCTTGACGGGTCCCATACGCCGACGGCCCCCGGCAGCGCCGTGGAGGGCGCGGCCGGGGGCCGGAGTGAGCCTGTTCCGGCCACCTGGAGGCGGCGGCCGGGGCGGAGGGTGGCGGACCCTCCCGGGGGTCAGGCGGCGCGTCGGACGCGGGCCGCCTTGCGGGCCTCGGCGAGCTCGCGGGACTCACCGGCGCGGCGGCCGTTCCCGCCACGGCCGGAGGCCGCCTGGCCCCGCGCGGTGCCGCGGCCGCGGAACGGGGCCTGGCCGCGCTGCTTGGGCCGCTCCGCGGACGCGGCGGGCCCGACGGGGATGCCGGAGGGTGCCTGGGCGCCGGTGATGCGGCTGAGCTCGGCTTCGCCGGAGCGGACCTGGGTGATGGTCGGGGTGATCCCCGCGGCCATCATGAGGCGGCTCATCTCGCGGCGCTGGTTGGGCGTGACGAGGGTGACGACGCTGCCGGACTCCCCGGCCCGCGCGGTACGCCCGCCACGGTGGAGGTAGTCCTTGTGATCGGTCGGCGGGTCCACGTTCACCACCAGGTCGAGGTTGTCGACATGGATACCGCGCGCCGCGACGTTGGTGGCCACCAGGACCGACACGTCACCGGTCTTGAACTGGGCCAGCGTACGGGTGCGCTGCGGCTGGGACTTGCCCCCGTGCAGCGCCGCCGCCCGCACCCCGCTCTGCAACAGATGCTTGGTCAGCTGGTCCACCGCGTGCTTGGTGTCCAGGAACATGATCACCCGGCCCTCACGCGCCGCGATCTCCGTCGTCGTCGCGTACTTGTCCGCGCTCTGCACGTGCAGCACATGGTGCTCCATCGTGGTCACCGCACCCGCCGACGGATCCACCGAGTGCACCACCGGGTCACTCAGGTAACGGCGCACCAAAAGATCCACGTTGCGGTCCAGGGTCGCCGAGAACAGCATCCGCTGCCCACCCGGACGCACCTGGTCCAACAACTCGGTGACCTGCGGCATGAACCCCATGTCCGCCATCTGGTCGGCCTCGTCCAGCACCGTGATGTCCACCTGGTCAAGACGGCAGTCACGCCGCTCGATCAAGTCCTTCAACCGGCCCGGAGTGGCCACCACCACCTCGGCACCCGAGCGCAGCGCACCCGCCTGACGCCCGATCGACATCCCGCCCACCACCGTCGCCAGCCGCAGCCGCAACGCCCGCGCATACGGCGTCAGCGCATCCGTCACCTGCTGCGCCAGCTCACGCGTCGGCACCAGAATCAGGGCGAGCGGCTTCTTGGAGTCGGCGCGGCGGCCGGCCGTGCGGGTGAGCAGCGCGAGGCCGAAGGCGAGGGTCTTGCCCGAGCCGGTACGGCCACGGCCCAGCACATCGCGGCCCGCCAGCGAGTTCGGCAGGGTGGCGCCCTGGATCGGGAACGGTTCGTTCACACCGAGGCTCGTGAGGAGTTCGAGGATCTCGGCGGGCAGGTCGAGGTCGCCGAAGGCGGTGACGGGCGGCAGCGCCGGGGTGACCGTGACGGGGAGGGCGAACTCGCCCTGCGGCGCGGCGGGCCTGCGGGCGCCGGCGGAGCGGTTCGGCCCCTGGGGCCGGAAACGGGCCCCGCGGTCGGCGCCGCTCTTGCGGGCGGCGGAGTAACGGTCGTTCGTGCGAGCTGAACGGTTCAAGGAGAACCTTCCTCGATATGGCACGTATCGAGGGACTCCCGGTGAAATGGAACAGCCGGGACATCGCAAGAACGAGCCGAAAACAGAAGTCGAATTCTGATCCGGCCGCACCGGGGCGCGGTAATTCCCCGCCCGTTGTCGGAATGCCGGAAATCCGCCGCCACAGGGCGGCCGGGCCGGATCAGGACAGCGGGCCGGCGCCCGCCGCGGCCGTGGCCGGGGCGGTTCGTCCGCTGCGTGGCGGGGCGTCGGGCCGTGCCCGGTGCCCCGCGGGCCGTGGAACATCCCGTCACGCCGTGACGGCCGGCCGGTGGTACAGCAACGGGCTGGGGCCCGCACCCCAAGGTGCGAGCCCCAGCCACGTGCAGAAGACGCTCAGCGTCAGGCAGGCGTGATGTTCTCGGCCTGCGGGCCCTTCTGGCCCTGCGTGACGTCGAAGTTCACCTTCTGGCCTTCCTGAAGCTCACGGAAGCCCTGGGCGGCGATGTTGGAGTAGTGGGCGAACACGTCCGGGCCGCCACCCTCCTGCTCGATGAAGCCGAAGCCCTTTTCCGCGTTGAACCACTTCACGGTGCCAGTAGCCATGTCATATCTCCTTCGGGGCAATGCCCGGGGGCCCGCACTGTGCTGACCCCGTCGTTACCGCGATGATTGCCCCGTCCGGAAGAACACCGGAAATACAAAAGCGCCCGACGGCATAAAACCGTCAAGGCACTTGAAGTCTTTGGGAACCACAACTGCAACTGGGATCAACCGTAGCACGGATCCGGGACCACGGCACGGCGAATACTCCTGATTTTCGTGTGCCGCCAGGAGGCCCGGCCGTACTTTGCGTAAATTTCCGTGGCCGTGCGGTGAAAAAATGTGCCGCGCGCCCGTCCCTGGACGTCCCGGAAGTGAGCGGCCCCACGGTAGGCGGCTGTAGCGTCGCGGCGTGGGTCGTGAACGCGGTCGTGACAGTGGCAACCCCTCGTCGGACAGGGGCGTCGGGATGCTCCGGGCGGGGTCGGCGGTGGTTGTCCTCGGGCCGGCCGTGCCCGTCTGTCTGACGGCCGGGGCGGAGGCGGGCACCCTCTGGCGGCCCGCCGTCGCCCTCGCTCTCGCGGTGGTGCAGACCGCGGTGCTGTGGTGGGTGGTGGCCCGGCCCGGCGCGGTCCTGGTGGCGAGCGCGCTGCTCGGGTCCGCGATGTGGCTGCTGCTCCCGGCGCTGAGCCTGACCGGCGCGCTGCTCGGGGCGCAGCTCGCGCTGTGCGTCCTGTCGGCGGAGCGGCCGGTGCGCCTCTCGCGGTGGGGGCTGTTCGGGATGCTGGCGCTCACCCCGCTCGCCTTCGCGGGCGGCGGCACGCTCTCGCTCGTCACCCAGGCCCTCGCCGCCACGCTGGCGTGGACGGTGGGCCAGTGGCGCAGGGCGCAGCAGGACCGGCTCGCCGCCGAGACGCGGCGGGCGGTCGCCGAGGAGCGGGCCAGGATCGCCCGTGAGGTGCACGACGTGGTGGCCCACACCGTCTCGGTGATGGTGATCCAGGCGAGCGCCGCCGAGGACGGCTTCGACGCCGATCCGGAACAGGCCCGCCAGGCCCTGCGCGCCATCGACAGCGCGGGACGCTCCGCGCTCGGCGAGCTGCGGCTGCTGCTGCGCGGCGGCATGGGCGGGGACGGGGACGACGCCGACGAGGGGCGCCGGCCGCCGCGCGGGCTCGGTGATCTGGCCGATCTCGCGGCGGGGGCCCGGGCCGCCGGGCTCGCCGTCGAACTGTACGAGGAGGGCCCGCGCCTCGCACCGCCGCCGTCGGTGGACCTCGCCGGGTACCGGATCGTGCAGGAGGCCCTCACCAACACGCTGCGGCACGCCGGGGCGAGCCGGGTGCGGGTGTCGGTGCGCCGCGACGCGGAGTCGGTGCGCATCGAGGTGTGCGACAACGGCCGCCCCGGAGCGCGGAGTTGGCGCTCGGCGGGTTCGGGGCGCGGCCTCGCGGGGATGCGCGAGCGGGCGGCGCTGCTGGGCGGCACCCTGGAGGCGGGGCCCGGGTCCGAGGGAGGTTTCGAGGTGCGCGCGGTGCTGCCGATAAGGTACGCGTCGTGACGATCCGCGTGGTGGTGGCCGACGACCAGGCGCTGGTGCGCGGCGGTTTCCGCATGATCATCGACGCCCGGGACGATCTGGAGGTGGTCGGCGAGGCGGCCGACGGCCGGCACGCGGTGCGCCTGGTGGGCGAGTTGAGGCCGGACGTCGTGCTCATGGACGTACGGATGCCGGTGATGGACGGCATCGAGGCGACGCGCGCCATCGTCGAGTCGGGCAGTGCGGCCCGGGTCCTGGTCGTGACCACCTTCGACCTCGACGAGCACGTCCTGACCGCGCTGCGGGCCGGGGCCAGCGGGTTCCTGCTCAAGGACATCCGGCCCGCCGAACTCGCGGAGGCGGTGCGGATCGTGGCGCGCGGCGAGGCGCTGCTCGCGCCCACCGTGACCCGCCGCATGCTCGACCGTTTCGCGCTCTCCCCCGCACCCCCGGCGCCCGCCGCCCTCGCCGAGCTGTCGCCGCGCGAGCGCGAGGTGCTCACCCTGATCGGGCAGGCGCTGTCCAACGGCGAGATCGCCCGCCGGCTGCACCTGTCGGAGGCGACGGTCAAGACCCATGTGTCGGCGGTGCTGCGCAAGTTGCGGCTGCGCGACCGGGTGCAGGCGGTGGTCGCCGCCTACGACCACGGCCTGGTCGAGCCCCGCCGGAGCTGAGGCCCGCGCGAGCGCGGCTCATCCCACGGGATGAGCGGGGCGCGCACTCATCCCGTGGTCGCGGTGCCACTCCATCCGGCCGGTGGATGCCCCGCACGGCTCGCGCTGCCTACCGTCGGTTCCATGACGCACTCCCTGTACGGCCGGATGTACCTCGCGGCCTACGACACCGACGCCGGAGCCCTCTACGACCGCACCCGCACCGGGTTCCTGCTGCGCGTCGCGGTCCTGGCCGAGCTGGCGCTCACGGGCCGCCTCACCGACAGCGCGGGCGAGGTGGCGGCCCGGGGTTCCGGGGCCGTCGGCGACCCCGTGCTCGATCTCGTCCTGTCCCGCGTCATGGAGCGGCGGCACACCTGGAAGGCGTGGGTGCGCACCGACCGCAAGGAGACCCTGGGCGCGGTCGAGGACCGGCTCGTCGAAGAGGGCCTGATCTCCGTGCGGGAACGGGCCGCGCTCGTGCCCTCGGCGCGGCGCGTGGTGACGGTGGCCGATCCGGCCGCGGTCCGCGGATACCAGGCCCGGCTCACCGCGCTGCTGGGCGAATCCGGCCCCGTCGAGCCCTTCGACGCGGTGGTCCTGGCGCTCGCCGCCGCGGGCGGCGCGCACCACGTCGTGCCGAGGGCCGACGCCCGCGCCCACCGGGGCCGTGTCGAGGCGCTGACCGGAGAGCTCGACGCCGTCGCGCCGGGCCTGGCCGAGGCGGTGCGGGGCCTTGGCACCACGCTGGTCGCGGCACAGGGCGGAATGGGGGGCGGCTGAGATGCGGAAGCTCGCCAGAGGCCTCGCGGGCGCACTCGCCGCGCTGACCGCGGTGGCGGCCCTGCCCTCCGCCGCGGCCGCCTCGCAGCCGGGGGCCGCGTCCGCGCCGGTGGTGCACACCCGTGCGGGGGCGGTGCGGGGCGCCGTGCACGAGGGGTACCGGGTCTTCGACGGCGTCCCCTACGCCGCGCCGCCGGTGGGTCCGCTGCGCTGGGCGGCGCCCCGGCCGGCCGCGCCGTGGCACGGGGTGCGCGACGCGACACGGCCGGGCCCGGCCTGTGCGCAGCCCGCCGGAGAGGTGCCCGGGGGGAGCACCGACGAGGACTGCCTGTACCTGAACGTGACCGCCCCCGCCCGCGCGACCCCGGGGCGGCCCAGGCCGGTGATCGTGTGGCTGCACGGCGGCGGCTTCACCAGCGGCGCCGGAAGCTCCTACGACGCCCACCGCCTGGCGGTCCAGGGCGATGTGGTGGTCGTGACGGTCAACTACCGCCTGGGCGCGCTCGGTTTCCTCGGCCGGGCGGACCTGCCGGGCTCGGGCACCTTCGGCCTCGCCGATCAGCAGGCGGCGCTGCGGTACGTACGGGCGAACATCGGGGCGTTCGGCGGCGACCCGCGGCAGGTGACGCTGGCCGGGGAGTCGGCCGGGGGCTATGCCGTCTGTGCGCAGCTCGCCTCTCCGTCGGCGGCCGGGCTCTTCCAGCGGGCGATCGTGGAGAGCGGGCCGTGCACGGGAGGCGCGGCCCGCCCGTTCGCGCCCTACGCCGTGGACCGCGCGACCGCACGGGCGGCCGGCACGAAGCTCACCGGGGCGGTGGGCTGCGCGACGGCGGCCGATGTGCTCGGGTGCCTGCGCCGGGTGCCGGTGGCCCGGCTGCTCGCGGCCCAGGGGGCGGACCAGCAGCCGGAGTACGGCACCGGCCTGCTGCCGCGCGACCCGGCCGCCGCCCTCGCCTCGGGCCGGGTGGCGCGCGTACCGGTGCTGATCGGCGCCAATCACGACGAGGGCACCATCTGGGCGGCCGGGATCATGGCGGCGGGGGTGTCGGTCACCCCGGCCGATTGGCCCGGTGTGGCGGCCGGGTTCGTGCCCGATCCGGCACGGGCCGCCGAGGTCGTACGCGCCTATCCCGTGCACGCCGCGGACGGCGGGCCGGTGTTCGGCGCGGTGCTCGGTGACGCCGACTACGCCTGTCCGACGCTGCGGGCCGGATCGCTCCTGGCGCGCCAACAGCCGGTCTGGCGCTACGAGTTCGCCGATCCGGCGCCGCCGCGCCCCACTCCCGCTCCCCCGCCGTTCCCGCTGGGCGCCACGCACACCACCGAACTGCCGTATCTGTTCGATCTCGGCGGCCGGCCACGGGCGATGACGGAGGCACAGCACCGGCTGGCGGCCACGATGATCGGGTACTGGTCACGCTTCGCGCGCTCCGGCGACCCCAACGGCTCCGGTGCGCCGCGCTGGTCGCCCGGCGCGGTGCAGAGCCTGGCTCCGGACCGTACGGGCCCGGTGCGGCCGGGCGCCGCCCACCACTGTGCGCTGTGGGCGACGATGCCGTGAGGCGCGGGCCGGGCCGGGGCCTCCTGTCCTAGACGGCCGGGAAGCTGAAGGTGTAGCCCTGCTGGGCGAGCCAGGGCAGCAGCTCCTTGAGGGCGGCGACCGTCTGCGCGCGGTCGCCGCCGCCGTCGTGGAACAGCACGATCGGACCGTTCTTGAGCTCCTGCTTCACCGTCTTGACGATGGTCGCGGTGCCGGACTGCTTCCAGTCCTTGGTGTCGACGTTCCAGCCGAGCGGGCGCATTCCGTGGGTCGCCGAGATGTGCCGGTTCTCGGGAGTGAAGGCGCCGCCGGGGGCGCGGAAGTACTGGACCTTGGCACCGCCCGCCGCCTCCTCGATCATCTTCTGGGCGTCGAGGACCTGGGCGCTCTGGTAGGCGACGGGCTTCTTGTTCATCGCCTCGTCGTGGTCGACGGTGTGGTCGCAGAGCCGGTGCCCGGCCGCGACGACCTGCTTGACCATGGCCGGGTCGGCCTTGGCCTGCGGGCCGATCATGCAGAACGTCGCCTTCACGCCGTACTGCTTGAGGACGGCGAGGATCTTCGGCGTCCAGACGGGGCTCGGCCCGTCGTCGATGGTGATCGAGACGGACTTGCCGCCGCTTTCGGTGGCGTGGTCGATCGTCTCCGATATGACGCCGGTGCCGGGCGGGGCGGCGGGCCCGGTGGAGTCGGCGGAGCCGTCCGAACCGTCCGGCGCGCTGTCGTCTCCGGCGGGACCCGAGGGCTCGGGCGGGCCCGAGTGGCGGCCGCCCGGCTTGTCGTCCGACCTGGCGGTGGAGTGGGCGAGGGCGGGGCCGGGACCGTCCGCGGAGGTGTCGCTGCCCAGGAGGACAGCGGCCGCGACGCCGCCCGTCAGCACCACGGCCGTAGCCGTGGCCATCACGATGCGGCGTGTGTGGACAGTCAGTCGCGCCATGGTTTCCCCATCCCCTCGGTACGTGCCGTTACGGCAGCGGAGCTTCACCGGTTGGCCACGATCGCACGATCGCGCTCGAATCCCGAAATGTGAATGCTCCGGCCGGATACCGGCGGAAAACACCCCGATCCCGGCAACGCCCCCGACACGCAAGGGGGTTGACGCGACCTCAGCGGTACGAGCAGCTCGGCGTGGGCTCCGCGCGCCGGGACCTTGGTCCCTCACGCGCAGGCAAAGACCCCGTCAAGGGGCCTTGTGGTTCCCGCCGCGAGCAGGGAGTTCCCCGCGGGACGTTCGTCCCGGCCGCCCCCACTCCCCCGTGAGAGCCTCGTCACTCCGCGGCCGGCGCCGCCGCCGAACGTACCGCCGTCCGGTCAGAACTCGTCGACGGTGTGCGGGAGTTCGGCGGTGCGCAGCCCCGCGTCCAGGGCCTGCGCCGCCCCCGGGGTGTGTTCGGTGACCAGGCCCGCCCGGACCAGGCGGCGCACCTCGGTGCCGCCGAGGTAGCAGGCCGCGAGGTCGCGCACGTCGAGGGCGAGGTCGGGTGTGGCGGTGGTCGGCTCGTAGGCACAGCCGTGCGGGGACGCCGCCAGCCGGAAGCGGCCCGCGTTGGCCGGGACGCGGTCGTCGGTGACCTCCAGGACCAGGAAGACCTCGGTGGCCCAGGACCGGGTGGTGAACGCCGCCGCGACGTCCACCAGGCGGATCCACAGTGCGGGGAACTCCGCGACGGCGCGCACCTGGTCCCGGTCGGTGGCGAACAGGAGCAGCGGGTCGTCCGGGGCCAGGCCCCAGGCGCGGACGGTGCCGGTGAGGTCGATGCCGGCCAGGTAGTGCCACAGGGCCGCCTCGCCCGCCGGGGTGTCGGCCTCCAGCTCGGCGACCTGCACGGTGCCGGGCCTGGCCGGGTCGTCCTCGCGCCGGGTGCGGTAGACGGCGTACCCGGCGAGCGGCTCGCCCTTGGCGCCGAGGCCGACGACGCGCGGCGGGCCGAGTTCCTCGTCGTCCTCGTCGGTCTCGGGCAGCCACTCGCCGCGCCAGCGTCCGGCGTCGCGCGCGACCCGGCCCGCGCGCCTGGCCCGGGTCGCCTCGTAGTAGGGGCCGAGTTCGGCGGGCGCGTCGGCCGGGTCGATGAGCCGCAGCGGGCGCGGGTCGGCCTCGATGCGCAGGGCGAGCGGGCGGGTGGAGTTGATCTCGACGGTGGTGCCGTAGGTGCCCGCGCCGAAGCCGAAGCGTCCGTAGATGGCTGCCTCGGTGGCCCACAGGGCGGCGATGGGGCGCCCGTGTTCGGCGCAGCGCCGGAACACCTCGGCGATCATGCCGGAGAGCACGCCGCGGCGCCGGTGGGTGGGGGCGACGGAGACGAACGTCAGCCCGGGGCACGGCAGTTCACCGCCCGGTACGGACAGGGTGAAGCGGTGGGCGACGAGGAAGCCGACGAGCGCGTCGCCGTCGTAGGCGCCGACGCGGTCGCAGCGGAGCACCATCGCGCGGTGGTAGGCGCGCTTCGCCTCCTCGTCGGGCCGGTCGTGGAAGACGAGCCACCAGAGCTCCAGGGCGCGGTCGACGTCGGACTCGGGCACATCGCGGAACACCAGCTCGCTCATGCGGCGACCCTAACCCGGGCAAAACGGGGCGTCGCGAACCCGGGTGGGACGGGGCGTCGCAGCTGATCTTCGCCGCGTCGGGGGCGGTGGCCCGCCGGGCGAACTGCGGGGGGGCTAGGCGACCGAGCCGATGCGGCCCACCGCCGAGTCACCGCTGTCGTGGTGGATCGGGGTGTGGGCGCCGGTCAGTGAGGCGCCGCTGCCCCCGCGCCGGTTGGCGACGATCTCGGCGGCGATGGACAGGGCGGTCTCCTCGGGCGTACGGGCGCCGAGGTCGAGGCCGATCGGCGAGCGCAGGCGGTTCAGTTCGAGCTCGGTGACGCCCACCTCGCGCAGCCGCTCGTTGCGGTCCAGGTGGGTGCGGCGCGAACCCATGGCGCCGACGTAGGCGACCGGCAGCTTGAGCGCGGCTTCCAGGAGGGGGATGTCGAACTTGGCGTCGTGGGTCAGGACGCACAGCACCGTGCGGGAGTCGGTGGCGGTGCGCTCCAGGTAGCGGTGCGGCCACTCGACCACGATCTCGTCCGCCTCGGGGAAGCGGGCCTTCGTCGCGAAGACGGGCCGGGCGTCGCACACGGTGACGTGGTAGTTGAGGAATTTGCCGACCCTGACCAGGGCGGCGGCGAAGTCGATGGCGCCGAAGACGATCATCCGGGGGGCCGGCACGCTCGACTCGACCAGGACGGTCAGCGGCTGTCCGCACATCCGGCCGTCGGCGCCGAGGGAGAGGGTGGCGGTGCGGCCGACGTCGAGGAGGGCGGCGGCCTCGTCGGCGACCGCGCGGTCCAGTTCGGGGTGGCCGCCGAGGGCGCCTTCGTAGCGGCCGTCGGGGTGGACGAGCAGGGCGCGGCCCATGAGTTCGGCGGGGCCGTCGGTGACCCGGGCGAGGGCGGCGGTCCCGCCGTGGGCCGCCGCGGCCAGGGCGGCGGCGAACACCGTGCGGGCGGGGGCGGCGGCGCCGACCGGGGTGATGAGTATGTCGATGACTCCGCCGCAGGTCAGGCCGACCGCGAAGGCGTCCTCGTCGCTGTATCCGAAGCGTTCGAGCACGGTTTCGCCGTCTTCGAGCGCCTGTTGGCACAGTTCGTACACCGCGCCCTCCACACATCCGCCGGAGACCGAGCCGATCGCCGTGCCGTCGCTGTCGACGGCGAGGGCGGCTCCCGGCTGCCGGGGCGCGCTGCCGCCGACGGCCACCACGGTGGCCACGGCGAACTCGCGTCCCTGCTCGACCCACCGGTTGAGCTCTTCGGCGATGTCCAGCATGTTCGGTCTCCTTACGAAGGTGTGGAGGGCGTCAGCGGCGCGGCCGCTACTTGACGCCGAGCCAGTTCTCGATGGGATGGAGGGCGAAGTAGATGGTGAAGACGGCTGTCAGGGCCCACATGAACCCGCCGATCTCCCTCCACTTGCCCTGTGCTGCCTTGATCACCGTGTAGGCGACGACGCCCGCGCCGACACCGGCGGTGATGTTGTACGTGAACGGCATCAGGGCCACGGTGAGGAACACCGGGATCGAGACCGAACGGTCGCTCCAGTCCACGTGCTTGGCGGCGCTCATCATCATCGAGCCGATGACGACGAGGGCGGCGGAGGCGACCTGGGCGGGCACCAGCTGGGTGACCGGGGTGAAGAAGAGGCAGGCCACGAAGAAGAGGCCGGTGACGACCGAGGAGAGGCCGGTACGGGCGCCCTCACCGGCGCCGGAGGCGGACTCGATGAACACGGTCTGGCCGGAGGACCCGGTGACGCCGCCGATCGCACCGCCGGCGCCGTCGATGAACAGGGCCTTGGACAGGCCCGGCATGCGGCCCTTGTCGTCGGCGAGCTTGGCCTCCTGGCCGACGCCGATGATGGTGGCCATCGCGTCGAAGAAGCCGGCCAGCACCAGGGTGAAGACGATCATGCCCACGCTGATGGCGCCGATGGAGCCCCAGCCGCCGAACTCGACGTGGCCGAAGAGGCCGAAGTCGGGCGTGGAGACCGCGCTGCCGTCGAGGCCCGGGGCGGTGCCGCCCCAGTCCGCGTCGGTCAGGCCGCCGACCTTGGTGACCACGAAGGCCAGGACGCTGCCGGAGACGATGCCGATCAGGATCGCGCCGGGCACCTTGCGGGCCTGGAGCGCGAAGATCAGGAGCAGGGTGACGGCGAAGAAGAGGACGGGCCAGCCGACCAGCTGGCCGGTGGCGCCGAGGGTGACCGGCGGTCCGTGCTCGGGGCCCTTGCCGACGAATCCGGCCTTCACCAGGCCGAGCAGGGCGACGAACATGCCGATGCCCATGGTGATCGCGTGCTTGAGCGCCAGCGGGATGGCGTTCATGATCATCTCACGCAGGCCGGTGACGACCAGGAGCATGATCACGACGCCGTACATGACGCACATGCCCATGGCCTGCGGCCACGTCATGTTCGGGACCACCTGGGTGGTCAGGGCCGCGGAGACGTTGAGTCCGGCGGCGAGTGCGAGCGGGACCTTTCCGATGAAGCCCATCAGCAGGGTGCTGAGGGCGGCTCCGAGGGCGGTCGCGGTCACCAGGCCCGCATGGCCCAGCGTGTGCTTGTCGACATCGGGCGTCGAGAGGATCAGGGGGTTGAGCAGGAGGATGTAACACATCGCCATGAAGGTGGTGATGCCGCCGCGCACTTCCTGCGCGAACGTGGATCCTCGCTCGGATATGTGAAAGTACCGGTCGAGCCAAGACCTGCCGGCGGGGGGACGGGAGCCGGAGCCCGCGTCCTCGGCGGTGGTCTTCGGCTCCACAGACTGCTGGGTCATGGTGCCTACTCCCAAGGTTCACAGGGGCACCCGCATAAGACTTGAGTCCTCAGGTCAGACAAGCTGCGGGATTTGGGATGGTGCGTGGGCTGCACGACCCGGGGGACGGCCCGAGACGAACGGTGTCTGCTCCTGCCGGGGTACCGGGGCCGGTACCGCAGGACAGATGGCTACGGGTGTTGCTGGTGTGACTCGGTCGAGCTGATGGTGCTGGTACTGCGGGTACTTCGGGGGTGCTGCGAGGACCGCGAGCGGTGCGGTCCCGCTGTTGCTCCGGGCGGTGCGGCCTCGGAAGTGTGACGTTCCTGGGGAGGCACGCACCGCCCGGAGGGATCGGGGGATCCCGGGGTGGGATCAGACGCCCGTGCCCGTGAGGTGTTCGGGGCGGACGGGGGTCTTGTTGAGCTCCAGACCCGTCGCGTTCCGGATCGCCGCGAGGACGGCCGGGGTGGACGAGAGGGTCGGGGCCTCGCCGAGACCGCGCAGACCGTACGGCGCGTTCGGGTCGGCGAGCTCCAGGACGTCGACCGGGATGGTCGGGGTGTCCAGGATCGTCGGGATCAGGTAGTCCGTGAAGGAGGGGTTGCGCACCTTCGCGGTCTTCGGGTCCACGATGATCTCTTCCATCACCGCGACGCCCAGGCCCTGGGTGGTGCCACCCTGGATCTGGCCGACGACGGAGAGCATGTTGAGGGCCTTGCCCACGTCCTGCGCGGTGGCCAGCTCGACGACCTTGACGAGGCCGAGCTCGGTGTCCACCTCGACCACCGCGCGGTGCGCGGCGAAGGTGTACTGGACGTGGCCGTTGCCCTGGCCGGTGACGAGGTCGAAGGCCTGGGTCGGGCGGTGCCGGAACTCCAGCTCGACGTCGATCTCCTCGCCCTCCAGGACGTCCGCCAGATCGGCGAGGACCTCGCCGCCGTCGGTGACGACCTTGCCGCCTTCGAGCAGCAGCTCGGCGGTGGCCCAGGCGGGGTGGTAGGAGCCGAACTTGCGACGGCCGATCTCCAGCGCCTTGGCGCGGACGGCCTCGCAGGTGTTCTTCACCGCGCCACCGGTCATGTACGTCTGCCGCGAGGCGGACGTGGATCCGGCGGAGCCGACCTGGGTGTCGGCCGGGTGGATGGTCACCTGCGTGACGCCCAGCTCGGTACGGGCGATCTGGGCGTGCACGGTGACACCGCCCTGACCGACCTCCGCCATGGCCGTGTGGACCATCGCGACGGCTTCGCCGTTGATGACCTCCAGGCGCACCCGGGCGGTCGAGTAGTCGTCGAAGCCCTCGGAGAAGCCGACGTTCTTGATGCCGACCGCGTAGCCGACGCCCCGGACGACACCCTCGCCGTGCGTGGTGTTGGACAGACCGCCGGGCAGGGCGCGTACGTCCGCCTGCTCACCGGCCGCCAGCCACTGCTGCTCGGGCGGCATCGGGCGGGCCTTGACCCGGCGCAGCAGCTCGGCGACCGGGGCCGGCGAGTCCACGACCTGGCCGGTCGGCATGATCGTGCCCTGCTCCATGGCGTTGAGCTGGCGGAACTCCACCGGGTCCATGCCCAGCTTGGCCGCGAGCTTGTCCATCTGGGCCTCGTAGGCGAAGCAGGCCTGGACCGCGCCGAAGCCGCGCATCGCGCCACAGGGCGGGTTGTTCGAGTAGAGCGCGATCGCCTCGATGTCGACGTCGTCGATGACGTACGGGCCGACGGAGAGCGAGGAGGCGTTGCCGACGACGGCCGGGGAGGCCGAGGCGTAGGCGCCGCCGTCCAGGACGATCTTGCACTTCATGTGCGTGATCTTGCCGTCCTTGGTGGCGCCGTGCTCGTAGTAGAGCTTGGCCGGGTGGCGGTGCACATGGCCGAAGAAGGACTCGAACCGGTTGTAGACGATCTTGACCGGCTTGCCCGTGCGCAGCGCCAGGAGGCAGGCGTGGATCTGCATCGAGATGTCCTCGCGGCCACCGAAGGCGCCGCCGACGCCGGACAGCGTCATGCGGACCTTCTCCGGCGGCAGGCCGAGGACCGGGGCGATCTGCTGGAGGTCGGAGTGCAGCCACTGGGTGGCGACGTACAGGTCGACGCCGCCGTCCTCGGCGGGCACCGCGAGACCGGACTCCGGGCCGAGGAAGGCCTGGTCCTGCATGCCGAAGGTGTACTCGCCCTCGACGATCACGTCGGCCCGCTCGCGGGCCTTCGCCACGTCGCCGCGGATGATCGGCTGGCGGTGCACGATGTTGGGGTGCGGGACGTGACCGGAGTGGTGGTCGTCGCGGCCCTCGTGGATCAGCGGCGCGTCGGAGGCGAGGGCCGAGGCCTCGTCCGTGACGAGCGGCAGCTCCTTGTAGTCGATCTTGATCTTGGCGGCCGCGCGGCGGGCGGTCTCCGGGTGGTCGGCGGCCACGAGGGCGACCGGCTCACCGTGGTGACGGACCCGGCCGTTGGCCAGGACCGGGGTGTCCTGGATCTCCAGGCCGTAGTTCTTCATCTTGGCCGGCAGGTCGTCGTAGGTGAGCACGGCGTAGACGCCGGGCATCGCGACGGCCTCGGAGATGTCGATGTTCTCGATGAGGGCGTGGGCCACGGTGGAGCGCAGCGTCTGGCCCCACAGCATGTCCTCGTGCCACATGTCCGAGGAGTACGCGAACTCACCGGTCACCTTGAGGGTGCCGTCCGGGCGGAGCGTCGATTCGCCGATGCCGCCCTTGGTGTGCTTCTGGGTGACGTTGGTGGGCGTACCGGCCGGAGCGGTGCGAGTGTTCTGCGCCATGATCAGACCGCCTCTTCCTGACGGGCGGCCGCGAGGCGGACCGCGTCGAGGATCTTCTCGTAACCGGTGCAGCGGCACAGGTTGCCCGAGAGCGCCTCGCGGATGTCCGCGTCGGACGGCTCGGAGTTGCGCTCCAGGAGCTCGTCGGCGGCGACCAGCAGGCCAGGGGTGCAGAAACCGCACTGCACGGCGCCGGCGTCGATGAACGCCTGCTGGATCGGCGAGAGCGCGCCCGCCTCTCCAGTCTGCCCGTCCTGGGCCCGCGGGCGCTCGCCGTCCAAGCCGTGCGCCGTCCACCGCTTGGCGGCGTCGATGGAGGTGCCGCAGGCGCCGGAGGCGCAGCCGCCGCCGGGGTGGGCGTCGGTGCGGTGGGCGGCGTAGTCGGCCAGACCCTCCACGGTGACGACCTCGCGGCCCTCGACCTGACCGGCCGCGACCAGACACGAACACACCGGAACACCGTCGAGGCGGACCGTGCAGGAACCGCACTCGCCCTGCTCACAGGCGTTCTTCGAACCCGGAAGCCCCATGCGCTCGCGCAGGACGTACAGGAGGCTCTCGCCCTCCCACACGTCGTCGGCCTCCTGCTTACGGCCATTGACCGTGAAATTCACGCGCATGGTTATGCAGCTCCTTCAAGGGTGCGGCCGTTGCCGCCCCGGTACGTCTCCCAGGTCCACGTCAGCGTGCGACGGGCCATGACGCCCACGGCGTGACGCCGGTAGTTCGCGGTGCCGCGGACGTCGTCGATCGGGTTGCACGCGCCCGAGGCGAGCGTGGCGAACTGCTTCGCGATCGAGGGGGTGATGATCTTTCCGTTGTCCCAGAAGCCGCCCTCTTCGAGCGCCGCGTTCAGGAATTCCTCGGCCGCCTTCGCCCGGATGGGGGTCGGGGCCGCGGAGCCGATGCCGGTACGGACCGTACGGGTCTCGGGGTGCAGCGCCAGGCCGAACGCGCAGACCGCGATGACCATGGCGTTGCGGGTGCCGACCTTGGAGAACTGCTGGGGGCCGTCGGCCTTGGGGATGTGGACGGCCTTGATCAGCTCGTCCGCCTCCAGGGCGTTGCGCTTGACGCCCTTGTAGAACTCGTCGATGGGGATGAGCCGGACCCCGCGCGCCTGGGACTCGACCTCGACGTCGGCTCCGGAGGACAGCAGCGCCGGGTGCGCGTCACCGGCCGGCGAGGCGCAGCCGAGGTTGCCGCCGACGCCGCCGCGGTTGCGGATCTGCGGCGAGGCGACGGTGTGCGAGGCGAGCGCGAGGCCCGGCAGCTCCGCCCGCAGGTTCTCCATGATCTTGGTGTACGGGACGGAGGGGCCAAGCCGGACGCTGTCCTCCCCGACCTCCCACTGGGCCAGCTCGCCGATGCGGTTCAGGTCCAGGAGGTACTCGGGCCGCCGGTGGTCGAAGTTGATCTCGACCATCACATCGGTGCCACCCGCAATGGGCACAGCCGTGGGGTGCTCTGCCTTGGCGGCGAGCGCCTCCTCCCAGCTGGCGGGGCGAAGGAAGTCCATGAGTGGCTCTCTTCCGATTCTCAAATTCGGGGTCGTTCGCGCGGGTCCCGGGGACGGCAGGCCCTCGACATCTCAGTCGTTCATGTGCTGTTAACGCGGTGTGGAATCAGTACACAAGCCCCGATCCCTCGGGTGCAGTCACCGAAACCATGAAGGAGTTGGCTGGTCTCCGCTTACGTCTTGTAGATTCGTATGAAAGGCGGTGCTCCGTTACCTCACCGCTTTCCAACGGCAACATCAAGACAGATCGGCGGCGACACGCGATGCGGCTGCGCGCACTTCTGGAAACCGACGCGCTGGGGCTGCGGCTGCTCGGCGGCGAGGACGAGCTGGACCGCACGGTGCGGGGTGTGATGACCACCGACCTGCGGGACCCGAGCCGCTACCTCACGGGCGGCGAGCTGGTTCTGACGGGGCTGGCCTGGCGGCGGGACGCCGAAGATTCCGAGCCATTCGTACGCATCCTGGCGAGCGCGGGCGTCGCGGGCCTCGCGGCCGGCGAGGCGGAGCTCGGCGCGATTCCCGACGATCTCGTGATGGCCTGTTCTCGCCACCGGCTCCCGCTCTTCGCGGTGAACGAGTCGGTCGCGTTCGCCACCATCACCGAACACGTCGTGCGGCAGGTCTCGGGCGAGCGCGCGGGCGACCTGGCCGCGGTCGTGGACCGCCACCGCAGGCTGATGACCTCGGGCCCGGCCGGCGGCGGCCCCGAGGTGGTGCTCGACCTGCTCGGTTCCGACCTCGACCTGCGGGCCTGGGTGCTCTCCCCCACCGGCCGCCAGATCGCGGGCGCCGGTGAGGCGCTCACCCCGGCGGTCGGCGCCGCACTGGCCGCCGAGCACCTGGGCGCGACCCGCACCGGCCGGCGCGGCCCGCACCGGGCCACCGTCGAGGGCGTGACCTACTCGCTCTTCCCGATCCGCAACAACGGGCGGGGCGCCGCGCCCGCGGCCCGCGATGTGCGCGAGAGCGTGCTGTCGGACTGGCTGCTCGCCGTCGAGGCGGACGCGAGCGACTGGCCGGCCGCGCGGCTCGACCTGCTCCAGGGCGTCACCCAGCTCATCGCCGTCGAGCGCGACCGGCGCGACGCGGCCCGCTCGGTCCGGCGCCGGCTGGCCCAGGAGGTCCTGGAACTGGTGCAGACCGGCGCCGCGCCCGCCGAGATCGCGGCCCGTCTGCGCGTCGCCGCCCCCGTACTGCTGCCGGGCCTCGGCTCCGCGCCGCACTGGCAGGTCGTGGTGGCCCGGGTGGACTGGGAGCGCGACTCGGGCGCCGAGATCGCGGGCGGCCCGGTCGCCCAGTCGCTGCTGGAGGAGATCCTGGTCGACCCGGCGGTCATCGGCTCCGAGTCCTCCGACCGGATCGCGGTGGCCCACTCGGGTGACGAGGCCATCGCGCTGGTGCCGCTGCCCGCGGTCACGCCCGAGGGCGCCGAGGGCGGACTGCACGCGGACGCTCTGCTGGCCGCGGTGCGCACCCCGCTCTCGGCGGGCCTCGCCGACGACGGCCGTCTGACACTGGGTGTCAGCGCCGCGGTGCACTCCGCCGAGGGCCTGCGCGGCGCCCTGGAGGAGTCCCGGCACGCCCGCCGGGTCGCCGCCGCCCGGCCCGGCCGGGTGTGCGCGGCCGGCCACCACGAGCTGGCCTCGCACGTCCTGCTGCTGCCGTTCGTGCCGGACGACGTGCGGCGCGCGTTCACGGCCCGTCTGCTCGACCCGCTGCGCGACTACGACCGTCGCCACCGGGCCGAACTCATCCCGACCCTGGAGGCCTTCCTGGACTGCGACGGCTCGTGGACGCGCTGTGCCACGCGGCTGCACCTGCACGTCAACACCTTGCGCTACCGGGTGGGCAGGATCGAGCAGTTGACGGCCCGTGACCTTTCGCGTCTGGAGGACAAGCTGGACTTCTTCCTGGCCCTTCGGATGAGTTGACAGTCGCTCCCGGCCACTGTCGGACGATTGTGAACTCATTCACGCACCCCCCTTGGCCCGGCGTGCCATTCCGTGTTGAGATGCGGACCTACTCAGCAGCTCGATGGCGCGCTCGGGGAGGGCAACGTGGCGTACACCGCCATGTCTGGTTCCGGAACGACTGCAGATGACGGGGATCCGCTCCAGACCGCGGTGTGGCGGCTGCGCTCGCGCGGCTGCTGGACGGACGCCGCGGCCCTGCTCGAACCCCATGCGGGAGCGGCGGCCGGCGCCCTTCAGCGCACCGCCCTGCTGACGGAGCGCTGTGTGTACACCGAGTCCGGCTGGGCCGAGGCCGACGAGGCGCTGCGCGGCGCCGAGGCCGTCGCGCGCAGCGACGAGGAGCGCGGCGCCGCCGCCTGCGAGCGCGGCTATCTCGCCTACGCCTCCACGCTGTTCGGGGTGCGCGACCGGGCGGACGAGGCCCGTTCGGCGTTCGGCCGGGCCGCCGCGCTGATCGCGCCGGCCGGGCGCGGCCGGGCCCTGCTCGACTTCCGGCGCGGGCTGCTCGCGGAGAACGTGGCCGACGCCCCGCAGGCCGCCCGGTCCGCCTACCGGCGCGCGCACGAGGGCGCCGAGGCGCACGGCGACACCCTGCTGCTCTCGTTCACCTGGCGCCATCTGGCCGGACTCGCCCTGCGCGAAGGGGAGTTGGCGGAGGCGCGGCACGGCTTCACCGAGTCCCTGCGGATCCGCGAGGAGCTCGGCTATCTGATCGGCACGGCCCCCGCGCTCGCCGCGCTGGCCGACACCGAGGAGGAGCCGGTCTCGACCCGGCTGCGCACGGAGGCGGCCCGCCTGGTGCGCCTGCTCGGCGTCCCCACCTGGCTCGCCGCCCACCTGGAGACGGTCCCACCGCCGCGGCCCGCCACGGCGTGAGCCCGGCGCGCTGATGGTGACGACCCGTCAGGCGCTCGAACTTGCTTCAAGCGCAGGGGAGTTGCGGCAGCCCAGGGCTCAGAGCGCCGAGCCGGTGAAGTGTTCCCGTACGAGGGACTGGACGACCGGCAGGTTCTGGGCGCACAGGGCGTCCAGGAGGGCCAGGTGTTCGGCGGCGTCGGCGACCAGGTCGGCGCGGCGGGCGACCGGCGCCGCGGTCAGCGGCCACTGGGCGCGCCGGTGCAGATCGTCGGCGACCTGGACCAGCTGCTGGTTGCCCGCCAGCGCGAGCACCGCGCGGTGGAAGGCGCGGTCGCACTCGGCGTAGCCCGCCCGGTCGCCGGTGGCGGCGGCCTCGGTGGTGGCTTCGGCCAGGGGGCGCAGCTCGGCCCAGCGGGCCGCCGGGACGGTTCGGGCCAGACGCAGCATGACGGGAACCTCTATCAGGGCCCGCACCTCGGCGAGCTCCGCCAGTTCGCGGGCGCTGCGCTCGGTGACCCGGAAGCCCCGGTTGGGCACCACCTCGACGGCGCCCTCGATGCTGAGCTGCTGCATCGCCTCGCGCACGGGCGTGGCCGAGACCCCGAACCGTTCGCCGAGCGCGGGCGCCGAGTACACCTCGCCGGGCACGAGCTCGCCGTCGACCAGCGCGGTGCGCAGGGCCGCCAGGATCTGGCCGCGCACGGAGTGGCGGTGGACCGGGCGGGGCGCGGCTGCGGCGGGTCCGGCAGTCCCGGTGGCCCGTGCTGTCCCGCGGGCTCCCGTCCCGGCGGCCCCGGCACGGGCGCGCTCGTCACGGGCGTGCTCGCCATGAGGGTGCTCGCCACGGGCCGCGGGCAGCGGCGGCGGCAGCGGTGCGCCGCCGCGGAACTGGCCGGGGACCCCGGACGACCCGGATGGAGGTACGACCGCCTCCCGCGTTCTGCCCTGCTCCACCCCGGCCTCCTACGGCTCAGCTGCCCCCACAGACCATAGGCGGACAAAGCACGAGTTCAAACATCGCACCGATCGGCTAAGGTAAGCCTTACCTGTCCACGATCGTGATTCGGTGGTTCCGCATGGCCGTCTCCACCTTGCTGCCCAGCCCCGCGCCGAGCCCGGTCGCGGACTCCTACGCCCGGCTCGCCGAGGTGTTTCCCGGTCTGCGGCTCGGGGAGCTGAGCGCGACCCAGCCGGTCCCGAGCGGCGCCGGCTGGGTCGGCGCGGCGGAGCTCGCGGCGGGCGGCGCGGCCCTCGACGCGTTCCTGGCCCAGGACGACGCCCAGGTCGTACGGGACTACGGACACCAGGCCCGCCCCGACGTCATCGCCTCCTTCGGCTTCCACCGCTACGCCTGGCCCGCCTGCCTCCTGATCACGGTGCCCTGGTTCCTGCACCGCCGGGTGCCTCGGGTGCCCGTGGCGGACGCGGCCTTCCAGCGCGCGTCCGGCCGGTTCGCCGTCCGCGTGACGGAGTTCGCGTGCCTGCCGGGCGATCCGGCCGCACACCTGCCCGGCGCCCGGGTGGTGGCGGACGAGGAGGCCCTGCGGGGCGAGGTGCGGGCCGCGGTGGCCGAGCACATCGGCCCGGTCCTCGACGGCTTCGGACCGCGGATGCGGCGCGGCAGGCGGGCGCTGTGGGGCATGGCGACGGACGAGATCGTCGAGGGGCTCTGGTACGTCGGCGCCCTGCTCGGCGAGGAGGCGCGCGCGATGGCCGAACTCGACGCGCTGCTCCCCGGCACCGCCAAGCCGTACGTGGGCACGCCCGGCTTCCGCGAGCTGACCGCGCCGGACGGCCGGCCCCTGCCGACCCGCGACCGGGCGAGCTGCTGCTTCTTCTACACGGTGCGCCCCGAGGAGACCTGCGTGACCTGTCCGCGCACCTGCGACGCGGAGCGGGTGGAGCGGCTCAGCGCCGCGTCCTGAGTCCATGCCACCCGTCCGGGTGAGCGCCAGTCGAACTCAACTCGCGCGCCGGGCACGGCAGTTCGAGCCATTGCCCCCTATCCGAGCACCCTCGCACTCCGTTGGCGTCCTCTTGCCCCGAAACCCCCTGCCGCCCCGCGCGGCAGGAGCAGTATGGCGGCCGATACGCCCTACGCGATGCAAGGGACACCGCATGCGACTGACCGACATATCGCTGGACTGGCTGCTTCCGGGCGGCGTGATGATCGTGGGGGTCGTCGTGGCTCTGGTAGTGCTCGCGCGCGGCAGGCGCGCCGGTGACAACGCCACCGGCGACGACTCCTGGGAGCGCAGCGAGGAGCGCCGCAGAAGGAAGGAGGCGGTGTACGGCACCGCTTCCTATGTGCTCCTGTTCTGCTGCGCGGCGGTGGCCGCCGCGCTCTCCTTCCACGGTCTGGTCGGCTTCGGCCGGCAGAACCTCAACCTGACGGACGGCTGGGAGTACCTCGTCCCGTTCGGCCTCGACGGCGCTGCCATGTTCTGTTCCGTGCTCGCGGTGCGCGAGGCCAGCCACGGCGACGCGGCGCTCGGCTCGCGCCTGCTGGTGTGGACGTTCGCGGGCGCGGCCGCCTGGTTCAACTGGGTGCACGCGCCGCGCGGCATGGACCACGCGGGGGCCCCGCAGTTCTTCGCCGGGATGTCGCTCTCGGCCGCGGTGCTCTTCGACCGCGCGCTGAAGCAGACCCGCCGGGCGGCCCTGCGCGAACAGGGCCTGGTTCCGCGGCCGTTGCCGCAGATCCGGATCGTCCGGTGGCTGCGCGCTCCCCGGGAGACCTTCGGCGCCTGGTCGCTGATGCTCCTGGAGAACGTACGCACCCTGGACGAGGCGGTCGACGAGGTCCGCGAGGACAAACGCACCAAGGAGGAGAACAAGCTCCGCAGGCGGGACCAGGAGAAGCTGGACCGGGCGCACTTCAAGGCGCTCAGCCGGCAGAACCGGTCCTGGGGGCGCGGCAGGAGCGGCGGCCGCCAGGTCGACGTCCAGGGGATCGGCCCGGGGCCGGGTTCCGCGCAGCCCAAGGCCGTCGCGGAGCCGGCCATACCCGAGCCGGGACAGCTGCCCCTGCGCAACCGGCCCTCCCTCCAGGCCGTCGGGACCGCTGAGTCCCCGGCGGCCAGGACCGTCGACCTCACCGCCGAGGACGACACCCAGGCCCTGCCCCGCCTCGACTCCCTGGAGCGCAAACTGAAGGACCTTGAGCAGCAGTTCGGGTGAGTCAGTACGGCGGGGTCGCCCCGGCTCCGAGTTCGAACCAGACGACCTTGCCCATGCCGTGCTCGCACACGCCCCAGGCGTCCGCGAGCGCCTCGACGAGCAGCAGGCCCCTGCCGTGCGTTCCGTCGCCGTCCGACGGAGCGTGCGGCGTGGGCAGCGCCGCCACGAAGTCACGCACCTCCACGCGCAGCCCGTCCTCGTCGACCGTCGCCGTCACCACGGCGCCGTGCTCGGTGTGCACGAGGGCGTTGGTCACCAACTCGCTGGTGAGCAGTTCCGCCACGTCCGTCGCCCCTGCGTGCGGCGAGGCGTCCAGAAGCTCCCGCAGCGCGCGGCGCACGTCCCGCACGGCGCCCAGATCCGCGTGCCCCACCCGCCTGCGCAGCAGACGTCGCTCCCCCTGCTGCCCACCAGGTCTCCGGACGGGTCCGCCCCCCGCGGAGCCGATCCTTGCCTGATGCCCTGTCATAACCCCCACCTGCACGTTGTGACGACCCTTCCCCCTCGAACACGTACACGGGATGCATGCCCAGTCGGGCACCGGTCACGCATGGTGATTCCCCAACGACGCAGTGGACACCCCCTTGCGGGTCGCCGCTCGCGACGGCGGCCCGCCGGACGCGGCGCGGCGGCTGTGCGCCCCGCGCCGTGCGTGCGCCCGTCCGTGCGCCCCGCGCGGCGGCCCGGCCTGCTGTCGCGGGCCCCGTCCCCGCGTCCGGCAGCGGCCGGGGCCGCAGCCGCCCGGCCGGGCGTTGACGGCGGCATACGGGCCGGTCGGGAGCGCCAACGGCGTTCCCCCTGGCGGGCCCGGCGTGACGGGCGGGTCCACCGGGGAACGACGGCGACGATCGCGCCCGCTCCGGGTCGCTCCGCTCGCGCACGGCATATCCCGGCGGCAGCGCGCGGTGGCCGCTCGGCAGACTTCCGCGGGGGGCGCACCGCGTCGCGCGGCCTTGGACCGCGCCGGGTCCGCGCCCCACGGCGTCCCGGCGCCGGGCGCGATCACGGCCGTGCCCGGGCCGCGGGGCCGCCCGGCGGGCATCGCGTCCGGTCCCCCCGCCCACCGCATCCCGTACGGGGATCCCGACCGGTTGGGGCATGGGCCGCTGCCGCATCCGGGTCACACCAACCCGTCCGCCCCGTCGACCCGCCGAGCACGCGTGACGCCGGCGGTGGCGTAGGGCGCGTACGCGGGACACGGGAGGGGGCCGTCGCGGGGGCGGGGCGCGCCGGGCCCGGTGCGGTGCGGGCCCGCCCGGACGGCGAGGGCTAGTACGGAACCGTGCCGCACCACGTCTCGGCCCAGGCGGAGGGGCCGTACGCGTTCGCCGCGCGCACCGCGACGCAGATCTCGTCGCCGGAGTACGGGCCGTCGATGGTGTAACCGCTCCCGCCGGTCGAGTAGATGGTGTCGACGCTCTTCTTCGTGAAGTTGCTGCCCTTGTTCGTGTAGTGGATGTCGTAGCGGGTCGCGCCGGAGACCGCCGGCCAGCTCACCGCGATCGGCATGGAGCAGGCCCCCACGCAGCCGTGGGTGTATTCGAGCTTGTAGGCCTTCATGGCGGGCGGCGGGGACCCGGCCGGCGTGCCGGTGGAGCCGGACGCTCCCGACCCGCCGGATGAGCCGGACGTGTGGGTGGACCCCGAGCCGCCGCCCGCGCCGCTTCCAGCGCCCCGGGTGGAGCCGCCACCGCCGGACGGGCTGCCCTGGCCGCCGCCCGACTGCACGGCGCCGCCGTTGCCCGTGGCGCTCTGGCCACCGCCGCCGGCGCCCGCATCCGGCCCCTTGGCGGCGCCCTGGTCCGTGGCACTCGGGCCCGGAGAGGGTGAACCGCCGGGCGCGCCGGGCGAGTTGCTCGGGGACGGGGTGGCCCCCGCGCTCGCGCTCGCACCGGTGCTCGCGCTCGCACTCGGACGCAGGCTCGCGCTCGCGGAACTGCTCGGCGCCTGGGCGTGCGCCTCCTTGCCGGGGTCGCTCGCGAAGGGCTGCAGTACGGCGACCGTACCGCCGCCGACGGTGAGCACCGCGATCACGGGCAGCACGATCAGCCTGCGCCGACGGCGCTCCCGCTCCTTGGGCCCGGGCCCGGGCTCCCGCAGCGTGACGGCGCCGCCCGCCGGGGCCGGTACGTCCTGCCCGGGCGCCGGGCGCAGACCGACGGTCGGGCGGTCCACGGGTGCCTCCCGCAGCGGCGCCGCCTCGGCGTCCAGCAGCCGCGCGGACTGCTGGGCCAGGCGCGCGACGATGCGGGCGGGCAGCCAGGCGCCGCGCGCCGTACCGGGGCGGGGCCGCTCCGGGTCCGCCAACAGCTCGTCCACGCCCGGCCGTTGGTCGATGTCCTTGGCCAGGCACCGGCTGATCAGCGCGCGCAGCGCGTCGTCCTCGACGCCCGCCAGGTCGGGCTCGCCCTCCACGATCTGGAACATCACGGCGTGCTGGTTGCTCGCCCCGTGCCCGAACGGCAGCTGTCCGGTCGCGGCGTACGTGAGGACGCACCCGAGGGTGAACACGTCGCTCTTGGCCCCGGCGCTCTGGCCGCGCACCTGCTCCGGGGACATGAAGCCGGGCGAGCCGACGGCCATGCCCGTGCTGGTCAGCAGGGACTCCACGGACGTCTCCAGGGCCCGCGCGATGCCGAAGTCGATGACCTTCGTGCCGTCGACGGTCAGCATCACGTTGGACGGCTTGAGGTCGCGGTGCACGATGCCCGCGCCGTGGATGTCCTTGAGCGCTCTCAACAGCCCTTCCGCCAGGGCGTACAGGGACGTGGCGGGCAGCGGGCCGTGCCGCCGTACGATCTGCTCCAGCGAGAGGCCGGGGACGTATCCGGTGGCGACCCACGGCGGCTCGTCCTCGGGCCCCGCGTCCAGCACCGGCGCGGTGTAGCGCTCCCCGACCTTGCGCGCGGCCTCGATCTCGCGCCGGAACCGCGCCCTGAACTGCTCGTCGGACACGTGCTCCTCGTGCACGACCTTGACGGCGACGGTACGGCCGCTGTCCGATCGCGCCAGGAACACCCGGCCCATGCCGCCCGCGCCCAGACGGCCCAGCAGCAGGTACGGGCCGATGCGGGCGGGGTCGCCCACGGCGAGTGGCTTGATGCCGCCGTTGACGTAGTCGTCGTCCTTCGGGCCCCGTGCCGACCCGTTCCCGTCCCCGTTGGTACTGCTCATGATGGTGTGGCCCCCCGGCCCTTCTCGCCTGGTCATCGGCGTAACTGGGTTGAGCGTAACGCCTGTTGCCCGTCCGGCCCGAGCCCCTGGGCTCCGCCCATGTCCGTGCCGGGGCCCGAGAGGGGGGTTTGCCCCACCCGCCCGCCCGCTGAGCCCCGGGGCTGCGCCCCAGACCCCCCGAGGGGCTCCGCCCCTCGAACCCCGCCGGGGGCTCCGCCCCCTGCACCCCTGCGCGGGGACTGCGTCCCCTGCACCCCTTTCGGGGGCTGCGCCCCCGAACCCCCCTTCACGCCTGAACGGCGCTCGTCCTCAAACGCCGGACGGGCTGAGGTGGCCTGGCGCTGCCCAGCACCGAGCAGTTAAGGGGCGCGGGGAACTGCGCGAGCAAGCGGGCACGGTCCGCACCCGATAGACGTTTTTAGGGGCGCGAGGAACTGCGCGACCAGCCACGCACGGTGCGAGGCCGACAGCGGGTTCAGGGGCGCGGGGAACTGCGCAAGGCAGGCCGGGACACACGTGCGGACGAGCCCCGGTCCCGCCAGGGGCGCGGGGAACTGCGCGAGAAGCGACCACGACCCGCACACGACCGGGGGGTCAGGGGCGCGGGGAACTGCGCGAGGCAGGCCGGGATTCACGTGCGGGCCGACACCAGTCCTGGCAGGGGCGCGAGGCACCTCGTGGAAGGGGGTCCGGGGTCGCCCCGGGTCAGGGGCGGGGGACGTTGCGCAGGTTGGAGCGGGCCATCTGGAGCATGCGGCCCACCCCACCGTCCAGCACGATCTTCCCCGCGGACAGCGCGAACCCCGACACCATGTCCGCACTGATCTTCGGCGGGATCGACAGCGCGTTGGGGTCGGTCACCACGTCCACCAGCGCGGGCCCCTTGTGCCGGAAGGCGTCCTTCAGCGCCCCGGCCAGCTGCTTCGGCTTCTCCACGCGGACCCCGTACGCCCCGGCCGCCCGCGCGATCGCGGCGAAGTCCGGGTTGTGGTTGGTCGTGCCGTACGACGGCAGCCCCGCCACCAGCATCTCCAACTCCACCATGCCGAGCGAGGAGTTGTTGAACAGCACGATCTTGACCGGCAGATCGTGCTGGACCAGGGTCAGGAAGTCGCCCATCAGCATCGAGAACCCGCCGTCGCCCGACATCGAGATCACCTGGCGGCCGCGGTCGACGAACTGCGCGCCGATCGCCTGCGGCAGCGCGTTCGCCATCGAGCCGTGGCTGAACGAGCCGATGATGCGGCGCCGGCCGTTGGGCGAGATGTAGCGGGCCGCCCAGACGTTGCACATCCCGGTGTCGACCGTGAACACCGCGTCGTCGTCGGCGAGTTCGTCCAGGACCGAGGCCACGTACTCGGGGTGGATCGGCAGGTGCTTGTCCACCTTGCGGGTGTACGCCTTGACCACGCCCTCCAGCGCTTCCGCGTGCTTCTTCAGCATCTTGTCGAGGAACCTGCGGTCGGTCTTCACCTTCACCCGCGGCGTGAGCGAGCGCAGCGTCTCCTTCACGTCGCCCCACACCGCGAGGTCCAACTTCGAGCGCCTGCCCAGGTGTTCGGGGCGCACGTCGACCTGGACGATCTTCACGTCGTCGGGCAGGAAGGCGTTGTACGGGAAGTCCGTGCCGAGCAGGATCAGCAGGTCGCACTCGTGGGTCGCCTCGTAGGCCGCGCCATAGCCGAGCAGCCCGCTCATGCCCACGTCGTACGGGTTGTCGTACTGGATCCACTCCTTGCCGCGCAGGGCGTGCCCCACCGGCGACTTGATCCGCTCGGCGAACTCCATCACCTCAGCGTGCGCCCCGGCGGTCCCGCTGCCGCAGAACAGGGTGACGCGCTTGGCCTTGTCGATGAGGGCCGCGAGCTTGTCGATCTCGGCGTCCCCGGGCCGTACCGACGGCAGCGAGGTCACCAGCGCGTGGTCGATCGCCTTGTCGGGGGCGGGCGCGGACGCGATGTCGCCGGGCAGCGCGAGGACGCTCACACCGCCCCGGCCGATCGCGTGCTGGATCGCCGTCTGGAGCACGCGGGGCATCTGCTGGGGGCTGGAGATCAGCTCGCTGTAGTGGGAGCACTCGCGGAAGAGCTGGTCGGGGTGGGTCTCCTGGAAGTAGCCGAGGCCGATCTCCGAGGAGGGGATGTGCGAGGCGAGGGCGAGCACGGGGGCCATCGAGCGGTGCGCGTCGTACAGGCCGTTGATGAGGTGCAGGTTGCCGGGCCCGCACGACCCGGCGCACGCGGCCAGGCTGCCGGTGAGCTGAGCCTCGGCGCCCGCCGCGAACGCGGCGACCTCCTCGTGCCTGACCTGGACCCAGTCGATGGCGGGGGTGCGGCGGATGGCGTCGACGACGGGGTTCAGGCTGTCACCGACGACTCCGTACAGCCGCTTGACGCCCGCGCGGACGACGATGTCGACGAACTGCTCTGCGACGTTCTGCTTGGCCATGGGTCCATCAACCCATGGCGCATGCGGTTACGCCTCCCAGACCGCCACCGCCGTACGGTCGTCGGCGTACCCCTTCACCCTCAGTTGGACGTCGGCGAGGAAGCCCGCGAGGCCTGGCGGCTCGGGGGCGGCCCACCGTCCGGCCAGCTCCTCGGCGAGGGCCTGCTCGCCGCGAAGGGGCTCGGCCAGGCCCGCGCTGCACAGCAGCAGGGTGTCACCCGGGCGGGCGACCGACGCCCGGAAGCGGAACGGTTGCGACGGCGGGGCGGGCGGCTCGATGTAGGGGCGGGCGGGCTCGACGGTGCCGAGGTCCATGGTCAGCCGGTCGCCCTGCGGGGTCTCGGACGGGGCCGACCCGAAGCCTACGACGGGCTCGCCGAGGACCGCGCCCGGCTCGGGCACGGCGGGCTCGATGTCCTGCCACACACCGTCGCGCAGGCGGAAGAGGCCGCCGTGGCCCACCCCGAAGAACACCCGGGTGCGGCAGGCCGGGTCGGCTGAGAGCAGCAGGCAGCGCAGGGTGGCGGTGTAGTCCTCGGGCTGCGCGCCCAGCTCCGCGGCCCGGGCCCGCAGCATGCCGTAGCTGCGGTCGGTGAGCCGGTGCAGCCCCGACTTGAGGTCGCCCCGGCGGCCCGCCCTGATGTCCTCGGCGAGGCGGTGCCGGCTGCGGCCGATGGCACCGCCGATCCAGTGACACGCGTCGGCGGCGGCGAGGTGGGCCTGCTCGCTGGTGCGGGTGCCGCTGGCCACGGCCACCAGGACGAGGGCGTTCTCGCCGCTGCCGAATCTGGCGGTGAGCAGCGCGTCGCGGCGCGGCTCACCGCGGTAGCGGGCCGAGTCGCCGCGCGAGGAGGCGGCGCGCAGGACGTAGGCGCCGTACCGCGCGCCGTCCAGCACGGTGTCGGCCACGAGGTCGCCGAGTTCGTCGGGCCGGGCGGTGGGCAGCGCGGTGGGCTCGGCCTCATAGGTGGGCGGGCCGTCCCCCACGTGTCCGGGACGCGGCCGGGGCAGCGGCACGAACGTCTCGGGCGGGGCGGTGAGCGGCGCAGGGGGCGCCCCGGTGGGCGGGGCGGGGTCGTCACGGCGACCGACCGTCTGCGAAGCCGAGTCGAACCGGTCGTCCAGGCTGTCGCCCGACCGGTCGGGAGCGGCGGCGTCCGGAGCCGGCTCGTCGTACAGCCGGTTCCACCAGTCGTCGTCCCGGGTCGGCCTCTCCCCCTGCTGACTCATGCCCATAGTGTCCACCGCGGGAGGCATACGAAAACGGGGCATCGGGAAAATGTGCTCAACGGACAAGTGTCGCAGGACGGCCGGGGGCCCGCCGGGCGGCCCCACCCCCCCACGGGAGGGACACCCGGCGGACCGGCCTCGTGGCTAACGCACCGCGTAGGCGTTCACCACGGTCTGGGTGACCGAGTTGCCGTTGGCGTCGGTCAGTTCCGTCCTCAGGGTCACGTTCTTGGCGGCCGCCCCCGCGTGGTTCACGGTGACGGTCCAACTCCCGTTCCGCTGCGTGCACTTGGCCTTGGTCCAGGTGGTCCCGCCGTCGTACGAGTACGACAGCCCGGCCGAGACCAGGGCGGCCGGCGTGTAGCCCGCGTGCCCGGTGGCGGAGAGCACGATCCGCTGCCCGTCGCTCGCCGGGACCGTCTTGAGGCCGTCCTCGGGGACGTCGTAGCGCGGGAAGAGGAGCGGGATGCCCTGCGAGTAGACGTCCGCCTCCTGGTGCGAGCGGAACCGCCAGCTCGTGACGACCTCCTGCGAGCGCTTCCACACCGATCCGGACGGCCCGATCTTCTGGTTGTCGCTGACGAGTTCGTACGCCGCGTCGTCCGCGGGGACGGTGAACACCCCCGACGGCCAGCCGCTGCTGTCGTAGTCCTCGCCGTTGCGGCGCAGCAGCAGGGAGCCGATGTCGCCGAACGAGCCGGGCTGGGCGCTGTGCGAGGAGTCGCCCCACATGTTCGGGGCGAAGCCGATCAGGTTGCCCTGTCGCTCGGCGGCGAGCAGGGGCCTGCCCGTCGCGTCGCGCCCGGCGTCGGGGCCGAGCACCCCGTCGTACCAGCTCTCCGCCGTCTGCCTGCCGGGCCGGTGGACGGTGGCCGGGGAGAGCATGAACTCGCCGAAGGGAAAGCTCGACGAGACGAAGTGGTCCCACGCGGTGGGGCCGGGCGTGTAGTACTCGGTGCGGGTGGAGGGGACGGAGACCAGGTCGATGCCGGAGACGCTGACCGGCCCCGCTCCGTCGGGGCGGTGGGCGGACACCCCGTCGATGAAGTCGGCGGGCACGCCCATCGAGTGGTAGGTGGAGATGGTGCGGCCGAGCTGTCCGTCCCGTGCCCGGTAGACGCGGTCGGCGCCGATGCGGCCGTCCTCGGGGAATCCCAGGTTGTAGACGTAGGGGCTCCGCGCGGTGGCCTTCCAGCGCAGGGTGACCGGGCCGCCCGACAGGCGGTCGGCGAGCGCCTTGGCCTCGCCCGCCTCCACGGCGAGCGCGGGCAGCGGGCCGCCGCCCGCGAACCCGTACGTGGGCAGCCAGCGTCCGGCGGACGGGCGGTGCACGAGCAGCGCCTTGGCACCGGCCGCCTGGGCGTTCCTGCCGAGGGTCAGGACCGACGCGTCGTCGTCGGGCACCGCCACGAAGGCGATCTTCCCCGCGACCCCGGCAGCCTTGAGCTCCTCGGGGCTGCCCCTGCCCGCGTCCACCAGCGCCGCCTGCCCGGTGCCGTCCAGGTTGTCGGAGCCGACGCTCGCGGTGAGCGGGTGCAGGGCGGGGCCGCCGACCGCGCCGAACTGCTCGAACTGCGGGGCGTAGGCCCGCCAGTAACTGCCGAACTCGAAGTCGCCGGTGCGGGCGTCGCCCTGGACGTCGGCGAAGTAGTCCTTGATCAGGCGCGAGCCGCTGAGGGAGCCGGAGTGCAGCCACTGGCCGCCCCAGGAGCGGGCGAAGTCCAGGGTGGTGGTGCGTACTTCGCTGGGCCGGTCGGTGCGCACCGTGAGCCGGTGTGCCGTGCGGGCGTCCAGGACGAGGGTGGTGTCCTTCCTCAGGTCGAGCTGCGGGCGGGCGAGGTAGCTGACCGAGCCGATGGTCGCCCCGGTGGCGTCGGCCGGGTCGCCGGACGTGACGAAGGAGGAGACGAAGTAGGCACCGGGACGCAGCCGGTAGACCTGGTCGGCGGCGCCCTCGTTGAAGCGGCGCTCGCCGGTCGCGGTGTCGGTGCCGATGACGTCGAGCGAGGAGGCGCCGGCGGCCGGCCCGCCCTGGCGGTCGACCAGTTTGACGCGCAGGGTGACCGTCTCGGGCTCGACGTACAGGGAGAACGGGGTGGAGACCCGCACGCCGTTCGCCGTGGCGAGCACCCGCCCGGTGACGTCGCCGTACTGGGCGGCCTTGAGCCGGGCGGTCGGGTCGATGCCCAGCGGCACCTTGACGGTGGCGCCGGCGGGCACCGTGACCGAGCGCGAACTCAGCCTGGCGACCGCCGAGTTGACGGCGGAGCCGTCGTTGCCGGTGACGCCGGCGACCGCGAGGGCGAGCGTGACGGGGTGATCGGAGACGTTGGTGTAGGGCACGTCCACGGTGGTGCGGTCGCTCTTGTCCTGCGGCCAGTCGAAGGTGCCGGCCTGCACGGCGGGCGCGCCGAGTACGGTCTCGTCGATGGCGGCCTTGACGTCGAGCCGGCCGCCGCCGGTCTCGCGCACGTCCCCGGGGACGCCGCTGTGGGCGGACGAGACGAGCGCGGCCTTGATCTGCTGCGCGGTCCAGTCGGGGTGGCGCTGCTTGACGATGGCGGCGGCGCCCGCGACGTGCGGCGTGGCCATCGACGTGCCGGACATCGTCTGGTACGCGTAGACGCCCCGGCCGCCCGCGTTGGCGGCGGAGATGCCGACCCCGGGTGCGGTGATCTCGGGCTTCAGGGTGTGGGTGAAGGGGGCCGGGCCGCGGCTGGAGAAGCTCGCCGTGGTGTCGTCGCGGTCGACGGCGCCGACGGTGAGGACGCCGGGTGCGCAGCCGGGCGAGGACACGGTGTTCAGGCTCGGGCCCGCGTTGCCCGCCGCGACGACGAACAGGGTGTGCGGGGCGCGGGTGGCGAGTTCCTGGGCGGCGGTGCTCATCGGGTCGGTGCAGTCGGTCGGTTCGGGACTGCCGAGCGACATCGAGACCACGTCGGCCTTGTTGTCCACGGCCCACTGCATCCCGGCGATGATCCAGGAACTGTCGCCCGAGCCGGAGTCGTTGAGCACCTTGCCCACCAGCAGGTCGGTGCCGGGCGCGATGCCCTTCTTCCTGCCGTCGCTCGCGGCGCCCGAGCCGCCGACCGTGGAGGTGGTGTGGGTGCCGTGGCCCTGGCGGTCCTCGGTGTCGGGCGAGTCGGTGAAGTTCTTGGCGGCGGCGATACGGCCCTTGAGGTCGGGGTGTTCGGCGTCCACTCCGGTGTCGAGGACGGCGACCTTGGTGCCCTTGCCGTCGTATCCGGCCGCCCAGGCGAGGTCGGCACGGATCTGCCGGGCCGAGCGGTCGAGCGACGCGCTCACCTTGCGGTCGAGCCACAGCTTCTTGACGCCCGAAGTGGCGCTCCGCGTACGGGAGTCGGCGATGTCGTCCCAGGCCTGTGCGGCCTTCGCCTTGTCCACGGTGAGGGCCGTGCCGTTGACCGAGGGCAGGCGCACACCGGCCTTCGCGCCGCGCGGCAGGGCGGCGGCGGACCGCGCGGCGGGGCCGTCGTACACGGCGATCAGCGGGATCGTCCTGCTGTGCGCGTCGTCGTAGCCCTGGCGGATGAGCCCGGAGACGTTGAACAGCTCCTCGTCGACCCGGCCGGCGGCCAGCGCGTGCGCCGCGCCGTCGGGGTAGACGTACAGCTCGTCGCCCGACCTCCTGGTCTGCACGAGCGGGACGGAGCCGTCGTCGCGCGGCAGCGCGGTGACACCGGTGGGCGTGCCGGAGCCGTCCCTGCTCACCACGACCCTGTCCCCGGTGACCAGGGTGACGGTGGCCGGTTTCCCGGCGCTGCTCGCGGCGCTGCCGACGAGTGGTCTCTTGGCGGCGGCTGCGTCGTCGTGGTGTGGCGCTGCCACGGACGGCGCCACCGCGGTGACGGCGAGGGCGGCGGCGCTCGCCATCCCCAGTGCCGTGCGCGATATCGGGCGCATCGCTCTCCCCAGGTGAATCCGGACAGGGAACACCGCGCCGAAGGACGCATGTCCCCTGTGTCCGGAGGCTGTTGGTGCTGCGGTGGCTCGACAGTGGCAGAGCGGCGGCCGATACGGTGATGATGTTGCGCGGCGGGTTTGCGCCGGGGCGGCTTCCCGCCAGCGCGCAGGTGAGAGAGGCGGTCCGGGGTGCTGGGAGCGATAGGTCTCGACGAGACGCAGGAGTCGGCGTACCGCGCGCTCGTCGCGGTGGGCGCGGCCGAGGTGACCGACCTCGCACACCGGCTCGCGCTGCCCGAGAGCGAGACCGAGCGCGCACTGCGCCGGCTGGAGCGGCACGGCCTGGCCGCCCAGTCCTCGGCGCGCACCGGCCGGTGGGTGGCCGCGCCGCCCGGGGTCGCGCTCGGCGCGCTGCTCACCCAGCAGCGTCACGAGCTGGACCAGGCCGAGCTCGCGGCGGCGCTGCTCGCCTCGGAGTACCGGGCGGAGGCGGCCGAGCCCGCCGTGCACGACCTGGTCGAGGTGGTGACCGGGGCGAGCGCGGTGGCCCACCGTTTCCACCAGCTCCAGCTCGGGGCGGCCGAAGAGGTGTGCGCCCTGGTGACGGGCAGACCGGTGGCGGTCACCGGCATGGACAACGAGTCCGAGGAGCGGGCCTCGACGCGCGGGGTGGTCTACCGGGTGGTGATCGAGCGCGAGGTGCTGTCGCTGCCCGCCGGGATCGTCGAGCTGTCGGCCGCGCTCGGTCGCGACGAGCAGGTGCGGACGGTGGACCGGGTGCCCACCAAGTTGGTCGTGGCCGACCGCAGTCTGGCGATGGTGCCGCTGACCGGGCGCGACGCGGAGCCGGCCGCGCTGGTGGTGCACGCGAGCGGGCTGCTCGAATCCCTGATGGGCCTCTTCGAGGCGGTGTGGAAGGACGCCCTTCCGCTGCGGCTCGGCAGCGGCGGACGGAGCGTGGTGACGGAGGGCCGGGGCCCGGACGCGACCGATCTGGAGATCCTGTCGCTGCTGCTCGCCGGGATGACCGACGCCAGCGCCGCCAAGCAGCTGGACCTCGGGCTGCGGACGGTGCAGCGCCGGGTCAAGGGCCTGATGGAGCTGACGGGGGTGACGACCCGCCTCCAGCTGGGCTGGCACGCCTACGAGCGGGGCTGGGTGGCGCGCTGAGCTCCGCCCGAGGGGACCGCGATGCCCGGAACTGCGGGAACGCGCCGGTTCCTGCACCCTGGGCAGATGAGCGTGTGGCAGCTCCTCGTGGTGGGGGCGGTGATGCTGATGGGCCTGTGCGGGGTGCTGGTGCCCGGCGTGCCCGGGCAGGCGATCGTGTGGGCCGCGGTGGCGTGGTGGGCGCTCGACGACATCACGGGGCTCGCCTGGGCGGTGCTCGCGGGGGCCACCGGCGTCCTCCTCCTCAACCAGGCCCTGCGCCCCTTCCTGCCGCCGCGCCGCTTCAAGGCGGCCGGGGTGTCCCGGCGCTCGGTGCTCACCGCGGGTGCGGCGGCGGTCGCGGGGTTCTTCGTGCTGCCGGTGGTCGGCGGCATCGCCGGGTTCGTCGGCGGGCTCTACGGGGCCGAGCGGGTGCGGCTCGGCAGCCGCGGGGACGGCTGGGCCTCGGCCCGCGCGATCCTGCGCGCGGGCGGCTCGTCGGTGCTGGCCGAACTCTTCGCGTGTCTGCTGATCGTGGGGGCCTGGGTGGGCGCGGTGGTGTGGGGCTGAGGGCGGTGGTGCGGGGGCGGGGGTCTTTCACGGCGGTGCGGCGCGCGGCCGAACGGGGGGGGGCCGGGCCTACGTCCGAGGACCTGGGTCCACATCCCGATGACGGGGGTGCTCGGGCCGTGTGAGGGTGGGCCCATGAGCGAATTCAGCGAGGCCGAGCGCGTCTACCTCAAGGGCCAGCGACTTGGCCGACTGGCCACGGTGGACGCCACGGGCCAGCCGCAGGCCAACCCCGTCGGCTTCTTCCCGCAGGACGACGGGACGATCCTCATCGGCGGCTACGCGCTCGGCACGACCAAGAAGTGGCGCAACCTCCGGGGCAACCCGAAGGCCGCCCTGGTGGTCGACGACGTGGTGAGCGTGCGCCCCTGGAAGGTGCGGGGCGTCGAGATCCGCGGCACGGCCGAACTCCTCACCGGGCCGCACGATCTGGGACCGCACTTCAGCGAGGAGCTCATCCGCATCCGGCCGCGCAAGATCCACAGTTGGGGCCTGGAAGAGGATCCGGGCCCCAACCGGTCCTGAATCAGGCGAAGTTGAGCTGCGGCTTGTACAGGTCGAGCCAGATCGCGAGGTCGAGGGTGCGCTCCAGGCCGCGGCGCGAGGCCTGGTGGATCTGCGGGGCGCTCACCTCGGCGGCCCGGCGCAGCCCGTCGCGGTCGATGAGGTCGAAGACCGGGTGGGAGGGCCGGGCCAGCAGGTCCTTGGCGTGGCCCTGGAGGGCGGTGGCGTACTTCGGGTCCTGGGTGGAGGGGTAGGGGCTCTTGACGCGGTCGTACACGGTCCGCGGCAGGACGTCCTTCGCCGCCTCGCGCAGCAGGCTCTTCTCCCGCCCGTCGAAGGACTTCACCGCCCAGGGCGCGTTGTAGACGTACTCGACGAGGCGGTGGTCGCAGAACGGGACGCGCACTTCGAGGCCGACGGCCATGCTCGCGCGGTCCTTGCGGTCGAGCAGGATGCGCACGAACCGGGTGAGGTGGAGGTGGCTGATCCTGCGCATCCGGTACTCGAAGTCGCTTTCGCCGTCCAGCCGTTGGATGCCCGCCACGGCGGTGTCGTAGGAGTCCTTGACGTAGGCGGGGACGTTGAGGGCGGCGGTCAGGTCCGGGCGGAGCAGACCCGAGTCGTCGCCGAACTGCTCGGCGAACTTGACGAGCCAGGGGAAGGTGTCGGCGCTGCGGGCCTCCTCGTCGAAGAACTGCTTGTAGCCGCCGAAGACCTCGTCCGCGGACTCTCCGGACAGGGCGACCGTGGAGTGCTCGCGTATCGCCTTGAACAGCAGGTAGAGCGAGGCGTCCATGTCGCCGAAGCCCATGGGGATGTCACGGGCGCGGATCACCTTGGCGCGCACCTCGGGGTCGGCGAGCGCCTCTGCGTCCAGGACGATGTCCTGGTGGAGGGTGCCGGAGGTGCGGGCCACGTCGTGGACGTAGGGGGTGTCGGGGGTGGCGCGCAGTTCGTCGGCGACGAAGTTCTCGGTCTGGCCGACGAAGTCCACCGCGAAGCTGCGCACCTGCTGGCCGACCTCGCCGAGCTGACGGGCGGCGATGGCGGTCAGGGCGGAGGAGTCGAGGCCGCCGGAGAGCAGCATGCAGCGGGGCACGTCGGCGACGAGCTGGCGCCGGACGATGTCGTCGAGCAGTTCGCGGACACGGGCGATGCTGGTGGCGCGGTCGTCGTCGTGCGCACGGGTTTCGAGCGACCAGTAGGTGTGGGTGCGCAGGCCGCCGCGGTCGACGGTGACGACGGTGCCGGGCTCGACCTCCCTCATGCCGTCCCACACCGCGTGGCCGGGCGTCTTGACCATGGTGAACAGTTCGCGCAGCCCGTCGAGCGAGACCGAGCGGCGGGCCAGCGGGTTGGCGAGGATCGCCTTGGGCTCGGAGCCGAAGAGCACGCCGTCGGCGGTCTCGTAGTAGTAGAAGGGCTTGATGCCCATCCGGTCGCGGATCATGACGAGGCGCTGGACGCGCTCGTCCCAGATCGCGAAGGCGTACATGCCGTTGAGGCGTTCGGCGACGGCCTCGCCCCATTCGAGGTAGCCGTGCAGGACGACCTCGGTGTCGGAGTCGGTGGTGAACCGGTGCCCGCGGGTGGCGAGTTCGGCCTTCAGCTCGGTGAAGTTGTAGGCCTCGCCGGAGTAGACGAGGGTGACGCTGCGGCCGTCGGCCTCGACGGTCATGGGCTGGCGCCCGCCCGGGAGGTCGATGATCGCGAGCCTGCGGTGGCCGAGCGCGGCCGGCCCCGCGGCCCAGACGCCGCGGTCGTCGGGACCGCGGCAGTCCATCGTCTCGGTCATCGCGTCCAGGGTGTCCCGCTCGTCGCGCAGTTCACGGTCGAAGGAGATCCAGCCGGTGATGCCACACATGGTGCCTCCTGCCTCGCCGTTCCGGCCGGAGGGGGGACGTACCGCCGACGGGACGGATGTATGGAGCAACTACCTACCTTTCGATCGTGTGGCTCGGCAGGGCGGCCCGTCAACAGGGCCTGGAAGCACGTGACTTGAATGCGTCGGCCGATCGGTCGGAAGGCGGGCGGTACGGGCCGGGACCCGGGCGGGTCACGGGCTGACCGCGAGCACGATGTACGCGGCGAACAGCGAGAGGTGCAGACCGCCCTGCATCAGGGTCGCGCGGCCCGGCACCACCGTCAGGATGCCGACCGGGACGGTCAGGGCCAGCAGCACCATGTGGCTCGCGCCGAGGCCGAGGACCAGCGGCCCGGACAGCCAGATCGTGGCGAGCGCGACGGCTGGAATGGTGAGCCCGATACTGGCCATCGCCGAGCCGAGCGCCAGGTTGAGACTGGTCTGGACGCGGTCGCGCCGGGCGGCGCGCACCGCGGCGATGGTCTCGGGCAGCAGCACGAGCAGAGCGATCACGACGCCGACCACCGAGGCGGGGAGCCCGGCCGCCGCCACCCCGCTCTCGATGGTGGGCGAGACGCCCTTGGCCAGTCCCACCACCGCGACGAGCGCCACCGCCAGCAGGGCCACGCTGGTCCAGGCGGTGCGCGCGGAGGGCGGGTTGGCGTGGTCGTCGTCCCGCATGACCTCGCCCTGCTGGGTCACCGGCAGGAAGTAGTCGCGGTGGCGCACGGTCTGGGTGGCGACGAAGAGCCCGTACAGGAACACCGAGGCGATGGCGGCGAAGACCAGTTGGGCGGGTGAGAACTCGGGGCCCGGCCTGCTGGTGGTGAACGTGGGCAGCGCGAGGCTGAGGCCGGCCAGGGTGGTGACCGTGGCGAAGGCCGTCACGGTGCCCTCGGCGTTGAAGACCGCGAGCCGGCGGCGCAGTGCGCCGACCAGCAGGCACACCCCGACGATGCCGTTGCAGGTGATCATCACGGCGGCGAACACGGTGTCGCGGGCGAGCGAGGCGCTCTTGTCGCCGCCGTCCGACATCAGGGTGACGATCAGGGCCACCTCGATGACCGTCACCGCGACCGCGAGCACCAGGGATCCGAAGGGTTCGCCCACCCGGTGCGCGACCACCTCGGCGTGGTGGACCGCGGCGAGCACCGCACCGGCCAGGAAACAGGCGACCACCGCTACCAGCCAGCCGGGCAGCGAACGCCCCCAGGTCAGGGCGAGCAGCACGAGGGCGAGCGGGGGCACGACGGCCGACCAGCGGTCCAGGGGCAGGCGCGCGAGACGGATCATGCCTCGACGTTCCCAGAAGAGGCCGGGCCCCGCCCGTCGGACTACTGCGCCGGCTCCGGGACGGGGGCGGGCGCGTGGGGGGGGACTCGTTCGGCTGCCGTGCCCGGAGGTTGCGTTGGCCGCCGCGCATGTACGGGGTCAGCGCACCCGTGCGGAGGCGACCGCGAGGTGGCGGCGGGCGTAGGAGCGCCAGGGCCGCCAGGTGTCCTCGGCCGCCGGGCCCACATCGGGATCGCCGAGCGCGCGGGTGCGGATGGCGTCGACGGTCTCCTCGTCCAGGCCGGGCAGGGCAGCCAGGATCCGCGTGGCCTCGTCGCGGTCGGCCCCCGCGTCCAGGCGCAGGGCGCCGTCCGCGAGCGCCGTCGCGAGCGCCGCGAGGCGCGGGTCGGGGTGGCCGGTGAGCAGCGCGGGCTCGGGGAAGGTGTGGGTGAGCTCGCCGCAGGGCACGTCGAGGCGCTTGCCGTACGTCTCGACGAGGCCGGCCGCGCCGTCCCTTCCGACCAGCGCCCGCACCGCGCACTCCTCGGGGTCGGCGGCGCCGGGCGAGCGCAGTCCCGGGGTGCGGGCGACCAGCGGGGCGAGGCGCGGGTCGGCGCCGAGGCGTTCGTCGACGGCGTACGGGTCGGCGTCCAGGTCGAACAGGCGGCGCAGGCGCTGGACGGCGGTGGTCAGGTCGCGCAGATCGGTGAGGTGGATCCGGGCTTCGAGCCAGCCCTGGCGGGCGGCGGTGTGCGCGGGGGCGGCCTCGTCCACGGAGACGACCGCGCTGCCGTGCGGCAGGCGCAGGGTGCGCCGGTGGGTACGGGCGCCGGGCTCGCCGGTGACCTCCTCCACGCGGGGTACGGCCTCGGCGGCCAGCAGGTCGAAGGTCTCCCGGGTCGCGTACGGGCCGCGGTAGGCCAGGCGCAGCGGGATCCCGGCGGCGGTGACACCGGACCCGGCCGAGCGGGCGCCGGCCTCCTCGCGCAGGGCGCTGGGGGTACGGGCGTAGATCTGCCGGACGGTGTCGTTGAACTGGCGCACGCTGGCGAAGCCGGCGGCGAAGGCGATCTCGGTGACCGGCAGCCCGGTGGTCTGGAGCAGCACCCGTGCCGTGTGGGCGCGCTGGGCGCGGGCCAGGGCGACCGGGCCCGCGCCCACCTCCGCGGTCAGCTGGCGCTGGACCTGGCGGGTGCTGTAGCCGAGCCGGGTGGCGAGCCCCGGCACTCCTTCCCGGTCCACCACGCCGTCCCCGATCATGCGCATGGCCCGGCCCACGACGTCGGCCCGGGCGTTCCACGCGGCGGAGCCGGGCACAGCGTCCGGCCGGCAGCGGCGGCAGGCGCGGAAGCCGTTGCTCTGGGCGGCGGCGGCGCTCGGGAAGAACCGGACGTTCTTGCGGCGGGGGGTGACGGCGGGGCAGCTCGGGCGGCAGTAGATGCCCGTGGTCGCGACGGCGAAGAAGAACTCTCCGTCGAACCGGGCGTCTCTGCTGCTGACCGCCTCGTACTGGGCGTCTTGGTCCATCACGGGTTCAGTCTGCGGGGTTTCCCTGCCGGGGGCTGGCGGCTTCCGGACACCAAGCTCCGGCGCGGGCCGTGCCGGGGGGCTTGCCCACCCACCCGCCCGTGCAGCGGGTTGAACCGGCTGAGCCCTGGGGCTCCGCCCCAGACCCCGAGGGTGCTGCCCACCCGCCCGCCCGTGACGGGGGTTGGAGGGTGCCTGGCCCTGGGGCTCCGCCCCAAACCCCCATCGCGCCTGAACGGCGCTCGTCCTCAAACGCCGGACGGGCTGAGGATGCCGGTGCGGGCCAGCGCCGGTGCAGTTAGGGGCGCGGGGAACTGCGCGAGAAGCGACCACGACCCGCAGCCGACTATCTTGCGCGCGCCGCGCAACCCCACAACCCGGCCAGAGGTCAACCCCCTGGGGGCGCGGGGAACCGCGCAAGGCAGGCCGGGCTACGCATGCGGCCCGACACCAGCCCTGCCAGGGGCGCGGGGAACTGCGCGAGAAGCGAGCACGGCCCGCAGCCAACTACTTAGCGCGCGCCGCGCAGCACAACAACCCGGCCGAAGGTCAACCCCCTGGGGCGCGGGGAACTGCGCGAGCGACCCCCCGCGGCCCCCGGGTGGGTACCCGCCGGGGGCCCGGGGCCGCCCCGGGTAGAGGGGGGCGGGCCCCCAGGGGTCAGCGGAGGTGGCCTCGCTTCAGGGCGCTGTTGGCGCGCCCCACCGCCCCCTTGATCCTCCAGTCCCGCCGCATCTCCGCCCGCAAACGCGCATCCGTCTTGGCCACGATCCGCTGGTTCTCGCGCAGCAGCTTGCGATAGCTCTCCAGGCGGCGGTGCGCCAGCGAGCCGTCCTCGATCGCGGCCAGCACCGCGCACTCGGGCTCCGCCTGGTGGGAGCAGTCGTGGAAGCGGCAGCCCGTGGCCAGTTCCTCGATCTCGGCGAAGACCTGCCCGACCCCCGCCCCGGCGTCGTAGAGGCCGACACCCCGCAGGCCCGGGGTGTCGATCAGAACTCCCCCGCCGGGCAGCACCAGGAGGTTGCGGGTGGTCGTGGTGTGGCGGCCCTTGCCGTCCACCTCCCGCGCGGACTGTACGGCCATGACGTCCTCGCCGAGCAGCACGTTGGCGAGCGTGGACTTGCCCGCGCCGGACTGCCCGAGCAGGACACTGGTCCCGCCGGCGACCACCGCGGCGAGGGCGTCCACGCCCTCCCCGGTGGTCGCGCTGACCGGCAGCACCCGCACCCCCGGCGCCGCGGTCTCGACGTCCTGGACGAGGTAGGCGAGTCCCACCGGATCGGGCACCAGGTCGGCCTTGGTGAGCACGACGAGCGGGACCGCGCCCGACTCCCAGGCCAGCGCCAGGAACCGCTCGATGCGGCCGAGGTCGAGTTCCAGGGCGAGCGACACCGCGATGACCGCGTGGTCGACGTTGGCCGCGAGGATCTGCCCCTCGGACCGGTTGGAGGAGGTACTGCGCACGAAGGCGGTGCGGCGCGGCAGATACGTCCGTACGAAGCGCGGGTCGCCGACCGGTTCGACGGCGGCCCAGTCACCGGTGCAGATGACCCGCAGCGGGTCGTGCGGGGTGACGAACGCGGTGTCGGCGCGCAGGGTGCCGTCGGCGGTCACGACGTCGCACTGGCCGCGGTCGACCCGTACCACCCGGCCGGGCACCAGGCCCTGCTCGGCGTACGGGGCGAAGGCGTCGGCCCAGGCGTCGTCCCAGCCGTAGGCGGCGAGCGGACGCGAGGGGGCCGAGGTGTTGGACTCGGCGTCGTTGAACTCGTGGAACGGGGAGTCGTGCCACGCGGAGAACGAGGAAGACAAGGGGAACCCTTCGAAGGGCGGCCCCGGCGCCACGCGCACAGGCGTGGGAAGAGATGAGTCGGTCAGCCGGAGACCACGGGGATGTGAGAGACGAACTTCGGAATGCGGGCAGCGCCCTTCGCAACGACAGCCATCGTTCACACCTCCCGAACACGTCTCATCACCGGCGACGACATTTCGTCGCCCCGCTCCAACAGCCCTGACTCTAGGGCGGGATGGTCCGGCCGCGCCACCGAATTGTTCGCCCCGTCCGCCTCCACCGTCCGCGCCCCCACCCCGGCTCAGCTCTGGGCCTCACGAGCCCGCTATTTGCGTATCGATGCAAGGAGGGTGCAGACTGCGAGAGTCGCCGGACACCGTCACCGAGCCGGACACCATCACCGAGAGGGGGCAGCCATGGACGCGGATCCTCCCAGTCCGCAGCGCCCCGCCGGGCACAGCTGACTCTCCCCCTCTCACCCTCTCCCCCGCCCTCCTTCCCACTGCGTCGGGCTCCGCCACGCCGGGGTGCGCGGTCGCGCCCCCGGGGCCGTTGTGCCCGCAGTGTGGTCGCAGGTACCTGTCGGAGGTTTCTTGTGATGTCGTTCCGGACGGCCGGCTCCGCCACGCGGCCGGCCTCCCGCTTCGCCGGGCGCCTGGCCCGGCTGACCTGGGTCGACGCGGTGGTCGCCGCGGCCGTGCTCGTGCTCTTCTACGTCGTGCTCCAGGTCGGCCACGGGACCACGGTCCGCTTCTCCACCGACCAGTCGATCAGGGTCGACACCGATCCGGCCCGGCTGCCGTACGACGCGGCGCGCTCACTGCTCCGCATGTTCGTCGCGCTCGCCCTCTCCACGGTCTTCACCTTCGGGTACGCCCTCGCCGCCGCCAAGAGCAGGCGCCTGGAACGCGTCCTGATCCCCGCGCTCGACATCCTCCAGTCGGTGCCCGTGCTCGGCTTCCTGACGGTCGCCGTCAGCGGCTTCATCGCGCTGTTCCCCGGATCCCTGCTCGGCCTCGAATGCGCGTCGATCTTCGCGATCTTCACCTCGCAGGCATGGAACATGACGTTCGGCCTCTACCACTCGCTGACCTCGCTCCCCCGCGAACTCGACGAGCTGTCACGGTCGTTCGGGTTCACCCGGTGGATGCGGTTCTGGAAGGTCGAGCTGCCCTCCGGGACGATCAGCCTCGTCTGGAACGGGATGATGAGCTTCGGCGGCGGCTGGTTCTTCCTCGTCGCCTCCGAAGCCATCAGCGTCAACAACAAGGACTACGCGCTGCCCGGCGTCGGTTCGTACGCGGGCGCCGCCATCGCCGACGGCGACCTCGGCAAGGTCGGCTGGGCGATCCTGACCATGGCCGTCATGGTCATCGGTGTGAACTTCCTGTTCTGGCGCCCGCTGACGGCCTGGGCGGAGAAGTTCAAGAACGAGCAGTCCGAGGCGAGCGAGACCCAGCGCTCGGTCGTCCTCGACCTCCTGCGGCGCTCGCACTGGCCCCGGCTGCTCGGCGGGGCGCTGCGCCCGCTCGGGCGGGCCCTGAGCAGGGCCGGGCGGGTCTTCGGCACCGACGACCGCGCGCTGCACACGGACGGGGCGCGACGGCTCACCGGGGACATCGTCTTCGGCGTCGTCGCGGGCGGGCTCGTCCTGTGGGGCCTGTTCGACCTCGGCCGCTATCTGCGGGACGAGACCGGCCTCGGTGTCTTCGGCGAACCCCTGCTGCTGGGCCTCGCCACACTGGCCCGGGTCGTGGTCCTGGTGGCCGCCGCCACCGTCGTCTGGGTGCCGATCGGGGTGAAGATCGGCTTCTCGCCGCGGCTCACCCGCATCGCCCAGCCCGCCGTGCAGGTCCTCGCGAGCTTCCCCGCCAACTTCCTCTTCCCGCTCGCCGTCTGGTTCTTCCTGAAGACCGGCCTGTCGATCGACATCGGCGGCATCCTGCTGATGGCGCTCGGTGCCCAGTGGTACATCCTCTTCAACACCATCGCGGGCGCCATGGCGATCCCGAGCGATCTGCGCGAGGCCATGGACGACCTCGGCGTACGCGGGTGGCAGCGCTGGAAACGGCTGATCCTGCCCGGCGTCTTCCCCGCGTACGTGACCGGCGGCATCACCGCGTCGGGCGGCGCCTGGAACGCCTCGATCGTCGCGGAGGTCGTCACCTTCGGCGGCACCACGCTGACCGCCACCGGGCTCGGCGCGTACATCGCCGAGGCCACCGCGGCGGGCGACTTCCCCCATCTGCTGGCCGGTGTGGCGGTGATGAGCCTGTACGTGGTCGGCCTCAACCGCCTGCTGTGGCGCCGCCTGTACCGGCTCGCCGACACCCGCTTCGCCCTGTGACGGCTCCGCACCACCGACACACCACGCGACACGGCCTCCCCTCCTTCTGCTGCTGGACGCCTCGAACGTCCGGCACCCCGATCGACCCTGGAGCTCCCTCATGGTTCTGCACACCCTCCGCGCCCTGCGCGGCGCACGGCACGCGGCCGCCCCGCGGGCCCCCCGCCCGGCCGACGGCGAGATCCTGCTCGAAACCGTCGGCCTCACCAAGGCGTACGCCGGTGCCGACGGCGAGCTGCCCGTCCTCGGCGGCATCGACCTCCAGGTGCGGGCAGGCGAAGTCGTCGCGCTGCTCGGCAAGTCGGGCTCGGGCAAGTCGACGCTGCTGCGCTGTCTGGCCGGCCTCGTGCCGGCGAGCTCCGGCACGGTGTCCTACCGCGGCACGCCGCTGACCGGGGCCAACCCCGGTACTGCCATGGTGTTCCAGACCTTCGCGCTGCTGCCCTGGCTGACCGTGCGGCAGAACGTCGAGCTGGGCCTCGAGGCCCGGGGCGTACCGGCGGACGCGCGGTCCGACGCGGCGCGCCAGGCCATCGACCTCATCGGCCTCGACGGCTTCGAGTCGGCGTACCCCAAGGAGCTGTCGGGCGGCATGCGCCAGCGCGTCGGCTTCGCACGGGCGCTGGTGGTCGAACCGGACGTGCTGATGATGGACGAGCCGTTCTCCGCGCTCGACGTGCTGACCGCGGAGAACCTGCGCGGCGAGCTGATGGAGCTGTGGGAGTCGGGCCAGTTCCCGACCCGGGCGATCGTCCTGGTCACCCACAACATCGAAGAGGCCGTCCTGTTGGCCGACCGGATCGTGGTGCTCGGCTCACGTCCGTACGGCACGATCCGCGAGACCTTCGAGGTGGGTCTTGAGCGGCCGCGCGACCGCGAGGCGCCCGCGTTCGACGAGCTCATCGACCGCGTCTACCGCACGATGACGGGCCGCCCCAAGGAGACCCACCGGGGCGTCGCGCTGCCCGGGCGCGGCGAGGGGGGCGGCGAGGCACGGGGCGAAGGTGGGGAGGGCCGCGGCGCGGGGGCGGGTGCCGGTGCCGGTGCCGGTGCCGGTGCCGGTGCCGAGGGTGATCGGCGTACGCTCGCCGACACCCCGCTGCCCGCGGCGAGCGTGGACGGGCTTTCCGGGCTCGCGGAAATGGTGGCCCACCGGGGCGGCGGCTGCGACCTCGCGGACCTCGCCGACGACCTCGGTCTGGAGGTCGACGACGTCCTGCCGCTGGTCGACGCGCTCGAACTGCTCGGCTTCGCCTCCGTCGGCGGTGACGATCTGGTCCTGACCGAGCGGGGGGTGGCGTTCGCGGGGGCGGATGTGCGGGCGTCCAAGGAGATCTTCGCGGCGGCGGCGCCGGACGCGCCGCTCGTGCGGCTCATCACGACCAGCCTCCGCCAGAGCCCCGACGGCACGCTGCGTGCGGGCTTCTTCCGTGACGTGCTGGCCCACCACTTCACGAGCGAGCAGGTGGGGGGGCAGTTGGAGACGGCTACGGATTGGGGGCGGTACGGGGAGCTGTACGGGTATGACGCGGAGCGGGAGGAGTATCGGTTGGGGTGAGTTGGGGGGGGGGGCGGCTCCGCCGGGGGTGCGGGGGGGGAGGCCGGGAGCCGGGGCTTTTTGCGCAGTTCCCCGCGCCCCCAAACCCCCGGTCGGCTGCGGGCCGTGGGTGCTTCTCGCGCCGTTCCCCGCGCCCCCAAACCCCCGGTCGGCTGCGGGCCATGGGCGCTTCTCGCGCCGTTCCCCGCGCCCCTAAACCCCCCGTCGGCCGCGGGCCATGGGCGCTTCTCGCGCCGTTCCCCGCGCCCCTAAACCCCCCGTCGGCCGCGGGCCATGGGCGCTTCTCGCGCCGTTCCCCGCGCCCCTG
>NZ_JBIDBD010000003.1:521805-567724 GCF_043202815.1 Streptomyces sp. NPDC048111
TAAACCCCCCGGTCGGCTGCGGGCCGTGGGGGCTTCTCGCGCCGTTCCTCGCGCCCCTGAAGCCCCGGTCGGCTGCTGGCCGGAGGTGGTTTTCGCGGGCCTTGTCTTGCTGGTGGGTGGGTCAGTCTGTTGCTGGGTGGGGGGCTCTGGCTCTGCGGGGGGCGTGGGCGCGGGCGGGGGCTGTCGTCGTGGGGGCGGGGGGTGTTGCGGGGGGCGGGGGTGGGGTGAGGGCTGCCAGGGAGGCGTCTTCCAGGAGTGTGCGGACCGCCGGGCCCGCCGCCCGGTAGTAGATGCGCGTGCCGTCGCGCCGCGAGGTGACCAGGCCGGCCGCGCGGAGCTTGGCCAAGTGCTGGGACGTCGCGGCGACGTGGGCCCCGATGAGCTCGGCCAGCGTGCTCACCGGCAGCTCCGCCCCGCTGAGCGCCCACAGCAGCCGGTACCGCGAGGGGTCCGCCACGGCCTTCAGGACGGTGACGGCCCGGTCGGCCCGGTCCTCGTCCCAGCTCTCTCTTTGCGCTCCCATGCAAAGAGCGTAACGGAGCCCCTGCGGCGTGTCCGTTTCGTTCAAGACCCGCTCCCACCGCCCTGCCTACGGTGAGGTCATGACTCCACGACTCGACGCCTTCGGCCTGGTGGTGGCCGACATGGCCGCCTCGCTCGCCTTCTACCGCCGCCTCGGCCTCGACCTCCCGGCCGACGCCGACACCCAGCCGCATGTGGAGTGCACGCTCCCCGGCGGCACCCGGGTCCTGTGGGACACGGAGGACACCATCCGCTCCTTCGACCCCTCCTGGACGCGCCCCGAAAGCGCCGGCCGCACCGGCCTCGCCTTCGCCTGCGACTCGCCCGCCGAGGTCGACGCGACGTACGAGGCGCTCACCTCGGCCGGGCACCGCGGGCACCTCAAACCGTGGGACGCCTTCTGGGGCCAGCGCTATGCGACCGTGCTCGACCCGGACGGCGTGGAGGTGTCGCTGTTCGCCGCCTCGGCGTAGTCGGTCAGCGTCATCCCGGCCAGTGCCCGCATCTCCCGAGCGAGGTGGGCCTGGTCGGCGCAGCCCGCGGCGAGCGCGGCCTCGGCGTACGGCATGCCCCGCGCCACCAGGGCGAGGGCCCGCTGGAGGCGCAGGATGCGGGCCAGCGTCTTAGGCCCGTAGCCGAACGCGTCGAGGGAGCGCCGGTGCAGTTGGCGGGCGCCGAGCCCGGCCTCGGCGGCGGTGGCGGCCACGCTCCACCCCGCGGCGAGGCGCCGGGCGACCGCCCGGGCCAGCGGGTCCGGCCGGGGCGCCGTCGCGAGGGCCGCGGCTTCGAGGGCGGCGGCGGGGTCGGCCGCATCGCCGATCGACGCGGCCAGGGCGCGCACCCGTGCGCCCGGCCAGATCGCGTCGAGCGCGGGCCGGGTGTCACGCAGTTCGTGCGCCGGGACGCCGAAGAACGCGGGGCCCGCGCCGGGCGCGAAGCGGATCCCCGCATAGCGCGTGCCGAGCGGGGCGCGCGGCAGGTGGGCGCGGGTGTCGGGGCCGGCCACCAGAAGGCGCCCCTCGCACCAGAGCAGATCCATGCAGCCGTCCGGGAGCACGGGGCGCGGGGCGTCGTCGGCGTCCACGGTGCGGGTCCACACGACGGCGCCTGACAGCCGCGACGGCCGCTCTCGGTACATGCTTCGAGGGTAGCCCCGGGTGCCGCCCGTCCCCGGTGCGGTCACCTCCAGCACGCCGGGTGCGGTCAGTCGTGGTCGCGCGGGGTCTTCTCGTGGCCGCGGGGCGCCTTCCCGGGCGCCGCGTCCGAGGGCTTCCCCGCCGGCTTCTCCGAAGGTTTGTCCTCGTGCCGCTTGGCCGTGTGCAGGCGGGACTTGACGTCCTCGGGGGGCAGGAACTTCGACCAGCGCTCGGGGAACTCCGAGGGCATCCCGGGGTCGATGCCGTCGTCCCCCTCGTCCCCCTCCTCCGCGTCCACGCCCGCGTCGCCGAAGAGCATCGGCTGGGACGGGTGGGCGCGGGCCACGATCTCGGCGGCCTGGGCCGCCCGCGCCCGCTCGCCCGCCTCGCGCGCCGCCGCCGTGGCGACCGAGGGCCAGACCCGGTCGATGGCCGCGTTGACGGCCGCTCCCACCAGCACCGCGAACGCCGAGATGCCGATCCAGAGGAGTACCGCGATGGGGGCGGCGAGGGAGCCGTAGATGGTGGGCCCCTCCACCGTGCTGGTCAGATAGATGCGCAGCAGGAACGAGCCGAGCACCCACATCGCGAGGGCCACCAGCGCGCCCGGCACGTCCTCGATCCACGGCGAGCGGACCGGCACCGAGACGTGGAAGAGGGTGGTGAGGAAGGCGATGGACAGCAGGATCATCGTCGGCCAGTACAGGAAGCTGATCACGTCCGTGCCCCACGGGATCAGCTCGACCACCCGGTCGGGGCCCACCACCGCGAGCGGCAGCACGACCGCGCCGATGAGCAGCGCCACGATGTAGAGGACGAGCGAGAGCAGCCGGGTCTTCACGATGCCGCGCTGCCCGTCGAGCCCGTACATCACGGTGATGGTGTCGATGAAGACGTTGACCGCGCGCGAGCCCGACCACAGGGCGATGGCGAAGCCGATGGAGACGATTTCCGGGCGTTTGCCCTGGGTGACGTCGTCGAGCAGCGGCTGGGCGAACTCGCGCACGCCGCGCTCGGACAGGACCGTGCCGGCCGCGTTCAGGATGTTCTGCTCGATGCTGGCGACGGTGTGCGTGCTGGTCCAGCCGTCCACGTAACCGAGCAGGGCGATGACACTGAGCAGCAGCGGAGGCAGCGAGAGGAGGGTGAAGAAGGCGGCCTCGGCGGCCAGGCCCAGGATCCGGTACTCGACACAGGAGTTGACGGTGTCCTTGAGGAGCAGCCAGCCCAATTTCCGCTTGGAGACGTTGCGGTAGAGGACGCGGGCCCGGTGAAGGCGGCCGGATGTCCGCTCGGGTGTTTCATTTGCTGGCTGCACGTCCTTACCGTATCGGCATGGCAGCCACCACCCACACAGTGACCAACCAGGCTCCGCCCCTGGTGGGGTACGACGTCTTCACCGCCGACCGCGCCCTGGGCGAGGCGGTCGAACGGCACACCGCACCGGAGCTCGTCGACGAGGTGCGCGAGGAGCTCGCGGCCCTCGGACGGTCCGCCGGATCGGCCCAGGCGCAGGAGTGGGGTGTGCTGGCGAACGAGAATCCGCCGAAGCTGCGCACCCACGACCGGTACGGCCACCGGATCGACGAGGTCGAGTTCCATCCGAGCTGGCACCGGCTGCTCGGCAAGGCCGTGACGTCGGGGCTCACCGACGCCTGGGGCCGGCCCGCCGGTCATGTGCGCCGGGCCGCGGGGTTCCTGGTCTGGACGCAGGCGGAGGGCGGGCACGGCTGCCCGGTCTCCATGACGCACGCGGCGGTGCCCGCACTGCGCACCGACCCGGCGCTCGCCGCCGAGTGGGAGCCCCGGCTCACCTCGCACGTGTACGAGGAGGGGCTGCGGCCGGCCGCCGAGAAGGCGGGCGTGATCTTCGGCATGGGCATGACGGAGAAGCAGGGCGGCAGTGACGTACGGGCCAACACCACCGTGGCGGCCCCGCTGGCCTCCGACGGCGCGTACGCGCTGACCGGGCACAAGTGGTTCTGCTCGGCGCCGATGAGCGACGGGTTCCTGGTGCTCGCCCAGGCGTCCCCCTCCGCGCGGGACAGCCTCACCTGCTTCCTGGTGCCCCGGGTCCTGGCCGACGGCACCCGCAACACGTTCGCGATCCAGCGCCTCAAGGACAAGCTGGGCAACAAGTCGAACGCCTCCAGCGAGGTCGAGTTCGACGGGACGTGGGCGCGCCGGGTCGGCGAGGAGGGACGCGGGGTGCGCACCATCATCGAGATGGTGGCGGCGACCCGGCTCGACTGTGTGATCGGCTCGGCGGCGATCATGCGCCAGGCGGTGGCCCAGGCGGTCCACCACGCCTCGTACCGACGTGCGTTCGGCGGGTTGCTCGTCGAGAAGCCGCTGATGCGCAACGTGCTCGCCGATCTTGCCCTGGAGTCCGAGGCCGCCACCACGCTGGCGCTGCGGCTCGCCGCCGCCTACGACGCGGACACCGAGGAGGAGCGGGCGTTCCTGCGCCTGGCGGTGCCGGCCGCCAAGTACTGGGTGACCAAGCGCTGTACGCCAGTGGCCGGCGAGGCGCTCGAATGCCTCGGCGGCAACGGCTACGTCGAGGAGTCCGGGATGCCGCGGCTGCTGCGGGAGGCGCCGCTGAACTCGATCTGGGAGGGCTCGGGCAACGTCCAGGCGCTCGACGTGCTGCGGGCGCTCCAGCGCGAGCCGCACGCGATCAACGCCTTCCTCCAGGAGGTCGGCAAGGCGCGCGGCGCGGATCACCGCCTGGACGGCGCCATCAAGGACCTGCTCACCGAACTCGCCGACCTGGACGGCATCGAGGGCCGGGCCCGCCGCCTGGTGGAGCGGATGGCGCTGGTGCTCCAGGGGTCGCTGCTGGTGCGCTGGGCGCCCCCGGAGGTCGCGGACGCGTTCTGCGCCTCGCGGCTCGGCGGTGACTGGGGGGCGGCCTTCGGGACGCTGCCGCACTCGCTGGATCTGGCGGCCGTGGTGGAGCGGGCCCGCGCCGAGGTGTGAACCGGCGTCCGGCGCGGCCGAAAACCGGCGGGCCGAGCGGTCCGTCGGGGGTGGTGCTGCGCCGACACGGCACCACCCCCGCACTCTCATGCGTCCGAGGACGGAGCATGACGACCGGACTTCCGGTGCACTGCCCACCTTCGTACCCACGCACGGCCGTTCGCGAGAGTTGCAAAGGGTTGCAACCATGTGGGGCATATCGCCGCGCGCCAACCGGCGGGCGGGCACGATGAATTCAGGACACCGGGGCCCGGCTCCGAGGGACTTGGGTGTCGAGGCCAGGAGGATTCCGTGCAGACCACCACGCTCGACGTGGCCCGGCTCGCCGCCATGGACGCCCAGGAGGCGACCCGGCTCCTGCAGGGCGTGCGCGCGGCTGCGCTCGCCGGCCGGCGCTCGAAGGTCGTGCCGCGTACGGAGATCGGCGAGTCCTGGCGGCGCGCGCTGAGCAGCGGGCTCGATCCGGACGGCGACAACACGGCGGGCCTGCTGTCCCTGGCCGAGGTCGAACGGCGCCGCCGGCACTCGCCGTTGGCGGAGGTCCTGCCGGTGCTCAGGGAGGCGCTGGTCTCGGTCGCGGACGCGGCCCAGCACATCATGGTCGTCTCGGACGCCGAGGGACGGCTGTTGTGGCGCGAGGGCCATCCTTCGGTCCTGAGGCGCGCCGACGCCCTGGGGTTCGAGGTCGGCGCCGACTGGAGCGAGCGGGCCGTCGGCACCAACGGGGTGGGCACCCCGCTCGTCACCGGCCGTCCGGTGCAGGTCTTCTCGGCCGAGCACTACGTGTCCTCCCACCACACCTGGACCTGCGCGGGCGCGCCCGTCGTCGACCCGCGCGACGGGCGGCTGATCGGGGTGGTGGACATCAGCGGCCCACTCGGCACCATGCATCCGGCCACCCTGTCCTTCGTGACGTCGGTGACCCGGCTCGCCGCGGCCGAGCTGCGCAACCGGCACTTCGCCGCCCTGGAGCGGCTGCGCACGGCGGCGGCGCCGGTGCTGTGCCGGGTGGGCGGGCGGGCGCTGGCGGTGGACGACAACGGCTGGGTCGCCGCGGTCACCGGGATGCCGCCCACCGAGCGGCTCGTCCTGCCGAAGTCGCCGCGCGCGGGCCGCGTCTGGCTGCCCTCGCTCGGCATGTGCGCCATCGAGCCGCTGCCCGGGGGCCGGCTCGTGCAGGTCGTCGACGAGGCGGACGGCCCGGGCACCCCGGCGGCCCGCCGGGTCGTGCTCGACCTCAGCAGGCCACGGCGCTGTTCGGTGACCGTGTCGGGGGAGGCCGGCAGCTGGACGCACGAGCTGAGCCCCCGCCACGCCGAGCTCCTGTTCGTGCTCGCCCTCAACCGGGAGGGCCGCAGCGCCGCGCAGCTGGCGCAGGACATCTTCGAGGACCCGACGCGCACGGTGACCGTACGGGCGGAGATGTCCCGGCTGCGCCGCGGTCTCGCCGAGGTGCTCGCGCACCGCCCGTACCGCTTCAGCGAGGACGTGCACGTGGAGGTGGTCCGGCCCGACCGGCCGGCCGACCTGCTCCCCCACTCCCTCGCCCCCGCGATCGCCCTGAGCCGGGGTGCGACCCCCTGACCTGCGTTGGAGGCGCGGGGGCGCGCATGATTGCCTGGGCCGCATGAGTATCACCGTGACCACCTGGTCCCTGGAACAGACCTCTCCGGCCGATCTGCGCCCGGCCGCCGAGCCGGCGGACGGTCTGACGATCATGCGCGCCGAGGTCCCCTCGCCCGAGTTCAGCCGCTTCCTCTACACGGCGGTCGGCGGCGACATCCGGTGGATCGACCGCCTCGGCATGACGTACGCCGAGTGGGAGCGGGCGCTCGCGGAGCCCGGCACCGAGACGTGGGTGGCGTACGAGCGCGGCACTCCGGCGGGTTATGTGGAGCTGGCGGCGCAGGCGGGCGGCTCGGTGGAGATCGTCTACTTCGGCCTGGTCCCGGCGTTCCGCGGGCGGCGCATCGGCGGCCACCTCCTGACGCACGGGGTGCGCAGGGCCTGGGACCTGGCGGAGCGCTGGCCGGAGCTGCCCGCCACCAAGCGGGTGTGGCTGCACACCTGCTCCCTGGACGGGGAGCACGCGATGGACAACTATCTGCGGCGGGGCTTCCGGCTCTTCGAGACCAAGGAGGAGCCGGCCGAGGACGTGGCGACGCCGGGCCCCTGGCCCGGTGCCTTCTGAGCCAACTCGGCCGCCCGGGCAGTGACCCGGACCACACCGTCTCACGATGCAGGACATCTTTGTCCATATGATGGATAGTGGTGGACTGGGTCCAAAGTCCCGTGACACGCTTCCGTCATGTCTGGAACTGGAATTGCCTTGGTGAGTCGGCGGCACGTCGACCTCGGCCGCATGTCCAGCGCCATCTGTCCGGCACGCTGACACACCAGCACCGCCGCGAGTTCCACCTCTCCCGGATTCTTTCCGTACCTGACAGCGCACCGCCGCGCCGAAGCGCGAGTGCGCAGGTCAGAGCCGCCCACCTGCAGTCCCGAAGGACATACGCCATGGCCGCCAGCCCAGAAGACCCTGCCCCCACGACACCGCGCCGCAAGACCGGCCGGCACCGTGGCGAAGGCCAGTGGGCCGCCGGACACTTCACGCCCCTGAACGGGAACGAACAGGTCAAGAAGGACGACGACGGTCTCAATGTGCGGACACGCATTGAGACGATCTACTCCCGGCGGGGCTTCGACTCCATCGACCCCAGCGACCTGCGCGGCCGGATGCGCTGGTGGGGCCTCTACACCCAGCGCCGCCAGGGCATCGACGGCGGCAAGACCGCGATCCTGGAGCCGGAGGAGCTGGACGACGAGTACTTCATGCTGCGCGTCCGCATCGACGGCGGGCGGCTCACCACCGAACAGCTGCGGGTGATCGGCGAGATCTCGCAGGAGTTCGCGCGCGGCACCGCCGACCTCACCGACCGGCAGAACGTCCAGTACCACTGGATCCGCATCGAGGACGTCCCGGAGATCTGGAACCGGCTCGAAGCGGTCGGCCTGTCCACCACCGAGGCCTGCGGCGACACCCCGCGCACCATCCTCGGCTCGCCGGTCGCCGGCATCGCGGCGGACGAGATCATCGACGGCACCCCGGCCATCGACGAGATCCACCGCCGCTTCATCGGCAACCCGGCCTTCTCCAACCTGCCCCGCAAGTTCAAGACGGCGATCTCGGGATCCCCGCAGCTGGACGTCGCGCACGAGATCAACGACGTGGCCTTCGTCGGCGTCGAGCATCCCGAGCACGGCCCCGGCTTCGACCTGTGGGTCGGCGGCGGGCTATCCACCAACCCCAAGCTGGGCGTGCGGCTCGGCGCGTGGATTCCGCTGGACGAGGTGCCGGACGCCTTCGAGGGCGTCATCTCGATCTTCCGCGACTACGGCTACCGGCGGCTGCGCAACCGCGCCCGTCTGAAGTTCCTGGTCGCCGACTGGGGCCCGCAGAAGTTCCGCCAAATCCTTGAGGACGAGTACCTCAAGCGCGAGCTGATCGACGGCCCCGCGCCCGAACTGCCCAAGGACGTCTGGCGCGACCACCTCGGTGTGCACCCCCAGAACGACGGCCGCTTCTACATCGGTTTCGCCCCCCGCGTGGGCCGGGTGGACGGCGCCACCCTCAGCAAGATCGCCGAGCTGGCCGAGACGCACGGCTCGGGCCGGCTGCGCACCACCACCGAGCAGAAGCTGATCGTGCTCGACGTCGCGCAGGACCGCGTCGAGTCCCTGGTCGGCGGCCTGGAGGCGCTCGGCCTCAAGGTCAACGCCTCGCCGTTCCGGCGCGGCACCATGGCCTGCACCGGCATCGAGTTCTGCAAGCTCGCCATCGTGGAGACCAAGGCGCGCGGCGCCTCGCTCATCGATGAACTGGAGCGCCGCATCCCGGAGTTCGACGAGCCGATCACCATCAACATCAACGGCTGCCCCAACTCCTGCGCCCGCATCCAGGTCGCCGACATCGGCCTCAAGGGCCAGCTGGTCCTGGACGACGACGGCAACCAGGTCGAGGGCTTCCAGGTGCACCTGGGCGGCGCGCTCGGCCTCGAGGCCGGCTTCGGCCGCAAGGTCCGCGGCCTCAAGGTCACCTCGGCCGAACTGCCCGACTACGTCGAGCGCGTCCTGAAGCGCTTCCAGGCCGACCGCGCCGAGGGCGAGCGGTTCGCGACCTGGGCCGCGCGCGCCGGCGAGGAGGCCCTGTCATGAGCGAGCGAGCGGCGCCCTACCACTGCCCGTACTGCGGGGACGAGGACCTGCGTCCCCACGAGGCCGGGCACGGCGCGTGGGAGTGCGCGGCGTGCAACCGGGCCTTCCAGCTGAAGTTCCTCGGGCTGCTCGCCCGCGGAGTGACCCGCAACGACCGCGGAGGGGAAGCGATATGACGGCCACTCAGGTCGCCGGCGGCCGCACGGCCGCCGAACTCAAGGCGCTCGCCGAGCAGGCGGGCCGTGACCTCGAAGACGCCTCGCCGCTGGAGATCCTGCGGTGGGCCGCCGCCACCTTCGGCAAGCGGTTCTGCGTCACGTCCTCCATGGAGGACGCGGTCGTGGCCCATCTCGCCTCGCGGGCGATGCCCGGGGTGGACGTGGTGTTCCTCGACACCGGCTACCACTTCCCCGAGACCATCGGCACCCGCGACGCCGTCGCCGAGGTGATGGACGTCAACGTCATCACCCTCACCCCGCGCCAGTCCGTCGCCGAGCAGGACGCCGAGTACGGCCCCAAGCTGCACGACCGCGACCCCGATCTGTGCTGTGCGCTGCGCAAGGTCAAGCCCCTTGAGCAGGGCCTGAGTTCGTACACGGCCTGGGCCACCGGGCTCCGCCGCGACGAGTCCCCGACCCGGGCGAACACCCCGGTCGTCGGCTGGGACGAGAAGCGGCAGAAGGTCAAGGTGTCGCCGATCGCCCGCTGGACGCAGGACGACGTGGACGCCTATGTCGCCGAGCACGGGGTGATCACCAACCTGCTGCTCATGGACGGCTACCCCTCCATCGGCTGCGCCCCCTGCACCCGAAGGGTCGCCGAGGGCGAGGACGCGCGCGCCGGACGCTGGGCCGGACGCAACAAGACCGAGTGCGGACTGCACGGATGACGGGCCGTCAGCACAGTGATCAGGAGACTTCGATGAGCGTGACGGAGGCGGGAGCCACCATCTGGCTGACCGGTCTGCCGAGCGCCGGCAAGACCACCATCGCCCATGAGCTCGCGGGCCGGCTGCGCGCGGCCGGACACCGCGTGGAGGTGCTCGACGGCGACGAGATCCGCGAGTTCCTCTCGGCGGGCCTCGGCTTCAGCCGCGAGGACCGGCACACCAACGTGCAGCGGATCGGCTTCGTCGCCGAACTGCTCGCGGCCAACGGCGTCAAGGCGCTGGTCCCGGTGATCGCGCCGTACGCGGACAGCCGCGAGGCGGTGCGGGGACGCCACAAGAGCGAGGGCACCGCCTATCTGGAGGTGCATGTCGCCACCCCGGTGGAGGTCTGCTCCGTACGCGATGTGAAGGGTCTGTACGCCAAGCAGGCGGCGGGCGAGATCAGCGGCCTGACCGGCGTCGACGACCCGTACGAGGCGCCCACCGCGCCGGACCTGCGGATCGAGTCGCACACCCAGACCGTGCAGGAGTCCGCGGCGGCGCTGTTCGCGCTGCTCACCGAGAGGGGCCTGGCATGACGTCGGCAGCAACCGTGACCGAGGGCGTGGACAGCCCGTACGCGCTCAGCCACCTGGACGCCCTGGAGTCCGAGGCGGTGCACATCTTCCGCGAGGTGGCGGGAGAGTTCGAGCGGCCGGTGATCCTCTTCTCCGGCGGCAAGGACTCCATCCTGATGCTGCACCTCGCCCTGAAGGCGTTCGCCCCGGCGCCCGTGCCGTTCACGCTGCTGCACGTGGACACCGGGCACAACTTCCCCGAGGTGCTCGCCTACCGCGACCGGGTGGTCGCCGAGCACGGGTTGCGTCTGCACGTCGCCTCGGTGCAGGACTACATCGACGCCGGCAAGCTGCGCGAGCGGCCCGACGGCACCCGCAACCCGCTCCAGACGCTGCCGCTGACGGAGGCCATCCAGGAGCACCGCTTCGACGCGGTGTTCGGCGGCGGCCGGCGCGACGAGGAGAAGGCCCGGGCCAAGGAGCGGGTGTTCTCGCTGCGCGACGAGTTCTCGCAGTGGGACCCGCGCCGCCAGCGTCCCGAGCTGTGGCAGCTCTACAACGGCCGGCACGCCCCCGGTGAGCACGTGCGGGTCTTCCCGCTGTCGAACTGGACCGAGCTGGACGTGTGGCAGTACATCGCCCGCGAGGACATCGACCTGCCGCAGATCTACTTCGCGCACGAGCGCGAGGTGTTCCAGCGCGCGGGGATGTGGCTGACCGCGGGCGAGTGGGGCGGCCCCAAGGAGAGCGAGACGGTCGAGACGCGCCTGGTGCGCTACCGCACCGTCGGCGACATGTCCTGCACCGGCGCCGTCGACTCCGACGCGACGACGCTGGATGCCGTCATCACCGAGATCGCCGCGTCCAGGCTGACCGAGCGGGGCGCCACCCGCGCCGACGACAAGATGTCCGAGGCCGCGATGGAAGACCGCAAGCGCGAGGGGTACTTCTAAATGAGCACGTCCACCGAGCAGTTGGCCGGACTTTCGGCCACCACCCTGCTGCGCTTCGCGACCGCCGGGTCCGTCGACGACGGCAAGTCCACCCTGGTGGGCCGGCTCCTACACGACTCCAAGTCGGTCCTGACCGACCAGCTGGAGGCCGTCGAGGCCGCCTCCCTCAGGCGCGGCCAGGAGGCCCCCGACCTCGCGCTGCTCACCGACGGCCTGCGGGCCGAGCGCGAGCAGGGCATCACCATCGACGTCGCCTACCGCTACTTCGCGACCCCGCGGCGCCGGTTCATCCTGGCCGACACCCCGGGCCATGTGCAGTACACCCGCAACATGGTGACCGGCGCCTCCACCGCCGACCTCGCCGTGGTCCTGGTGGACGCCCGCAACGGCGTCATCGAGCAGACCCGCCGGCACGCCGCGGTCGCGGCCCTGCTGCGCGTGCCGCACGTGGTCCTGGCCGTCAACAAGATGGACCTGGTGGCGTACGAGGAGAAGGTCTTCGCGGCCATCGCCGAGGAATTCACCGCGTACGCCGAAGAGCTGGGCGTTCCGGAGATCACCGCGATTCCGATCTCGGCGCTCGCCGGTGACAACGTCGTGGAGCCCAGCGCCCACATGGACTGGTACGGCGGCCCCACCGTCCTGGAACACCTGGAGACGGTGCCGGTCAGCCACGACCTGACCTCCTGCCACGCCCGCCTCCCCGTGCAGTACGTGATCCGTCCGCAGACCGCCGAGCTCCCCGACTACCGCGGATACGCGGGCCAGATCGCGGCCGGCACCTTCCGGGTCGGCGAGCCGGTGACCGTCCTGCCCTCCGGGCGCACCAGCACCGTCGCGGGCATCGACCTGCTGGGAGAGTCCGTCGACATCGCGTGGACGCCGCAGTCCGTCACCCTGCTGCTCGCGGACGACATCGACGTCTCGCGCGGCGACCTGATCGTGCCGAGCGGGGACGCACCCGCCATCACCCAGGACGTCGAGGCGACGGTGTGCCACGTGGCCGACCAGCCCCTGACGGTGGGTCAGCGGGTGCTGCTCAAGCACACCACCCGTACGGTCAAGGCGATCGTCAAGGAGATCCCGTCGCGGCTCACCCTGGACGACCTCTCGCAGCACCCGGACCCGGGCCGGCTCGTCGCCAACGACATCGGCCGGGTGACGGTGCGCACCGCCGAGCCGCTCGCGCTCGACTCCTACGCCGACTCCCGGCGCACCGGTTCCTTCCTGCTCATCGACCCGGCGGACGGCACCACGCTGGCGGCCGGCATGGCGGGCGAGGCCTTCGCGTCCGCCTCGGTCCACTCCCACGCCCCGGCCGCCACGGCCGAGGACGAAGAGGGCTGGGACTTCTGATGCACCACGACGTCTACTCGACCTTCGCGAAGGAGGGCGGCCGTGTCGGCAGCGGCGCGCTCGGCAGCGGCCAGGGCGGGGTGGGCCGATGTGCGCGATGACGTACGCGCACCGCTCGCGCGCCCGGCTGCACCGCCAGCACCCACCACCGCACCGAAGACCCGCCGACTTCCCGGCCGCGTCCCGGAGTTGAGACTCCGAACGACGTAAGCACCGGGCCTCCGAGAGGACACCCTCCCGTGCCTGCCAGCTCGACCGCGAGGCGCAGCCTCGCCGCCGCCGCCACCCTGCCCCTGCTGTTCGGGGCGCTGGCCGCCTGCGGCTACGGCTCGGCCGCCGACAAGGACGACGCCGCGAAGGCGGCGCCCGCCGCGGACGGCAAGAAGCTCTCCGCCGACTCCGTGAAGATCGGCTACTTCCCGAACCTGACGCACGCCACCGCGCTGGTCGGCGTCCAGGAGGGCTTGATCCAGAAGGAGTTGGGCGGCACGGCCGTCAAGACGGCCACCTTCAACGCCGGCCCCTCCGAGATCGAGGCGCTCAACGCGGGCTCGATCGACATCGGCTGGATCGGCCCCTCGCCGGCGATCAACGGCTACACCAAGTCCAAGGGCCAGAGCCTGAAGATCATCGGCGGCTCCGCCTCCGGCGGTGTGAAGCTGGTGGTCAACCCCCACAAGGTCACCTCGCTCGACGACCTCAAGGGCAAGGACATCGCCACCCCGCAGCTCGGCAACACCCAGGACGTGGCGTTCCTCAACTGGATCGCGGACAAGGGCTGGAAGGTCGACGCGCAGAGCGGCAAGGGCGACGTCAACGTGGTCCGCTCGGACAACAAGATCACCCCGGACGCCTACAGGTCCGGCTCGATCGACGGTGCCTGGGTGCCCGAGCCGACCGCCTCCAAGCTGGTGTCCGAGGGCGGCAAGGTGCTGCTCGACGAGTCGGACCTGTGGCCGGACAAGCAGTTCGTGATCACCAACATCATCGTGTCGCAGAAGTTCCTCAAGGAGCACCCGGACGTCGTCGAGGCGGTCCTGCGCGGCTCGGTGAAGACCAACGAGTGGATCGTGACCCACCCCGACCAGGCCAAGGAGTCGGCGAACGCCGCCCTCAAGAAGCTGTCGGGCAAGGCGCTGCCGGCCGACATCATCGACCCGGCGTGGAAGTCGATCAAGATCCTGGACGACCCGCTGTCGGCCAGTCTCCAGGCCCAGGCCGACCACGCGGTGAAGTCCGGACTCCTCAAGAAGCCCGACCTCAAGGGCATCTACGACCTGGACCCGCTCAACAAGGTCCTCAAGTCCCTGGGCAGGCCTGAGGTCGGCGACGCCGGCCTCGGCGCCAAGTAGTCCCCCACCAGCCGGCTCACAGGTTTCCCAGGAGGTGACGACCATGGCCACCGCACTCGCCAAGGCCACGGACCGCACGGCGGCAGAGCACGCGTACGCCGCCCGCATCGGGCATGTCTCGAAGTCCTTCAACGGTCCCGCGGGACCGCAGCTCGTCCTCGACGACATCACCCTCGATGTCGCTCCGGGCGAGTTCGTCACCCTCCTGGGCGCCTCGGGCTGCGGGAAGTCGACGCTGCTGAACCTGGTCGCGGGCCTGGACGCCCCCACCGCGGGCAGCATCGAGACGCCCGGCGGACGCCCGGCGCTGATGTTCCAGGAGCACGCCCTGTTCCCGTGGCTGACGGCGGGCAAGAACATCGAACTGGCGCTGCGGCTGCGCGGGGTGCCCAAGAACGAGCGGCGCGAGCGGGCCGAGGAACTCCTCTCCCTGGTCCGCCTCCAGGGTGCGTACGGCAAGCGGGTGCACGAGCTGTCCGGCGGTATGCGCCAGCGGGTGGCGATGGCCCGCGCCCTCGCGCAGGATTCCCAACTCCTTTTGATGGACGAGCCGTTCGCCGCGCTGGACGCGATCACCCGGGACGTGCTGCACGACGAGCTGACCCGCATCTGGCGCGAGACGAACGTGTCGGTCCTGTTCGTGACGCACAACGTGCGCGAGGCCGTCCGGCTCGCGCAGCGCGTGGTGCTGCTCTCCTCGCGGCCGGGCCGGGTGGCCCACGAGTGGACGGTGGACATCGACCAGCCGCGGCGCATCGAGGACGCCGACGTGGCGGAGCTCTCCGTCGAGATCACTGAACAACTGCGTGGGGAGATCCGCCGCCATGGCCAGCACTGAGACCACCGACGTCAAGGGCTCCCCCGACCTGGGCAGCCTGGAGGCGGGTCTTGACGCACTCGAGACCGTCCAGACCCACCGCACCCCGGTGCGCGAGGTCCTGGTCAAGAAGGTGCTGCCGCCGCTGACCGCGGTCGTCCTGGTCCTGGTGGTGTGGCAGGTCCTGGTGTCGGCGAAGGTCACCGACGAGTACAAGCTGCCCGCGCCGGCCGCCGTCTGGTCGAGCCTGGAGGACATGTGGCTCCAGGGCACGCTGTTGGACGTGGTGTGGACCAGCGTCTCGCGCGGCCTGCTCGGCTTCCTGCTCGCCCTCGCCATCGGCACCCCGCTCGGGCTCCTGGTGGCCCGGGTCAGGTTCGTGCGCGCGGCGATCGGCCCCATCCTGTCCGGCCTCCAGTCGCTGCCTTCGGTGGCCTGGGTGCCCCCGGCCGTGCTGTGGCTCGGCCTGAACGACTCGATGATGTACGCCGTGATCCTGCTCGGCGCGGTGCCCTCCATCGCCAACGGCCTCGTCTCCGGCGTCGACCAGGTGCCCCCGCTGTATCTGCGGGCGGGCCGCACGCTCGGCGCCACCGGGGTGCGCGGCGCCTGGCACGTCCTGATGCCGGCCGCGCTGCCCGGCTACCTCGCCGGCCTCAAGCAGGGCTGGGCGTTCTCCTGGCGTTCCCTGATGGCCGCCGAGATCATCGCGTCCTCGCCCGATCTCGGCCTGGGGCTCGGCCAGTTGCTGGAGAACGGCCGCAACAACTCCGACATGCCCGGCATCTTCCTGGCGATCGTCCTGATCCTGATCGTGGGCATCGCCATCGACCTGCTGATCTTCAGCCCGCTGGAGCGCAGGGTGCTGCGCGGCCGCGGTCTGCTCGTGAAGGGCTGACCGCCGTGCACCGCCCGGTCCTCCTCGTCATCGCCCACGGCAGCCGCGACCCCCGGCACGCCGCGACCGTGCACGCCCTGGTGCGGCGGGTGCGGGCGCTGCGGCCCGGCGTCCGGGTGGAGACGGGTTTCCTGGACTTCGACACGCCGTCCGTCCCCGACGTCCTGGACCGCCTGGACACCGAGGGCGTACGGGACGTGGTGGCCCTGCCCCTGCTGCTGACCCGGGCCTTCCACGCCAAGGCCGACATCCCGGCCGTGCTCGACCGGGCACCGGCCCGCCTGGACATCCGCCTCGCGGACGTCCTCGGCCCCTCGCCCCTGCTGCTCGCCACGCTGGAGCGACGGCTGTACGAGGCGGGGCTCAGCCCCGCCGACCGAAGCTCGACCGGGCTCGTCCTGGCCTCGGCGGGCTCCACCGACCCGGAGGCGATCGCAGTGATCGCTGAAATTGCGCGGGAGCTGCGGCACACCGGTTGGTGCGCCGTGCGGCCTGCGTTCGCCTCCGCGGCTCTGCCCCGTACCGAGGACGCGGTACGGGCCCTGCGCGCCGAGGGCGTCCGCCGGGTGGCGGTGGCCCCCTATGTGATCGCTCCGGGCTTCCTGCCCGACCGCATCGCCAGGGGCGCGGCGCAGGCCGATGTACTGTCCGACGTCCTGGGCGCGGCGCCGGAGCTGGCCCGCCTGCTCCTCCAGCGCTACGAGCAGGCCCGCTCCGGGGCCGGGCGCCCCCTGCTGAGCGCGTAGCCGCGCGGCGCGGGCCCCCGGGACCGCCGCGGGAGGGGCCTCAACTCGGCCCGGTCTCCGGGGTACTTGGCCCTGCCTGCGAGATCCGGGCCTACGCCGACCCGCGCGGATCGCGGCCCGAGGCGGCGAGGGCGCGCTCGAAGGTGGTGGCGGCGGGCGCCGGCCGGACGGGGTCGGCGAACCCCTCGTACTGGCGGTAGAGCTCCGCGTTGTCCTCGACGACCTTCAGGACGAACGCGGCGGACTCCTCCGACAGGCGCACCTCCTGCCCGGTGGCACGGGCGACGTCCCACCCGTGCACCGCCATCTCCTTGATCACCATGGCGGCGATCCGCGCGGCGGGCAGTGCGGCGCCGCCCAGGTCGACCTCGCCCTCCCACACGTCCGGCTCGGACCAGGCGGTCACGGCCCGGTCGAGCTGGGCGGCGTAGCGCTCGGCCCAGTCGGCGTCGGCGGTGAAGTCCCGGGCGGTGAGCTCGTCCGGGAGCGGCTTGCGCAGGGCCCGGTGCTCCAGGCCGTGCGAGGTGTAGAGCACCCAGTGGTTGACCAGGGCCCGCACGTCCCACCCCTGGCAGGGGGTGGGCCCGGCGAGCCGGTCGGCGGTGACGCCGCGCGCGATGCGGGCGGCCTCTGCGGCGCATTCGGTCATGACGCGGTGTTCGTTCTTCATGCCGCCAGCGTCTCCCGGCACCACGGGCGCCGTATTGAACAAACGCGACAGGCCGACCGGCCGTGCGACGGCCCGCCGCACAGGGGTTTCGGGTCTCAGTCGAAGCGCAGGGAGCCCGTGCGGGTGCGCTTGAGCTCGAAGAAGTCGTCGTACCCGGCGATCGTGCGCACGCTGTCGAAGAGCCGCGCCGCCTCCTCGCCGCGCGGAATGGAGCTGAGCACCGGCCCGAAGTAGACCTTGCCGTCCAGGTGCAGGGTCGGGGTGCCCACATAGCCGTCCTCGGCCGGGTCCTTGCCCGCGTCGTGGCTGCGGCGCACGGCCTCGTCGTACGCCGGGTCGTGGGCGGCGCCGGCCAGGGCCGCGGGCAGACCGAGTTCCGCGAGCGACTGGGCGATCACCTCGTCGAAGTCCTCGTTCTTCTCCTGGTGGATACGGGTGCCGAAGGCGGTGTAGAGGTCGCGCAGCACCGCGTCTCCGTGCGCCTCGGCCGCCGCGACCGCGACCCGGACCGGGCCGATCGAGCGGTCCACCAAGTCCCGGTACCAGTCGGGGAGTTCGTTGCCGAGGTTGTGCAGGTGGAGACTCATCGGCCGGAACCGGAGGTCGAGGGCGCGGTGCTGCTCGACCTCCAGGATCCAGCGGGAGGTGATCCAGGCGAAGGGGCAGGCGGGATCGAAGTAGAAGTCGACGGCGACGCGCTCTGCGGGGTCCTGCGAAGTGTTCGTCATGACAGGAGACTAGCTCCGCATTGGCCCCCGGTCCTGGGCCATTCGACAGGAGATCCACTGGTCCAATCACGTCGCCGTCCAGCCGTGGCGGGGTGCGGCTCAGCCGTCCTGGGGCAGGGGGTCCGACGGCAGGGCCGTGAAGGGGGTGGCCTGGTGGAAGTAGAGCAGCCAGCCGTCGTCGGTACGCCGCCACAGTGAACTGCGGTGCGCCAGACGTCCGTTGTTGTCGGTGTCGAAGGTCAGATGGACCACGTCGGGGGCGAGCCGCACGCCGGTCATGCCGGACGCGGTGATCGGCCGGGCGACGCGGGCGTCCTCCGCGGTGAGTGCCGCGATGATCTCCGCCCGGTTCCAGCGCCGCCCCGAACGGCCGAACTCCACGTAGTCCGGGTGCAGTTGGGCTGCCAGCAGCTCGGCGCTCGCGCGCACCTCGGGGTCGAGCAGTCGCAGCTCCCCCTCGACGGCGGCCTCCACGGCGCGCCCCTCGCTCTCAGGCACGGGCCGCCTCCGTCATCTCGACGAGCGCCTTGACGGTGTTCCAGTTGCGCGAGGTGGCCTCGACGCCCTTGAGCAGGGCGGGCCGGGACAGGGCCGCGCCCAGCTGCGAGGTGCCGAGGCCGCCGGGCGCGTACAGATAGAGCACCTGGTCGCCGAGCCGGAACTCCTCGGGGAGGTAGGCGGCCGGGTCGAGGGAGGCGAAGCGCTCGGCGGTGACGGCGGGGCCGGAGAAGAAGGTGGCGTGCAGCTGTTTGCCGGCCAGGTCGTCGGCCGGGAAGGGGCAGGCGTCCAGCACGGAGCGCAGATAGGCCCCGTCGCGCACCATGCAGGCGACGGTGAAGCCGAAGTGCTTCTCCAGGGCGGCCGACAGGTCGGCCGCGAGCGCGTCCTGGTCGCCGGAGGCGCTGGTGAAGACGGCGTTGCCGCTGTTCAGATACGTCCTCACCGCGCCGTGACCCAGCTCCTGGAGGAGCCGGCGCAGCTCGGCCATGGGAACCTTCCTGTTCCCGCCCACATTGATGCCGCGCAGCAGAGCGGCGTACGTCGTCGTCATGGGCCCCACAGTAGGACGGCCTCCGCGCCCCGTGGGGGACGGGCGCGGAGGCCGTCGTTCACTGCTGCCGGACGGTGTCTACTCGACGACCTTCAGCAGCTTGTTCGGGGTGCCCGGGCTCGCGTTGCCGATCTTGTCCGGCGTGGCGCCGCGGGTCAGGGCGTCGGAGACCTGGGCGGGGGTGGCGTCCTGGTGTCCCGCCAGGTAGACGGCCGCCGCGCCGACGACGTGGGGGGTCGCCATGGAGGTGCCGGAGATCGTGTTGGTGGCCGTGTCGGAGGTGTTCCAGTCGGAGGTGATGTCCGAGCCGGGGGCGTACAGGTCGACGGCCGCGCCGAAGTTCGAGAAGCCGGACTGCTGGTCGTCCTTGGTGGACGAGGCGACCGTGATGGCCTCCTTGACCCGGGAGGGCGAACCGTTGCCGGCGTCCGCGGACTCGTTGCCCGCGGCCACGCCGAAGGTGATCCCGGAGGCGATGGCCTTCTGGACCGCCTCGTCCAGGGCGGGGTCGGCGGTGCCGCCGAGGCTCATGTTGGCGACCGAGGGGCCCCGGTGGTTCTTGGTGACCCAGTCGATACCGGCGACCACCTGCTCGGTGCTGCCCGAGCCCTGGTTGTCCAGGACCCGCACGGCGACGATCTTCGCCTTCTTGGCGACGCCGTGCGCGGTGCCCGCGATGGTGCCCGCGACATGGGTGCCGTGGCCGTTTCCGTCGTCGGCCTTGTCGTTGTTGTCGACCGCGTTGAAGCCGTAGGAGGCCCGGCCGCCGAAGTCCTTGTGCGAGATGCGGACCCCGGTGTCGATCACATACGCGGTGACGCCCTCTCCGGCGCTCGCGGGGTACGTGTACGTGCCGTCGCCCGCCGTCGCGGTCTGGTCGATGCGGTCGAGCCCCCAGGACGGGGGGTTCTTCTGCTCGGCGTTGATGTGGAACTTCTTGTTCTGCACGACCTTGCCGACGGACGGGTCGGCGGCGAGGCGCTTGGCCTCGGTCTGCGACAGGCCGTCGGCGGAGAAGCCGTTGAGGGAGGAGGAGTAGTCCCGCTTGAGCTCGCCGCCGTACTCCTCGGCGAGCTTGCGCTTGGTGTCGGCCGTGGCCGACTTGTCGAGCAGGACGATGTAGCTTCCGTCCACCGCGCCCTGGGCGTTCAGTCCGTAGACCGGGCCCTCGGCGGGCGCCGCTCCGGCGAACGGGGAGTTCAGCGCGGTGAATCCGGCCGCCGCCACGAGGGCGGTTATGCCCGCGGTGAGCTTGATCCTGCTCGCACGCTTGTGAGTTGCCATGAAGAGGGGTCTCCTCGTCATCTGTGTGGGGGGTTTGCCTACCGGAAGGAAACTTTCCGGGGCTGGTTCGAAACCCTTGCCGATGGGCGCGCACAGATCAAGGACTTCATGCAGCTGTGACTTAGCCAACAAGGTTTCGTAATGCGAAATCCTTCATGAGCGGGCAACTCGGGCCTTATGGAGGGCCGGTGGACACTCTGTGTGATCCCCGTACCCTTCGGCACACGTCAATGGGGCTGTCCGCAAAGGGAGTTCGCGCGCGGTGACACGGGTCATCGCTGATAGCGGGCGAGGACCCGGTTTCCGTCCTGGACCAGGCGCTTGCGCAACTCGGCCTCGTCGATGGCGCCGCTGTAGTACTCCTGGAGTGCCGGGGTCGCCACCTTGTCCTTCCACTCGGGGTAGCCCCGCACCGACTGGGCCGGGGCCGGGCGCAGATGGGGGGCGAGGGCCGTGCCCGTGGCCCAGCCGTAGGCGGTGGTGTGCAGGGCGGGGTCGGCCAGCGCCTCGGTTCCGGTCGGCAGCATCCAGTCGCCCCGGGCCAGGCGCACCATGTGGTCGGGGCGCAGCAGGAAGGCGATGAACTCCGCGGCCTCCCTCTTGTGCGGGCTGTCCTGGGCGATGGACAGGGTCTGCGGGCTCACGCCCTGGTCGAGGCCCGCGCTTCCGGCCGGTGCGGGCAGCACCGTCCACGAGAAGCCGGGCGGCGCCTGCTGCACGATCTGCTGGCGGTAGGAGAAGCCCAGGGGGACCATCGCGTAGGTGCCGGCGAAGAAGCCGGGCAGCGTGTCCGAGCCGCCCATGCCCAGGGTGGAGCGCGCGGCGCTGTGATCGGTGCCGATCTGGGCGGCGATGGTGCCGGGCACGACGGCGTCGCCCGCGGTGAACGCCACCTTCGTCCTGCCGTCGGCGCCGTGCGCGAAGAGCCGGCCGCCCGCCGACAGGCCCAGGTTGAGGGTGACCGAGACGGGCTCCTTGAGCGGCCAGGCCACCCCGTAGCGGCCGTCCCGGGTGAGCCGTTCGGTCACCTGCCTGAACTCCGGCCAGCTCCACGGGTGTTCGGGGGTGGGAACGCGCGCCCCGGACGCCGTCAGGAGCTTCGTGTTGGCGATGAGCACCCTTGGTTCCTGGAGGAACGGCACTCCGTACACCCCGGCGCCGAAGGTCGTCGTCTCCCAGCTGCGCGCCGGGATGTCCGCCCTCAGCGCCGGCGGCAGCAGGCCGTTCAGGTCCGCGAGGTAGCCGCCGTGGGCGAAGTCGGCCAGGTCGTCGGAGGCGTCGTGCAGCACGTCCGGTGCCTCGCCTCCCTCGAACGCGGTGAGCAGCTGGTCGTGGACGGTGTCCCAGCTGCCCTGCACGTATTCGACCTGGACGCCCGGATGCGCGCCGTTCCACTCGCGCACCAGGGCTCTGGTCGCCGCCACGGACTCCTTCTGCCAGGCCAGGGACTGGAAGCGCAGCCGGACCACTCCCGGAGCGTCCGTGCCCGCGCCGGAGCACCCGGCGAGCAGGGAGAGCAGCAGGGCGAAGGCTGCCGCGGTGCCCAACAGCCGTACGGGACCGCGTCGTTCCCCGGGTCGCATCAGCTCTTCACCGCCCCGGCCAGCATGCCGCCGGTGATCCGTTTCTGGATGATCGCGAAGATCACCAGGGAGGGCAGGGTGGCGAGGAAGGCGGCGGCGGCGAGCGGGCCGAGGTCGGCGACGCCCTCGGCACCCAGGAAGTGGGTGAGTACGACGGGCAGCGTCTGCTTCTCCGGGGACTTGAGCAGGACGAGGGCGAAGAAGAACTCGTTCCACGCGGTGATGAAGGCGAAGAGCGCGGTGGCCACGATGCCGGGCGCGAGCAGGGGCGCGGTGACGGAGACGAGGGTGCGCAGCCGCCCCGCCCCGTCGACGGCGGCGGCCTCCTCCAGCTCGGCGGGCACCGCGCGCACATAGCCGTTCAGCATCCACAGCGCGAACGGCAGTGACCAGACCACGTACACCATGACCAGACCGCCCACCGAGTTGATCGCGTGCAGGTTCTTGAGGACCAGGAAGAGCGGGATGATCAGCAGGACGAACGGGAACGCCTGGCTGATCACCACCCAGGCGGTGGCGGCGGCCGTGAGCCGGCCGCGTCCGCGGGCCATGACGTACGCCATCGGCGTGGCGATCAGGACGGCGATGAGGGCGGCCGAGACGGCGGCGATCAGGCTGTTGAGACCGGCGTGGAGCAGCGGCTGCTCGTCGAAGGCCTGGCGGAAGTTGTCGAGCGTGGGATGGCGCGGGATCCAGGCCGGGTGCAGCGAGCCGAGTTCGCGCGGCGACTTGAAGGCGGTGGAGATCAGCCACAGGAAGGGGAACGCGAGGAAGACGAGATAGGCGAGGAGCGCGAGGTACTGTCCGGCGCGCCCGGCGCCGCGTGTGCGGGCACTCATGCGTCGCCCCTCTCCCCGAGGCGGCCCGCCAGGAAGACGGCGAGGCAGACGGAGATCACCGCCACCATGACGCAGCCCATGGCCGCCGCGTACCCGAACTGGCCGTAGCGGAAGGCCTCTTCGTAGGCGAAGAGCATCGGAAGGCGGGTCCGGCCGCCGGGCCCGCCGTTGGTCAGGACGTAGACCAGCGCGAAGGAGTTGAAGTTCCAGATGAAGTTGAGCGCCGTGATGGCGAGGGCCACCGGTTTGAGCGCGGGCCAGGTGACGGCGCGGAAGCGGCGCCAGGCCCCGGCGCCGTCGATGGCGGCGGCCTCGTGCAGTTCGGGCGGGGTGTTCTGCAGCCCGGCCAGCAGGGCCACGGTCGTCTGCGGCATGCCCGCCCAGATCCCGACGACGATCACGGCGGGCAGGGCGGTGGCGAGCCCGGTCAGCCAGTCGTGGCCGCCGCCGAGGCCCAGGGTGCGGGTCGTCTCGTTGAGGATGCCGGCGTCCGGCTGGTAGACGAGGCGCCACATGATGCCCACCACGACCTCGGGCATGGCCCAGGGGATGATCGCGAGTGCCCGTGCCAGCCAGCGCAGCCGCAGCCGCTGGTTGAGGAGCAGGGCGAGGCCGAGGGCGAGCAGGAATTGCGGCACGGTGACCCCGACCGCCCACAGCAGCCCGATCCTGAACGAGTCCCAGAACAGCCCGTCGTGCGCCAGATCACGGAAGTTGAGCAGCCCGACCCACTGCGTGGCGGAGGTGCGGCCGGACTGGGAGTCGGTGAAGGCCAGGGCGAGCCCGTAGAGCAGCGGGCCCACGCTGAGGACCAGGATCGGCAGGAGCGCCGGAAGGACCAGGAACCAGGCGGCTCCCCCGCGCCCGTCCCCGCCCCCGTTCCCGCCCCTGTTCCCGAGGCCGCCCCCGCCGCTGCTCCCGCGTCCGTCCCTCCGCCCGTCCCCCCGCCTGTTCCGATGCGTCGGCCTTCTGGTGGCTGACCGCGCACCGGCGGTCGTCGATGACACCTTTTCGACCCCTTTGTCCAGTAATGCCGAACAGCCTCCGTCATCGTGCTGACGGTCCGTCCGTTCGTCAAGACGACCTGCGTGAATGCGAGACTTGGCAGGTACCCAACGATCACCGGGAGACATCCATGGACGAGGCACGGGCGCGCGCCCTGCTGGCCGCCGCGGCACTGAGCGACGCCGGGGGGCTGCTCGCGCGAGCGGGCGCGGACGCCGAGCTGCTCGCCCTGGGCGAGAACGCGGTCTTCGCGCTGCCCGGCGGCGGCGCTCTCGGGCCGGACGGTCTCGTGGTCAAGGTCGGCCGCGACGCCACGCACCATCCGGAGCTGGCCGAGCGCGCCGAGCGCGAACTGGCCGTGGCCCGCTGGCTGGCCGACGCCGGGGTGCCCGCGGTCCGGGCCGCTGAGCCGGAGCCGCGCCTGGTCGAGGGGCACCCGCTGACCGTCTGGCACCGGCTCCCGACGGCCGAACGTGCGGCCACCCCGGCCGATCTGGCCCCGCTGCTGCGGCGCGTCCACGCGCTCGCGCCGCCCTCCTTCCCGCTGCCGCGCCGCGAACTGCTCGGCGGCGTCGAGCGGTGGCTCCAGCTGGCCGGCGCCGCGATCGATCCGGCGGACGCCGCGTATCTGCGCGCCCGCAGGGACGGGTTCGCCGAGGCCGCGGCGGCACTCACGCCGCATCTGCCGCCCGGCCCCCTGCACGGCGACGCCCTCCCGCGCAATGTGCACATCGGCCCCGACGGGCCGGTCCTGGTCGACCTGGAGACCTTCTCCGCCGACTTGCGCGAGCACGATCTGGTGGTGCTGGCCCTGTCCCGCGACCGCTACGGGCTGCCCGCCGAACAGTACGACGCCTTCGTCACCGCCTACGGCTGGGACGTGCGGGAGTGGGAGGGATGCGCGGTCCTGCGCGGGGCGCGCGAGACGGCCAGCTGTGCCTGGGTCGCGCAGCACGCGCCCACCAACCCGAAGGCGCTCGCGGAGTTCCGCCGCCGCGTCGCCTCGCTGCGCGACGAGGATCCCGGGGTGCGCTGGTATCCCTTCTGACCGCCCCGCCGGCACCTCCCGCGCGCCGCGCCCCGCCCTCGGCGCCCGGTCTCAGCCGCCGGACGGGACCAGCGGGCGCAGCGGCCAGGAGCCGTCGACCACCGCGTCCGCGGTGCCCTTGTTGCGCAGGAACTGCTGGAAGTCGGCGGCCCACTCGGCATACCACTGGATCTGACGGTCATGCAGCTCCGCCAGGCTCAGGCGCGCCACCTGCGGGTGGCGCTCGGCTATCGCCACGGCCACCCGGGCCGCCGCCAGCGCGTCCGCCGCCGCGTCGTGCGCCGCTTCCAGGACCACGCCGTACTCGACGCAGACCGCCTCCAGGGTGCGCTTGCCCTTGCGGTAGCGGTCCACGGAGCGGTCGATCGTGTAGGGGTCGACGACCGGGCCCATCGGCGCCCCGCCGAGCCGGTCGCCCAGCGAGGGCAGTTGGTGGCGCCTCAGCTCGGCGGCCAGCAGCGTCAGATCGAAGGCCGCGTTGTAGGCGACCACCGGAACTCCCCGGCGCCAGTGCCCCGCCAGCGCCTCGGCGACCTCGTCGGCCACCTCGGCCGCGGGCCGGCCCTGCGCGGCGGCGTGCTCGCTGCTGATGCCGTGAACGGCGGAGGCCTGCGCCGGGATCCGTATCCCCGGATCCGCCAGCCAGCCCTGCCGGCCGACCACCTTGGCGCCGTGGACCTCGACGATCGCCGCCGTCACGATCCGTGCCTCGCGCGGCTCGGTGCCGGTGGTCTCCAGGTCGAACCCGACCAGCGGTTCCAGGTGCCAGCTCATGCCGATGCCCCTCCTTCGTGGTGCTTTCCCCCAGTTGACGACCACCCTCGCACGCGGCACTGACAATCGGCCCGGCGGCCGGAACCCGCCGCCGAGCGTCCCACCACTATTCAGGACACAGGACGCGAATCGACCCAGACCGACTCGAACTCCTCGCGGTAGGTCTCGAAGAGACCGTGCTCCACGTCCTGCCCCGGCCGCACCACGCCCCGCCGGCCACCGCCGCGCAGCACGAGCACGGGCGCCTCCATCCCGCGCGCGCGGCGCAGATACGACTGGACGACCGCGAGGCCGTCCGACCCGTCGCCGTCCACCAGATACGCGGTGAAGCGCGGCGTTTCGTCGAAGACCTGGATCTCGAAGGCCCCCGGATCGCGCAGCGCCGTGCGCACCCGCCGCATGTGGAGGATGTTCATTTCCACCGAGCGGCTCAACTCCCCCTTCTTCAGCCCCAGTTCACGCTCTCTTCGTTTCACGGCGCTGCTCGCCGGATTGAGGAAGAGCAGGCGCACGCGGCATCCGGTCTCGGCGAGCCGGACCAGACGCCGGCCCGAATAGTTCTGCACCAGCAGGTTCAGGCCGATGCCTATCGCGTCCAGCCGCCGGGCCCCGCCGAAGAGGTCCTCCGCGGGCAGCTGGCGCTGGAGCCGCACCCGGTCGGAGTGGACGGAGACCACGTCGGCATAACGGTCGCCCACCAGGTCCTCGACGGCGTCGATGGGCAGGCGGTGCGCCGCCGGGGCCCCGCTGCCGCCGCCCAGGACGTCCAGGAGCCGGGCCGAGGCACGCTCGGCCTGGGCCAGCACGGCCTCGTTCAGGGCGCGGTTGCGGGAGACGACGTTGCGGGCCACCTCCAGCTCGTCCAGCGCGAGTTCGACGTCGCGCCGGTCGTCCACGTACGGCTCGAAGCAGGGCCAGTGCTGCACCATCAGCTCCCGCAGCTGCGGGAGGGTGAGGAAGCTGAGCACGTTGTCGTCGGCCGGGTCCAGGAGGTAGCCCTTGCGACGGGAGACCTCGCGCACGGCGACGGCGCGCTGCACCCACTCCTGGCCGGCCGGGCCCGCCGCGGCCACCACCCAGTCGTCCCCGTGGACCGGCTCGTAGATCGGCCGGAGCACGGCGGCCACCACCGCGCGCAGACGCTGTTCCACCAGGTTGAGCCAGATGTAGGCGCGCCCGGCCCGCTGGGCGCGGGTGCGTACCTCGCTCCAGGCGTCGGCGCCCCAGTCCAGCTCCGCCCCGATCTCCATCGGGCGTGCGACGGAGACCGCTCCGGGCGGGAGGTCGCCGGAATCCCCCTCATGACCCGTGTCACCAGGGGGCAGCTCAAGGCCTCCCGAGCTCACCCGCGCACCGCCTTCCGCCCCCCGGCAGATCTCCTGCGGGCCCGGCCCGCCCCCATGCCCTTCAACGATCAAGGAAGGGTACTCCGGGAGCGGGAGGCGTTGCAGCCCGATCACGAGTCGAGTTTGCCAACTGGCCCGAGGATACGGCCTGTTCTGGCGGGCACTATCTGACGGGGTGAGCGGATTCATGGCGCACCCCCCGCGCGGGCCGGAGCCGGGTCACCCGTTGGCGCACGCGGACGTCCCGGGTGACGGTCGTTCTTTCAGGGAGGATCTGGCCGAACAGCCCACCAGTAACCCGAGTGGAAGTGGAAGAGTCTTGCCCATGCAGGTGTGGCCGGGACAGGCTTACCCACTCGGCGCCACGTACGACGGCGCCGGGACCAATTTCGCGGTCTTCTCCGAGGCCGCCCGTCGGATCGAGTTGTGTCTGCTCCACGACGACGGCTCGGAGACGGCCGTCGAACTGCGCGAGTCCGACGCGTTCGTGCGCCATGCCTATCTGCCCGGTGTGCTGCCGGGACAGCGGTACGGCTTCCGGGTGCACGGTCCGTACGAGCCGCGGCAGGGGCACCGCTGCAACTCGGCGAAGCTGCTGCTCGACCCGTACGCGCGCGCCATAAGCGGTGAGATCGCCTGGGACGAGTCGGTGTACGGCTACCACTTCGGCAGGCCGGACAGCCGCAACGACCTGGACTCGGCGCCGCACACGATGGCCTCGGTGGTGGTCAACCCGTTCTTCGACTGGGGCGACGACCGCCCGCCCCGCACCGACTACCACCACACGGTCTTCTACGAGGCGCACGTCAAGGGTCTCACCATGCTCCATCCGGAGCTGCCGCCCGAGCAGCGCGGCACCTACGCCGCGCTCGCGCATCCGGCGGTCATCGACCATCTGACCCAACTGGGCGTCACCGCGCTGGAGTTGATGCCGGTGCACCAGTTCGTCAACGACCACCGGCTCGCGGACGCCGGGATGTCGAACTACTGGGGCTACAACACGATCGGGTTCTTCGCCCCGCACAACGCGTACGCCTCCTGGGGGGACCGCGGCCAGCAGGTCCTGGAGTTCAAGCAGGCGGTGCGGGCCCTGCACGAGGCGGGCATCGAGGTCATCCTCGACGTGGTCTACAACCACACGGCCGAGGGCAACCACCTCGGCCCGACCCTGTCCTTCCGCGGCCTCGACAACGCGCAGTACTACCGGCTGGCCGAGGATCCGCGCTACTACGAGGACACCACCGGCACCGGCAACAGCCTCCTCATGCGGTCCCCGCACGTGCTCCAGCTGATCATGGACTCGCTGCGCTACTGGGTGACCGAGATGCACGTGGACGGTTTCCGCTTCGACCTCGCGGCCACCCTGGCCCGCCAGTTCCACGACGTGGACCGGCTCTCCTCCTTCTTCGACCTCGTCCAGCAGGACCCGGTGGTCAGCCAGGTCAAGCTGATCGCCGAGCCGTGGGACGTGGGCGAGGGCGGCTACCAGGTGGGCAACTTCCCGCCGTTGTGGACCGAGTGGAACGGCAAGTACCGCGACACGGTGCGGGACTTGTGGCGCGGTGAGCCGCGCACCCTCGCCGAGTTCGCCGGCCGCCTCACCGGCTCGTCCGACCTGTACCAGGACGACGGACGGCGGCCCCTGGCCTCGATCAACTTCCACACCTGTCACGACGGCTTCACACTGAACGACCTCGTCTCCTACAACGACAAGCACAACGACGCCAACGGCGAGGGCAACCGGGACGGCGAGAGCCACAACCGGTCCTGGAACTGTGGCGCCGAGGGGCCGAGCGAGGACCCGGAGGTGACGGAGCTGCGGGCCCGCCAGATGCGCAACTTCGTCGCCACCCTGATGCTGTCCCAGGGCGTCCCGATGATCAGTCACGGCGACGAGTTCGCGCGCACCCAGAGCGGCAACAACAACGCGTACTGCCAGGACACCGAGCTGTCCTGGGTGCACTGGCCGGACCAGGACGACGACGCGGACGGCACGCTCCTCGCGTTCACCCGGGCCATGGTGGGGCTGCGCCGCGACCATCCGGTCTTCCGGCGCCGGCGCTTCTTCCACGGCCGCCCGGTGCAGGGCACCCACGACGAGCTCTCGGACATCGCCTGGTTCACCCCCGACGGCCAGGGGATGACCGAGGAGGACTGGCAGTCCGCGAGCGCCAAGGCCCTCTCGGTGTTCCTGAACGGCAACGCGATCTCCGAGCCCGGACCGCGCGGCGAGCGCATCGGCGACGACTCGTTCCTGCTGATGTTCAACGCCAGCGCGGAGGAGATCGACTTCGTGGTCCCGGTCAACCACGGCCGCCAGTGGCAGGTGGTGGTGGACACCGCCCGGCCGGAGGGCGTGCCGCCGGGCGAGGGGCCCAAGGTGGCGGCGGGCGAGCGGGTCCCGCTGATCGGCCGGAGCCTGACGGTGCTGAGGCGGCCGGCCTAGCGGCGCGCGCGGGCCGTGCCCGGTGGCGGGGGGGGGCCGGGCGCGGCGGGTGCGCCCCGTGCCGGTCGCGATCCGGCCATCGGGCGGGGCCGACGCCGCCGACCGGGGCAACCGCGCGGGCCGAGGGGCACAGAAGGCCCGCGACCGGGTACGTGGGTTCATATGACCCCGCCCCTCGCGACTTACCGGCTCCAGCTCCAGCCCTCGTTCCCGTTCGCCGCCGCCGAGGACGCGCTGCCCCACCTCGCGGAACTCGGCGTCTCGCACGTGCACCTCTCGCCGGTCCTGGAGGCCGTGCCCGGCTCGACCCACGGCTACGACGTGACCGACCACGCGCGGGTGCGCGAGGAACTGGGCGGCGAGCCCGGCCTGCGCAGACTCGGCGCGCGCGCCCGGGAGTTGGGGCTCGGCCTGGTCCTCGACATCGTGCCGAACCACATGTCCTCCGCCGCCCGCCACAACCGGCAGCTGTGGGACGTGCTGCGCGCGGGCCCCGGATCGCCGTACGCCCACTGGTTCGACATCGACTGGGAGGCGGGCGACGGGCGCGTCCTGCTGCCGGTGCTCGCCGGTCCCCTGGGCGCAGAGTTCGACCGCCTGACGGTGGAGGACGGCGTACTGCGGTACGGGGAGGAGCGCTTCCCCCTGCGGGAGGGCACGGCGGGGCTGCCGATGGCCGAACTGCTCGACGCGCAGTTCTACCGGCTCGGCTGGTGGCGCCTGGCCAGGACCGAGCTCACCTACCGGCGCTTCTTCACCATCGCGGAGCTGATCGGCGTCCGGGTCGAGGACGAGGACGTCTTCGCCGCGACGCACGCCAAGATTTTGGAGCTGATCCGCGACGGCGTGGTGGACGGCCTGCGGGTGGACCATCCCGACGGGCTCGCCGACCCGGAGGCGTATCTGCGCCGGCTCGACGAGGCGACGGACGGCCGCTGGACGGTGGTGGAGAAGATCCTCACCGGCGACGAGCACCTGCCGGCCACCTGGGCGGTCGCCGGCACCACCGGTTACGACGCGCTGCGCCACCTGGACGGCCTGTTCACCGACCCGGAGGGCATGAGCCAACTCACCGCCGGATACCGGGCGTTCACCGCCGTGAGCGCCGACCGGGGCGGGCGCTGGGAGCCGACGGTGCGGCGGGCCGCCTACCGGGTGCTGACCCATGAGCTGGCCGCCGAGACCGAGTTCCTGGTGCGCCTGGCGCAGCGGATCTGCGCGACGGGCGGTCCCGAGCTGCGCGACCACGCCCCGTGGGCGCTGCGCCTCGCGCTGCGCGAGCTGCTGGTGCGCGTGCCTGTCTACCGGCCCTACGGGCTCGGCGCGGACCAGGTGCTCACGGCGGCGGCGGCTTCGGAAGCCAAGGCCGCCTTCCCGGTCGCGGAGGAGTCGGCGGCGGTCGACGTGGTGCGCGGCCTGGCGCTCGGCACCCTCGGCGACGGACCCGACGAGGCCCGCTTCCGTACCCGCTTCGCGCAGACCTCCTCCGCACTGCACGCCAAGTCCGTCGAGGACACGGCCTTCTACCGCTACACCCCGCTCCTCTCGGTCAACGAGGTGGGCGGGGACCCGGCCAGGCCCTCGGTGACGCCGGAGGAGTTCCACGCGTTCTGCGCGCGGCTGGCCCGGGACTGGCCGGCCACGGGCACCGTGCTGTCGACGCACGACACCAAGCGCAGCGCCGACGTACGCGCCCGGATCGCGGTGCTCTCCGAATGCCCGCAGCGGTGGGCGGCCCTGCTGGAGCGGCTCGCGGGGGCCGGCGCGCCCGATCCGCAGCTGGCCTGGATCGCCTGGCAGACCTCGGTCGGGCTCGCCGGGCTCCCGGCCACCGAGCGCCTGGAGGCCGCCCTGTTGAAGGCCGTGCGCGAGGCGGGTCTGCACACCGGCTGGACGGAACAGGACCCCGGCTACGAGAAGGCCGTGAGCGACTTCGTCGCGGCCGGCCCGGGCGGACAACTCGCTTCACACGTACGGGACTTCACCCGGGAGACGGAGTCGGCCGCACGGGCGAACGCCCTGGGGGCGGCGCTGCTGCATCTGACGATGCCGGGCGTACCTGACCTGTACCAGGGGACGGAGAGCGAGTACGCGGCGCTGGTGGACCCGGACAACCGCCGTCCGGTCCCCTTCGATCCGGCGGCGCTGCGGACGCCCGAGGGCAAGCTCGCCGTGACGCTCGCCGCGCTGCGCCTGCGCCGTGAACTCCCGCACGCCTTCGGCGAGTCCGGCACTTACGCGCCCCTGGGCGTCCGGGGCCCGCGCGCCGGTCACTGCGTGGCGTTCTGCCGCTCGGGCGAGGTGGTGACCGCCGTGACGCGGCTGTCGCTGCGCCTGGCCGAGGCGGGCGGCTGGGCGGACACGGAACTCGTCCTGCCGGAGGGACGCTGGGCCGATGTGCTGGGCGCTGGGCGGGAGTTCAGCGGTCCGGTGGATCTCGGCGAGCTGTTCGCGCAGAGTCCGGTGGCCCTGCTCAGGAAGGTCGCCCGAGCGGCTGACGCGCCCAGCGGGTGAGCGGCCGGCCTCGGCCGGGTCGCGGGCGGAGGGGGCTTGGCTCGGCCCCGGGCGGCGGCAGAGACCCGGCAGGGCGGCGGGCAGCGGGCAGCGGGCGGCGTCAGGACACCCCGGTCGGCTGCCCGGGTGAGGGCGCCCGCCTGTCGTACCCGCCGGTCGGCTCGTCGGGAGCGGGCGCCGCCGTGCCGTACGGGGCCGAGCCCCGCAGGAGTTCGGTGAAGGCCGCCGCTGCGCCGGCCAGCTCCACGCGCGAGAACACGGTCAGGGGCCGCTTCCAGGAGGCGTCGACGGAGAGCAGCACGCAGTCCTCGCCGATCCCGCCGCGCACGGCGTGCGTGGGCACCGCGACCACTCCCACTCCGGCCGCCGCCATCCGTACCGCCGTCGAGGTGTGCTCGGTACGCACCACCGTGCGCGGGATGAAGCCGGCCCGCTCGCAGACCAGGTCGAGGAAGGGGCGTCCCTCGACGAGGGGTTCCATCGCACAGCGCACCCAGGCGTGATCGGCGAACTCTTCGAGCCGTACCGAGCTGCGATGGGCCAGCGGATCGTCGAAGGCGACGGCGAGCGCGATCTCCTCCTCGCCCACCGGCACCACGGGCCCCGTCCAGCGGGTGGGCGGCGGTCCCACCGCCAGATCCGCGGCCCCGCGCTCCAGGGACTCCTGGAGCGCCTCGGGACTGGCGTGCTCGTGCAGGAAGAGCTGGACGCCGGGGTGGGCACGGCGCCAGCGGGCGAACACCTCGGGCAGCACGCCGACGGCCACCGCGTGCACGGCCGCGATGTGCAGCTCACCACCCTCGGCGCCGGCCGCCGCGCGGGCCGCGCGCTCGGCCTGTACGGCGCTGCGCACCGCGAGCCGGGCGTGCGGCAGGAAGGCGCGGCCCATGGGCGTGAGCCGCACCCCGCGCGAGGTGCGTTCGAGGAGCGCCCCTCCCACGGCCTTCTCCAGCGCCTTGATCTGGTGGGACAGCGCGGGCTGGGTGACGTGCAGGAGTTCGGCGGCCCGCGTGAAGGAGGTCTCCTCCACGACCATCACGAAGTACTCCAGCTGTCGCAGGCTCATGCCGTGTTCTCCCTCGCTCCGTCGGCCGCGGACACACCGCGGACTCCGCTCGCCCCGCCCGCGCCATAAGCATGGTGCATGGGCCCCAGAAGAACATTGCCTTGGACTCATGAGGGGCGCCGGGCAGAAGGTGGCTCCATGAGCCAGATGAATGAATCGGCCGAGACCGATGTGATCGTGATCGGCGGCGGCACCGGCGGGTACTCCACCGCGCTGCGGGCCGCCGCCCTGGGCCTGCGGGTCGTGCTCGCCGAGCGCGACAAGGTCGGCGGCACCTGTCTGCACCGCGGCTGCATCCCCAGCAAGGCGATGCTGCACGCCGCCGAGCTGGTGGACGGCATCGCCGAGGCGCGGGAGCGGTGGGGCGTGAAGGCGAGCGTGGACGGGATCGACTGGCAGGCGCTGGTGGCGACCCGCGACGACATCGTGTCCCGCAACCACAAGGGCGTCGAGGGCCACCTCGCGCACGCGGGGGTCCACGTGGTGCGCGGCAGCGCCCGGTTGACCGGTCCGCGCGGCGTGTCCGTCGAAGGGCACGGGACGTTCACCGCCCGGCGCGGCATCGTGCTCGCCACCGGTTCGCGGCCCCGGATGCTGCCGGGCCTGGCAGCCGACGGCCGGCGCGTGGTCACCAGCGACGACGCGCTGTTCGCCCCGGGCCTCCCCCGGTCCGTGCTCGTGCTCGGCGGTGGCGCGATCGGCGTCGAGTACGCCTCCTTCCACCGCTCGATGGGCGCCGAGGTCACCCTGGTGGAGGCCGCCGACCGGCTGGTGCCGCTCGAAGACGCCGACGTCGGCCGCCACTTGACGCGCGGCCTGAAGAAGCGCGGGATCGACGTGCAGACCGGGGCGCGCCTGCTTGCGGCCGATGTACTGGAGAACGGCGTACGGGCCTCGGTGCGCACCGCCCGTGGCGAGGTCCGCGCGGTCGAGGCCGAACGGCTCCTGGTGGCGGTCGGCCGCGCGCCGGTCACCGACGGACTCGGCCTGGCCGCGGCCGGGCTCGCCGTCGACGAGCGGGGTTTCCTCGCGCCCGCCGACTGGTCCCGCCTGGAGACGTCCGTGCCGGGGATCCACGTGGTCGGCGATCTGCTGCCGCCGCCCTCCCCGGGGCTCGCCCACGCCTCGTTCGCGGAGGGCCTGTTGGTCGCCGAGACCCTGGCCGGGGTGCCCTCGCCACCGGTCGACTACGCGGCCGTCCCGCGGGTGACGTACTCCTCGCCGCAGACCGCCTCGGTGGGTCTGACGGAGGCCGAGGCCCGCGGCCGCGGACACGACACCGTCGTCAACACCATGCCCCTGACGGCCGTCGCGAAGGGGATGGTGCACGGGCAGGGCGGTGTGGTGAAGGTGGTCACCGCGCGGGGCGGGCAGGTGCTGGGCGTCCACCTCGTCGGTCCGAACGTGTCCGAGATGATCGCCGAGAGCCAGCTGATCGTGGGCTGGGAGGCCGAGCCGTCGGACGTGGCGCACCACATCCACGCGCACCCCACGCTCTCGGAGGCCGTCGGCGAAACCTTCCTCACCCTGGCGGGGCGTGGCCTGCACCAGCAGTGACCCGGCCGCGCGCCGCGTCCGGGTCAGTGAGCGTTTTTCATCATCGGTTTGAGCTGGCCAGATGCAGCGTGGGGACGGCTTGGACGAGGCTGGTGATTCGGGTGGTCGAGCATCGGAGCTTGCGAAGGAGGCACCAGGACTTGAGGGTCGCCATGGCCTGCTCAACGAGGGCACGGATCTTCGCGTGGGATCGGTTCACCGCGACCCTCCGCGCCCTGGGGCGTGACGGCATGGTGTCCGGGCGGGTGTGCCCGACAGTGCCGCCGCGCGTGGAATACGAACCGACCCCTCTCGGGCACGAGGCGGGGAAGCTGACCATCCTCAACGGCGAGTGGGCGCGGGTCCACGTCGACCAGATCCACAACGCGCGCACGGACTTCGACCACCAGGCCGCCGTGGCACCCGCCCCGCTCACATCACCAAAGGCGCCGGCATTCCGCTCGTCAGGTGGCGCACGGCAGATGGGCGCAGGGCTCTCTGTGCCTGGTGCGGCGCAGCGCGCCGGGCAGCTCCTTGAGGTCCCCCTACGGTGCTCTGCCCCGCATCTTCAGTCCAGGCAACCCGTTCCGCACCACGGTCCCGGGGGCCGCTTGCGACACGATCACTGTCGCTGTGGGCGCGGAGGGGCACGTGACGTGTCACTGCGCTCCGCAGGGACGGGCGCCGGTAGACGTCGAACCGGCCATCTGCCGTGGGTTGCGGATGTCCACGGAGGCCCCTCATTGGCGCTACGGACGGGACAGCGTGGGCAAAACCTGTGCGAGCTGCCGCCACCGCACTCGGCCCGGCTGCGATCGATGACTCGGCCCCGGGGGACGACGCCCCCACAGCCCGCTGAGGCGGCCTGCTTGACGCCAGGCACTTACCGGCTCGCCGGGTCCCTCCTATCCTGGGGTCGTCCGGTCCCTTCAGGCGAAGGGGGCAGAAGGCCGCTCTCGGGAGCGGCCTGCTCCTGAGAGAGAGGGGACTGGGTATGAGTGACGACAAGTCATCTCATCGAGCGAGGCTCGCCGGCGAGCTGCTGAAGCGGTTTGCCGTCGCACTGAGCGTTCGCGCTCTGTGGGCGGTCGTCCGCGAGGTGATGCACGCCTCCGGGTGACGCTCAGGCTGGAGGGAGGCACGGTTCGGGGCAGGCCCCCTTTGCTCCCGGGCCGCACGTGCCTCCCTCCACGCCCGCTCCGGAGCGGCAGGTGCCGCCCCGGCGGGCGGCGGACGAACAGGAGTCCGACAGGACGTCCGGATGCCCCTCGGCGTCCGGGACGACGGTGACGCGGCGGTCGCCTGTCGGCGAAGGTGCCCTCCTCGGCACCCGATGCTCCGCCGGCCGTTGGAAGGCCCTTGGCCCCACCAGCAATCGTGAGGGCCGGAATCGTCCTGGCCCGCTGCCTGCGCTGCGTTGCTACGGTGGTTCGGCTCGGTGCGCCCTGTGCCGAGCAGCGGGTGGAGCGCGGGCCGGCGGTTCGCGCGGGACGGGGGACCAGTGGCTACGGTACGGAAAGTGGTGCGCGACGTGGTAGCCGACCAGGCTCCGCACGAACTGCCGTTACTCGACGGACTCGCCGGAATCGACGACGGACGGTTGACGCAGCTTTTCGCCGACTCTGAACGGCGTGAAGCCCTTCTCGGCTTCGGGATCACGGAGGTTGCGGGCCTCGTCACCCCGGTGGTGTGGATGGCTGTCGACGAGACGGCTCGCCGTGCCGTTCGCAGTACGCTCGACGCCTCCACCCGACGCCTCTCCGTCGTAGCGCGTCGGTTGCTGCGCCGGCCGCTCCCGAGCCCGCAGGCGGTGACGCCGCTGACGTCAGCTCAGCTCTCGGTCGTGCACCAGCGGGTACGGGAACTGGCCCGGGCCTCGGCCATCGAAGTACCGCAGGCCCAAGCCCTCGCCGACGCGGTCGTCTCCCGGCTTGCGAGGGAGGGCGAAAGGCCACCCGCAGAGCCTGCGCCCGCCATCCGTCCCGCTCCGGAGACCGAGCAGAGCCCTTGACATGGGCGGGAGGAAGAAGGTCCGCGAACTGGGCGACGGCACCACTCGCCGCTTTCTGTTCCTGCTCTTCCTGCTGGTGACCTCCAGCCACTTCCTGCTCTACGCCGTCACCTCACGCTGGCGGGACCGCACGGAGTACGACCGCTGCACCACGTCCGCCCTCATCGGACCCGACGGCAAGATCCGGCCTCTGCTGCGCGATGACCAGGTGCTGGCCTTCGGCTCCCAGGTCAAGGCATGCGCACATACCCTGCTCTACCCCGCCTACCTGCAATCTCTCCTCGGCACCGCCCTCGTGCTGGTGGTCACCTTCCTCGTTCACCTGGCGATCCCCCGCTGGCGGGACCGCTCCGGCCGCCTGCACCGCATCACCCAGCAGACTCACCCTGAGGTGCACGAGGAACTGCTCCGCCTAGCCGCTCTCGCGGGGCTCGCACCCTCTCCCCGTTTCGTCATCGATCCTCAGGCCCTGTCCGCAGGAGCGGTGGTCTTCGGGCACGGCCGACACGTGACCGTATGCATCAACGCCGGCCTGCTGGCACGACGCACCTCCCATCCACGCCAGTTCCAGGCGGTGCTCCTCCACGAACTGGCCCACGTCGACAACGCCGACGCCGGAATGGCCTACGCCACCGTTGCCCTGGGCCGGGTCTTCATGATCGCTGTCCTGCTGCCCTACACCTTCTTCGAAGGCTGGCTGGCGCTTCGGGGACATGTCCCCGGCTCCGCCCTTCCACTTGAGAGAGAGCAGCGCCCACGGATACCGGAGATGCTGTTCGCCGCCGCCCTTGTCGTGCAGATCCAGTGGGCCCGCGCGGACATCCTGCGCCACCGTGAGCTCTACGCCGACCGCCAGGCAGTCGCCTGGGGAGCCGACCCCGAGATATGGCGATCCGCCGGGGACCGCGCCGCCTGCCCGCCCTCGGGCCGACGCCCGCGCTCACTCCTGCGAACGCCGGCACTTTGGCTTGCCCTTCCCTGGCGCACCCACCCCAGCTGGCAGCTACGCGCTCGGTCCCTGGATCAGCCCTGGCTCGGCAACCTGACAGCCACGGGGCTGGCCGCGGGATCCGTTCTCAGCCTGTTCTACGCGTTGGACGGCATCCGGCAGACCGGATACAGCGGCCCCCTGGACGGACCGCTCTCCCTGCTCGGCTTCGTCCTGGTCCTGGCAGTGGCCTACGCGGCGAAACCGCAACTGGATCCAGGGCTCGTAGCAGCTGTGGGCGAGCGCGTGACCGAGACACTGGAGGACCTCGTTGAACGCGGGGACCGCTGGCTGGACAAGAGGAAACGCAGACCGTAAGGCAACCGGCCCCCTGGGCAGATGAACTGGGCTCGGCGGTTGTTGAGGATGGAAGGCCGAGCTGACCGAACGCTGGAAGGCCGCCCACCAGAGCGGCGCACCGCCGCCCCGCCCGGTCAGGCCCCCGCCGCCTGGGAGCACGAGACGCTCGACTTCGGTTGACCGCCGGCAACGGGCCGGCCTGCCCGCCCGCCGCACTCGGGTGCGTGTGAAGCGCCGGAGGCGCCGTGATGCCACCCGCAGGCCCGCCCGGTGCGCCGCCGTTTCCGGCTACTTCGCGGCCGCCGGGGCGGTGGCCCTGCTGGCCTCGTCGCCACCGACGGCCTGCCGGTTCGTCTGGCCCCTCACGCGCCGAAGCTCAGACGAGGTCCGCCGAGGTCGCATCGTCGGGCCGCTCTGCCGAGTGGGCACCCGTTGGCGCGGGTGCCAGCAGCGGGTCGGTGCGGGCGCCGGTCGCTCACGGAGGAGCGCAGACGAGGCGCCCCTCGCCACGTTCGCGCCGTCGCTGGCCGCGGCGGCTGCTGGTCCTGGCCCATCTGCGGTGCGGCCATACCTACGCGCAGCTCGCGGCTGGTTTCGGCGTCGGCATCGCCACCGCCTACCGGTACATCGCTGAAGCGGTCGAGGTCCTGGCAGCCCTCGCCCCGGATCTCGCCGAAGCGGTGAAGACGGCCTCGACCAAGGCGTTCGTGATCCTGGACGGCACTCTGCTGCCGATCGACCGGATCGCCGCGGACCGGCCCTTCTTCTCCGGGAAGCACAAGAGACACGGCATGAACGTGCAGGTCATCACCGACCCGACCGGCAGACTGCTGTGGGCCTCGCCCGCGCTGCCGGGAGCGGTCCACGACATCAGGGCCGCGCGTACCCACGGCATCATCGACGCCCTGGCCGAATCGGGTGTGGAGTGCTGGGCGGACAAGGGCTACCGCGGCGCCGGCGGCACCATACGGCTGCCCTACTGGGGCCGCTGGGAGACGCTGTCCGCAGGTCAGCAGGCCGTCAACCGCTCGCACGCCAAGATCCGCGCACTCGTCGAGCAGGCCATGGCTACCCTGAAGAACTGGCGTCTCCTGCGCAAGATCCGCTGCAGCACCACCCGCATCACCCACCTCGTCCAGGCGATCCTCGCCCTGCACCTGCCCTGCTCACGCTGAGGTTGGAAACAGCTCAGTGGGTGGCGAGCCGGAAGGCCATCCGGCCGAAGCTGACCTGGTCGCCGTCGGCCACGGCCACCGCCACCGTGCCCGTCACCCGCCGCCCGTTGACGCACGTCCCGTTGGTGGAGCCGAGGTCGCGCAACTGCCAGACACCGCCCTGGAAGACGAGTTCGGCATGGACCCGCGAGACCGTCTCGTGGCTCAGGCGCAGCCCGTTCGCCGGATCGCGGCCGATCCGCAGCGGGTAGGGGCCCGGCGCGGGGAAGAGCAGCTTGGGCAGCCGCTCCGTCTGCCAGGCCCGGCGCAGCGAGACGGAGAACTCCGAGATCCGGCCGACCGCTCCGAACACGGCCTTCGACCAGCGGCCGCCCCGGTCCAAGTCGGCGGTCAGGACGGCCAGTTCGTCCGGCCCGCGGGCGGCCAGCGCCAGCTCCATCCGCCGCAGGAACGTGTCGTGCGACAGTTTGCCCTCGGCGGCGCCCTCCCGCAGCACGTCCAGCACCCGGTCGCGTTCCGCGTCGGAGAGCCGCGCCGGCGCCGGGGAGGTCCGGAATTCGAAGGAGGACGTCACACCGGCGATTGTCCTTCCCCGACGGGCGGCCTGTCCAGCGGCGGGCGACCCGTGACCGGGGGCCCGTACGCACCACCGTCGCGCCGCTGACCTGCGGCGCAGAAGGTACCGGCCGGACCGAAATCCCGTGTCGGGCAGGACGGTTGTGCTGTTAGGGTCTGCCGATTCGCACCATCCACGGGGGGACCCACTCTTGTCGTACACCGCGTCGGACCTCACCATCCGTCCGCTCGCCGGGCCCGGGGAACTCGGGCTCTTCCAGCAGCTGTCCTACGTCCTCGACCACGAACTCGAGGACGACCTCGCCACCGGCCGCCGCACCCCCGAGCGGATGTGGGTGGCTCTGCGCGGGGACCGCGTACTGGCCCGCGTCGCCTGGTGGTCGACCGGCAGCGGCAAACCGCCGCACAGCCTGGACGTCTTCGACGTCGACGACTCGCTGCCCGCGGCCGAGCGCCACGAGATCGGCCTGAGCCTGCTGGAGACCGCCACCGCGGCCGTGGTGCCCGCGGGCCGGGCCCGCCCCGAGTACGGCCGCTTCCTGCCCGGCAACTGGCGCGAGGACGCCGCCGCCCGCGAGGTCACCGAGACCCGTATGAACATCCTGGCCGCCTCCGGCGCCACTCCGCTCGTCGAGCGGCTGCGCCTGGAGTGGCGGCCGGGGGCCCCGCTTCCCGAGGCGTCCACCCGGCTCGTCTTCCGCCCGGCCACCGACCGCGAGGAGCTCGTCTCCCTAATGACGCTCGTCGCGGAGGGCTCGCTCGACGAGCACACCCGCGAGGAACTGCTCACCATGACGCCCCGCGAGTCCGCCGAGCTGATGTACGAGGAGGAGTTCGCGACGTACACCACGCCGCGCGAGTGGTGGCGGATCGCCGAGCTCAGGGGCGGCGGCGGGCCGGTCGGCTTCGTGATCCCGGCCCGCAACAACTACCACCCGATCATCGCCTACATCGGGGTGCTGCCCGCCCACCGCGGCCACGGCTACATCGACGACGTCCTCGCCGAGGGCACCCGCGTCCTGGCCGGACAGGACGTGGCGCGCATCCGGGCCGCGACGGACGTGGCCAACGTGCCGATGGCGAACGCCTTCGCCCGGGCCGGCTACGCCGTCTTCGAGCGCGCGATCAACATGATCTGGAAGTAGTCACGAATTGCGGGCGTGTCCCCCTTCTCTGTCGCACCATGGTCACAACCGGCCACGACAGGGGGACACACCAGTGCTGTTCGAAGTGTGGGCGCCGCACGCCGACCGGGCCGCCCTTCGCCTGGAGGGCGCCACCCATCCCATGCACCGCCATCCCGTGCGCGCGGGCTGGTGGCTGACGGAGGCCGAGGGGCGCTCCGGGGACCGCTACGGGTACGTCCTGGACGACGGCCCGGTCCTGCCCGACCCGCGCTCGCGCCGCCAGCCGGACGGGCCCGACGGGCTCAGTGCCGTCGTCCTCCACGAGACGTTCCCCTGGCAACAGCCCTGGCAGGGACGGCCGTTGCAGCAGGCGGTCCTCTATGAGCTGCACATCGGCACGTTCACGCCCGAGGGAACCCTGGACGCCGCGGTGCAACGGCTGCCGCACCTGGCCGAGTTGGGGATCACCCACATCGAGCTGATGCCGCTCTGCCCCTTCCCCGGCCGGTACGGCTGGGGCTACGAGGGCGTCTCGCTGTGGGCGGTGCACGAGCCCTACGGCGGACCCGACGCCCTGAAGCGCTTCGTCGACGCGGCGCACGCCCACGGCCTCGGCGTCGTCCTGGACGTGGTGCACAACCACCTGGGTCCGTCCGGCAATTACCTGCCCGCCTTCGGCCCGTACTTCACCGACACTCACCACACCCCGTGGGGCGCGGCCGTCAATCTGGACGCCCCCGGCTCCGACGAGGTCCGTGCCTTCCTCCTGGAGAGCGCGCTGGCCTGGCTGCGCGACTACCGTCTCGACGGGCTGCGCCTGGACGCGGTGCACGCCCTGGCCGACGAACGCGCGTACCCCTTCCTCGAAGAACTTTCGACGGCGGTCGACGCGCTCGGCGCCGAACTCGGCCGGCCGCTCTTCCTCATCGCCGAGTCCGACAGCTGCGATCCGCGCACCACCCGGCCGCGCCCGGAGGGCGGACTCGGCCTGCACGCCCAGTGGAACGACGACTTCCACCATGCCCTGCACACCGCGCTCACCGGCGAATCCCAGGGCTATTACGCCGACTTCGCCCGCGCGCCGCTCGCCGCCCTCGCCAAGACCCTCACCCACGTCTTCTTCCACGACGGTACGTATTCGAGCTTCCGGGGCCGCACCCACGGCCGCCCCGTCGAGCGCTCCCGCACCCCCGCCCACCGCTTCCTCGGCTACGCCCAGACGCACGACCAGATCGGCAACCGCGCCCAGGGCGACCGCCTGAGCGCCGCCCTCTCCCCCGGCCTGCTGGCCTGCGCGGCGGCGCTCACCCTGACGAGCCCGTTCCCGCCGATGCTGTTCATGGGTGAGGAGTGGGGCGCCCGCACGCCCTGGCAGTTCTTCACCGACCACACCGACCCCGACCTCGCACAGGCCGTACGGGAGGGCAGGCGGCGGGAGTTCACCTCGCACGGCTGGGCCGCCGAGGACATCCCCGACCCGCAGGACCACGCCACCCGCCGGCGCTCGTGCCTGGACTGGGCGGAACCCGCCGGCGAGCCCCACGCGCGGCTGCTCGCCTGGTACCGCGAACTCATCGCCCTGCGCCACGAGCGCCCGGACCTGACGGACCCCGACCTCGCGGCCGTCAAGGTGGCCTTCGACGAGGAGGCGCGCTGGCTCACCTACCGGCGCGGGGACCTGCGGATCGTGGTCAACCTGTCCAAGGAGGCGGTGCGGATCAAGCTCGGGGGCGGGGGCCGGGTCCTCTCGGCGTGGGAGCCGGTCGAGGCACCCGGCCCGGACGGAACCCTCACGATGCCGCGGGAGTCGTGCGCGGTGCTGGGGCGCTGAGGGCCCCAACTCCCCTGCGCAAAGGCTCCGTTACTCGACGATGGCCAGGGCGCGGTCGGTGTTGTTCAGACGCCGGCCGCCGTCGTCGGTCACGGTGACGATGTCCTCGATGCGGACGCCGAACCGGCCCGGCAGATAGATGCCCGGCTCGATCGAGAAGCACATCCCGGGCACCAGCGGGCGCTCCTCGCCCTCGATCATGTAGGGCGGCTCATGGGTGGTGACGCCGATGCCGTGCCCGGTGCGGTGGATGAAGTACTCGCCGTAGCCGGCCTCCGCGATCACCGCGCGGGCCGCCCGGTCGACGTCCTGGCAGGCGGCGCCGGGCCGTACCGCGTCGAACCCCGCCTGCTGTGCCTCGCGCACCACGTCGTGGACGCGCCGCTCCTGCGCACCGGGCTCGCCCACGTGCACGGTGCGGGTGGTGTCGGAGCCGTAGCCGTGCTTGAGGCCACCGAAGTCCAGGACGACCATGTCGCCCTCGCCGATCGTGCGGTCCCCGGCCTCGTGGTGCGGGTTGGCGCCGTTGGGGCCCGAGCCCACGACGGTGAAGTCCACCTGTGAGTGGCCGTACTCGAGGAGCAGTGCGGCCAGGTCACCCGCCACGTCGGTCTCCTTGCGCCCCGCGAAGCGCACCTTGAGGATCTCGCCGTACGCCGCGTCCGCCGCCGCACCGGCCGCGTCCAGGCGGGCCAGCTCGTGGGCGTCCTTGACGGCCCGCAGCATGGGCAGCGCCTCGGTCAGCGAGACGTAGGAGGTGCCCGGCAGAGCCTTCTGCAGGCCGAGCAGATGCATCGCCCAGGCGTTGTCGCTGACCCCGAAGCGCCCGGCGGCGTCCAGGAGCGGGGCGGTCACGGCGTACGGGTCCTTGCCGTCGGTCCAGTCCCGCAGGGTCAGCGCGGCGGCCCCGGCCGCGTGCTCGGCGTCCGGCGCCTCCAGGGTGGGCACGACCAGGACCGGTTCCTGACCCGCCGCCAGCACCAGGACGGTGAGCCGCTCGGTGATCGCGGTCGGCCGGTAGCCGGTGAGGTACACGAGATCGGGGCCGGGCGCGACCAGCACGCCGGCGAGGCCGGCGCCGGCCGCGGACTCGGCGGCGCGGGCCATCCGGGCCCGGTAGTCGTCGGCGGTGAAGGGCGCGGGAGCGGGTGTCGTGGACATGGCCCTCATCCTGCCCGGCCGCCCGCCCCCGCGCGAGCGGTATCCGGGCCCCGCCCGGGGCCCGGCCCCTGCCCCGTCACCGCCGCGGGACGCACCCCGCGCCACCGCCGCCGGACACCGTCACAGCCCCTACGGCGTGGCGTTGCCCGACACCGTCACAGCCCGTCCGTGTCCTCACCCACGAGCCGTTCGAGGAGCTCACCGAAGTCCTCGCCGACGACGATGCGCAGCCCCTCGCCGTCCCGATCGCTGAGCTGGGTCAGCGTGCCGCCGCGCCACCAGTAGACGTACGGGCTGATCGAGCCCGGGGTGTCCTCGAAACCGGAGGCGGCGAACGACGCCATGGCGTTGAGGGCGAGGACCATCCCGGAGTCCCGGATGACGTGGAAGGCGAGCTGATGGCGGAACGGCATCGCCACCAGCGCACCGTCGGGCGGCAGTTCGCGTCCGGTGACCTGGCGCACGACGGCCTCCAGGGCGAGCACCCTGCTCGCGGTGTAGAAGGAGTCCCCGACGACGATGTCGAAGCGCGTACCGTCGTCGCCCTTGACCGTCTCGTGCGCCTCGACGGGCAGCTCGCGCAGATTGCGCAGCGCCTGTTCACGCAGGTCGGGCACCTTCCCGAGCGGTTCGAGCGCCTCGTCGGTGAGCATCATGACGCTCTCGGGCAGGTCGAGCGCGAGGATCTCGTAGAGACCGGGCGCGACACTGCGCGCATAGCCGAAGCTCTGCGGATCGAGGCCGTCCCCGCTGATCACCCGGGGATAGAGCTGTGCCCTGATCTGCTCGGGCGGCATGGTGTCGAGCGCGGACGGCGCGTCCATGGTGCGCAGCACCATGCCGACGTGCCTGCGGACGAGTTCCGGCCAGACGCGCGGGCCGCGGGGGTCGTTGTGGCAGACCGCGGCGAGGTTGCCGAGGCCGAAGCGGCGACCGCCGCTGTCCTTCACGGAGTCCGCGTAGACGGTGACCTCAAGGCCCAGCTCGGCGAACGCCTCCCGGACCGCGGAACGGAAGCGGGCGCCCTCGTCGTCCGAGAAGAAGCCGAACTCGGGGTCCCTCGGGACGTCGCTCGCGTCCCGTCTGGGTCCTCGTCGGAATATCCCCACGTCTGCTGCCTTCCCCTCGCACGATCACCGCAGCTGCGAGCCTACCCAGTGAGCGAGCCGGTGATGACAAGGTCCGCCCGCGCGCGTCCGGCCGCGACCAGGGCCGCGTTGACCTCGTCGGACTCGCCGACCCAGCGTTCCGCGTCCGGCCGCGGCCGGCCGTGCCGCACATGCCGCTCGACGAGTCGGCGCACCCGCTCCTCCTCGTCGAGGTGGAGGTACCAGACCTCGTCCAGAAGGTCCCGCACCTGTGCCCAGGGACCCTGGTCGTGCAGCAGGTAGTTGCCTTCGGTCACCACGAGCGGCACCTCGGGTGCGACGGGGACGCTCCCGGCCAGCGCCTCCTCGATCGAGCGGTCGAAGTCGGGCGCGTACACGACGGTGCCGGGCACCGGGGTACGCAGCCGGGCGAGCAGCGCGGCGTACCCGGCGGCGTCGAAGGTGTCGGGCGCGCCCTTGCGTCCCGCGCGTCCGAGCCGGCGCAGCTCGCTGTTGGCGAGGTGGAACCCGTCCATGGGTACGAGCACGGCCTCCCCGCCCAGCCTGCGCACCAACTCCCCTGCCAGGGTGGACTTCCCGGCGCCGGGCGGCCCGGCGATGCCCAGGATGCGCCGACGCCCGGGGACGACGAGACCCCGGGCCCGCACGACGAGCCGATCGAGATCCAATACCTTGCCCTCGCCCAACGTTCCGCCGACCTCATCCGCACTCATCCCGGCATTGTTCCACCGACGGCCGACAGACGGCGTAGTACGTATAACCTGAACCGTATGCCGCACATCGCACTGATCACGCTCGTCGTCCGCGACTACGACGAGGCCATCGACTTCTACACCCGGGCCCTCGGCTTCGACCTGGCCGAGGACACGGACCGGGGCGACGGCACGCGCTGGGTGGTGGTCCGGCCGGGCAGCACCGCGAACGGCGCGGCCGCACTGCTGCTGGCACGCGCGAAGGACGAGGCCCAGCTGGCGAGTGTGGGGGCGCAGACCGGCGGCCGGGTCGGATTCTTCCTGCACACGGAGGACTTCGCGGCCGATCACGCCCGCATGCAGGCGGCCGGCGTCCACTTCCTGGAGGAGCCCCGCCACGAACCGTACGGTTCGGTGGCCGTGTTCGAGGACCTGTACGGAAACCGCTGGGACCTGCTGCAGCCGGCGTGAGGGGGTGGTCCGGGGGGCCGCGGGTTCCCCGGCCCACAACGCGAGAAAGCCCCGCACCGTGACCGTAATTCCTTACGGTCTGGTGCGGGGCTTTCCCCACAATTTGTTCGGCGGCGTCCTACTCTCCCACAGGGTCCCCCCTGCAGTACCATCGGCGCTGAAAGG
>NZ_JBIDBD010000004.1:0-44884 GCF_043202815.1 Streptomyces sp. NPDC048111
ACGCCCGGTTACATTCCGAACCCGGAAGCTAAGCCTTTCAGCGCCGATGGTACTGCAGGGGGGACCCTGTGGGAGAGTAGGACGCCGCCGAACAATCTTTCAACGCTGGTCCCTGAACTTCGGTTCGGGGGCCAGCGTTTTTTTGTGCCCGCTCACCTGGCGTTCATGTGGCGCGAGCACGATTCGCTGTCATGGAGATGACAGGAGCGCTCAGGTCTGCCGGTGTCGCGCCGGGGGACGAGGTGATCGTGCCGGCTTATGACAGCGCCGAGTTGGCCGGGGCCGTCGTCGCCGTCGGGGCGGTGCCGGTGTTCGCCGACATCGATCCGCTGACCTACTGCCTGTCCCCGGACACCGTCGACCGGGCCGTCACCCCCAGAACCGCGGCCGTCGTCCTCGTACCGCGCTTCGGCCATCCGGTGGACAGCGCGGCCTTCGCCGAACTCGCCACCGGGCGTGGGGTGTTGACGGTCGAGGGGGAGGACGCGGTGGACCTCGGGGGGGATCTGGCTCAACGGCGCGAGCGGGCGCGGTACTTGGACCGGCGCCTCGTCGGCGTGCGGACGCCGGCGCCGGTCGAAGGCCACCGCTATCAGCGGTACGTCGTGCGGGTGCCCGGCAACGGGAGGCCCGATCGGGACGCGTTCGCGCGGCTGTTGCGGCGGCGCGGAGTCGCGTGCGAGGTGCCGGTGCCCATCCCCGTACACCGGATGCGGGAGTTCCGGCGCGATGGGGTGCGGTTGCCGGAGACCGAGCGGGCGGTGGACGAGACGCTTGCGCTGCCGGCGCTCGACGGGCTTTCCCCGGCCGAATTGCGGCGGTTGGTCTCGGTCTGCAATGCGCTCGGTGGGCTGCTGCAACCCGCCTAGGCGGAACCGGTGACCGCGGTTCGGACCACCGTCTGATTCGGGGTATGCTTTATCTCGTTGGTGAGGGGGAAACCCCGAAACAACAACCGGCCCCTATAGCTCAGTCGGTAGAGCGTCTCCATGGTAAGGAGAAGGTCTGCGGTTCGATTCCGCATGGGGGCTCAGCAATGCGAAAGGCCCCGCCCATTGGGCGGGGCCTTTCGTGTGTCCGGGGCGCCCCTCGGGGCTATCGCTTGGCCTGCTCGGGAATGCGCATGGACAGGATCGCCATGTCGTCCGACGCGGGTTCGGCGGCGAAGCGCTCGACCGCCCGCAGGACGCGGGCCGCGACCGCGCCCGCGGTGAGCCCCGTGCAGGTGGCGAGGACGTCCGTGAGGCCGTCGTCGCCCAGCATGCGGGTGCCTTCGCGGCGTTCGGTGATGCCGTCGGTCACACAGAGCAGGACGTCGCCCGGGTCGAGCGTGATGGTCTGCTCGTACAGCTCCAGGTCGTCCATCACCCCGAGGAGCGGCTGCGGGTCGGCCGCCGGCTCGACCGTGCCGTCCTGGCGCAGGCGCAACGGGAGCGGATGGCCCGCGCAGACGATCTTCAGGATGGCGCTGCCGTCCTCCTGGGGCCACAACTCCCCGTAGAGCAGGGTCAGGAAGCGGCTGCGGGCGCCTTCGTCCAGGATGGCCGCGTTCAGGCGTTCCAGGACCGCGGGGCCGCCGAAGCCCTCGCGGGCCAGCAGGCGCAGGGCGTGCCGGGCCAGGCCGGTGACCGCGGCGGCCTCCGGGCCGGTGCCGCAGACGTCACCGATCGCGAAGCCGTACGCGCCGTCGCGGATCGGGAAGAGGTCGTAGAAGTCGCCGCCCACCTCGTTGCCCTCGCCGGCCGCGCGGTAGATCACCTCGACCTCGACGCCGGGGATCTGCGGGAGGCCGGGCGGCAGCAGGGAGCGCTGGAGCGAGCGGCTGATGGCCATGCGCTCGGAGTACAGACGGGCGTTGTCCAGGGCGAGGGCGGCCCGGCGCGAGAGGTCCTCGGCGAGCTCCAGGATTTCCTGGCGGAAGTGGTCGTCGGAGGGCTTGCCGAGGGTCAGCATGCCGATGACGCGGTTACGGGCGACGAGGGGCAGGACGACCGTCTCGCCGCCGACCGCCGCCGCCGTCGACAGGGTGGATCCCAGCCCGCCGGTGTGCGGGCCGCCGGAGCGGCCGAAGTCGCGCATCGAGACGCGCAGGGCGGCCTGGTGCGCGGCTTCGCCGGGCGCGTTCCACACCCGGGCGCCGGGGGTCGGCACCGGTTCGGGCGGATTGATCTTGGAGAGCAGGGCCTTGAGGCCGTCGATGCGCTCCTCGTCCTCGTGCAGGACGTAGGAGAGGTACGGCTCGGACGCCTGGTCGGCGATCGTGTAGACCGCGCACCAGGTGGCGAGGGTCGGCACGGTCATCTGGGCCATGAGCGCCAGCGTCTGATCGCGGTCCAGGGTGCCGGCCAGCAGGTCGGAGGCCTCGACGAGGAAGCTGAGCGATCCCCGGCGCAGGCGTTCCAGCTCGCCCAGGCGGGCCGATTCGACGGCGAGGGCGATGCGGTCGGCGGCGAACTGGAGGCGCAGGGCCTCCTCGTTGGAGTAGCGGCCGGGGGATTCGGCGGCCACGCCGAGCGAGCCGGTCAGACGTCCCTCGACCTTCAGGGGGACGGTGACCACCGACCGCATGCCCGTGCTGTCGAGGAGCGGCACCGCGCCGGGCACGGCCGCGAGGTCCTCGTGGACGGCGGGCATCCGGGCCGATCCGTACCGCCCGGTGCCGGCCTCGACGGGCACGCGGGCGAAGCGCTGGCGGGCGGAGGGCAGGCCGGTGGTGGCCCGCACCTCCAGTTCGGTCTCGTCGTCGGTGGCCAGCAGCAGGAAGGCGGAGTCGCCGTCCAGCATGTCGCGGGCGCGCTCCACGGTGCGCTGGAGCAGTCCGTCCAGGTCGTCGGGGGCGGGGGAGCCGATGAAGACCTCGAACGGGTCGACGTTGCGGTTCTCGCCCAGCGCGGCCGGGTCGGCGGCGGGCTGGCGGGTGGGGGTCTGCAGGACGGCCCGTTCGTCGTCACGCACCAGCAGGCAGACCGTGGACGGCTCGCCCTCGGTGTCGCGCACCCGCAGGTGCGAGGCGTACACCGGGACGGTCCGGCCGTCGGCGCCCCTTATCCCGTACGTGCCTTCCCAGCGCGAGAGTTGGAGGGCTTCGACGATGCCGGTGGAGGTGCCGGGGGTGTGCGGCCAGGCCGCGAAGTCGGTGAGCGCCTTGCCCGTGACCTGCTCGGCGGGGTAGCCGAAGAGTTCCTCGGCGTCCTCGTTCCAGGCGCGTACGGCGCCGGTGCGGTCGATCTGCACGACGGCGACCCGGACCCGGCCGTCGGCGACCGGGAGGAGTTCGGGGGGCAGGGCCGGGCCGGCCGAGCGGGTGCCGACCGCGCGGTTGGGCAGATCGAGCTGGAACCAGACGTTCTTCCTGGTCGGGGTGTACTCGACGCCCCAGCGCGAGGCGAGGGCCGCGCACAGCAGCAGCCCGCGGCCGTTCTCACGGTCGGGCCCGGCGATGTCCGCGGGGGAGCCGAGGAGCGGAACCTCGCGTTCGGGGTAGCGGTCGGCGACCTCGACGCGTACGCCGTCCTCCGAGCGCAGGCACAGGACGTCGGCCTTGGTGCCCGCGTGGACCACCGCGTTGGTGACGAGCTCACTGGTCAGGACGACGGCGTCGTCGACGACATCGGCGTACCCCCAGCCCTGGAGGGTGTCCCGGACGAAGGCGCGGGCGGTCGCGACCGACCGCCCGACAGGGTCGAAGCTGGCTGCCGCCCGCGCGGTGATCACAGAACTCCTCGTACGCGTCTCGACGCCCGGATTTCCTTGCCGGGGCTCCGGAACGTGCCCTCCGGGCCACAACAGTCCCATGCCGGCCGCCCCCTCCGGTGCCCCGTGGTCGTCCTTTGTGCCGCCCGCCCCCAAGCTTTACCGGGCAAAGGGGATCAAGCGCCCCATGCCGGGCGGACCGGGGCGGTTGGACAGCCGGAAGCCAGGTTACTTACCTTCGCTGTCCGAGCGGATGCCGGTCACCAGTGTTTCCGCCCTCCGTGGGCGGGGACGGATATGCGAAGCTGCCGAACTGTTATGGCCTGGTTCGGCCATGGTGAAACACTGGGCATGCTTCCGGAGACAGCCCGGGCAGTGCGGTCAACCCTTGCGGGAGGGACACGGTGGAGTCTGGCGCAGCGGCGCGGGGCGTAAGCACGCGCGCGAAAGACGATCAGTCCCGGACTGGGCAGGCCCGGCGTCACCGGCAGCGTGGCGGTCAGGGGACGACCGAGGTGGACACGGCGGCGCTGCAACGGCTGCTCGCTGCCCTCGCGTCGATGCGGGACGGCAACTTCCGCAAGCGCCTGACGGTCTCGGGGGACGGAGTGATGGCGGAGATCGCCGCCGTCTTCAACGAGGTGGCGGACCGCAATCTGCATCTGACCGGCGAGATCGCCCGGGTGCGCAGGATGGTGGGGCGCGAGGGCAAGCTCACCGAGCGCCTGGAGAACGGCGCCTGCGAGGGGTCCTGGGCGACCGCGATCGACGCGTCCAACGCGCTGGTCGACGATCTCGCGCGCCCGGTCTCGGAGGTCGGACGCGTCCTGTCGGCGGTGGCCGACGGCGATCTGGAACAGCGCATGGACCTGCGTTCGCACGGCAGCGACGGCGCCGAGCGGCCGCTGCGCGGCGAGTTCCTCAAGGTCGGGCGGACCGTCAACAACCTGGTGGACCAGCTGTCGGCGTTCACCGACGAGGTCACGCGCGTCGCCCTCGAAGTCGGTACGGAGGGCAAGCTCGGCGGCCAGGCCCAGGTGCGCGGAATGTCGGGTTCCTGGAAGGATCTGACGGATTCCGTCAACACGATGGCGTACCGGCTGACGGCCCAGGTACGTGACATTGCTCTCGTCACCACCGCGGTCGCCAAGGGCGATCTGTCGCGCAAGGTGACGGTGCACGTGGCCGGCGAGATGCTCCAGCTGAAGAACACCGTCAACACGATGGTCGACCAGCTGTCCTCCTTCTCCTCCGAGGTGACCCGGGTGGCCCGCGAGGTGGGCACCGAGGGCGAGCTCGGCGGCCAGGCGCAGGTGCCTGGTGTGGCCGGGGTGTGGAAGGACCTCACCGACTCCGTCAACGTCATGGCGACGAACCTGACCGCGCAGGTGCGCGGCATCGCCCAGGTCACCACGGCGGTGGCCAGCGGCGACCTGTCGCAGAAGGTCACGGTCAACGCGCGCGGCGAGGTCGCGCAGCTCGCCGAGACCATCAACCAGATGACCGAGACGCTGCGCACGTTCGCGGACGAGGTCACCCGCGTGGCCAACGAGGTCGGCGCGGAGGGCCTGCTCGGCGGTCAGGCGCAGGTGCCCGGCGCGGCCGGCACCTGGAAGGACCTGACGGACTCCGTCAACACCGTCTTCCGCAATCTGACGACCCAGGTGCGGGACATCGCGCAGGTGACCACGGCCGTCGCCAGCGGTGACATGAGCCAGAAGGTCACGGTGGACGTGGCCGGCGAGATGCTGGAGCTGAAGAACACCGTCAACACGATGGTGGACCAGCTCCAGGCGTTCGGTTCCGAGGTGACCCGGGTCGCCCGTGAGGTCGGCATCGAGGGGCGGCTCGGCGGTCAGGCCGAGGTGCCCGGCGCGGCCGGCACCTGGAAGGACCTCACCGACTCCGTCAACACCGCCTTCCGCAACCTCACCGGGCAGGTCCGCGACATCGCGCAGGTGACCACGGCGGTCGCCAATGGTGACCTGTCGCAGAAGGTCACCGTGGACGTCGCGGGCGAGATGCTGGAGCTGAAGAACACCGTCAACACGATGGTGGCGCAGCTGTCCAACTTCGCCGACCAGGTCACGCGGATGGCGCGGGACGTGGGCACCGAGGGCCGGCTCGGCGGGCAGGCGCGGGTCGACGGCGTCTCGGGCACCTGGAAGGAACTCACCGACTCCGTCAACTTCATGGCGGGGAACCTGACGTCGCAGGTGCGCCAGATCGCCCAGGTGACCACGGCGGTGGCCAGCGGCGACCTGTCGCAGAAGATCGACGTGGACGCCCGCGGCGAGATGCTGGAGCTGAAGAACACCATCAACACGATGGTCGACCAGCTCTCCGCCTTCGCCGAGCAGGTGACCCGGGTGGCCCGTGAGGTCGGCACCGACGGCCGGCTCGGCGGGCAGGCGCAGGTGCCGGGCGTGGCCGGGGTGTGGCGCGACCTGACGGACTCCGTGAACGGCATGGCCGGCAACCTCACGGCCCAGGTGCGCAACATCGCCCAGGTCGCCACCGCGGTGGCCCGCGGCGACCTGTCGCAGAAGATCGACGTGGACGCCCGCGGCGAGATCCTGGAGCTGAAGAACACCCTCAACACGATGGTGGACCAGCTGTCCAGCTTCGCCGAGCAGGTGACCCGGGTGGCCCGGGAGGTCGGCACCGAGGGCATCCTGGGCGGGCAGGCCGAGGTGCAGGGCGTGTCCGGCACCTGGAAGGACCTCACCCAGTCCGTCAACTCCATGGCCAACAACCTGACGTCGCAGGTGCGCAACATCGCCGAGGTGACGACGGCCGTCGCCGAGGGCGACCTCTCCAAGAAGATCACCGTCGACTCCAAGGGCGAGATCCTGGAGCTGGTCACGACCGTCAACACGATGGTCGACCAGCTGTCCAACTTCGCCGACGAGGTCACCCGCGTCGCCCGCGAGGTGGGCACCGAGGGCATCCTGGGCGGTCAGGCCCGGGTGCGCGGGGTCACCGGCATCTGGAAGGACCTCAGCGACAACGTCAACCTGATGGCCGCGAACCTGACGACCCAGGTGCGCAACATCTCCCGGGTCTCCGCGGCGGTCGCCAACGGCGACCTCACCAAGAAGGTGACCGTCGAGGCGCGCGGCGAGGTCGCCGAACTCGCCGACACCGTCAACACCATGGTCACGACGCTGTCCTCCTTCGCCGAGCAGGTCACCAAGGTGGCCCGTGAGGTGGGCACGGACGGCATCCTGGGCGGTCAGGCCCGGGTGCCGGGTGTCTCCGGCACCTGGAAGGACCTCACCGAATCGGTGAACTCCATGGCCGACAACCTCACCGGCCAGGTGCGCCAGATCGCCACCGTCACCACCGCCATCGCGCAGGGCGATCTCACCAAGAAGATCGACATCGATGCGCGCGGCGAGATCCAGGAACTCAAGAACACGATCAACACGATGGTCGACCAGCTGTCCTCGTTCGGTCAGGAGGTGACCCGGGTCGCCCGCGAGGTGGGCACCGAGGGGCAGTTGGGCGGCCACGCCCGGGTCCGTGACGTCGACGGGACCTGGCGCGACCTCACCGAATCGGTGAACGAGATGGCCGGGAACCTGACCCGGCAGGTCCGCGCCATCGCGGCCGTCGCCACCGCGGTGACCCGCGGCGACCTCAACCTGAAGATCGACGTGGACGCGGCGGGCGAGATCCAGGCCCTCCAGGACAACATCAACACGATGATCGCCAACCTGCGCGACACCACCGTGGCGAACAAGGAGCAGGACTGGCTCAAGGGCAACCTGGCCCGCATCTCGGGCCTGATGCAGGGCCGCCGCGACCTCGACGACGTGGCCTCCCTGATCATGACGGAGCTCACCCCGGTCGTCTCCGCGCAGCACGGCGCGTTCTTCCTGGCCATGCCGACGGGCGGTGCCCCCGAGGTCGGCCCCGAGGGCGACGGCTCGTACGAGCTGCGGATGCGCGGGAGTTACGGCTATTCGGCGGGCTCCATGCCGACGTCCTTCAGGCCCGGCGAGACGCTGATCGGCACGGCCGCCGAGGAGAAGCGGACGATCCTGGTCGAGAACGTGCCGCCGGGCTACCTCAAGATCTCCTCAGGGCTCGGCGAGGCGCCGCCCGCGCATGTGATCGTGCTGCCGGTCCTGTTCGAGGGCAAGGTCCTCGGCGTGATCGAACTGGCGTCGTTCCAGCCGTTCACGCACATCCAGAAGGACTTCCTCAACCAGATCGCCGAGATGATCGCCACCAGCGTCAACACCATCTCGGTCAACTCCAAGACCGAGGTGCTGCTCAAGCAGTCGCAGGAACTCACCGAGCAACTGCGCGAGCGCTCGGCCGAGTTGGAGAACCGGCAGCGGGCGCTCCAGGCCTCCAACGCCGAACTGGAGGAGAAGGCCGAGCTGCTGGCCCAGCAGAACCGGGACATCGAGGTGAAGAACACCGAGATCGAGGAGGCCCGGCAGGTCCTGGAGGAGCGCGCCGAACAGCTCGCCGTCTCCATGCGCTACAAGTCCGAGTTCCTCGCGAACATGTCGCACGAGCTGCGCACCCCGCTCAACTCCCTGCTGATCCTCGCCAAGTTGCTCGCCGACAACGCAGAGGGCAACCTCTCGCCCAAGCAGGTCGAGTTCGCCGAAACGATCCACGGGGCCGGTTCCGACCTGCTTCAGCTGATCAACGACATCCTGGACCTGTCCAAGGTCGAGGCGGGCAAGATGGACGTCTCGCCGACCCGGATCGCGCTGGTGCAGCTCGTCGACTACGTGGAGGCCACCTTCCGTCCGCTCACCGCGGAGAAGGGCCTCGACTTCTCGGTACGGGTCTCGCCCGAACTGCCCGCCACGCTGCACACCGACGAGCAGCGCCTGCTCCAAGTGCTGCGCAACCTGCTGTCCAACGCGGTCAAGTTCACCGACAGCGGGGCCGTCGAACTCGTCATCCGCCCGGCCGGGACGGACGTCCCGCACGCCATCCGCGAGCAGCTCCTGGAGGCGGGCTCGCTGCGCGACGCCGACTCCGACCTGATCGCCTTCTCGGTCACCGACACCGGCATCGGGATCGCGGCCGGCAAGATGCGGGTGATCTTCGAGGCGTTCAAGCAGGCCGACGGCACGACCAGCCGCAAGTACGGCGGCACCGGCCTCGGCCTGTCCATCAGCCGCGAGATCGCCCGCCTGCTCGGCGGCGAGATCCACGCGGCGAGCGAACCGGGCCGCGGCTCGACCTTCACCCTCTATCTCCCGCTCCACCTCGGCGAGTTGCCCCCGCAGGGCTACCCGCAGCTCGCCCCCGGCGGCATGGAGGCCGCGGCGGGCCGCGCCCTGGAGGCGGCGGTCCGTCCGGAGCCCACGCAGCAGGGCGGCGGTGCGGAGTTCGGGCCCGGCGGCGGCCAGCCGGCCACGGCCGGACTGTTCCGGCGCCGCCGCAAGGCGCTCGGTACGGAGAGCCGGAGGGAAGAGGCGCCCGCCGAGCGCGGCGGAGCCGGCCAGAGCTGGGAGGCGGAGGAGGCGGAGCGCGAACCCGCCCGCACGTTCCACTTCGCCGGCGAGAAGGTGCTGATCGTCGACGACGACGTGCGCAACGTCTTCGCGCTCACCAGCGTCCTGGAGCAGCACGGGCTCGCGGTGCTGTACGCGGAGAACGGGCGGGAGGGCATCGAGGTCCTCGAACAGCACGAGGACACCGCGGTCGTCCTGATGGACATCATGATGCCGGAGATGGACGGCTACGCGACGACCTCGGCCATCCGCAGGATGCCGCAGTTCGCCGGTCTGCCCATCGTCGCGCTCACCGCCAAGGCGATGAAGGGCGACCGGGAGAAGGCCATCGAATCCGGCGCGTCCGACTACGTGACCAAGCCGGTCGACCCCGATCATCTGCTCTCGGTGATGGAGCAGTGGATGCGGGGCAAGTGATCCCTGAGCGGGCGCGGGAACGGGCGTTGCTGACGGACCGTGGCCGTCGGGGTGTGAGGAGGCGGTGCTCGGGGAACCTTCTGGTCTCCCCTTACGTTTCTGCTTCGTGCACAGTGACATCGCGGTGACAGGGTGTGGCGACAGGCGGGGTGCGGCTACCATGACCGGCACAAGGACGGGCGACGCAAGGGAGTCGTCCCCTGGGGCGGCGCCCGGTGCACTGCCGGGGCGAGGAGGACGGGCCATGGTGCAGAAGGCCAAGATCCTCCTGGTCGATGACCGGCCGGAGAATCTGCTGGCGCTGGAGGCCATCCTCTCTGCGCTCGATCAGACACTGGTGCGGGCATCGTCAGGGGAGGAAGCGCTCAAAGCGCTGCTTACGGACGATTTCGCGGTCATCCTGCTGGACGTCCAGATGCCGGGAATGGACGGGTTCGAGACCGCCGCGCACATCAAGCGGCGCGAGCGCACCCGCGACATCCCGATCATCTTCCTCACGGCGATCAACCACGGCCCCCACCACACCTTCCGCGGATACGCGGCGGGCGCCGTGGACTACATCTCCAAGCCGTTCGACCCCTGGGTGCTGCGCGCCAAGGTGTCGGTCTTCGTGGAGCTGTACATGAAGAACTGCCAGCTGCGCGAACAGGCCGCGCTGCTGCGGCTCCAGCTGGAGGGCGGCGGACACGGCGGCGCGGCCAAGGAGTCCGCGGGCCTGCTCGCCGAACTCTCCGCACGCCTCGCGGCAGTTGAGGAACAGGCCGAGGCGCTCTCCAAGCAGCTCGACGACGACTCGGCGGACGCGGCGGCCGTCGCCACCGCGGCCCACCTGGAGCGCAAGCTCACCGGCCTGCGCCGGGCGTTGGACGCCCTGGAGCCCGGCACCGGCGGCGCGCCCACCCTGCCCTCGCAGAGCTGACCCCCCCACGGCGGGACATCCGGGCCCGCGTGCGGAACTGACGCCACGTCCGGCTGACGTGGCGTCAGCGTGCTTACGGGCCACGACACGGACGGGTGAAGCGGTAGGCACACGTGTCCACCGGCGCCGACCCAGGTAACCTCAGCACCATGGCCTCACGTACGTCCGGCAAGGGTTCCCAGGGCACGGCGGGCACCGCGAAGCGCACCGGCCGTACCCCGGCGAAGAAGGCTGCGCCCGCCAAGAAGGTCGCGGCCCCCAAGGCGCCCGCGAAGAAGGCCGCCCCCAGGAGGGCGCCCGTCAAGAAGGCCGTGGCCCCCAGGCCCGCGCCCAGAACGGCGCCCTCGCCGACCGGAGGCGTCTACCGGCTCGCGCGGGCGATCTGGCTCGGCGCGGCCCACGCGGTCGGCGCCCTGTTCCGCGGCATAGGACGCGGAGCCAAGGGACTCGACCCCGCCCACCGCAAGGACGGCGTCGCCCTGCTGCTGCTCGGGCTCGCCCTGATCGTCGCCGCCGGCACGTGGTCCAACCTGCGCGGACCCGTCGGCGACCTCGTGCAGATGCTGGTGACCGGCGCCTTCGGCCGCCTGGACGTGGTCGTGCCGCTGCTGCTCGGCGCCGTCGCGATCCGGCTCATCCTGTATCCCGAGAAGCCCGAGGCCAACGGGCGCATCGTGATCGGCCTGTCCGCGCTCGTCCTCGGCATCCTCGGCCAGGTCCACATCGCCTGCGGCTCACCCGGCCGCAACGACGGCACCGACGCCATGCAGGACGCGGGGGGCCTCATCGGCTGGACCGCCTCCAAGCCCCTCGAATTCACCCTGGGCGACGTCCTCGCCGTGCCGATGCTCGTGCTGCTCACCGTCTTCGGGCTGCTCGTCGTCACCGCGACGCCCGTGAACGCGATCCCGCAGCGCCTGCACCTGCTCGGCGTGAAGCTCGGCGTCCTCGAACCGCTGCCGGGCGAGCTCGCCGAGGACGAGCCGGCGGACGACGACTGGCAGGAGGTCGACCCGGCCCCGCGCGCCCGGCGCCGCCCCGCCCCGCCCGTCGAGCACGGCCCGGACCAGGCCGAGGAGGAGGCGCTCACGCGGCGCCGCAGGCCCCGCCGCGGCTCCGTCCAGCCCGCCTTCGACAACGGCCTCGACCCCGTCGACGTCGCCGCCGCGGCGGCCGCGGCCCTGGACGGCGCCGTCATGAACGGCCTGCCCCCCTCGCCCGTCGTCGCCGACCTCACCCAGGGCGTCACCGCCGAGCAGCACCGCGACCAGGCCACCCCCGTCCCCACCGCCCGCGCCGCCGAGGCCAAGACGCCCGCCGGGACGAAGACGCCCGCCGGGACGAAGACGCCGGCCGGGACGAAGACACCGGACGCGCCCCGGGCGACGCCCGGCGCGCCCCCCGTCGTGCCCGACCTCACGAAGCCGCCGCGCGAGACCACCGAGGCCCTGCCGCCGCGCGCCGAGCAGCTCCGGCTCGCCGGTGACATCACCTACGCCCTGCCCTCGCTCGACCTGCTGGAGAAGGGCGGCCCCGGCAAGACCCGCAGCGCCGCCAACGACGCCGTCGTCGCCTCGCTGCAGAACGTCTTCATGGAGTTCAAGGTCGACGCCAGCGTCACCGGCTTCACGCGCGGCCCGACGGTCACCCGCTACGAGGTCGAACTCGGGCCCGCCGTCAAGGTCGAGCGGATCACCGCCCTCGCGAAGAACATCGCGTACGCGGTCGCGAGCCCCGACGTGCGGATCATCTCGCCCATCCCCGGCAAGTCCGCGGTGGGCATCGAGATCCCCAACACCGACCGCGAGATGGTCAACCTCGGCGACGTGCTGCGCCTCGCGGACGCCGCCGAGGACGACCACCCGATGCTGGTGGCGCTCGGCAAGGACGTCGAGGGCGGCTATGTGATGGCCAACCTCGCGAAGATGCCGCACGTCCTGGTCGCCGGAGCCACCGGTTCCGGAAAGTCCTCCTGCATCAACTGCCTCATCACCTCGGTGATGGTGCGGGCCACCCCCGAGGACGTCCGCATGGTGCTGGTCGACCCCAAGCGGGTCGAGCTCACCGCCTACGAGGGCATCCCGCACCTGATCACGCCGATCATCACCAACCCCAAGCGGGCCGCCGAGGCACTGCAGTGGGTCGTCCGCGAGATGGACCTGCGCTACGACGACCTCGCGGCGTTCGGGTTCCGCCACATCGACGACTTCAACGAGGCCATCCGCAACGGCAAGGTCAAGCTGCCCGAGGGCAGCGAGCGCGAGCTGACGCCCTATCCGTACCTGCTGGTGATCGTCGACGAGCTCGCCGACCTGATGATGGTCGCCCCGCGCGACGTCGAGGACGCGATCGTCCGCATCACCCAGCTGGCCCGCGCCGCCGGCATCCACCTGGTGCTCGCCACCCAGCGCCCCTCGGTCGACGTCGTCACCGGTCTGATCAAGGCGAACGTGCCGTCCCGGCTCGCCTTCGCGACCTCCTCGCTCGCCGACAGCCGCGTCATCCTCGACCAGCCCGGCGCCGAGAAGCTGATCGGCAAGGGCGACGGACTGTTCCTGCCGATGGGCGCGAACAAGCCGACCCGCCTCCAGGGCGCCTTCGTCACCGAGGACGAGATCCAGGCCGTCGTCCAGCACTGCAAGGACCAGATGGCCCCGGTCTTCCGGGACGACGTCACCGTCTCCACCAAGCAGAAGAAGGAGATCGACGAGGAGATCGGCGACGACCTCGACCTGCTGTGCCAGGCCGCCGAGCTGGTGGTCTCCACCCAGTTCGGCTCCACGTCGATGCTCCAGCGCAAGCTGCGCGTGGGCTTCGCCAAGGCCGGGCGCCTCATGGACCTGATGGAGTCGCGGAACATCGTCGGGCCCAGCGAGGGGTCCAAGGCCCGCGACGTCCTGGTCAAGCCGGACGAACTCGACGGAGTGCTCGCGGTGATCCGCGGGGAGGCTCCCTGAGCACGCCGTGCGGCCGTCCGGCCCGCAAAGCACTCGTACGGGATGCCCGGGCAACCGTTTCCCCCGGCCGCACGTCCAGTTGAGGGAGGAGTGGAAGCACCTGTGGTCACCGGCCCATTGCCAGGGTCACATGGCCATACCGATGGCGTACAAACTGCGCTCCACCGGTTGCCCCACTCTTTCGTACCCCCCCTAGACTGAACACCCAGCAGGTGGCTCACGCTCGAAAGGCGCCCCCGTGTCCATCGGCAACTCTCCCGAAGACGACCGGCCTTCGACCGCAGACGACGGGCCATCGATCGGTCGTGTCCTCCAGCAGGCCCGTATCGCCGCCGGACTCACCGTCGACGAGGTCAGCTCCGCCACCCGGGTGCGCATCCCCATCGTGCACGCGATCGAGCAGGACGACTTCTCGCGGTGCGGCGGTGATGTGTACGCGCGCGGACACATCCGCACCTTCGCCCAGGCCGTAGGCCTCGACCCGAACCCGTTGGTCGACCAGTACGACGCCGACCACGGCGGCCGGCCGGCCCCCACCCCCGCGGCCCCCCTCTTCGAGGCGGAACGTATCCGCCCCGAGGCCCGCCGCCCCAACTGGACCGCCGCCATGGTCGCCGCGATCGTCGTGGTGGTCGGCTTCGTCGGCTTCACCATGTTCAGCGGCGGCAACGACAAGAAGAGCCACACCTCCGTCGCCGAGGGACCGGCGCAGCAGAAGCCGCCCTCGCGGTCGGCCAGTCCCAGCCCCGCCAAGCCCGCCCAGCCGCAGCCGACCCCGACGCCCTCGGACAGCGCGATCGCGGCCGTCCCGGCCGACAAGGTCACCGTCAAGGTCACCGCGACCAACGACAAGAGCTGGATCTCGGCCAAGGACCACAGCGGCAAGATGCTCTTCGACGGACTGCTCCAGAAGGGCGAGGCCCAGACGTTCCAGGACGGCCAGCAGGTCGACCTCGTGCTGGGCAACGCCGGGGCCGTCGAGCTCTACGTCAACGGCAAGAAGATCGACAGCAAATTCGAGGACGGCCAGGTCGAGCGCCTGAGCTACACCAAGGGCGACCCCCAGGTCGGCTGAGTCCGGCGGCCCACGACCCTCGCGGCGGGGGCGTGGGCCAGGACAAAGTAGTCTTGAGTCCATGCCCGAACGCCGCACCGTCGCCCTTGTCACTCTTGGCTGCGCCCGTAACGAGGTGGACTCGGAGGAGCTCGCAGGCCGCTTGGCAGCGGACGGCTGGGAGCTCGTCGAGGACGCATCGGACGCGGACGTCGCCGTCGTCAACACCTGTGGATTCGTCGAAGCCGCCAAGAAGGACTCCGTCGACGCCCTCCTCGAAGCCAACGACCTCAAGGACCACGGCAGGACCCAGGCCGTCGTCGCGGTCGGCTGCATGGCCGAGCGGTACGGCAAGGACCTCGCCGAAGCGCTCCCGGAGGCCGACGGCGTCCTCGGCTTCGACGACTACGCCGACATCTCCGACCGCCTCCAGACCATCCTCAACGGCGGCATCCACGCCTCCCACACCCCGCGCGACCGGCGCAAGCTGCTGCCGATCAGCCCCGCCGAACGCCAGGCCGCGCCGGACGTGGCGCTGCCCGGCCACGCGCAGGACACCCCGCCCGAGGACCTCCCCGAGGGCCTCGCGCCCGCCTCCGGGCCGCGCGCCCCGCTGCGCCGGCGCCTGGACACCAGCCCCGTCGCCTCGGTGAAGCTGGCCTCCGGCTGCGACCGGCGCTGCTCGTTCTGCGCCATCCCGTCCTTCCGCGGCTCGTTCATCTCGCGCCGCCCCAGCGACGTGCTCGGCGAGACGCGCTGGCTGGCCGAGCAGGGCGTCAAGGAGATCATGCTGGTCTCCGAGAACAACACCTCCTACGGCAAGGACCTCGGCGACATCCGGCTCCTGGAGACGCTGCTCCCCGAGCTCGCCGAGGTCGAGGGCATCGAGCGGGTCCGCGTGAGCTACCTCCAGCCCGCCGAGATGCGCCCCGGCCTCATCGACGTCCTCACCTCCACCGACAAGGTCGTGCCCTACTTCGACCTGTCCTTCCAGCACTCGGCGCCCGCCGTGCTGCGCGCGATGCGCCGCTTCGGCGACACCGACCGGTTCCTCGAACTGCTCGACACGATCCGCTCCAAGGCGCCGACGGCCGGCGTGCGGTCCAACTTCATCGTCGGCTTCCCCGGTGAGACCGAGGAGGACTTCAAGGAGCTGGAACGCTTCCTCACCTCGGCCCGCCTGGACGCCATCGGCGTCTTCGGCTACTCCGACGAGGAGGGCACCGAGGCGGTCGGCTACGAGAACAAGCTCGACGCCGACACCATCGCCGAACGGCTCGACCACCTGTCGCGCCTGGCCGAGGAGCTCACCGCGCAGCGCGCCGAGGAGCGCATCGGCGACACCGTGCGCGTCCTGGTCGAGAGCGTCGACGACGAGGACGGCGCGGTCGGCCGGGCCGAACACCAGGCACCCGAGACCGACGGACAGGTGATCTTCACCGAGAGCGCGGGGCTCACCCCGGGCCGTATGGTCGAGGCCAAGGTCGTCGCCACCGAAGGCGTGGACCTCGTGGTCGAGTGGCTCGACGGGGCCGAGGAGGCGGGCAGATGACCGGAGTCCCGGCATCGGCGGCGGGCGGTACCGGCCGGGCGCCGGCGCCCGGCGGCAAGCTGGGTGCTGCGGCCGTCAACCAGGCCAGCCTCTGGAACATCGCCAACATCCTGACCATGATCCGGCTCGTCCTCGTGCCGGGCTTCGTGGTGCTGCTGCTCGCGGACGGCGGATACGACCCGGCGATGCGGGCCTGGGCCTGGGCGGCCTTCGCCGTCGCCATGATCACCGACATCTTCGACGGTCATCTGGCCCGCACCTACAACCTGGTCACCGACTTCGGGAAGATCGCCGACCCCATCGCCGACAAGGCGATCATGGGATCCGCGCTGATCTGCCTCTCCCTGCTCGACGACCTGCCCTGGTGGGTCACCGGCGTCATCCTGTTCCGGGAACTCGGCATCACGCTCCTGCGTTTCTGGGTCATCCGGCACGGAGTGATTCCGGCCAGCCGCGGCGGCAAGCTCAAGACCCTCGCCCAGGGCACCGCGACCGGCATGTACGTCCTCGCGCTGACCGGGCCGCTCGCCACCCTGCGGTTCTGGGTGATGGCCCTCGCCGTGGTCCTCACCGTCGTCACGGGGCTCGACTACGTGCGCCAGGCGATCGTCCTGAGGCGCAAGGGGCTCGCCGCGCAGCGGGCCGCCGGGGGGCCCGCGTCATGAGCGCGGCGGCCCGGCTCCTCCAGCTGCTCACCGAGCGTGACCAGACGCTCGCGGTGGCCGAGTCGCTGACCGGCGGCCTGGTGGCGGCCGAGCTGACCTCGGTGCCGGGCGCCTCCCGCGCCTTCCGCGGCTCGGTGACCGCGTACGCGACCGAGCTCAAGCGGGACGTCCTGGGCGTCGACGCGGGCCTCCTGAGCGAGCGCGGGGCGGTCGATCCCGAGGTCGCGGCGCAGATGGCGGCAGGGGTGCGCCGGGTGCTCAAAGCCAGCTGGGGAATCGCGACCACCGGCGTCGCCGGCCCCGATCCCCAGGACGGACAGCCCGTCGGGACGGTGTACGTTTCGGCCGTTGGCCCGGCCGGAGCGAAGAAAACCGTCGCGTTGAGGTTGAACGGTGACCGTGCGGAAATCCGTAGGGAGAGTGTACGCAGCGTGCTCGAACTGCTCTCCAGTGAACTCCGCGAGGATGAGCGGGCACAGGATACGGAACAGAACGGGGGGATTTGATGTTTGCAGCCCTGAGTGAACACGACATCGCTCCCCGCACGGCCGCGGCGCGAGGCGGTACGGTGGGGCGTGAAGGATGCGGCTACGCGGTCCGAGGAGGGAGCCACCGATGATTCTGCTCCGTCGCCTGCTGGGTGACGTGCTGCGTCGGCAGCGCCAGCGCCAGGGCCGTACTCTGCGCGAAGTCTCCTCGTCCGCCCGAGTCTCACTCGGCTATCTCTCCGAGGTGGAGCGGGGGCAGAAGGAGGCTTCCTCCGAGCTGCTCTCCGCGATCTGCGACGCGCTTGACGTACGGATGTCCGAGCTCATGCGCGAAGTGAGCGACGAGCTGGCACTCGCCGAGCTCGCCGCCTCTGCGGCGGCGAGTGATCCGGTGCCGGTGCGTGCGCCGGTACGTCCGATGCTCAATTCGATTTCCGTGACGTCGGTGACCGGTGTGCCGACGGAGCGGGTGACGATCAAGGCGCCCGCGGAAGCGGTGGACGTCGTCGCCGCCTGATCAAGGCGCGTGCCCAGGCTTGTACTGAGCCCCGGCCGGTCCCCTGGGACCGGCCGGGGCTCAGCCCTTTTCCCGCGCTCGCGCTCCCCTTCCCGCCGCGCCCGATTCGGGGCTTCTGTGGCAGGGTGGTAGGAGATCGCGCATATGTCCGCATGTTCCGTACAGGTGTTCCCCTGCTCGGAGGCCGCGGGCGTTCCGTCCGAGTGGAGGAAATGCATGTCCTACATCAAGAGCCCGCTGTCCGACGCCGACCTCAAGGTGGTCGGCGACGCTCTGCAGGGCGCGCTCGTCGACCTCGTGGATCTCTCGCTGGTCTCCAAGCAGGTTCACTGGAACGTGGTCGGCCCCCGGTTCCGCTCCGTGCACCTGCAGCTCGACGAGGTCGTCGACACCGCGCGACTGCACTCGGACACCGTGGCCGAGCGGGCCTCCGCCGTCGGCGTCAGCCCGGACGGACGGGCCGCGACCGTCGCCGGGTCGAGTGCCATCGGCACCGTCCAGGACGGCTGGATCAAGGACACCGACGCGGTGAAGATCCTGGTGGACGCGCTGGGCGCGGTCGTCGCCCGGATGCGCGAGCGCATCGAGGCCACCGCCGACCCGGACCCCATCAGCCAGGACATCCTCATCGGCCTGACCGCCGACCTCGAAAAGCACGCCTGGATGTTCCAGGCCGAGACGGTCTGAGCCGGTCGTGCACCCCGGCTCCGGCACGGACATCGGCACCGCCACCGGCACGGCCGACGGCGCAACCGCGGGCATAGCCGGCGGCACGGACGCCCGTGCCGCCGCACGCCGTACCGCGACCGAATCGCACGCCACCGGGCGCATGGGATCCGGAGCGCGCCGGGCCCGCACCCGGTGCGCCCTCCCGGCCGGTTACCCGGCGGTCTAGCGTCGGCCCGAGGAGGCGGCCCATGGCGGTGGCGGTGCGTTGGGTGCCCGCGCTGGTGGTGGCGGCACTGTGGTGGTGGGCCGTGCTGCGGATGGCGACGGCCCCCGGTGAGGCGGGGTTCGTCGAAGGGGCGATGGTCGCGGGCGGCTGGGGCCTGAGCCTGCTGCCCGTCCATGTCACACCCGAGCCCGGCCCGTCGCGCCGTGCCGCCCGCCGCACTACCAGGGCATCGAGACGCCCCCGTTCGGACGCAGGATCTGACCCGTCGTGAACGCCGAGGCGTCCGCCGCGAGATGCAGCACCGCCTGCGCGACGTCCTCGGGCCGCCCGAGCCGGCCCAGCGGCGAGAGCCGCAGCATCATCGACTCGATCTGCTCCTGCTGCTCGGCGGCGTGCTGGTCGGTCATGGGTGTACGGACCCAGCCGGGCGCCACCGCGTTCACCCGGATTCCGTGCGGACCCAGCTCGGCCGCGAGGGTGCGGGTCAGCTGCACGACCGCGACCTTCGAGACGCTGTAGCAGAACAGGCCCGGCCGCGAGGAGTCCACGGCGCCCGACGCCATCGTGACGAGGGAGCCCCCGATGCCGTGGGCGATCATCGAGCGGGCCACCTCCTGACAGGCGTGCAGCACGCCCCGGAAGTTGACGGCGAGCACCCGGTCGAGATCGGCGTCCTCGGTGTCCAGGACCGAGCTGGTGTGCATCACGCCCGCGATCGCCGCCAGCACATGGACGGGCCCGGCCGCCTCGACGGCCGCCTTCACCTGCGCGCGGTCCGCCACGTCCAGCGGATGCGCGTGTGCGGCGCCGCCCGCCTTCGCGATCAGCGCCAGGGTTTCGGCCAGGCCCGCCTCGTCGCGGTCGGCGCAGTGCACCACGGCGCCGGCTTCCGCGAGCAGCAGAGCACTGGCCCGGCCGATCCCGCTCGCCGCACCGGTGACGAAGGCCGTACGGTCACTGAGGTCGTACGCCGTGAGGGACATGCCCGGACGGTACGGCCGGACCTGACGGGTCGTCAATAAGCGTGCGGGGCTGCTGATCCGTCCTCACAGGGCGGGCGCGGGCTGGCACGTGGGGCACCAGTACGTCGGCCTCTCCCGTCCGGACGGGTCACGCTGCGCGGTGTGCCGCAGCGCGGTGCGGCAGCGCGGACACGGCCGGCCGGCCCGGCCGTAGATGTACGTCTGGCGCCGCGGGCGGTCCTTGTTGGCCTCCAGGAACTGCTTCGCGGTACTCACCAGCCGCTCGGGGGACGGGACTTCACCCACCGGCAGCCACGGCACGATCCGCAGCGCGAAACAGATCTCCGACTTGAACACGTTGCCCACCCCGGCGAGGTTGCGCTGATCGAGCAGCGCCTCACCGACCGGACGGTCCGGCTCCGCCAGGAGGTTGCGCAGGGCCGTCTCCGCGTCCCAGTCGGGACCCAGCAGGTCCGGGCCGAGATGGCCGACGGCCTTCGACTCGTCCCGCGTACGCAGGAGTTCGAGCACGGGCAGCCGGTAGCCCACCGCGGTGTGCTCCGCGTTGGCCAGGATGGCGCGGATCTGGTGCGAGGGGCCGCCGTTCCAGCGCTCGCCGGGCCGGAAGATCCGCCACGATCCGTCCATCCGCAGATGCGAGTGCAGCGTGAGCCCGCCCTCGATCCGGGTCAGCAGGTGCTTGCCGCGCGGGGTCACGTCCAGGACCGTGCGCCCGGTCAGATCCGCCGTGGCGAACCGCGGCACCCGCAGATCGGACCGGGTGAGGACCTCACCGGCCAGCGCGGTGTGCAGCCGCCGCGCGGCCTGGTAGATGGTGTCTCCTTCGGGCATGGGCCAATTCTGCCGGGGATGGGGGCGGGGCGCCGCCGCGCGGTGGGGCGGCCCTGGATCGGGGTGGGCCGGGCGGGGGGTCGGGAGCCGGGTGGGGTGAGCGCCGGCCGGCCTCCGCAGACCGGCCCGGCCTTTTCAGGGCCGCAGGCGCAGGCCCTTCGGGGTGGCGATGAAGCCCGCCGCCTCCAGGGGGCGGGCCAGCGGCGAGGTGAGGGCCGGGTCCCCGTTGGCCCGCTCCACGGTGATCGTGCCGAGCCGGCCCGCCCGCGCCGCCCCGGCCAGCACGCCCGCCGCGGCCACCAGGGCCGGATCGTCGGGCTCGGCGGCCCAGGCGAGCAGCGACTTGCCGCCGCGCTCCAGATACAGCACCAGCTCGCCGTCGACCAGCACCACCAGGGAGCCCGCCTTGCGGCCCGGCTTGTGCCCGGCCCCGTTGGGCGCCTCCGGCCACGGCAGCGCCGCACCGTACGCACAGGCCGGATCGGCGGCCGCGAGGAGGACCGCCTGGGGGGCGGTCCGCGCGTCGGCCCCGCGGTCGCGGGCGGTGGCGGCGGCGCGCACCCGGTCCACCGCGCCGTCCATCGCGAACTGGGCGGCGCCCAGACCCTCCACCACGTAGCCGCGCCGCGCCTGCCCGCTGTCCTCGAACGCCGCCAGGATCCGGTACGTCGCCGAGAAACCGCCCTCCACGCCCTCGGCCTGCACCGCGCCGCGCGTCACCACGCCGTGCCGGTCCAGAAGCGTACGGGCCAGGGCGTGGGCCCGGTGCGTCGGATCGGGCTCGCGCGCCGGGAGCAGGGACCAGCGGCCCGAGACCGTCGGCGGCCCGGTGCGCGAGGCGGTGCGGGCCGCCGCGGTCAGCGTGCCGTACCGGCCGCGCGGCACCGGACGCTTGGCTCGGTGGGCGGTCGAGCCCGCGGTGCGCCCCGAACCGAGCAGCGACCGCAGCGGCGCGAGGGTGTCGTTGGTGAGCCGCCCCGACCACGCCAGATCCCATACCGCGTCGGCGAGTTGGGCCTCGCTCGCCTCCGGATGGGTGGTCGCCCTGACCTGGTCGACGAGCTGGCGGAAGAAGAGGCCGTAGCCCGGGGCCAGCGCCGCCAGCACCGACTCGTGCAGCGCCGTCGTCTCCAGCGGGTGCGGCGCGGGCAGCAGCAGCGGTGCCGCGTCGGCCAGATAGAGCGAGACCCAGCCGTCCTTGCCGGGCAGGGCGCCCGCGCCCGCCCACAGGACCTCGCCGGTCGTGGTCAGCTCGTCCAGGAACGCCGGGCCGTAGTCCGACACCCGGGACGGCAGGATCAGCTTCTCCAGGGCCGACGCCGGCACCGCGGCGCCCTGCAACTGCTCCACCGCACGCGCCAGCCCGTCGATCCCGCGCAGACTGTTGCTGCCCAGGTGCTGCCACTGCGGCAGGAACGTGGCGAGCGCCGCGGGCGGCACCGGCTCCAGCTCCTGGCGCAGCGCGGCCAGCGAACGGCGCCGCAGCCTGCGCAGGATCGTCGCGTCGCACCACTCCTGGCCGATGCCGGCCGGATGGAACTCGCCCTGCACGACCCGGCCGGCCGCCGCCAGGCGGTGCAGCGCCCCGTCGGTGACCGCGCTGCCCAGGCCGAACCTGGCCGCCGCCGTCTCGGAGGTGAACGGGCCGTGCGTGCGCGCGTAGCGGGACAGCAGATCGCCCAGGGGATCCTTCACCGGCTCGGTGAACGCCTCGGGGACCCCGACCGGCAGGGCCGTGCCCAGGGCGTCCCGCAGCCGGCCCGCGTCCTCGATCGCCGCCCAGTGCTCGGCGCCGCCGATGCGGACCCGGATGGCGCGGCGCGCCGTCTCCAGCTCGCCGGCCCAGCCCGGCTCGGCGCCGCGCCGCCCCAACTCGGCGTCGGTGAGCGGCCCCAGGACGCGCAGCAGGTCGGCCACGCCCTCCGCGTCCTTGATGCGGCGGTCCTCCGTGAGCCACTGGAGCTCCTGCTCCAGCTCGGCCAGGACCTCCGCGTCGAGCAGCTCGCGCAGCTCGGCCTGGCCGAGCAGCTCCGCCAGCAGCCGTGAGTCCAGGGAGAGCGCGGCCGCGCGCCGCTCGGCCAGCGGTGAGTCCCCCTCGTAGAGGAACTGCGCGACATAGCCGAACAGGAGCGAGCGGGCGAACGGGGACGGCTCCGGCGTGGTGACCTCCACCAGCCGCACCCGGCGCGCCTCCAGATCGCCCATCAGCTCGGTCAGACCCGGCACGTCGAACACGTCCTGGAGGCACTCGCGTACCGCTTCCAGGACGATCGGGAACGACCCGAACTCGCTCGCCACCTCCAGGAGTTGGGCCGCCCGCTGGCGCTGCTGCCACAGCGGGGTGCGCTTGCCCGGGCTGCGCCGCGGCAGCAGCAGCGCGCGGGCCGCGCACTCCCGGAAGCGCGAGGCGAACAGCGCGGAGCTGCCGACCTGGTCGGTGACGATCTGCTCGATCTCGCCCTTGTCGAAGACCGCGTCCGCCGCCCCCACCGGCGCCTGCTCGCTGTCGTACGCCGCATCCGGTTGCGCCGGGTCCTGGTCGAGGAGGTCGAGACCCATCAGGTCCGCGTCGGGCAGCCGCAGGACGATGCCGTCGTCGGCGTGCATGACCTGCGCGTCCATCCCGTAGCGCTCGGCCAGGCGGGCCCCGAGGGCCAGCGCCCACGGGGCGTGCACCTGCGCGCCGAAGGGGGAGTGGATGACGACGCGCCAGTCACCCAGCTCGTCACGGAAACGCTCCACCAGGATCGTCCGGTCGTCCGGAATGTGGCCGCAGGCGCGGCGCTGCTCGTCGAGGTAGCCGATCACGTTGTCCGCCGCCCAGGCGTCGAGGCCCGCGCTCGACAGCCGCAGCCGCGCGTCCTCGGGCGTCAGCGAGCCGACCTCGCGCAGGAACGCGCCCAGCGCACGGCCCAGTTCGAGGGGGCGGCCCAGCTGGTCGCCCTTCCAGAACGGCAGCCGGCCCGGCACTCCCGGCGCCGGCGACACCAGGACCCGGTCACGCGTGATGTCCTCGATCCGCCACGAGGTGGTGCCCAGGGTGAACACATCGCCCACCCGCGACTCGTACACCATCTCCTCGTCGAGCTCGCCGACCCGGCCGCCGCCCTTCTTGGGATCGGCCCCCGCGAGGAAGACGCCGAACAGGCCGCGGTCGGGAATGGTGCCGCCGGAGGTGACCGCGAGCCGCTGGGCGCCGGGGCGGCCCGTGATGGTGCCCGCCACCCGGTCCCACACCACCCGCGGACGCAACTCCGCGAAGGCGTCCGAGGGGTAGCGGCCCGCCAGCATGTCCAGGACCGCGGTGAACGCCGACTCCGGGAGCGCCGCGAAAGGGGCCGCCCGGCGCACCAGCGCCAGCAGGTCGTCGACCTGCCAGCTGTCCAGCGCCGTCATCGCGACCAGCTGCTGCGCCAGTACGTCCAGCGGATTGGAGGGGATGCGCAGCGACTCGATCGCCCCCGTACGCATCCGCTCGGTGACCACCGCCGACTGCACCAGGTCGCCCCGGTACTTGGGGAAGACCACGCCCGTGGAGACCGCGCCCACCTGGTGCCCGGCGCGGCCCACCCGCTGGAGCCCCGAGGCCACCGACGGCGGCGACTCGACCTGCACCACCAGATCCACCGCGCCCATGTCGATGCCCAGCTCCAGACTGGAGGTGGCCACCACCGCGGGAAGCCGGCCCGCCTTCAAGTCCTCCTCCACGAGCGCCCGTTGCTCCTTGGAGACCGAACCGTGGTGCGCCTTCGCCAGCAGCGGGGGAGCGCCGGTCGCCGCACCCGAGCCGCCCATCAGATCCGCCGGCGAGTGCGCCTCCGGCAGCGGCTCGCCCATGGCCCGCTCGTACGCGATCTCGTTGAGGCGGTTGCACAGCCGCTCCGCGAGACGGCGGGAGTTCGCGAACACGATCGTCGAGCGGTGCGCCTGCACCAGATCCACGATCCGCTCCTCCACATGCGGCCAGATCGACGGCTTCTCCGCCCCGTCCTGCCCGTCGGCGGAGGGGGCGGCGCCCAGCTCGGCCAGATCCTCCACCGGCACGACCACCGACAGGTCGAACTCCTTGGCCGAGGGCGGCTGGACGATCTCCACCCTGCGCTGCGGCGACAGATAGCGCGCCACCTCGTCCACCGGACGCACCGTCGCCGACAGGCCGATCCGGCGGGCGGGCCGCGGCAGCAGTTCGTCGAGCCGTTCGAGCGACAGCGCCAGATGCGCGCCCCGCTTGGTGCCCGCCACCGCGTGCACCTCGTCGAGGATCACCGTCTCGACACCGGCCAGCGCATCGCGCGCCGCCGACGTCAGCATCAGGAACAGCGACTCGGGCGTCGTGATCAGAATGTCCGGCGGGCGCGTCACCAGCGCCCGCCGCTCCGCCGGCGGGGTGTCCCCCGACCGGATCCCGACCCGCACCTCGGGTTCCGGCAGCCCGAGCCGCACCGACTCCTGACGGATCCCCGTCAACGGGGAGCGCAGATTGCGCTCCACATCGACCGCCAGCGCCTTCAGCGGCGACACGTACAGCACCCGGCAGCGCTTCTGCGCCTCCGCGGGCGGCGGCACCGCGGCCAGCCGGTCGAGCGCCGCCAGGAACGCCGCCAGCGTCTTGCCCGAACCCGTCGGCGCCACCACCAGGACGTCCGAACCCTCGGCGATCGCCCGCCACGCGCCCTCCTGCGCCGCGGTGGGCGCGGTGAACGCCCCCGTGAACCAGCCGCGGGTCGCGGGCGAGAAGGAGTCCAGCGCTGTCCGTGCCATGGACCCCATCGTGCACCCCGCCACTGACAATGGCCCGGAGCTGCGAGAATGGACGGGTGAACGGCGTCGAGGAATGGGCACGGCACTGGCGGTACGCGGAGCTGCCCGGCCTCGACCTGCTGCGCGCCCGCTACGTGCGCCACACCTTCCCCCGCCACGCCCACGAGGGCTTCGTCCTCGGCGCCGTGCGCACCGGGGTCGAGGACGTGGTGATGCCCGGCGAAACCCTGCGGGCCCGCCCCGGCACCGTCGTCATGATCAACCCCGAGGTGCCGCACGCCGCGCACGCCGGCGTCCCCGAAGGCTGGACGTACGGCACGCTCTACCCCTCCGCCCGGCTCATCGGCGCCATAGCGGCCGAGACGACCACGCTGCGCGGCACCGCCGGGTTCGCCGCGACCATCGTCGAGGACCCCGACACCTCACGGCTCATCCAGGACGTCCACCGTGCGGCCGAACAGGGCAACGCGCTGGCCGCCGACAGCGTCTTCCGCATCGCCGTCGCCCGGCTGCTGCGCCGCCACGGCCACCGCATGCCCGAACGCACCCCCGCGTCGGCCGGGGCGAGCGCCGCCGCCGCGGCCCGCCTCCTGCTGGTGGAACGGCTCGCCGACCCGCCGTCCCTGGAGCAGCTCGCCCAGGGCCTGGGCACCAGCCCCTTCGCCCTGCTGCGCGCCTTCAAGGCCGCCTACGGACTGCCCCCGCACGCCTGGCTGACGGGGGAGCGGGTGCGCCGCGCCCAGCGCCTCCTGGAGCAGGGGACACCCCTCGCCGAGGCCGCCGTCACGGTCGGCTTCAGCGACCAGCCCCACCTCAACCGCCACTTCACCCGCATCGTCGGCGTCACCCCCGGCGCCTACCGCCGCGAACGCACCGCCACGCCCTGAGGCGCCTTTGGCCCACCCGGCCCGCAGGCGGGCGGGACGCAAGAACGTACAAGAACGGGCCCGCCGCCCTCCTCTACCGTCCAGGCGTGGCAACGGAACAGACAGCATCCCCAGAGACCCGCACCGGAGCGGGAACCGGCGCCGGGGCACCTCCCGGCACCGAAGGACCCGCAGGCGCCCGAGAGCACGGCGGGACCCCCGAGCACGGCGGGACCAGGGAGCACGGCGGGACCAGCGAGCAGAGCGGGGCGCCCGGGCGGGACGACGCGGCCGTCGTCCGCGACGCCCTCGGCGTCGGCGTGGCGGTCGGGCTCTCGGGCTTCGCCTTCGGCGTCACCTCGGCCGGCTCGGGGCTCGGCCTCCTGCAGACCTGCGCCCTCAGCCTGCTCGTCTTCACCGGCGCCTCGCAGTTCGCCCTCGTCGGCGCCCTCGCGGCCGGCGGGAACCCCTTCACCGCGGCGGCCGGCGCCTTCTTCCTCGGCATCCGCAACGCCTTCTACGGGCTGCGCCTGTCCCAACTGCTCGCCCTGCCCAAGGCGTTGCGCCCGCTCGCCGCCCAGTGGGTCATCGACGAGACCACCGCCGTCACCCTCGCCCAGCCCACCCGGCGCGCCGCCCGCATCGGCTTCACCGTCACCGGCCTCACCCTCTACGTGCTGTGGAACCTGACCACCCTGGCCGGAGCGCTGGGCGCCCGCGCGCTCGGAGACACCGACGCCTGGGGGCTCGACGCCGCGAGCCCCGCCGTCTTCCTCGCCCTGCTCGCCCCCATGCTGAAGTCCGCGAGCGAACGCCTCACCGCCGCCCTCGCGGTCGTCCTCGTCCTCGGGCTGCTCCCGGTGCTGCCCGCCGGAGTGCCCGTCCTGGCCGCCGCGCTGGCCGCCCCCGCCGTGCTCTTCCTGAAGGGACGCCGCACACCGCCGGGCCGCCCCCAAAACGCCACCGGCGCACACGCCGGCACCGGAGCCGGGAACTCCCCGAAGGGACAAGCACGTTGAACGTCTGGATCGCCATCGCGGCCACCGCCCTCGGCTGCTACCTCGTCAAACTCCTGGGCCTGCTCGTCCCCGCGGGCGCCCTGGAACGCCCCCTGGTCCAGCGGCTGGCCGCACTGCTGCCGGTGGCCCTGCTGGCCGCGCTTACCGCACAGCAGACCTTCAGCACAGGCCACCAGGTCCTGCTCGACGCCCGGGCCGCCGGTCTCGCCGCGGCGGCCGTCGCCCTCGTCCTGCGCGCCCCGTTCCTGGTGATCGTCGGCGCCGCCGTGCTCGTCACCGCGGGCGCCCGGGCGCTGGGCGGCTGAGCCCGGCCCGGCTTTGTGCCCCGGACCCCACGCCCGGCCCCGTGCGCCCCGGCCCCGTACGCCCGGCGCGGGCGGGGCGTCAGCCGATCGTGCGGCCGTGGGCGCGCAGGGTGCGCAGCGCCTCGATCGTCACCATCGGACGGCATTCGAGGGACGTGCCCGGCGCCCACTGACGCCAGTGGACCGGCCAGCCCCCGTCCTCGCGCTGCTCGGCCTCCAGATGGTCGAGGGAGCGCCGCATCTCCTCGTCGGTGAACCAGCGCCGCGCCAGCGACTCCGGCACCCGCGCGAAGTCGTGCGGGAAGTGGTGCTCGCCCGGGGCGTACCCCTCGGCGACCGGTGCCTGCGCGATCCGCGCCGGGTCCAGCACCGCGAGCCGCTGCTCCCTGACGAGCCGGCCGAGCCGGTCGGCCGCGGCCTCCGCCCGGGAGCGGTCGGGCGCGCCGTCCAGGAACGCGACGGCCGCCTGCACCTCGTAGGGGTGCGACCTCTCCAGGGAGTCGACGGCCGCCCAGCAGAAGTCGGTGGCCCGGAAGAGCCAGGCGTGCCACACCTGGTTGCGGTGCAGCAGCCCCACCACGGGGCCCGTCGTCAGCAGCGCGCTGGGCGGGTCGTCGACGACCGGCACGAACGGCGCCGCCGGATAGCCGCGCTGCGAGGGGTGCACCGCGGGAAGCGCGCCGTCCCTGGTGGACACCTCCGTCAGATAGCGGCACACCCGCTCCACCCGCTGCCCGCCGAGCCGCCCCACCGAGTCCAGGACCTTCAGCGCGTGCGCGGTGTGCAGCGGCTGGCTGACGGGGCCGCGCAGATCGGGTTCGAGCGCGTGGCCGTAGCCGCCGTCGCCGCCCTGATAGGCACTCAGCGCCGTTTCGACGGCGTCGGCGTCGCTGCCGAGGAAGTGGTGGGCGTACCGGCGCTGTTCGAGCACCCTGGCCGTCAGCCAGATGAAGTGCCCGGCCCGCGCCAGCGGGGAGTCGGGGGAGTGGGGGGATGCTCCGGAACCAGCCATGTTCCAGACGGTAGGGCCCCCGGGGCCGCCGGACGGCCCGACGGCCCCGGCTGCACTCCCAGGGGCGGGATACTGGAGTCATGCGGTTGACGATTTTCTGGGAGCGGATGGCCGACCACTTCGGCGCCGGATACGCGGACTCCTTCGCGCGCGACCATGTGATGGCGGAACTGGGCGGGCGCACCGTGCACGAGGCGCTCGACGCGGGCTGGGAGGCCAAGGACGTCTGGCGGGCGGTCTGCGCCGCCGTGGACGTCCCCGCCGACCGCAGGTGAGCACGCGCGCGCGAATCCCCGCCCGGGCCCCGGCACTGGCCGGCGCCGCGGCCGGCCGCGGCCCCCGCACACCGGGGGACCCGCCTTCGGGTGAACGGCGCGGCCACGGGTGACGAGCGGCCCCCGCCGCCCGCCCGGGACCAGATGGCACCTGGCTGTCGGACGCATGGGCGAGACTTGCCCCGTGGCACCCACTGATGAGACCGACACCGACGACCGCGCCGCCGCCCGCCCCGCGGGCGGGCCGGCGGACCCCGACGAGCGCCGTGCCGAGCACCCGGCGGCGGCCCCCGGCGCCGGGCCGCAGGGCAGCCCGGCCGCGGGCCCGGCCAACGACCTCGCCGGCGAGGACGCGGACGGCTCGCAGGACGGCCGGGGTGACGGCGCCGGGGACGGCCGGGGCGGTGCGGCGGCCGGCCGCGGGGAGCCGCCCGCCGGGCCGGCGGGAGCGAGCGGCCCGGCCCGCATGCCGCGCTGGCTGCCGCGCGCCGTGGTCCTGGTGCTCGCCCTGTACGCCTGCTTCCAGCTGGGCAGCTGGGCCTTCCACCAGCTCATCGGGCTGCTGATCAACATCCTGATCGCGTTCTTCGTCGCGCTCGCCATGGAACCCGCCGTCGGCCGGATGGCGTCCCGCGGCATGCGCCGCGGCCTGGCCACCTTCCTGGTCTTCCTCGCCCTGGTGATCGCGACCGTCGGCTTCGTCGTGCTGCTCGGCTCGATGCTGGCGGGCCAGATCGTCGACATGGTCGAGCAGTTCCCCAAGTACCTCGACTCGGTGATCAACTGGATCAACCACACCTTCCACACCGACCTCTCCCGCGTCGAGGTGCAGGACAGCCTGCTGCACTCCGACTGGCTGCAGAAGTACGTCCAGAACAGCGCGACCGGCGTGCTCGACGTCTCCGCCACCGTCCTCGGCGGCCTCTTCCGGCTGCTGACGATCTTCCTGTTCTCGTTCTACTTCGCCGCCGACGGCCCCCGGCTGCGCCGCACGATCTGCTCCGTCCTGCCGCCGGCCCGGCAGGCCGAGGTGCTGCGGGCCTGGGAGATCGCGGTCGACAAGACCGGTGGCTACCTCTACTCGCGCGGCCTCATGGCCCTCATCTCCGGCATCGCGCACTACGTCCTGCTGCAGATCCTCGGCGTGCCCTACGCCCCCGCGCTCGCGGTCTGGGTGGGCCTGGTCTCCCAGTTCATCCCCACCATCGGCACCTACCTGGCGGGCGCCCTGCCCATGCTGCTCGCCTTCACCGTGAACCCCTGGTACGCGCTGTGGGTGCTCGGCTTCGTCGTGGTGTACCAGCAGTTCGAGAACTACATGCTCCAGCCCAAGCTCACCGCGAGGACCGTGGACATCCACCCCGCCGTAGCCTTCGGCTCGGTCATCGCCGGGACCGCCCTGATGGGCGCGGTCGGCGCCCTCATCGCCATCCCCGCGGTCGCGACCCTGCAGGCCTTCCTCGGCGCCTACGTGAAGCGCTACGACGTGACGGACGACCCGCGCGTGCACGGGCGGCACCGGACGCGCGGCGCGTCCTGACGCGCGGGGAACCGGTCGCTCCGCACCCGCGTGGTGCGCTTGACACCAAAATCGAACATCCATTCTCATGGGATTCCGGCCCTGTGCCAGCGAGGGTTCCCCCGCGTTTCCGGCGGAGTTGTCCACAGGCTGGAAGGACGTCGGAGCCCATTGTCAGTGGCAGGGGTTAGCGTCATTGACGTGAAGCGATCGACTCAAGCAAATCGGGTGGAACCCATGGCAGGAACCGACCGCGAGAAGGCGCTCGACGCCGCGCTCGCACAGATTGAACGGCAATTCGGCAAGGGCGCGGTCATGCGCCTGGGCGAGCGGCCCAATGAGCCCATCGAGGTCATCCCCACCGGGTCGACCGCGCTCGACGTGGCACTCGGCGTCGGCGGCCTGCCGCGCGGCCGCGTCGTGGAGGTCTACGGCCCGGAGTCCTCCGGCAAGACGACCCTGACGCTGCACGCGGTGGCCAACGCCCAGAAGGCCGGCGGCGCGGTGGCGTTCGTGGACGCGGAGCACGCCCTCGACCCCGAGTACGCCAAGAAGCTCGGCGTCGACATCGACAACCTGATCCTGTCCCAGCCGGACAACGGCGAGCAGGCCCTGGAAATCGTCGACATGCTGGTCCGCTCCGGCGCCCTCGACCTCATCGTCATCGACTCCGTCGCGGCCCTCGTGCCGCGCGCGGAGATCGAGGGCGAGATGGGCGACTCCCACGTGGGCCTCCAGGCCCGCCTCATGAGCCAGGCCCTCCGCAAGATCACCAGCGCGCTCAACCAGTCCAAGACCACCGCCATCTTCATCAACCAGCTCCGCGAGAAGATCGGCGTCATGTTCGGCTCCCCCGAGACCACCACCGGTGGCCGGGCCCTGAAGTTCTACGCCTCCGTGCGTCTGGACATCCGCCGTATCGAGACGCTCAAGGACGGCACCGACGCGGTCGGCAACCGCACCCGCGTCAAGGTCGTCAAGAACAAGGTCGCGCCGCCCTTCAAGCAGGCCGAGTTCGACATCCTCTACGGCCAGGGCATCAGCCGCGAGGGCGGCCTGATCGACATGGGCGTCGAGCACGGCTTCGTCCGCAAGGCCGGCGCCTGGTACACCTACGAGGGCGACCAGCTCGGCCAGGGCAAGGAGAACGCCCGCAACTTCCTCAAGGACAACCCCGACCTCGCCAACGAGATCGAGAGGAAGATCAAGGAGAAGCTGGGCGTCGGCGTCCGTCCCGAGCAGCCCGCCGACCCGGCCAAGGACGGCAAGGACACCAAGGACGCCGCCGGCGAGACGGCCCCCGCGGCCGACGCCGCCGCCGTGCCGGCCCCGGCCACCAAGGCCAAGACGGCCAAGGCCACCGCCGCCAAGAGCTGACCGTGACCCGCAGGACCGAATGGGCCGAACCCGAGGAGCAGGGCCCCCCGCGGGCCCGCTCCCGACGGCGCGGCCCCGAAGGAACGGGCGACGGCACCGACTCGTCGAGGGCCGAGAAGGAGCCGCCGTCACAGGACCCGGCTGAGCGGGCGCGGGCCATCTGCCTGCGCCTGCTCACCGGGACCCCCCGCACCCGCAGACAACTCGCCGACGCCCTCAAGAAACGCGAGATCCCCGACGAGATCTCCGAAGAAGTCCTCTCCCGCTTCGAAGAGGTCGGCCTGATCAACGACGCCGCCTTCGCCGACGCCTGGGTCGAGTCCCGCCACCACGGCCGGGGTCTCGCCCGTCGCGCCCTGGCACGCGAACTGCGCACCAAAGGCGTGGACTCCGCGGTCATCGACGAAGCCGTCGCCCAGCTCGACACCGACCAGGAGGAAGAGACCGCGCGCGAACTCGTGGCGCGCAAACTCCGCGGCACCCGCGGCCTCGACCGCGACCGCCGCATCCGCCGCCTCGCCGGCATGCTCGCCCGCAAGGGCTACCCCGAGGGCATGGCCCTCAGAGTGGTCCGCCAGGCACTGCAGAACGAGGGCGACGACGCGGACGACCTGTACGAGACCTGAGCCGTACGCGGCCGAGCCCCCGGCACGCCCGCGTACGGCCCCCTCGCTCAGCCCGTTTCCCGACCCGCCGGCGGGGTGACCGGAAGGCCCTCCGCCCGCCAGGCCTGGAACCCGCCGATCAGATCCGTCGCCCGACAGAGCCCCAACTGCCGCAACGACACCGCCGCGAGCGACGAGGCATATCCCTCGTTGCAGACCACCACCACCCGCAGACCGTGCCCCGTAGCCTCGGCCGCGCGATGGCTGCCCTGCGGATCCAGCCGCCACTCCAGCTCGTTGCGCTCCACCACCAGCGCCCCCGGAATCAACCCGTCCCGCTCCCGCAGCGCCGCATAACGGATGTCCACCAACAGCGCCCCCTCGGCCGCCTCGGCGAACGCCTCCCGCGCCGTCACCCGGTCAAGGCCGGTCCGGACGCGTGCGAGGAGCTCGTCGATGCCCTCCGGCCGTTCGTGTTGCGCGCTCACTGCCAGTCCTCCGGACGCTCGACCTGCTCGACCCGCAGCACCGCGCCCGTCCGGCTGTAGCGCCGGATCAGCGGCAGCGGCGGAAAATAGGCGTGCACCGAGACCGCGTGCTCGGACGCCGACTCGTTCCTCACCTCGTGCACATGGTGCGGCCCGAACGCCCGGCTCCGTCCCGGCCCCAACTGCCGTGAACGGTCCACCCCTTCGGCCAGCTCCAGGGTCTTCCAGCCCTCCGTGGGCAGCCGCGCCGCGAGCGAGTCCTCGCGCAGCACACCGGCCGCCGTGGCGAACGCCCCGTGCGAGCCGCCGTGGTCGTGCCAGCCCGTCCCGGTCCCCGGCGGCCAGCCGATCAACCAGGCCTCACTTCCGCCCGGACCGTCCAGACGGATCCAGGTGCGCCCCTCGGGATCGAGCGGCAACGAGGCGATGAGAGCGGTGTCCTGGGCGGTACGCCGGGCGAAGGCGAGCAACTCCGCCTCGGTCGGCGTGGCCGGGGGCGGGGGCACGGCTGTGGAAGTACGCGTGGACGTGCTGGGGGAAGGCGACACGGAGGACCGTCCTGAGGGAGTTCGCGAAGGCGCGCGCACGGCCGACGGCGTCACAGGGCGCGGCGGCACGGCGCGGGGGAGAAGGCGAATCAGCAGGACGGACGACACACGCAGCCCGCATAGCGGAGCAGGTCCATATGGACCCTCCGCCACAGGCGCACATCGGTGTCGGTCACGTTCCGGAGTAGACCATGGACGCCCGCGACGGTCAATCGGCCCCTCGCACAGGGCAGATCACAGCTGACAGATCTCAGATGATGGACGTCACCGGCCGACCGGCCCCGGCCCGCCGGCCCCTATCGGCCCACCTCGGTGGGCCGAAGCCGCTCCGCCGTCTCCGGCCGCCCGCCGTCGTCCTCCGCCCCGGCCCCGCCCGCTCCGCCACCCCCGCCGCACGCGTCCGCCGCCGCACGCAGGTCCGCCGGGTGGACGCCGTTGAACGCCGCCACCAGATGGCCGTCGGGGCGTACCAGCAGCACCGCATGGGCCGGAGCGCCCGGGTAGTCCTCCGCCACCAGGAGTTCCGCGTCCTGCGCGAGCCCGGACACCGCCTCGTCCAGCGCGGGCATCACCCCGGCCGTCAGCCAGTGGCGCCGGTCCCACACCGCCGTGCCCGGCGCCACCAGGACCACCAGCAGCCGGCCCGTGCCGAGCCGGCCCCACAGCGTCGCGGCCGAGCCGTCCGGAGCGGTGACCGGCACGTCCGCCGCCGGTGCGCCCGGCTCCGTACCCACCGTGAGGTGCGAGGCGGCCGGCTCCGGGGCGAGCGGTGAGCGGGCGTACGCGGGCGCCGCGCCGAGCGGACCGCGCCCCAGGTGCCCGTCGGTCACCAGCGCGTCATGGCCCCGGCCGGACCCGGGCACCCACCCCCGCACACCCGCCCCGCCCCGCAGGATCGGCAGCGACTGGTCCGCCGCCCGCAGCCGGGCCGCGACCGCGGAACGCCGTTCCTCCTGGTAGCTGTCGAGCAGGACCTCCGAGGCCCCGTGGTGCCAGGCCGCGGCCAGCTTCCAGGCGAGGTTCTGGGCGTCGCGCAGCCCCTCGTCGAGCGCCTGGGTGCCGAGCGCGCCCAGCAGGTGCGCGGCGTCCCCGGCGAGGAAGGCGCGGCGCACCCGCCAGCGCCTGGCCAGCCGGTGGTGCACCGTGTGGACACCGGTGTCGAGCAGCTCGTACGGCACGACCTCGCCGCACCAGCCCGCCAGTGTGTCGCGGACCCGCCCCAACAGGGCGTCGGGGGTGACCAGTTCGGCGCGCGGCGGCAGCAGCCAGTCCACGCGCCACGCTCCGTCCCCGAGCGGCCGGGCCGTCACCTCGTCGCCGCCCGCCCGCCACGGCGGCAGCCGGTGCAGCACCTCGTGGCCGGGCCACGGCAGTTCGGCGCGCAGGGCCACCACCGCCTGGCGCTCCACCGCGGTGCGGCCGGTGAAACGGATGTCGAGGAGTTTGCGGACCGTGGAGCGCGCACCGTCGCAGCCCACCGCGAAGCTGCCGCGCCACCAGCTTCCACCCGGTCCCGAGGTGTGCGCGGAGACGCCCGTCGCGTCCTGCTCCAGGCCGTCCAGGCGGCTGTCCGTCACGATCCGTACCAGGCCCGACGCGGCCAGCGCCTCGCGCAGCCCGCGGGTCAGGGCGTGCTGCGCCAGGTGGACGGGGGACGGCTGCGCCGCGGGGCCCTCGCCGAACGCGACCTCGCGCACCAGCCGGCCCCGCCGCATCGATCGCAGACCCGCCCAGCGCGCCCCTTCCTCGCGCACCGCGCGGCAGCCCAGGCGCGCCACGAACGACGCCGTCTCCGGGCGCAGTACGACCGTGCGCACCGCTCGGGGCTCCTCGTTGCCCGGCCCCTCGTCCAGGACGACGGACGGCACGCCCTGCGCGGCGAGGGACAGCGCGAGCGCCAGGCCCACCGGACCGGCGCCGACGACGATCACCGGGTCCACGGCGTGGCCCCCGAGACGCGTCGGGGCGGCTTGCAGGTGGCGCGAGGAACCCGGTGCACGATCACAGAACGTATGCAACCCACTGCGCGTGCTTGCGTCAAGTGACGGAGGCAGCGACGCGGACGTCACTGCCTCATATGCCGTCAGTTCGTGGTGGCAGGCGCCCCGTCCGGCCCTTCGGCCCCCGTTTCGGCCCGTACCGCGGCCGGACCGTCGGCCGTGATCGGCGCGGCGGCCGTGCCCATGGCGATGCCGGTCTTCGCCCGGCGCCCCCGCTTCTCGATCCAGGTGGCGAGCGCCGAGAGCAGCAGGCACATCGCCACGTAGATCGTGCCGATCACCACGATCGTCGACACATACGGGTACTGGCCGTTGACCTGCGTGTTGCTCGCGATCAGACGGGCCGTCTGCAGCAGTTCCGGGTACAGGATGATGAAGCCGAGCGAGGTGTCCTTGAGGGTCACGACGAGCTGGCTGATGATCGTCGGCAGCATCGCCCGGACGGCCTGCGGCATCAGGACGCTGATCATGACCTGCGTCTTGCTCATGCCGAGCGCGTACGCGGCCTCGCGCTGGCCCCTGGGCACCGCGTTGACACCGGCGCGCAGCACCTCCGCCTGCACACAGCCGTTGTAGATCGACAGACCGAGCGCCAGCGCCCACATCGAGTAGTCGGTGAGGAAGCCGACCCAGACCGCGTAGATCGTGATGAGCAGCGGGATGGAGCGGAACAGCTCGATGAACGCGGTCGCCGCCCACCGCACCGGCTTGTGGTCGGACAGCCGGCCGACGGCCAGCAGCACGCCCAGGACCAGCGAGCCGACCGCGGCGAGACCGAACGCCTTGAGCGTGGCGAGCACCGCGTCCGCGATGTTCTGCCGGATGCCGGCGTAGTTGAAGATGTCCCACATCGCGTAGTCGAGGTGGCCCTTGTCCGCGAGCCGCACGACCGCCACGGCGATCAGCGCGAGCAGGGCGAGGGAGCCGACGGCGGCGTAGATCCGGTTGCGCAGGACGGCCCGGGGGCCCGGCGCGTCGAACAGAACGCTGGCACTCATCGGGCGACCTCCATGCGGCGCTCAAGGAGACGGAAGAGACCGCTCATGGCGAACGTGATGACCAGGTAGCCGAGGGCGACGAAGAGGAAGACCGGGACGATGTCGTAGCCGTCCTCGCTCATCAGCTTCTGCCAGCCGAACATCTCGGTCACGCTGAAGGCACCGGCGATCGCCGAGTTCTTGGTGAGCGCGATGAAGATCGAGCTCAGCGGCGGGATGACCGTCCGGGTCGCCTGCGGCAGCACGATCAGGCTCAGGGTCTGCGGGAAGGACATGCCGAGCGAACGCGCCGCCTCCGCCTGCCCCAGCGGCACCGTGCTGATGCCGGACCTGACGGCCTCGCACACGAACGACGCGGTGTAGAAGCCGAGCGCCAGCGAGCCGAGCAGGAACGGGCTCATACCGGGGAAGAAGATCTCCGGGACCACGAAGAAGAACACCAGGAAGAGCAGCGTCAGCGGGGTGTTGCGCAGCAGCGTCACCCAGGCGGTGCCGAAGAACCGCAGGGGCGGCACGGGCGAGACCCGGAATCCGGCGAGCAGCAGCCCGAGGACCAGGGCGATGACCGAACTGACGGCGGTGATCTCCACGGTGCCTATGAAGCCGTCGCGGAACTCCGCGAAATGGTCGAGCAGTACGTTCATGGGGTCTCCGCGTCGGCGGGCAGCGGCTGGGGCGTCGGGTGGGGCGGGGCCGGGCGCCCCGTACCGGGTACGGGGCGCCCGGAGCGGCGTCGGTCAGTAACGCGCGACGGCCGGCGGGGCCTGGTACGTCGAGCCGGACAGCCCGAGCGTCGCGTCGTAGATCTTCTTGTAGGTGCCGTCCTGCTCGTGCTTTTCGAGCGAGGAGTTGATGAAGTCGCGCAGCGCCTTGTCGTCCTTGTTCATGCCGACGCCGTACGGCTCCTCGGTGAACGGCTTGCCGACCACGTGGAGCTTGCCCGAGTTCTTCGCCGCGTAGCCCTTGAGGATCGCGTCGTCGGTGGTGACCGCGTCGACCTGCTTGGACAGGAGCTGCTGCACGCAGTCGGAGTACTTGGCGAGCTCGACGACGGACGCGCCGTACTCGGGCTTCTTGATCTCCTGGAGCGGCGTGGAGCCGACGATCGAGCAGACCTTCTTGCCCTTGACCGTGTCCTTGCCCGTGATGGAGGTGTCGTCCTTGCGGATCAGCAGGTCGGCGCCCGCCTTGTAGTACGGACCGGCGAACCCGACCTGCTTCTTGCGCTTGTCGTTGATCGTGTAGGTGCCGACGTAGTAGTCGACCTGGCCCTTGGAGATCGCGGTCTCGCGCACGCCGGAGTCGACGGTCTTCCACTCGATCTGGTCGGCCTTGAAGCCCAGGTCCGCCGCGATCATCTTGGCGATCTCGACGTCGAAGCCGGAGCGCTCCTTGGTCGACTGGTCCTCGAAGCCGAGGTAGGGCTGGTCGGCCTTGGAGCCGATGATCAGCTTGCCGCGCGCCTTGGCCGCCTTGAAGGTCGGCGAGTCGAGCGTGACGTTCGAGGCGACGGTGTACGTCGGCAGCTGCGGCGCGCCGCTGGCGCCGGGCTGGGCGGACTGCTTGTCGCCGGCCGAGCCGGACTTGCCGCCACAGGCGGTCGCGGTCAGGGCGAACACGGCGATCGCCGCGACGGCGGCGGACTTGCGGAGCATCATGGCGAACATTCCTTGCGTCGTTGGTCGGTGGGCGTCACGGCGTCGTCGAAGGACCCTCAACCGCCCGCGGAACACGGGGGGTTGACGGAGCGGGCCGCCTGGCCGTCAGTGGTGCAGGATCTTCGAGAGGAAGTCCTTGGCCCGGTCGCTGCGCGGGTTGCTGAAGAACTGGTCGGGCGTGGCCTCCTCGACGATCCTGCCGTCGGCCATGAAGACGACCCGGTTGGCCGCGGAACGGGCGAAGCCCATCTCGTGGGTGACCACGACCATCGTCATGCCGTCCCGCGCCAGCTGCTGCATGACTTCGAGGACCTCGTTGATCATCTCCGGGTCGAGCGCCGAGGTGGGCTCGTCGAAGAGCATCACCTTCGGGTCCATCGCCAACGCCCGTGCGATCGCCACGCGTTGCTGCTGGCCGCCGGAGAGCTGCGCCGGGTACTTGTCGGCCTGGGTGCCCACACCGACCCGGTCGAGCAGGGCATGGGCCTTCTCCGCGGCGAGAGGCTTCTCCGTCTTGCGGACCTTCACCTGACCCAGCATGACGTTCTCGAGCACCGTCTTGTGGGCGAAGAGGTTGAACGACTGGAAGACCATGCCGACGTCGGCGCGCAGCCGTGCCAGCTCCTTGCCCTCCTGGGGCAGCGGCCTGCCGTCGATCGAGATCGTCCCGGAATCGATCGTCTCCAGGCGGTTGATGGTGCGGCACAGCGTGGACTTCCCGGACCCGGAGGGCCCGATGACGACGACGACCTCGCCGCGGGCGATGGTCAGGTCGATGTCCTGGAGCACATGCAGCGCGCCGAAGTGCTTGTTGACGTTGTTCAGCACGACCAGGTCACCCGACGCGGGTACGGCGTCCTCGGTCCCCTTGGCCACTGATACTCCGCTCATCGGCTTCTTGCTCCGTCCTCCTCGGTTGGGGAGGAACGTAGTGGGGAGTTGTGACCAGCGTCATTACATCTGAGCTGAACTTGAGCATAACGATCCGGTTGCGCGGAAGCACTCTGGGTGAGCGCGCCCCCCGGCCCAATACCGGCTCCGTAACGGATGATGCGCAAGGGCGGGCGCCCCCTTGACCGAAGTGGCGCCCATGGGCGTGGATGCGGGGGTACGTGCCGTGATGCGGCCGGTGGACACACGGTGCGCGGGACCCCGGGGGACGGGGCGCCCGCAGGGAAGGGGGGTCATGAGACTGCTGCTCGTCGAGGACGACGACCACGTGGCCGCCGCCCTGTCCGCGGTGCTCGCCAAGCACGGCTTCGAGGTGAAGCACGCCCGCAACGGCGAGGAGGCGCTCCAGGCCCTGCTGCCCGACGAGCGCTGCGCCCGGCCCCCCTTCGGGGTGGTCCTGCTCGACCTGGGACTGCCCGACCAGGACGGCTACGAGGTGTGCGGCAAGATCCGCAAGCGCACCTCCATCCCCGTGATCATGGTGACCGCCCGGGCGGACGTCCGCTCGCGCATCCACGGCCTCAACCTGGGCGCCGACGACTACGTGGTCAAGCCGTACGACACCGGCGAGCTCATCGCCCGCATCCACGCGGTCATCCGGCGCCCCGCCCCCGGCGGCCGGCCCGAGTCGGCGCAGAGCGAACTGCGCCTGGGCCGCGTGCAGATCGAGCTGCCCACCCGCCGGGTGAGCGTGGACGGCGAGGGCGTGCAGCTGACCCGCAAGGAGTTCGACCTGCTCGCGCTCCTCGCCCAGCGCCCCGGCGTCGTCTTCCGCCGCGAACAGATCATCAGCGAGGTGTGGCGCACCAGTTGGGAAGGCACCGGCCGCACCCTCGAAGTGCACGTCGCCTCGCTGCGCTCCAAACTCCGCATGCCCGCACTGATCGAGACGGTGCGCGGCGTGGGCTACCGGCTCGTCGCGCCGGCCGCCCTCTGAGGCCCGAGCAGCCCGGTGCGCACCCGCCTCCTGCCCCTCCTCATCTTCCTGCTCGCGCTCGTCCTGGTCGCGTTCGGGTTCCCGCTCGCCCTGAGCGTGGCCCACGCTCAGCAGCAGCGCGTCGTGGTCGACCGCATCGACGACACCGCCCGCTTCGCGGCCCTCGCCCAGTTCGTCACCGCCCCCGACGGCGACGACACCAACAGCGCGGAGCGCCTGACCACCTTGGAGGAGGAACTGTCGCGCTACTCCTCGCTGTACGGGATCAGGGCGGGGGTGTTCTTCCGCAACGGCAGCGCCATGGCGAGCGCCCCGCGCGGCTGGCGCGTGCCCGCCAAGGGGCAGGGGATCCTGGCGTTCAACGAGGCGCTCGCCGGGCGCCGCAGCCACGACCCGGCCCAGGTCTGGCCGTGGCAGCAGGGCCGTCTGGTGGTGGCCTCGCCCGTGGTGCGCGAGGGCGACGTGATCGCGGTCGTGGTCACCGACTCGCCCACCGGCCGCATGCGCTCGGGCACCCTGCGCGGCTGGCTCCTGATCGGGGCGGGCGAGGTGGCGGCGATGCTCCTGGCGGTCGGCGCGGCGGTCCGCCTGACGGGCTGGGTCCTGCGTCCCGTGCGCGTCCTGGACGCCGTCACCCATGACATCGCCACCGGACGCATGAAGTCCCGGGTGGCCGCCGCCGGCGGGCCGCCCGAACTGCGCAGGCTGGCCCGCTCGTTCAACGAGATGGCCGACAACGTCGAGGAAGTCCTCGAACAGCAGCGGGCGTTCGTCGCCGACGCCTCGCACCAGCTGCGCAACCCGCTGTCCGCCCTGCTGCTGCGCATCGAACTCCTCGCGCTCGAACTCCCCGAGGGCAACGAGGAGATCGCCTCCGTACGCACCGAGGGCAAACGCCTGGCGCAGGTCCTCGACGACCTCCTCGGCCTCGCACTCGCCGAACACGCCGCGGCCGACCTCCAGCTCACCGACATCGGCGCGCTGGCCGCCGAGCGCGTCGCGGCCTGGCGCCCCCTCGCCGAGGCCGGCGGCGTACGGCTGTACGCGGACGGCATGGCGGCCGCCACCGGCTGGGCGGACCCGGTGGCGCTCTCCAGTGCCCTGGACGCGGTGATCGACAACGCGCTGAAGTTCACCCCCGAGGGCGAGGAGGTCCGCGTCACCGTCGGCGTGGACGGGCCCAGGACCAGCGTGACGGTCGCCGACCGCGGCCCCGGGCTCTCCGACGAGGAACTGGGCCGCGTCGGCGACCGGTTCTGGCGCGCGGGCCGCCACCAGAACGTCAAGGGCTCGGGCCTCGGCCTGTCCATCTCCCGCGCTCTGCTCGCGGCCGGCGGCGGCACCATCGCCTACGCCCACCACGCACCGCGCGGCCTGAGCGTGACCGTCACGGTGCCGCGCACCCAGCCCGAGGGCTGAGGGCCGCGGCCCGGGAGGCTACGGCTTCACCGAGCGGTAGTAGTCGCGCGCCCCCTCGTGCAGCGGCAGCGGATCCGTGTAGATCGCGGTACGCAGATCGACCAGCTGCGCCGCGTGCACCACGCGCCCGATGCGGTCCCGGCTGTTGATCACCGTGCGGGTGAAGCCCTCGGTGAGCGCCGTGTCGGTGCGGTCCGTGGTCACCAGCAGGTTCGCCACCGCGATCGTCGGCACGGGCACGCCGCGCTGCGCCTTGGGGTAGGCGTCGGCGGGCATCGTGGCCGCCCGGTAGTAACCGGTGCTGCCGTCCGCCTGGTGCAGCGCCGACACCAGGCCGGCCAGCGGGACCAGCCGGACCGGATACGCCTCGGACAGCTTGAGCACGGCGTTGGTGGGCAGGCCGCCGGACCAGAAGAACGCGTCGATCTGCTGGTTGCGCAGCAGATCGGGCATGGTGTCGATGCCGGTGGGCACGGCCTTGACGTCCTTGTGCGGGTCGAGCCCCGCGGCCTGGAGCAGCCGGTCGGCGAGCAGCCGCACCCCCGAGCCGTCCTGGCCGACGGCGACCCGCCTGCCGCGCAGGTCGGCGGCCGAGCGCACGGGGGAGCCCTGGGGCACCACCAGCTGGACGTAGTCGTCGTACAGCCGCGCGCAGCCGCGCAGCCGGTCCGCGCCGGGCGCCCCGTCCTTGCGGAACTTGTCGACGGAGTCCGCGGTCGCGATGGTGAAGTCGGAGACGCCGTCGGCCAGGCGCTGGAGGTTCTGCTGCGAGCCCTGACTGGTGCGCAGATTGACCTGGACGTCCGGAAGGTCGGCGGCCAGGGCCTGCTGGAGGAGTTCGCCGTAGCGCTGGTAGACCCCGGTGCGTACGCCCGTACTGAAGTCGATCTTCCCCGTGGGGGCCGGTCCGCCGAACGGGAGCAGCCACCACAGGAGCAGCCCGAGGGCCGCCAGGACGGCCGCGGCCGCCGTCAGGGCGCGGCGGCGGGCGGGCCGGGACAGTGCGGGGAGCATGGCTGGATCCTGCCAGTTCACCGCCCGCGAGGACCAGGGGGTGGTGGGCCCCGTACCCTGGGGGGCGAGATGAGTGCGAAGACTTACGAGGTGCGCACCTACGGGTGCCAGATGAACGTCCACGACTCCGAGCGGCTGTCCGGCCTCCTCGAGGGAGCCGGCTACGTCCGCGCGCCCGAGGGCGCCGACGGGGATGCCGATGTCGTCGTCTTCAACACCTGCGCGGTGCGGGAGAACGCCGACAACAAGCTGTACGGCAATCTCGGCCGGCTCGCGCCGATGAAGACGAAGCGGCCCGGCATGCAGATCGCCGTCGGCGGCTGCCTGGCCCAGAAGGACCGCGACACCATCGTGCAGCGGGCCCCCTGGGTCGATGTCGTCTTCGGCACGCACAACATCGGGAAGCTGCCGGTGCTGCTGGAGCGGGCGCGCGTCCAGGAGGAGGCGCAGGTCGAGATCGCCGAGTCCCTGGAGGCGTTCCCCTCGACGCTGCCGACCCGCCGCGAGTCCGCCTACGCGGCGTGGGTGTCCATCTCGGTGGGCTGCAACAACACCTGCACCTTCTGCATCGTCCCGGCGCTGCGCGGCAAGGAGAAGGACCGCCGTCCCGGCGACATCCTCGCCGAGATCGAGGCACTGGTCGCCGAGGGCGTCAGCGAGATCACCCTGCTCGGGCAGAACGTCAACGCCTACGGCTCGGACATCGGCGACCGCGAGGCCTTCAGCAAGCTGCTGCGCGCCTGCGGCTCCGTCGAGGGCCTGGAGCGGGTCCGCTTCACCTCCCCGCACCCGCGCGACTTCACGGACGACGTCATCGCCGCGATGGCCGAGACGCCGAACGTGATGCCGCAGCTGCACATGCCGCTGCAGTCCGGCTCGGACACCGTCCTCAAGGCGATGCGCCGCTCCTACCGGCAGGACCGCTTCCTCGGGATCATCGAGAAGGTGCGCGCCGCGATCCCGCACGCCGCCATCTCCACCGACATCATCGTGGGCTTCCCCGGCGAGACCGAGGAGGACTTCGAGCAGACCCTGCACACCGTCCGCGAGGCCCGCTTCGCGAGCGCGTTCACCTTCCAGTACTCCAAGCGCCCCGGCACGCCCGCGGCGACCATGGAGGGACAGGTCCCCAAGGAGGTCGTGCAGGAGCGCTACATGCGCCTGGCCGCCCTCCAGGAGGAGATCTCCTGGGAGGAGAACAAGAAGCAGGTCGGCCGGGTCATCGAGGTCATGGTCGCCGAGGGCGAGGGCCGCAAGGACGGCTCCACCCGGCGCCTGTCCGGCCGCGCCCCCGACAACCGCCTGGTCCACTTCACCAAGCCAGACCAGGAGGTGCGCCCGGGCGACGTGGTGACCGTCGAGGTCACCTACGCGGCCCCGCACCACCTGCTCGCCGAGGGCCCCACCACCGCCGTGCGCCGCACCCGCGCGGGCGACGCCTGGGAGAGGCGCAACGCCGCTCCCGCGCAGAAGCCCGCCGGCGTGCTGCTCGGCCTGCCCTCCATCGGCGCCCCCGCGCCGCTGCCCGAGCCCACGGGCGGCTGCTCGGTCCTGTAGGTCCGCGCACGGCCCGGCCGGGCCCCGATCCGGTTCCGGTGCCGTCCCGGTCCGGCCCGGCCCCGGTTCGGTCCGGCCTCGCGACGGCCCTGTCGTGGTGCCTGCCGGCAGCTGGGCCGTCGGCCTCGGCCCGTGCGTGACGGCTTGGCCGCCCCACCCGTCGGCGGGCGGCTCGTCGAGGCGGCCCCGCCCCGCGGCTGCGGCGCCGCATTGCGCGGGCGGCAGGGCCGGGGCCCGGGAACGCGGCTAGGCTGCGGATCATGCTCGTAGCCGCCGCTGTCTGCCCCTGCCCGCCGCTCCTCGTGCCCGACGTGGCCGCAGGCGCCGCGCCGGAACTCGACGCGGCCCGTGACGCCTGCGCCGACGCCGTCGGCGTCCTCGCCGCCTCCCGCCCCGACCTGCTGGTGGTCGTCGGACCGGCCGAGCAGGGCGCCGCGTTCCGCGAGGGCGCGACCGGGTCGTTCGCCGGGTACGGGGTGGACCTCTCGGTACGCCTCGGCCCGGCCGCGCCCACCGCCGAACGGCTCCCGGCGTCGCTCGCGGTCGGCGCCTGGCTCCTGGAGCGCGCCGGCTGGACGGACGGGCCCGTCGAAGGACTCGCCGTCGCCGAACAGCTGGAGCCCCGCTCGTGCCTGGCCGCCGGCGAAGACCTCGCGGCGCGGGCGCAGCGGGTAGCGCTGCTCGTCCTCGGCGACGGCAGCGCCTGCCGCACGCTGAAGGCGCCCGGCTACCTCGACGAGCGCGCGGCCGGTTTCGACGAGGCCGCCTCCGGCGCCCTGGGCGCCGCCGACACAGCCGCCCTGGCCGGCCTCGACGCCGGCCTCGCCCACGAGCTGAAGGCGGCCGGGCGCGCACCCTGGCAGGTACTGGCGGGCGCGGGCGCCCGCGCCGGGCTCGGCGGACGGCTCCTCTACGAGGACGCGCCCTACGGAGTGGGCTACTTCGTCGCCGTCTGGTCCTGACCCCGCGCGGGCGGAGCGCGCGCCGGACGGCGGAACGCCGGAGGGGGGGGGGGGGGGGGGGGCGGGCCAGGCCGCCCCCCCGCGCCCCGCGGGGGGCCGCCGCGCGCCGCCCCCGCCCCCCCCCCCGCGGGGGGGGGGGGGGGCGGCGGGGCG
>NZ_JBIDBD010000004.1:44894-92328 GCF_043202815.1 Streptomyces sp. NPDC048111
ACTGCGCCCCCGTTGGGCCCGCCCCCCGCGGGGCGGCGCGGCGCGCCGGCGGGCCCCCCCCCGCCGGGGGGGGGCGGGGGCCCCCCCCCCCCCCCCTCCGGCGCGCGTGGCGTGCCCCGGCGCGGGCCACGCGCCGCTCGCGCCCGTGGGGGAGCGGCGGCCGGGCCCGGCGGGACGTCCCCGCGCAGGGGTTACTTGCGGGCGCCCTCGCCGGCCTCGTTGTCCGCCGCCTCCTCCGCCGACTGCTGCTTGGGGATGTCGACGCCCTCGGCGGCGGGCTCGACGGCCTCGGCCGCACCGGCCGCGTCCGCGCCCTGCGCGTCCTCGCCGGCCCCGGCCCGCGGCGCCTCGCCGTCGGCCTCGGGGGCCTCGGGGGCCTCGGGGGCGTCCGTCACCGCCACGGCCCCGGCCTCCTCGGCCGACGCCTCCGCGGCCTTACGGCGAAACATTGAAAAAACGCCCATATCTACTCCAAAACGTACTCGTGTGGGCGAAATCCCGTGCCGGCCGGAGCGCCTCATTGCGTCGCCCGGCGGCACCGGTCGACAAACCGGCGTCCGGAACCTCGCAACAGGCAACGAAGCCGGACGTGCCCCGTCACGTAGCTCGTTCGAGGACGGACCGTGAGGTTTGCGAGACTGAGACCGTGAGAAGCGCACCTCCCGCACCGCGGGTCATCGCCGTCGTCGGCCCGACAGCGGCCGGAAAGTCCGATCTGGGCGTCCACCTCGCCCAGCAGCTGGGCGGCGAGGTCGTCAACGCCGACTCCATGCAGCTCTACCGGGGGATGGACATCGGCACGGCCAAGCTGACGCCCGACGAGCGCGGCGGCGTCCCCCATCACCTCCTCGACATCTGGGACGTGACGGAACCGGCCAATGTGGCCACCTATCAGAAACTCGCCCGCGCCGAGATCGACCGGCTGCTCGCCGAGGGCCGCACCCCCGTCCTGGTCGGCGGCTCCGGGCTCTATGTGCGCGGCGCCCTCGACGTCCTCGATTTCCCCGGCACCGACCCCGAGGTCCGCGCCCGCCTGGAGGGCGAACTCGACGCCGAGGGCCCCGGCGCCCTGCACGCCCGCCTCGCGGCCGCCGACCCCGCCGCCGCCCGCGCGATCCTGCCCGGCAACGGCCGGCGCATCGTCCGCGCCCTCGAAGTGATCGAGATCACCGGCCGCCCCTTCACGGCCAACCTCCCCACCCACGAATCGGTCTACGACACCGTGCAGATCGGCGTCGACGTCGGCCGCCCCGAACTCGACGAGCGCATCACCCTGCGCGTCGACCGGATGTGGGAAGCCGGGCTGCCCGACGAAGTACGCGCCCTCGAAGGGCTCGGACTGCGCGAAGGACGCACCGCCTCCCGGGCGCTCGGCTACCAGCAGGTGCTCGACGCCTTCGCCGGGGAGTGCACCGAGGAGGAGGCGCGCGCCGAAACCGTCCGCGCCACCAAGCGCTTCGCACGACGTCAGGACTCCTGGTTCCGGCGCGACCCCCGCGTCCACTGGCTGAGCGGCGCGGCGGCCGACCGGGCGGAACTCCCGCGCCAGGCGCTGGCGTTGGTCGAACGAGCGGTCACAGCCTGATCACGTGATGGCATCGGGACGCTCCGCCGGTCATCGCGGTGCTCCCGCACGTGCCATCATCAAACGTCGATCGACCAGTGAAGTCCGAGTTGGGAGGGCGCGTGGCGATGGAGGCCGGCCCTCGTGACAGAGAGCAGGGGCCGCGGGGCAACACCGCGCGCGCCGCCTCGACCAACCCCGGCGGCGCCGTGCCGAACCCGTCGCGGCCACCGGAAACGGAATCCGCCGAGGACGCCACCGGCGACGCCCGCGCCCCGCAGCCGCCCGCCCTCGGCCCCGCCGCCCTGGGCGCCGCGGGACTGAGCCCCGACGGCCCCGAGGACGGCACCGTCGGAGCCGTCCTCGACGGCGGGGAGGTCGAGGTCGAACTGCGGCCCCAGCGCCGCCTGCGGATCTGGCAGCTCGCCCCCATCGTGATGCTCGCCGCCCTCGGCTCGCTCATGTTCGCCTTCCCCCTCGCCTTCGAATTCGGCGACGGCGGGCCGGTCGTGGCCATGCTCGGCCTCCTCATCAGCTGCTGCGCCGCGGGCTGGGGCATGATGGCCGCCCGCCGCGTCGGCCACACCTGGCCGGGCCTGCCCGGCAGGGGATCGAAGGAGCGCCCCGACTGGCGGGTGCTCGCCCTGTACGTGGGCCTCGGCGCGGTGCTCGTGGCCCTCGCCGTCTGGCGCGTCGCCCGGCTGCGCTGAGCCCCCCGCCGCGCCCCCGGCCCTTCGGGCCGCTGTCGGTGGCCCCCCGTACGATTGAGGCGTGAACACTGCGCCGATCGCCTTCCTCAAGGGTCACGGGACCCAGAACGACTTCGTGATCGTTCCCGACCCGGACAACGCCCTGGACCTGCCCGCGTCCGCCGTCGCCCGGCTCTGCGACCGCCGGGCCGGCATCGGCGGCGACGGCCTGCTCCACGTGGTGCGCAGCGCCGCCCACCCCGAGGCCCGGGCGATGGCCGGCGAAGCCGAGTGGTTCATGGACTACCGCAACGGCGACGGCTCGATCGCCGAAATGTGCGGCAACGGCGTGCGCGTCTTCGCCGGCTACCTCCGGCGCGCCGGCCTCGCCGAAGAGGGCGACCTGGCCGTCGCCACCCGCGGCGGAGTGAAGAAGGTCCACCTCGCCAAGGGCGGCGACGTCACCGTCTCCATGGGCCGCGCCCTGCTCCCCGAGAGCGGCGTCACGGTCAGCGTGGACGGCCGCAGCTGGCCCGCCCGCAACGTGAACATGGGCAACCCGCACGCGGTCGCCTTCGTGGACGACCTCGACCACGCCGGAGAGCTGCGCTCGACACCCCCGTTCACCCCCGCCGAGGTGTATCCGGACGGCGTGAACATCGAGTTCGTCGTGGACCGCGGCCCCGGCCACGTGGCCATGCGCGTCCACGAGCGCGGCGCGGGCGAGACCTGGTCCTGCGGCACCGGCGCCTGCGCCGTCGCCGTCGCCGCCGCCCGCAGGGACGGAGTGGACCCGGCGGTCACCGGCACCCCCGTCACCTACACCGTGGACCTGCCGGGCGGGACGCTCGTCATCACCGAACTCCCGGACGGCGAGATCGAGATGACCGGCCCCGCGGTGATCGTCGCCGAAGGCGTCATCGACCCCGCCCTGCTGTCCGCCTGACCAGGAGCGACCAGGAGCGAACCCCACCCGTGCCCGATCCCGACCGGACCGGTCGGGATCGAAACGGCGGTGGCCGAAACCTTCGCTCGAATGGGTGATCCGTTTCACGCTCGACGAGAGCGGGACTGCGCCACGTGGTGGGGTCGGTAGCATCAAGCACCGGTCCAGAGGGGCAAGCCGGTCCCTCCACCACCGGTCGATGCCGCCGGAGGTGCCCCCCATGAGCGCAGAGGCCCCACATCCTGGAGCCGCCAGCCGCCGCCGCGGCCGCCCCCGGATCGACCTCCGCCGACTGGGCCGCGCGGCACTGCTCGGCCCCGTCTCCCGCGACCGGCTGCCCGACGCCATCGGCCATGTCGCCGACGCCCACCGCGCCCACCACCCCGACGCCGACCTGGCCGTCCTGCACCGCGCCTACGTCCTCGCCGAGACGTCCCACCGCGGCCAGTTCCGCAAGAGCGGCGAGCCCTACATCACCCACCCCCTGGCCGTGACCCTGATCCTGGCCGAACTCGGCGCCGAGACAACGACGTTGACCGCCTCCCTCCTCCACGACACCGTCGAGGACACCGAGGTGACGCTCGATCAGGTACGCGCCGAGTTCGGCGAGGAGGTCAGCTATCTGGTCGACGGCGTCACCAAGCTGGAGAAGGTCGACTACGGGGCCGCCGCCGAACCCGAGACCTTCCGCAAGATGCTGGTCGCCACCGGCGACGACGTCCGCGTGATGTCCATCAAGCTCGCCGACCGCCTGCACAACATGCGCACCCTCGGCGTGATGCGGCCCGAGAAGCAGGCCCGTATCGCCCAGGTCACCCGGGACGTGCTGATCCCGCTCGCCGAACGCCTCGGCGTGCAGGCCCTCAAGTCCGAACTGGAGGACCTGGTCTTCGCGATCCTGCACCCCGAGGAGTACGAACACACCCGGATCCTCATCGCGGCCAACTCCGGCACCCTCGACCCCCTCACCGGCATCGCCGACGGGGTGCGCGGCGTGCTGCGCGAGGCCGGCATCAGCGCCGAAGTCCTCATCCGGCCACGGCACTTCGTCTCCGTGCACCGCGTCCAGCTCAAGCGCGGCGAACTGCGCGGAAGCGACTTCGGCCGGCTGCTCGTCCTGGTCGCCGAGGACGCCGACTGCTACGCCGTCCTCGGCGAACTGCACACCTGCTTCACCCCGGTGGTCTCCGAGTTCAAGGACTTCATCGCCGCCCCCAAGTTCAACCTGTACCAGTCGCTGCACACCGCCGTGGTCGGCCCCGGCGGCGAGGTCGCCGAAGTCCTCATCCGGACGCACCAGATGCACAAGGTCGCCGAGGCGGGCGTCATCGCGCTCGGCAACCCCTACACGGGCGGGCCCGGCGAGGGCGCCAGGGACAGCGGCGACGAACGCCAGGACCCCACCCGGCCCGGCTGGCTCTCCCGCCTCCTCGACTGGCAGCAGAACGCCCCCGACCCCGACACCTTCTGGTCCTCCCTGCGCGAGGAACTCGCCGGGGACAGCGAGATCACCGTGTTCTGCGCCGACGGCCACACGCTGGTCCTGCCGGCCGGCGCGAGCTGTGTGGACGCCGCGTACGCGCAGTACGCGGACGTGGCCCACGGCTGCATCGGCGCCCGCGTCAACGGCCGCCTGGCGACGCTCAGTACGGTCCTGAACGACGGCGACACCGTGCAGCTCCTGCTCGCCCAGGACGCCTCGTCGGGCCCCTCGCCCGACTGGCTCGACCACGCCCGGACCCCGGCCGCCCGCATCGCCATCAGCGGCTGGCTCGCCGTCCATCCCGAGGGCGTGAAGATCCCGGCCGCGGCCCCGCGCCCCCAGGTCAACGTCCCCGCCGACCGGGGCTCCACCGCCAACGCCGAGACCGACCTGCCCAATGTGACCGTACGGCTCGCCGGATGCTGCACCCCGGTGCCGCCCGACACCGTGACCGGCTTCTCGGTGCGCGGAGCCGCGGTGACCGTGCACCGCCAGGAGTGTCCGGCCGTCGCCCGGATGAAGGCGGTGGGACGCGCGCCCGTCGAGGTGCGCTGGGGCGAGGCCGCGCCGTGCCGGGTGACCCTGGTCGCCGAGGCCTTCGGCCGCCCCCGCCTGCTCGCCGACCTCACCGAGGCCATCGCCGCCGCGGACGTGGCCGTCGTCTCGGCCACGGTGGAGCCCCCGACCGAACAGCGCGTCCGCCACACCTACACCCTCCAACTCCCGGACGCGGCAGGGCTTCCGGCCCTCATGCGGGCGATGCGGGACGTGGCGGGGGTGTACGACGTCAGCCGCGCCCAGCACCCGGCTGCGGCGGGCTGACGTCGTACACCCCCCGCCCCCCGTTCGGGTGGCCCCCATGCGAGTCGGCCGACCGGAGCCCCCTCGCGCTGGTAGCGGTAGTCCATGCCGCTCACCCTCCGCCGTCCCCGCCCCCGCTCCCGCCGTCTGCGTGCCGTGCTGCTTGCCGCGGCCGCGGCTTCCGTGGTCGCCGCGACGCTGCCCGCCCCGGTGCCGCTCGGCATCGGGGACCCGCTGTTCCCGCAGCTCGGCAACCCCGGGTACGACGTCCTCGCGTACGACATCGGCTTCACCTACCTCGGCAGCAACAGCAAGCCGATGGAGGCCGTCACCACCATCGACGCCGTCGCCACCGACGGTCTGGAGCGGATCAACCTGGACTTCGCCCGGGGCACGGTGCACGGCGTGGACGTCAACGGGGAGCCGGCGCGGTTCGCGAGCGCGGGCGAGGACCTGGTGATCACCCCGCGCGACGCCGTCCGCACCGGCGAGCGGCTGCGGATCACCGTGCGGCACACCAGCGACCCGAACGCGGCGCTCGACGGCGGCTGGGTGCGCACCACCGACGGCCTGGTCATGGCCAACCAGGCGGACGCCGCGCACCGCGTGTTCCCGTGCAACGACCACCCCTCGGACAAGGCGTACTTCACCTTCCACGTGACGGCCCCCGCGGACGTCACGGTCGTGGCCAACGGGACACCGGTCGCGCGGGAGCGCCGGGGCGGGCGGATCGTGTCGACCTATCGCAGCGCTCACCCCATGGCGACGGAACTGGCCCAGGTGTCCATCGGGCGTTCCGCGGTGCTGCACCGCGAGGGGCCGCACGGGCTGCCGGTCCGCGACGTGGTCCCGGCGGCGGACAAGGACCTCCTCGAACCGTGGCTGCGCAAGACGCCCGACCACATCGCATGGATGGAGCAGCAGGTCGGGCGGTACCCGTTCGAGACGTACGGGGTGCTCGTGGCGGGCGCCGACACGGGCTTCGAGCTGGAGACGCAGACCCTCTCGCTGTTCGAGCGTTCGCTGTTCGCGCGGCCGGAGTTCCCCGCGTGGTACGTCGACTCGGTCATGGTGCACGAGCTGGCCCACCACTGGTTCGGCGACAGCGTCTCGCCGCGCTCCTGGTCGGACCTGTGGCTGAACGAGGGGCACGCCACCTGGTACGAGGCCAGGTACGCCGAGGAGTTCGGGAAGCGGTCCCTCGAACAGCGGATGCGCGGCGCGTACGCCCTGTCGGACGGCTGGCGGGCGGCGGGCGGTCCGCCCGCGGCGCCCCGGGCCGCCGCGCCCGGGCAGAAGATCGGGATCTTCCGGCCCGTGGTGTACGACGGCAGCGCGCTCGTGCTCTACGCGCTGCGCGAGGAGATCGGCCCCAGGGCGTTCGACCGTCTGGAGCGGCGCTGGGTGCGCGACCACCGAGACGCGACCGCGACGACGGCCGACTTCTCCGCGCTGGCCTCCGAGATCGCCGGCCGCGACCTGTCCGGCTTCTTCAAGGCCTGGCTGTACGGAGAGAAGACCCCGCCGATGCCCGGCCACCCGGACTGGCACAGCCAGGCCCCCCGCCGCGCCTGACCGCCCGGGCCGGCGGGCCCGCACCGGCCCGCCGGGACCGGAAACCCGGGTGACGCCCGCCGAGGCCCCGTGCGACCATCATGGGCGTCGGCGGCGCCGCCGGGGTCGATTCCGTCCGGGAATCATTGGGGCCCATGACGCGTTGTGACCGACACAGCCGGATGTCCTTCGGGGGAGATCCGGTCCGGAATTCCAACGACGTAAAGGATCCAATGACCTCCTCTTCATCCCCTTCCCAGGACGAGCAGAGCTTCGCGGACACGCACCGCACCGAGAGCCTTCGGGCCGATGCCCTGATGGAAGAGGACGTCGCCTGGAGCCACGAGATCGACGGAGCGCGGGACGGCGACCAGCTGGACCGCTCCGAGCGTGCCGCGCTGCGGCGCGTGGCGGGCCTCTCCACCGAACTCGAGGACGTCACCGAGGTCGAGTACCGGCAGCTGCGCCTGGAGCGCGTGGTGCTGGTCGGCGTATGGACCACGGGAACGCTCAGGGACGCGGAGAACTCGCTCGCGGAACTCGCGGCACTCGCCGAGACGGCGGGCGCCCTGGTGCTCGACGGCGTCTACCAGCGCCGCGACAAGCCCGACCCGGCCACCTACATCGGCTCCGGCAAGGCGCAGGAGCTGCGGGACATCGTCCTGGAGACCGGCGCGGACACGGTGGTCTGCGACGGTGAGCTCAGCCCGGGCCAGCTGATCCACCTCGAAGACGTCGTCAAGGTCAAGGTCGTCGACCGGACGGCCCTGATCCTCGACATCTTCGCCCAGCACGCCAAGTCCCGTGAGGGCAAGGCGCAGGTCTCGCTCGCGCAGATGCAGTACATGCTGCCGCGGCTGCGCGGCTGGGGTCAGTCCCTGTCGCGTCAGATGGGCGGCGGCGGTTCCAGCGGCGGTGGCGGCATGGCCACCCGCGGTCCGGGTGAGACCAAGATCGAGACGGACCGCCGGCGGATCCGCGAGAAGATGGCGAAGATGCGCCGGGAGATCGCGGAGATGAAGACCGGCCGCGAGATCAAGCGTCAGGAACGCCGGCGCAACAAGGTGCCCTCGGTCGCCATCGCCGGGTACACCAACGCCGGGAAGTCCTCGCTGCTCAACCGCCTCACGGGCGCGGGCGTCCTGGTGGAGAACGCGCTGTTCGCCACCCTCGACCCGACCGTGCGCCGGGCCGAGACGCCCAGCGGGCGGCTGTACACGCTGGCCGACACGGTCGGCTTCGTCCGCCATCTGCCGCACCACCTGGTCGAGGCGTTCCGCTCCACGATGGAGGAGGTCGGCGACTCCGACCTGATCCTGCACGTGGTGGACGGCGCGCATCCGGACCCGGAGGAGCAGCTGGCCGCGGTGCGCGAGGTGATCCGTGACGTGGGCGCGGTGAACGTGCCGGAGATCGTGGTGATCAACAAGGCGGACGCGGCGGACCCGGTGGTGCTCCAGCGGCTGCTGCGCATCGAGCGCCACTCCATCGCGGTCTCGGCGCGTACCGGCGAGGGCATCGAGGAGCTGCTCGCGCTCATCGACGCCGAACTCCCGCGCCCCGAGATCGAGATCGAGGCGCTCGTGCCGTACACGCACGGGCAGCTGGTGGCCCGGGCGCACGCCGAGGGAGAGGTGATCTCCGAGGAGCACGTGGCGGAGGGCACCGTCCTGAAGGCGCGGGTGCACGAGGTGCTGGCCGCCGAGCTGGCGCCGTTCGTGCCGGCCGCGCACTGAGCACAGGCACCATCCGCCGGGCCGGCCGCGCGTGCGCGCACGGTCCGTACAGCACGCAGGGCCCGTCCCCTCCTTCGAGGGGGCGGGCCCTGCGGCGTGTGCGGTGGCGCGGGGTGACTAGCGGCCGCCGTACTTCGCGCTCATCGAGTCGAAGAGCGCCTTGGCCCCGGCGCCGAGCTGCGGGCCGGCCAGCCAGCCCGAGGTGACCGGGCCGATGGAGGTGTTGGAGACCAGCTGCGACTTGCCGTCGGGCCCGTTCATGAACCAGCCGCCACCGGAGGAGCCGCCGGTCATGGTGCAGCCGATGCGGTACATCGGCGGCGTGCCCGGGCTGATGGAGAGCTGGCCGGGGCGGTCGACGCACTTGAACATCTGCAGGCCGTCGTAGGGCGGCGCGGCGGGGTAGCCCCAGGCGCCCATCGCGCCGACCGAATGCGCCCTGGGCGCCGAGAAGTTGACGGTCAGCGCGTTGCCGACGGTCTCTTCCAGGGACTTGTGGCCGTTCTCCGGCTGCACGTGGAGCACCGCGTAGTCGTACGGGGCGCCGGTGCCGCCGGTCGGGCCGCCGTTCTTGATCCACTCACCGGACGTCGAGACCCAGTCGGCCCAGAACACGCCGTAGGGGGCGATCTCCTGCGGCTGGGCGTTGTTGAGCGCCCGGGCCGACTTGCCCTGGTCGTTGTACGAGGGCACGAAGGCGATGTTGCGGTACCAGCCGCCGGTGCCGCCCTGGTGGACGCAGTGGCCCGCGGTCCACACCATGTTGGACCTGCCGGGGTGGGCGGGGTCCTTGACGACGGTGCCCGAGCAGACCATGGGGCCCTCGGGGGAGTCGAAGAAGACCTTGCCGACCGGGGCCGCGTAGTTGTGGTAGGGCAGTTTCTCCTGGACGGCCCTGACGGGCGCGGGCTCGGGGTCGGAGAGCCCGCCGCTCGCGTCGCCGGTCGCCATGGTCTTCTGCGGGTCCTTGGCGGACTTCATCCGGTCGGGCTTCCACAGGCCCGCGATGACCGGGTTGACGAAGTCCTCGGCGTTACGCAGCCAGGTGGACCTGTCCCAGTTCTTCCAGCCGCCGTTCTTGTACTTGTCCAGGTCGACCCCGTGCTTCTTGAGGGTCCCGGCGAGGTCGCCCGAGGCGGTCGGGTCGCCCTTGGCCTGTGCGGAGCCGGAGGCCGACGGCTTGCTGTCCGCGTCGTCGCCGCCCGGGCCGCACGCGGTGGCGGTGAGTGCGAGAGCCGCGGCCAGGCCGGTGGCGGCCAGGAGCGGACGTATGGATCGCATGAGAACGATTCCCCCTGATGTCCCTGCCCGACGGGCAGGTGGTGCTTTGCCATGTACGTGTCATTGCGATGGGCGGGGGTGACCCCGGCCGCCCACCACGCGCCCCTACTATGCCCGTTCGGCACGGGGGCGACGAACGGGGGCCCGGGCGTTCACAGGACCCCCGCACCGCGCCTACCGTCCGGCGTACTTGGTGCTCACCGAGTCGTAGACGCCCTTGGCCTCCTTGCCCAGGCGCGGGCCGGCCAGCCAGCCCGCGGTGACCGGGCCGATCGAGGTGTTGGACACCAGCGAGGGGCTGCCGTCGGAGCCCGTGGCGATCCAGCCGCCGCCGGAGGAACCACCGGTCATGCTGCAGCCGATGCGGTACATCGTCGGCAGGCTCGCGGCGAGCGAGAGCCGGCCCGGCCGGTCCTTGCACTGGTACAGCTTCTGGCCGTCGTACGGCTTCGCCGCCGGGTAGCCGTTGGCCGTCATGGAAGCGATCTTCGGCACCGCCGGGGCGTTGAAGTCGACCGGCAGCGCCCCGCCGACGGTCTCCTCCAGGGACTTGCCGTCGGCGCCCTTCTCCGGCGTCACGTGCAGCACCGCGAAGTCGTACGGCGCGCCCTGTCCGCCGGTCGGGCCGCCGCCCTCGATCCACTGCTGCGAGGTCTGCGCCCAGTCCGCCCAGTAGACGCCGTAGGGCGCGATCTGCTGCTTGGTGGCCTTCTGGAGCTGCGCCGTCGGCAGGCTGGTGTTGTTGTACGAGGGCACGAAGGCGATGTTGCGGTACCAGCCGCCCTTGGCGCCGGCGTGCACACAGTGGCCCGCGGTCCACACCATGTTGGACTTGCCGGGGTGCGCCGGGTCCTTCACGACCGTGGCCGAGCACACCATGGAGCCCTCGGGGCTGTCGAAGAACAGCTTGCCCAGCTCCGGCAGGTTCTGGTGGTACGGAGCCCTGACCGCGGCGGCCCTCACGGGCGCCGGCACCGGGTCCGTGACGCCCTTGTCGCCGGAGATGTCGTTGGGCACGTTCTTCTCCGGAGGCTTGTCCGCCTTGCGCATCCGGTCCGGGTCCCACAGGCCCTGGATGATCGGGTTCACATAGTCCTTGGCCTCACGCAGCCAGGTGGCCCGGTCCCAGTTCTTCCACTCGCCGCCCCGCCACTTGTCCAGGTCGATCCCGTGCTTCTTGAGCCGCTCCTTCACGTCGTCCGGTATCTGGAGCGTGTCGGAGCCGCCGGCGGTGGCCGAGGCCGTCGGCTTGCCGTCGGCCTCGGAATCGCCGGGACCGCACGCGGTGGCGGTCAGCGCGAGCGCGGCCGTCAGGCCAAGGGCCGCGAGCACGGGCGGCGCCCCGCGGCGCGGTCGCCTCCCCGTGCGCTCGGCGCTGGACGGGCGTGTCGGTCGCATGTCGCATTCCCCCTGGAACATCGTCTTCACAGCGTCTTCGTCTTCTGCACTCGTCGGACTCATCGGGCGCGCCGGCTCGTCGAACCCTTCGCACCCGCGCACCGCGGCGCCGAAAACGGTGCCGCCGTGCGGTCCCCCACTATGCCGGTGCCGGTGGGAACGGCCCGCGGCAGGGCCGCGGTTGCGTTCCCGCCGGGGAACCGCGGCCCCCTCGATTAGGGCAACCTTGCCTCGGGCCAACGAAGTTGGGGTCAGGCCGTGATCCGGTGGCGCCGGCGTCGTTGGTACGTACGGGGGACATCAGGACAGCGTTCAGCGTGGGCGTACGCGCCGCGCAACGGACGCGATACGGAACCGTCACAGCGGGAGGACCAGCAGTCGTGGCCGTGACCGAACCAGCTCCGGCGGCACTGCCCGGCGCGCACGAGCACATCCTGCGGCGCCAGGCCCTGCGCGAGTCGGCGGCCCGCACCTACGCGCGCTCGCTGCCGATCGTGCCGGTGCGGGCGCGGGGGCTCACGATCGAGGGCGCGGACGGCCGGCGCTATCTGGACTGCCTCTCGGGGGCCGGCACCCTGGCACTCGGGCACAACCACCCCGTGGTCCTCGAAGCGATCCGCAAGGTGCTCGACTCCGGCGCCCCGCTGCACGTCCTGGACCTCGCGACCCCGGTCAAGGACGCCTTCACCACCGAGCTGTTCGCCACCCTGCCGCGGGAGCTGGCCGAGCGGGGCAGGATCCAGTTCTGCGGCCCGGCCGGCACCGACGCCGTCGAGGCCGCCCTGAAACTGGTCCGCGGCGCCACCGGCCGCGAGGGCCTGCTCGCGTTCACCGGCGCCTACCACGGCATGACCGCGGGCGCCCTCGCCGTCTCCGGCGGTGCCCGGGACGTCCGGGTGACCCGGCTGCCCTACCCGCACACCTACCGCTGCCCCTACGGGGTCGGCGGCGAACGCGGCGCCGAGATCGCCGCCCGCTGGACCGAGAACCTCCTCGACGACCCCAAGGGCGGTGTCCCCGCGCCCGCCGGCATGATCCTCGAACCGGTGCAGGGCGAAGGCGGCGTGAACCCGGCCCCCGACGCCTGGCTGCGCCGGATGCGCGCGATCACCGCCGAGCGGTCGATCCCGCTGATCGCCGACGAGGTGCAGACCGGCGTCGGCCGCACCGGCAGGTTCTGGGCCGTCGAGCACAGCGGGGTGGTGCCCGACGTGATGGTCCTGTCCAAGGCGATCGGCGGCTCACTGCCGCTCGCCGTGATCGTGTACCGCGAAGAGCTCGACACCTGGCAGCCGGGCGCGCACGCCGGGACGTTCCGCGGCAACCAGCTCGCCATGGCGGCCGGCGCCGCCACCCTCGCCCACGTCCGCGAGAACCGCCTCGCCGACCGGGCGGCCGTCCTCGGGGCGCGCATGCTGGGCCAGTTGCAGGGTCTCGCCGCCGAGCACCCCTGCGTCGGAGACGTACGGGGCCGCGGCCTGATGATCGGCGTCGAGCTCGTCGACCCCGAGCGCGAGGACCTCGGCTCCGGCAACCCGCCGCCGCCCGCGCCGGCGCTCGCCGCCGCCGTGCAGCAGGAGTGCCTGCGGCGCGGGCTCATCGTCGAACTCGGCGGCCGGCACGCCAGCGTCGTACGGCTGCTGCCCCCGCTCACCCTCACCGACGAGCAGGCCGTGGCCGTCCTGGACCGGCTCGCCGACGCGGTGGCCGCCGCCGCCCGCACCCCGCACCCGCGCGCCGAACCGGGGGCGGACGCGCCCCACCGGGCCGGAGCCGCACCGTCCCACTGACCCCGGACCACCCCACGAACCGCCGAGGAAGACCGCCGTGAACCCGATCCCCCCACCCGACGCGCCCGACGCCGAAGGCCCCCACCGCGGCCCGCTGGTGGCCGAACCGACGACGGTGCCGCGCCAGAAGGCCGGGATCCACGGCGAACGACTGACCGCGCACAGCGACCCCGACCCGCTCGACGCCGCCGACGCCGCGGCCGCGGCCGACGCGGCCGCCGTCGAGAACCTGCTGCGCTGCTGGGTCCGCGAGAACGACCTGCCCGCCCCCGACGGTCCGCTCCTGCGCATCCCGCTGCCCGCCAGCGGCACCGCCCTGCTCGTGCCCGTGCCGTACTGGTCGCCGACCGGCTGGCACCGCTTCGGCCCGCCCGTGCTGCACGGCGGCACGGCCGGAGCGCCGCCCGCCGACGCCGTCACCGTCGCCGCCCTGCTCGGCCGCGAGGCGGGCAGCCGCGAGGGCGCCGACCTGGTGGGCCGCGTCGCCGACTCCGTGCGCCGCACCGCCGACTTCATCGCCGACCGGCGGGCCCGCCCCGCCCCGGCCGACGCGGCCGACCTCTTCCTCACCGCCGAGCAGTCCCTGCTCCTCGGCCACCCCCTGCACCCCACACCCAAGAGCCGCGAGGGCCTGTCCGAGGCCGAAGTGCGGCGCTACTCGCCCGAGTTGCACGGCTCCTTCCCGCTGCACTGGATGGCGGTGGAACCCGGCGTGCTCGCGAGCGACTCGGCCTGGACCGAGGGCGGGCGCACCGTGAGCGCCGTCCAGCTCGCCCACCGGTTCGCCCAGGGCCTCCAACTCCCGCCCGGCACCGTCCCGTTGCCGCTGCACCCCTGGCAGGCGCGCGACGTGGTGCAGCGCCCCGCCGTCGCCGCCCTGCTGGCGGCCGGCCTCCTGCACGACCTCGGCCCGTACGGCGAGGACTGGCACCCCACCTCCTCCGTCCGCACCGTGCACCGCCCCGGCGCCGACGCCATGCTGAAGCTGTCGCTCGGCGTGCGCATCACCAACTCCCGGCGCGAGAACCTCCGCAAGGAGCTCCACCGCGGCGTCGAGGTCCACCGGCTGCTGCGGGCGGGGCTCGGCGAGGAGTGGCAGGCCGCGCACCCCTGCTTCGACATCGTGCGCGACCCCGCCTGGCTCGCCGTCGACACCCCGGACGGCGCACCCCTGCCCGGGCTCGACGTGATGATCCGGCACAACCCGTTCGCCCCCGGTGACGACGCCGTCTGCATCGCCGCGCTCACCGCGCCGCGCCCCATGCCCGGGCGCACCACCATGCACTCACGGCTCGCCCAGCTGGTCGTCGGGCTCGCCGCCCGCACCGGCCGGCCCACCACCGCCGTCTCGGCCGAGTGGTTCCTGCGCTACCTGGACCAGGTGGTCCGCCCGCTGCTCTGGCTGGACGGCACGGCCGGCATCGCCCTGGAGGCCCACCAGCAGAACACCCTCGTCCTGCTCGACCCCGAGGGCTGGCCCGCCGGCGGACGCTACCGCGACAACCAGGGCTACTACTTCCGCGCCTCGCACCGCGCCGCCCTGGAGCGCCGGCTGCCCGGCATCGGCGCCACCAGCGACACCTTCGTGCCCGACGACGTCACCGACGAGCGCTTCGCCTACTACCTCGGCATCAACAACGTCCTCGGCCTCATCGGGGCGTTCGGCGCCCAGCACCTCGCCGACGAACGCGTCCTGCTCGCCGCCCTGCGCCGGTTCCTCACCCGGGCGGCCGGCCTCGGCTCGCCCCTGCCCGCGCACCTCCTGGACAGCCCGACGCTGCGCTGCAAGGCCAACCTGCTGACCCGTGTGCAGGGCCTGGACGAACTCGTCGGCCCCGTCGACACCCAGTCCGTCTACGTCACCCTCACCAACCCCCTCCACATCAACGGATCGTGACCCGTCCGCCCTGCTGAGAGGAGCGTCGCCGTGCCCCCCACCGATGCGAGCACCGACGCCGGCGCCGGCCCCGCCCCCCGACCGGGGGAGGCGGCCGGCGACACCCTGGACCGCGACCCGCCCGACGACCCGGGCCCGCCCACCGCGCCGGTCCCGCACCCCGGGGGCGCCGGCCCCGGGCGCGCGCACCACCGCGTCGAGGACCTGCTCGACTCGCCTGGGGAGTGGGCCCCCGCCGCCACCCCGTTCGGCGCCTTCCGGCTCGTGCCCGTACGCCCCGGACGCGACCTCGCCCTGCTCACCCGGTGGATGAACGACCCCGCCGTGGCCGCCTTCTGGGAACTAGAGGGGCCGGCCTCCGTCACCGCCGCCCATCTGCGGTCCCTGCTCGACGGGGACGGCCGCAGCGTGCCCTGCCTCGGCGTCCTCGACGGCACACCGATGAGCTACTGGGAGGTCTACCGCGCCGACCTCGACCCGCTGGCCCGGCACTACCGGGCCCGGCCGCACGACACCGGCGTCCATCTGCTCATCGGCGGCGCCGCCGACCGCGGGCGCGGCGTCGGCACCACGCTGCTGCGGGCCGTCGCCGACCTGGTCCTCGACCACCGTCCGCACTGCCCCCGGGTGATCGCCGAGCCCGACCTGCGCAACACCCCTTCCGTCTCCGCGTTCCTCGGTGCCGGCTTCCGCTTCCACGCGGAGGTCGACCTGCCCGACAAGCGGGCCGCCCTGATGGTCCGCGACCGCGCGCTCAGGAACCTGCTGTGAACGCCCCGCAGCTCCGCATACCCCCGTCCCCGCATCGGTCCCACCCCGAGGAGTCCCCGTGCCGAACCCTGCCTTCCCCCACGACTCCCGCGGCATGCAGGACCCCGACGCCCCGCCCGCCCTGCTGGCCCCGCCGGAGCTGAACCCCGAAGCGTGGGAGCGCGCCGGGCGCCTTCTGCTGGCGAAGATGATCGGCGCCTTCGCCTACGAGGAGATCGTGCGGCCCGCGCCGCAACCCGCGACCGGCGGCCCGGCGGCCGAAGGGGGCCCGCGCCCGTACGGCTTCACCCTGGACGACGGCAGCACCCTGACCTTCCTCGCCCGGCGCGGCGCCTACGGCGGCTGGCAGGTGGATCCCGCCTCGGTGCGCCGGGCGGCCCCCGGCGGCCCCGGCGCGGGAGCCCCCGTCCCGTGCGGCCCGCCCGCACCGGCCGCCGAGCCGTTCGGCGACCCCGTCCGGTTCCTGGCCCTGGCCCGCCGCACCCTCGGTGTCGACGGCGCCACCTTCGGCCACCTCGTACGGGAACTCACCGCCACCCTCACCGCCGACACCCGTCTGCACACCACCGCGCTCGGCGCCGCCCAGCTCGCCGACCTCGACTACGCCGAGCTGGAAGGCCACCAGAGCGGCCACCCCTGGCTCGTGCTCAACAAGGGCCGGCTCGGCTTCTCCGCCGACGACGCGGCCCGCTGGAGCCCGGAGGCCCGCGCCCCGGCCGCGCTGCCCTGGATCGCGGTACGCACCGACCTCGCCGTCTACCGCGGCGTCGCCTCCCTCGCCACCCCGCAGCGGCTGTACGCACGCGAGCTGGACGCACCGGTGCGCGAGGCGTTCGCGGCGGCGCTGCGGGCCCGCGGCCTCGACCCGGCGGCCTACCTCTACCTGCCCGTCCACCCCTGGCAGTGGACGGAGATGATCCTCCCGCTGTTCGCCCCGGCCGTGGCCGACCACGCCATCGTGCCGCTGCCCAGCGACGGCGACCTGCGCCTGCCCCAGCAGTCCATCCGCACCTTCCTCAACCTGGCACGGCCCGAGCGGCACACCGTCAAGCTGCCGCTGTCCATCCTCAACACCCTGGTCTGGCGCGGTCTGCCGACCGAGCGGACGGTGGCCGCCCCCGCCGTGACGGCCTGGGTGCAGGGCCTGTGCGAACGGGACCCGTTCCTGCGCGACGAGTGCCGGGTGATCCTGCTCGGCGAGGTCGCCTCGGTCACCGTCGAGCACCCCGTGTACGACCGGATCGCCGAAGTGCCCTACCAGTACAAGGAGTTGCTCGGCGCCATCTGGCGCGAGCCGCTGCCGCCGAGGCTGGCCCCGGGCGAACGGGCCCGCACCCTCGCGGCGCTCCTGCACACCGACCCCGACGGCCGCGCCTTCACGGCCGAGCTGGTCGCCCGCTCGGGACTCGCCCCCCGGGTGTGGCTGCGCCGCCTGTTCGCGGCGATGCTGCCGCCGCTGCTGCACTTCCTGTACCGCTACGGCACGGTCTTCTCACCGCACGGCGAGAACGCCATCGTCGTCTTCGACGACCAGGACGTGCCCGTACGCCTGGCGATCAAGGACTTCGTCGACGACATCAACGTGAGCGCCGAGCACCTGCCCGAGCACGACTCGATGCCCGACGAAGTGCGCGCCATCCTGCTCACCGAGGCGCCCTCCTTCCTCACCCAGTTCATCCACTCGGGGCTCTTCATCGGCGTCTTCCGCTTCCTCGCGCCGCTGTGCGAGGACCAACTGGGCGTACCCGAGGCCGAGTTCTGGGCCCTGGTGCGCGAGGAGGTACTGCGCCACCAGGCGCGCTTCCCGGACGAGAAGGAACGCCACGAGACGTTCGACCTGCTCGCCCCGCGCATCGAGCGGCTCTGTCTGAACCGCAACCGTCTGCACACCGACGGCTACCGCGACCGGCCCGAGCGGCCGCACGCCACCGTCCACGGCACCGTGGCGAACCCCCTGTCACCTGCGCGGTGATCGGATTGTCAGTGGCGAGCCTTAGGCTGGTCCGGCTATGACGAAGCCATCACTCCCCGAGCTCCTGCACGCCGCCGTCACCGCCGTCGGCGGCGTGGAGCGGCCTGGTCAGGTCTCCATGGCCACGGCTGTCGCCGACGCGGTCGACGACAGCTCCCACCTGCTGGTCCAGGCCGGGACGGGCACCGGAAAGTCCCTCGGCTACCTGGTGCCCGCCCTGGCGCACGGGGAGCGCGTCGTGATCGCCACGGCCACGCTGGCGCTCCAGCGCCAGCTCGTGGAGCGCGACCTGCCGCGCACGGTGGAAGCGCTGCACCCGCTGCTGCGCCGCCGCCCGCAGTTCGCGATGCTCAAGGGCCGTTCCAACTACCTGTGTCTGCACCGCCTCCACGAGGGCGCGCCGCAGGACGAGGAGGAGGGCCTCTTCGACCAGTTCGAGGCGGCGGCCCCCACCAGCAAACTGGGCCAGGACCTGCTCAGGATGCGGGACTGGGCGGACGAGACGGAGACCGGCGACCGGGACGACCTGACGCCGGGCGTCTCGGACAGGGCGTGGAGCCAGGTATCGGTGTCCTCGCGCGAGTGCCTGGGCGCCACGAAGTGCGCGTACGGGGCTGAGTGCTTCGCGGAGACGGCCCGCGAGCGCGCCAAGCTGTCGGACGTGGTGGTCACCAATCACGCGCTGCTCGCGATCGACGCCATCGAGGGCGCCCCGGTCCTGCCGCAGCACGAGGTGCTGATCGTCGACGAGGCCCACGAGCTGGTCTCCCGGGTCACCGGCGTGGCGACCGGCGAGCTCACCCCCGGCCAGGTCGGCCGGGCGGTGCGGCGCAGCGCCAAGCTGGTCAACGAGAAGGTCGCCGACCAGCTCCAGACGGCCTCCGAGGGTTTCGAGCGGGTCATGGAGCTCGCCCTGCCGGGCCGCCTGGAGCAGATCCCGGAGGACCTCGGGTACGCGCTGATGGCGCTGCGCGACGCGGCCCGCGAGGTGATCTCGGCGCTCGGCTCGACGCGCGACAAGTCCGTCCAGGACGAGGACGCGGTGCGCAAGCAGGCCCTCGCCATGCTGGAGACGGTGCACGGCGTGGCCGAGCGCATCACCAACGGCTCCGAGTGGGACGTGGTCTGGTACGAGCGCCACGACCGCTTCGGCGCGTCGCTGCGGGTGGCCCCCCTGTCGGTGTCCGGCCTGCTCAGGGAGAAGCTGTTCACCGACCGCTCGGTGGTGCTGACCTCGGCCACCCTCAAGCTGGGCGGCGACTTCAACGGGGTGGGCGCCTCGCTCGGCCTGTCGCCGGAGGGCACCGGCGGCGAGGACGTCCCGCAGTGGAAGGGCCTGGACGTCGGCTCGCCGTTCGACTACCCCAGGCAGGGCATCCTCTACGTCGCCAAGCACCTGGCCACCCCCGGCCGCGAGGGTTCGCGCGGCGACATGATGGACGAGCTGGCGGAGCTGGTGGAGGCGGCCGGCGGGCGCACCCTCGGGCTCTTCTCCTCGATGCGGGCCGCCCAGGCCGCCGCCGAGGAGCTGCGCGGCCGCCTCGACAACCCGATCCTGCTGCAGGGCGAGGAGACGCTGGGCGAGCTGATCAAGTCGTTCGCCGCCGACCCGAAGACCTGTCTGTTCGGCACGCTCTCGCTGTGGCAGGGCGTGGACGTGCCGGGGCCGAGCTGTCAGCTGGTGGTCATGGACCGCATCCCGTTCCCGCGCCCGGACGACCCGCTGATGAGCGCCCGCCAGAAGGCGGTCGAGGAGGGCGGCGGCAATGGCTTCATGGCGGTGGCCGCCACCCATGCCGCGCTCCTGATGGCCCAGGGCGCCGGCCGGCTGGTCCGGGCGACCGGCGACCGTGGCGTGGTCGCGGTGCTCGACCCCCGGCTGGCCAACGCCCGCTACGGCAGCTATCTGCGGGCCTCGCTGCCCGACTTCTGGTACACGACGGACCGCAACCAGGCCCGCCGCTCGCTCGCGGCGATCGACGCGGCGGCCACGGCGGACGGCAAGTAGGACGCCCGGGCCCGTGTGCCGGTCGCCTAGGGCGCGGTCCGGACACGGCAGGGCCCCGGGACCGGCGCAGGAGGTCCCGGGGCCCGGTCAGAGCCGGCGGAGGGGTCAGACTCGCCGGAGCACCGCCACGACCTTGCCCAGGATGGTCGCTTCGTCGCCGGGGATCGGCTGGTAGGCGGCGTTGTGGGGGAGCAGCCAGATGTGGTTGTCCTCGCGCTTGAAGCGCTTGACGGTGGCTTCGCCGTCCAGCATCGCGGCCACGATGTCGCCGTTCTCGGCCACCGGCTGGCGGCGGACGGTCACCCAGTCGCCGTCACAGATCGCGGCCTCGATCATGGAGTCGCCCACGACCTTCAGGACGAACAGTTCGCCGTCGCCGACGAGCTGGCGGGGGAGCGGGAAGACGTCCTCGACGGACTCCTCGGCGAGGATCGGGCCACCGGCCGCGATCCGGCCGACCAGCGGCACGTACGAGGCCGCGGGCTTGCCCGCGGTGTCGGTGGGCTGGCTGCTCGGCTGGTCGGAACCGCGGACCTCGTACGCGCGCGGCCGGTGCGGGTCGCGGCGCAGGAAGCCCTTGCGCTCCAGGGCCATCAGCTGATGGGCGACGGACGAGGTGCTGGAGAGGCCGACGGCCTGACCGATCTCCCGCATCGACGGCGGGTAGCCGCGCCGCTGCACGGAGTCCCGGATGACTTCGATGACCCGCCGCTGCCGGTCCGTGAGGCCGGAGCTGTCCGCCCTGATCCCTGGGGGCCTGCCTGGCAGCGAGCGGGCGGGCCGTGCGGCCTCCGCGCTCTGGTTCGTGACTGCGTCGTTCATGGCATGCACCGGCTCAAGTCGGGTCTGGGAGCGGTCCTGGGCAGTGATGGTGGCACTGTCTGCGGTGGTGGTCACGTCGGCCCCTCTCGGAATTGGTCTCCCTAGCTGGACAACGGTAGTAGCTTTCGAAAGGTTGCGCCAAACACACGTTCGAGTGAAAAATCGCAGAACGCGCTCCGCGGCCCGTGGAGTGGGTGTATGTGCGAGTCCCGACCGGGGGCCCGTCGAACGGCAATTCGGTTCATTACGGTAGCCTTCTCCGCCGGGGCGGGCGCCCGGGGCCTCCCTTCCGGGGACCCTCGCGACGGCCGCCGCGTGTCGCGTGCGGCGACGGCGTACCGGCGCCAGTCTGTCACCCGGCACCCCGTGGTCCCCCGCTGCGACGCGCTTCCCGTAATGTCCCGGGCGGCCGGAAATCGCCGTTCGAGGGCGCGGTGTCCGCGACACGCGGGTAGTGGCTGCATTCGCGGCAAAACCCTAGATCTAGTGGTTGCATGAGTGTGGCCGCCCAGAAGTTGTGGTCCCTGGTCTTTCAAGACCGTGGCCATCGCCTATGCTTGGGGTCGCTTCGAGGGCCGGTTCCGGGCCTGGCGAGGCCATTCAGTCGTGCTGTGAAGGAGGGTTGGGAACCATGCACTGCCCCTTCTGCAGGCACCCCGACAGCCGGGTCGTCGACAGTCGTACGACCGACGACGGCACGTCGATCCGCCGGCGCCGGCAGTGCCCCGACTGCTCCCGCCGCTTCACCACGGTGGAGACGTGTTCGCTCATGGTGGTCAAGCGTTCCGGCGTGACGGAGCCCTTCAGCCGCACCAAGGTCATCTCCGGCGTCCGCAAGGCCTGCCAGGGACGGCCGGTCACCGAGGACGCCCTCGCCAAGCTCGGCCAGCGGGTCGAGGAGGCGGTGCGCGCCACCGGCAGCGCCGAGCTGACCACCCACGACGTGGGTCTCGCCATACTCGGCCCCCTGCAGGAACTCGACCTCGTCGCGTACCTGCGCTTCGCGTCCGTCTACCGGGCGTTCGACAGTCTTGAGGACTTCGAGGCCGCCATCGCGGAACTGCGCGAGCGGCAGCCTCAGGGGAATTCCCCCGACGAGTGCGTGGCCGGAGGGACCCCCGAGGTCCCCGCGCCCGCCACCGCGGCCGACTGACCGAGGGGCCCGGCGGGCCCGCGGTCGCCGATCGGCGGCAATCCAGACCTGCCAGGGGTGCGCTTCGGCCGCGCCCGTGGCACCAGACACACACCGTGCCCTGGGAACATTCAGGCACTTTTGGGCGTTTTTGCCCGCGTATGGGAGGCGGCAATGACAGAGACGACGAGCGGCCCGGCACGAGGCTCCCGAGCCAAGGGGTCCAAGGCCACCAAGGGGCTGCGCATCGAGCGCATCCACACCACCCCCGGCGTGCATCCGTACGACGAGGTGACCTGGGAACGCCGTGACGTCGTCATGACCAACTGGCGCGACGGCTCGGTCAACTTCGAGCAGCGTGGCGTCGAGTTCCCCGACTTCTGGTCGGTGAACGCGGTCAACATCGTCACCAGCAAGTACTTCCGCGGGGCCGTCGGCACCCCGCAGCGCGAGACCGGTCTCAAGCAGCTCATCGACCGGATCGTGAAGACCTACACCAAGGCCGGCGAGGACTACGGGTACTTCGCCTCGCCCGCCGACGCCGAGATCTTCGAGCACGAGCTGGCCTACGCCCTCCTGCACCAGATCTTCAGCTTCAACTCGCCGGTGTGGTTCAACGTCGGCACGCCCCAGCCGCAGCAGGTCTCGGCCTGCTTCATCCTGGCCGTCGACGACTCCATGGAGTCGATCCTCGACTGGTACAAGGAAGAGGGCATGATCTTCAAGGGCGGCTCCGGCGCCGGCCTGAACCTCTCCCGCATCCGCTCCTCCAAGGAGCTCCTCTCCTCCGGCGGCAACGCCTCGGGCCCCGTCTCCTTCATGCGCGGCGCCGACGCCTCGGCCGGCACCATCAAGTCCGGCGGCGCCACCCGCCGCGCGGCCAAGATGGTCATCCTCGACGTCGACCACCCCGACATCGAGAACTTCATCGAGACCAAGGTGAAGGAGGAGGAGAAGATCCGCGCGCTGCGCGACGCGGGCTTCGACATGGACCTGGGCGGCGACGACATCACGTCCGTCCAGTACCAGAACGCCAACAACTCGGTCCGGGTGAACGACGCGTTCATGAAGGCGGTCGAGACCGGCGGCAAGTTCGGCCTGCGCGCCCGCATGACCGGTGACGTCATCGAGGAGGTCGACGCCAAGTCGCTCTTCCGCAAGATGGCCGAGGCGGCCTGGGCCTGCGCCGACCCGGGCATCCAGTACGACGACACCATCAACCACTGGCACACCTGCCCCGAGTCCGGCCGCATCAACGGCTCGAACCCGTGCAGCGAGTACATGCACCTGGACAACACGTCCTGCAACCTCGCGTCCCTGAACCTGATGAAGTTCCTCAAGGACGACGGCAAGGGCAACCAGTCCTTCGAGGTCGAGCGCTTCGCCAAGGTCGTCGAGCTGGTCATCACCGCGATGGACATCTCGATCTGCTTCGCGGACTTCCCGACCCAGAAGATCGGCGAGAACACCCGCGCCTACCGCCAGCTGGGCATCGGCTACGCCAACCTCGGCGCGCTCCTGATGGCCACGGGCCACGCCTACGACTCCGACGGCGGCCGCGCGCTCGCCGGTGCCATCACCTCCCTGATGACCGGCACCTCCTACAAGCGCTCCGCCGAGCTCGCCGCGGTCGTCGGCGCGTACGACGGCTACGCCCGCAACGCCGAGCCGCACCAGCGCGTCATGAAGCAGCACGCCGACGCCAACGCCTCGGCCGTCCACGTCGACGACCTGGACAACCCGATCTGGGCCGCGGCCACCGAGGCCTGGCAGGACGTGATCCGGCTCGGCGCGAAGAACGGTTTCCGCAACGCGCAGGCCTCGGTCATCGCGCCCACCGGCACCATCGGCCTCGCCATGTCGTGCGACACCACCGGCCTTGAGCCCGACCTCGCCCTGGTCAAGTTCAAGAAGCTGGTCGGCGGCGGCTCGATGCAGATCGTCAACGGCACCGTGCCGCAGGCGCTGCGCCGCCTCGGCTACCAGGAGGAGTCGATCGAGGCGATCGTCGCCCACATCGCCGAGAACGGGAACGTCATCGACGCCCCCGGCCTGAAGCCCGAGCACTACGAGGTCTTCGACTGCGCGATGGGCGAGCGCTCCATCTCCGCGATGGGCCACGTCCGCATGATGGCGGCCATCCAGCCGTGGATCTCGGGCGCCCTGTCCAAGACGGTCAACCTGCCCGAGACCGCCACGGTCGAGGACGTCGAAGAGGTCTACTTCGAGGCCTGGAAGATGGGCGTCAAGGCGCTCGCCATCTACCGCGACAACTGCAAGGTCGGCCAGCCCCTCTCCGCGAAGACCAAGGAGAAGGAGAAGGAGGCGGTCACCGCCAAGGCCGAGGACACCATCCGCACCGCGGTCGAGAAGGTCGTCGAGTACCGTCCGGTCCGCAAGCGCCTGCCCAAGGGCCGCCCGGGGATCACCACCTCGTTCACGGTCGGCGGCGCCGAGGGCTACATGACGGCCAACTCCTACCCGGACGACGGTCTGGGCGAGGTCTTCCTGAAGATGTCCAAGCAGGGTTCCACCCTCGCGGGCATGATGGACGCCTTCTCCATCGCCGTCTCGGTCGGCCTCCAGTACGGCGTGCCGCTGGAGACCTACGTCTCGAAGTTCACCAACATGCGCTTCGAGCCGGCCGGCATGACGGACGACCCGGACGTGCGGATGGCGCAGTCGATCGTCGACTACATCTTCCGCCGCCTGGCGCTCGACTTCCTCCCGTTCGAGACCCGCTCCGCCCTCGGCATCCACTCCGCCGAGGAGCGCCAGCGCCACCTGGACACCGGTTCGTACGAGCCGGCCCTGGAGGACGACGAGCTGGACGTCGAGAGCCTGGCCCAGTCGGCCCCGCGCCAGAGCGAGCCCCTGAAGGCCGTCGCCGCCCCGAAGCCGGTCGCGGTTGAGGCCCCCCGGGTCGCGCACAACTCGGCCGAGCTGGTCGAGATGCAGCTCGGCGTCAGCGCCGACGCCCCGCTCTGCTTCTCCTGCGGTACGAAGATGCAGCGCGCCGGCTCCTGCTACATCTGCGAGGGCTGCGGCTCCACGAGCGGCTGCAGCTGACCCCGGCAGGCGTCCGCCACTGATCACCCGCGGCTGAGGACGCCGCCCACGGGCACCTGAGAGGGCGCCGACCACCGGTCGGCGCCCTCTTCGTTCTTCGTTCCCGGTCACGAATCGCGCCCCGGCCGTGACCCGCTCCCGGTCACGACTCGTCCTCAGTCACGACCCGTTCCCGGTCACGGCAAGGGGCTCAGGACGCCCCGTCCGCGCCCATCGTCGCGAGGAAGGCGTCCGGGTCCAGGTCGTAGCCGCGCAGTACGGGCTGGAAGCGCCAGGCACCGGACGGGTCGCGGGTGAACTCGGCCACCGTCGCGGCCCGGGCGTCGGCGACCTCGGCGAGGCCGTGGCGGGACAGTTCGGTGCGGTCCTCGCGGACGCGTACGCCCGTGCCCGCCACATCGCCGAACACCAGCCGCCCGGCGCCCTGTTGGAGCACCACGCCGACCAGCACCCGGACGTGGCGCTCCGCCATCCGGCCGAGGTCGAGCTTCATCACCTCGTCGTAGCCGAGGCCCTGGCCGGTGCGGCTGTCGCGGTCGAGGAAGACCGTGCCGTCGGGCGAGCGGCGCTCGAAGGACACCCAGTGGGCGGGCGGCCCGGCCGGGTCGGACGCCGTGTAGACCGCCGCCAGCAGGTCCAGGTCGTGGGCGGGGGAGCCGAGCGGGCTCGGGTCCCACCGCAGCGCCACCTCGACCGTGCCGAGCCCCTTGCCGATACCGCTCATGTCCAAGCCCTCCCCAGGTCCGTCGCCCCCCGCGAGCCTCCATGCTGTCACGCGGTGTGCCCCGCGTGCCGAGAACCGGACCCGCGGGGTGCACCCGCCGGCCTTCCAACGGGGCGTCCGGATACGGGAGTTGGAGTCGCGCCGAGCCGTTCTTGCGTACCCGTGAGGAACGGGGGTGCGAGGTGCCGGGCACATTCGCGGACGTACTGTGCCGGAGCCCGGCCGGGGCGCGGCGCCGCGCCGTACGATGGCGCGGTGCTGGTCAAGTGGATTCGCTGCACCGTGGTGGACCGCCGCGGTTTCGAGCGGGGACAGCGGGCGTGGGCGGGGTTACTGGGCGAGCCCGGTTTCCGCGGGCAGGGCGGCGGCTGGAGCCGGCGGCGGCCGGACGTGGCCCACGTCTTCGCGTTCTGGGAGAGCCGCGCCTTCTACGACTCGTTCATGGCGCGGGCGCACGAGCGGCTGGCCGCCGCGCAGTCCGGCACGTACAAGGACATCGAGGTCAGGCTCTTCGACCACCGCTTCGACGTGAAGACCGGCTTCGAGCCCCGCTTCGCGGAGGCGGACGTCGCCCGGGTCGCGCACTGCACCGTGCACGAGGAGCGGGTCGAGCACTTCGCGCTGATGCAGCAGCGGGTGTGGAACCCGGCGATGGCGGGCTCACCGGGCATGCTGGGCGGCGTCTTCGCCGAGGCGCCCGGCCACGAGTTCCTGGTGCTCTCGCTGTGGCAGGCGGCCGCGGAACGCGGAAAGTACCGGGCCGAGCGCCTGGAGCGGCTCGCGCTGCGGGCCGAGACCGAGACCGATGTCGCCGCCCTGAGCGGCGACGTCGTCCGGCTCGACGCGGCCTGGACGGTCTGAGCCCGCCCGGATCCCGCGGGCCCCTACGCCGGATGGAGTCCGGACAGGTGCTCGACCGGAGCGCGGGCGATCTAGTGTTTGGGCATGGCACGACCACGGCGCATTGTCCTCGTCCGGCATGGCGAGTCGGAGGGCAATGCCGACGACACCGTGTACGAACGGGAGCCCGACCATGCGCTGCGGCTCACCGCGGCCGGGCTGCGCCAGGCCGAGGGGACCGGGCGGGAGCTGCGCGCGATGTTCGGGGACGAACGGGTCAGCGTGTACGTCTCGCCCTACCGGCGCACCCACGAGACGTTCCGGGCGTTCGGCCTCGACCCCGCCCGGGTGCGCGTCCGCGAGGAACCGAGGCTGCGCGAGCAGGACTGGGGGAACTGGCAGGACCGCGACGACGTCAAGCTCCAGAAGGCCTACCGGGACGCCTACGGGCACTTCTTCTACCGGTTCGCCCAGGGCGAGTCGGGGGCCGACGTCTACGACCGGGTCGGGGCGTTCCTGGAGAGCCTCTACCGCAGCTTCGAGGCGCCCGACCATCCGCCCAACGTGCTCCTGGTGACGCACGGACTCACCATGCGCCTGTTCTGCATGCGCTGGTTCCACTGGAGCGTCGCCGACTTCGAGTCACTGTCCAATCCGGGGAACGCCGAGACCAGGACCCTGCTGCTCGGGGCGGACGGGCGGTACGCACTCGACCGGCCGTTCCAGCGGTGGCGCGCCCCCGAGCCGTACGGGATCACCGGATAGAGTGGGTGGGCGATGACCGCCGACTCCTCCACCGAATCACCCGACACGCGTTTCGTCCGCGCCCTCGACAGCCTGCGCGGCCTGTCCGTCGGAGACGCACTGGGCTCCCAGTTCTTCGTCCCCGTCAACTATCCCCTGCTCAAACGCCGGGACCTGCCCGAAGGCCCCTGGCAGTGGACCGACGACACCGAGATGGCCTGCTCGGTGCTGGCCGTGCTCGGCTCGCACGGCCGGATCGACCAGGACGCGCTCGCGCTGTCCTTCGCCCACCGGCACGACTTCGACCGCGGCTACGGCCCGGCGGTCAACCGCATGCTGCGCCTGGTGCGGGAGGGCGGCGACTGGCGGGAGCTGGCGTCGGCCCTGTTCAAGGGCCAGGGCTCCTGGGGCAACGGCTCCGCGATGCGGATCGCGCCGCTCGGCGCCTGGTACGCGGACGACCCCGAACAGGCGACCCACCAGGCCGAGATCTCCTCGTACACCACCCACCAGCACCGCGAGGCCGTGGTGGGCGCCATGGCGGTGGCGGCAGCCGCGGCCCTGGCCGCCTCCCCGGCGGGCCCGCCCGCACCCGGTGAGCTGCTCGACACGGTGATCGCGCTGGTGCCGCGCAGCGCGGTCGGCGCCGGGCTGCGGCGGGCGCGGGACATGCTCGACTACGACGACGCGGCGACGGTCGCGGCGGTCCTCGGCTCGGGCCGGCGCACCAGCGCGCACGACACCGTGCCGTTCGCGCTGTGGTCGGCGGCCCGCGCGCTGGGCGACTACGAGCGGGCGTTCTGGACCACCGCGCAGGTCGGCGGCGACGTCGACACGACGTGCGCGATCGTCGGCGGGATCGTGGCGGCCGCCCCGGCGGGTGCGCCGCCGGCCGGCTGGCTGGAGCGCACCGAGACACTGCCGGACTGGGTCCCGGCGGCCCCCGCCCGCTGACCCGTGGCCGCTCGCGAAGACGCCCGGGGAGACCTGGGTGTCGCGGGCGGCCCGCGGCGGCGTAACCTTGCAGGCGCCATGCCGTACGAACCACCCACCCACAGCGTCGAGCGCTCGATCCGCGCCACCACCGGAGCCAGGATCGTCGCCGGTGTCGACGAAGTCGGACGCGGGGCGTGGGCCGGTCCCGTCACGGTCTGCGCGGCCGTCACCGGACTGCGCCGCCCGCCCGCCGGGCTCACCGACTCCAAGCTGATCAGCCCGAAGCGCCGCACCGAACTCGCCGCGGTCCTCGAAGGCTGGGTCACCGCCTACGCGCTCGGAGACGCCTCACCCGAGGAGATCGACGAGCTGGGCATGACCGCCGCCCTGCGGCTCGCCGCGGTGCGCGCCCTGGAGGCGCTGCCGGTGCGGCCGGACGCGGTGATCCTCGACGGCAAGCACGACTACCTCGGACTGCCCTGGCAGGTCCGTACGGTGATCAAGGGCGACCAGTCCTGCATCGCGGTCTCGGCCGCCTCGGTGATCGCCAAAGTGCGCCGGGACGCGATGATGGCCCAACTGACGGGCTTGGAGGGGGAGTTCACCGGATTCGGCTTCGCCGAGAATGCCGGCTACCCCTCTCCCGTGCACAAGGCGGCCCTCGAAGAGCTGGGGCCCACGCCCTACCACCGGCTGTCCTGGTCGTATCTGGACGGGCTGCCCCGGTGGCGGCACCTGAAGAAGACGCGGCTGTCCGCCGAGGCGGCCGCACTCGAAAGCGGGGGACAGCTCGGCTTCGACTTCTGACCCGTGAGACGGGCGGGCGCCGGAGCTTCCCGGCCCGTTCTCCCCGCGGTGCGGCCCCGTTCCCGGAGCCTTCCGGTCCGCTTTTCGGCGCGGGTGCGAGTTCCTCGCCGCGTCCTGAAATCCCTGGACTTTCCCGCCCAGTTGCGGGGAGACTCCGCCCCGATCGCACCTTTGTGCCCACCCGCCGGTGACGACTTCACCGGCATTTGATAGACATCCACCCATGCCTCTCATCCCCGAGGAGCCTCAGATTCACGAGAGTGCCCAGGGTCCCCGCGTCACCCCGGCCGCCGGCCGCAGCGCGCAGACCCCTCGCCCCGTACCCGGTCCGCGTCCCGCGGCCGTTCCGCGTCCCGGACGTCCGGGCCCCGGCCCGGCCCGGCCCACGCCCCCCGCGCAGCGGTCGCACACCTCCGCCGCGCCGACCCCGCCGCCCCTGCCGACGACCCCGGCCGGCCCGCAGATCCAGCTCGTCCCGGCTCCGGCCGACGGCGCGCTCGACGCCGCGGGCGAAGCGGTGGACCTGCTGCTCGACACCGGCCGCGCGCCGGGCGACATCCTGGTCCTCACCACCGGTGACCCGCACCCGTGGGCGGCGCACGAGCTGTCCTTCGGCGCGGACGCCTACTGGGCCCAGCACGACGCCCGGGACGACGTCTTCTACGCCGCGGCGGCCGACGCCGAGCGGGCCTCGGCCCGGCCGGTGGTCGTCGTCGCGGCCAACGCCGACGCCGACACGGCCATCCGCGGCCTGCCGCTCGCCCTGGCCCGTGCCGAGGCGCTGCTCATCGTGTGCGGCGACCCGCAGCACATCAACGCGGCGCTGGGCGCCGGAGTCTGAGCCCTCCTCCGCGTACCGGCCCCGCGCACCCGTGTGCGCGTCCGGCCGGTCCGGAGGCGGGTGGTCCTCGGCCCGCGTGCGCTTTACGGCACGGGGCGCGGGGCGGTTCAGCGTGCACGGCGGTTAGCGCGCGGAACGGTTCAGCGCGCGGGGCGGTTCACCGGGCGGCGGTGCGCCGCAGCATGTCCGCCGTGCCCGACGCCGAGCGCAGCGTCAGCGGCTCGGCCAGTTCCTTCTCGGCGTCGGCGAGCGAGCCGGGCCCCGCGGCCGAACTCGGGCGCCGCCCGCCGCGGCCCTCGCCCAGCACCTGCCAGCCGTCCCGGGTCAGCGTGATGTACGCGCCGCAGCGCAACCCGTGCAGGGTGCAGGCGTCGCGCAGTCCCCACATCCAGGCGCCGTCCTCCTCCGTCCAGCGCTCGTCCCCGTCCCGGCAGTAGAGCAGCACGGCGGTGCGCACCGGGGCGCGGCGCCGCAGGTCGTGCGGGATGACCCGGCGCAGATGCGCGAGCAGCGCGTTGCGGAACTCCCAGCCGTCGACCGGCGTGGCACGGCGGGCGAACGACGCGCTGGCCGCGAGCCGTTCCTCATGATCGAGGACCGCCACGACCGCGGTCGCGAGCGCCGGACGGTGCCGGGCGTGCAGCCCGTTGACGATCTCCCGGGGGTTGCGCAGCAGCGGGATTCCTGCCGCCGACCACTGCGCGGGCTCCAGGATCCGCCCGAACCGCTGGGCGGAGCCGGCCGCGAGAGGTGCGGAGGCCGCCGGGGCGGCGGACGGAGCGGTGCTGAAGGTCACGGTCCTCCCTTCCGCGAAGACGCCCACCGTGCGGGCCGGCCTGGTGGAGGCGCACCACGGCACAGCCCTTCAGGACCACAGGGGACCGTGCGGGGTGGCTCCAATTCTCACCGCCGCGCGGTCCGGCGGCAACGAGCGAGGGAGACCGCTGACCCGAATCGGCGGGATACGACACCGATATCCCTGCCCAGCGGCGCCCCCGGCCATCCCTGTTCTCCCACCGGCCCGGGCCCTTCCCCTCGGCCACCGCCGCCCTCACGCCTGGACGGCGAGCACCAGCGGGAACACCCCCTCGGCCCCGGAGCGGCGCAGCAGCCTGGCCGCGACCGCCAGCGTCCAGCCCGTGTCGGACGCGTCGTCGACGAGCAGCACCGGCCCGCCCGCCGACGCCAGGGCGTCCGCCAGCGCCTCGGGCACCACGAAGGCGTGGTGCAGGGCGCGCACCCGCTGGGCACTGTTGGACTGGACGACGCGCTCGCCCTCCGCACCTCCGGCGTACTCCAGCGACCCCAGCAGCGGCATCCGGCCGATCTCCGCGATGCGCGCGCCGAGCGAGGCGACGAGCGCCGGCCGGGTGCGCGAAGGCACCGTCACCACGCCCACGGGCCGGGGCGGCGCGCCCGCGGTGCCCGAGGCCCAGCCGCCCGGCCCCTTCGCCCAGTCGGCCAGCACGCTCACCACGGCCTGCACCACGTCGTCGGGCACCGGCCCGTCCGCCGCCGTCGGCGCGAGCATCGGGCGCAGCCGGTTGCCCCAGCCGATGTCCGACAAACGCCCCAACGCACGGCCGGGAAAGGCGAGTTCCCCCGCCGGGATACGGCCCTTCAGGTCGATGCCGATCGCCGCGAGGCCAGTGGGCCACATCTTGCGGGGCTCCACCTCGACACCGGGCCTGGTGAGCTCGCCGCGCGCCTCGTCCAGGGCCGTGCCCGACACGTCGGCGGTGAAGCGGGCGCCCGCGCAGTTGTCGCAGCGCCCGCACGGCGCGGCCTGCTCGTCGTCGAGCTGGCGGCGCAGGAATTCCATCCGACAGCCCGTCGTCGCGGCGTAGTCACGCATCGCCTGCTGTTCCGCGGAGCGCTGGCGGGCCACCCACGCGTACCGCTCCGTGTCGTACACCCAGGGCTCGCCCGTCGTCGTCCAGCCGCCCTTGACCCGGCGCACCGCGCCGTCCACGTCGAGCACCTTCAGCATCGTCTCCAAGCGGGTGCGCCGCAGCTCCACCAGGGGCTCCAGGGCAGGCAGCGACATCGGGCGGCCGCTCTGCGCCAGCACGTCCAGGGTGCGCCGCACCTGCTCCTCGGGCGGGAACGCCACCGACGCGAAGTACTTCCAGATCGCCTCGTCCTCGCGGCCGGGCAGCAGCAGCACCTCGGCGTGCGCCACCCCACGGCCCGCGCGGCCGACCTGCTGGTAGTAGGCGATCGGCGAGGACGGCGAGCCGAGGTGGACGACGAAGCCCAGGTCGGGCTTGTCGAAGCCCATGCCCAGCGCGGACGTGGCCACGAGGGCCTTGACCCGGTTGGCCAGCAGATCGTCCTCGGCCTGCTGGCGGTCCGCGTTCTCCGTCTTGCCGGTGTACGAGGCGACGGTGTGCCCGCGCCGGCGCAGATACGTGGTGATCTCCTCGGCCGCCGCGACCGTGAGGGTGTAGATGATCCCCGAACCCGGCAGCTCGTCGAGGTGGTCGGCGAGCCAGCCGAGCCGGTGCGCCGCGTCCGGCAGCGACAGCACGTTGAGGCTCAGGCTCTCGCGGTCCAGCGGGCCGCGCAGCACCAGCGCGTCCGAGCCGCCGCCGGTGCCGAGCTGCTCGGCCACGTCCGCCGTCACCCGGGCGTTCGCGGTCGCCGTGGTCGCCAACACCGGGACGCCCGGCGGCAGTTCGGCCAGCATCGTGCGCAGCCGTCGGTAGTCGGGCCGGAAGTCGTGGCCCCAGTCGGAGATGCAGTGCGCCTCGTCAACCACGAGCAGACCGGTGGCCGCCGACAGCTTCGGCAGCACATTGTCCCGGAAGTCCGGATTGTTGAGGCGCTCGGGCGACACCAGGAGCACGTCGACGGCGCCGGCCGCGACCTCCTCCTGGACGGTGTCCCACTCCTCGGGGTTGGCCGAGTTGATCGTCCGGGCCGTGATGCCGGCCCGGGCGGCGGCCTCCACCTGGTTGCGCATCAGGGCTAGCAGCGGCGAGACGATCACCGTGGGCCCGGCCCCGCGGGCCCGGAGCAGCGCGGTCGCCACGAAGTACACCGCCGACTTGCCCCAGCCGGTGCGCTGCACCACCAGCGCCCGGCGCTTGTCGGCGACCAGCGCCTCGATGGCCCGCCACTGGTCCTCGCGCAGCCGCGCCGTGGCGCCCGCGCCCCCGACGAGGCGGGCGAGGACGGCGTCGGCCTCGGTGCGCAGCTGCGCGTTGCTCGTGTGCTCCATGCCCCCATACAACAGGACGGGTCCGACAATCGCGGCCCTTCACCCCGCGTCGGGCCCGTTCCCACAGGTCACGGGCTTGCGCCGGGGACTCGTCCCGGTACCGCCCGCGTGCCCGGAACCGGCCTGACGGCGCCGGTCCGCCACCGTCGTCGCGGCGGTTTTCCGGACCGGGCCGAGTTTGTACGACCAGCTGATTCGGCCTGTGGACAAGGTTGTCCACAGGGGTGGTGGGAGATCCGTGATCGCGAAACCCTCAGGACATGCGAGACACGAACGAACACCACGAATCGGGCTCCCACGCCGCTTCCGACGACCCCCGGATCACCTTGCGCGGCCCACGCGAACTGGCCGACGCACTGCCGTACTTGCTGGGTTTCCATCCGACCGACTCGATCGTCCTGCTGGCGCTCCACGGCCCGGGCGGGCGGTTCGGCGGCCGGGTCAGAGTGGGGCTTCCGGCCTCGCCGCAGGAGTGGCCCGACATCGCCGACCAGCTCGCCGACTGCCTGGTGACGGGAAGCGAGCGGCGCGGAGCCCGGCCGGACGGCGTCGTCGTCTTCCTCTGCCAGGATCCGTCGGCGAACGGTGCGGCCGGGGCCGGCGGAGCGGGCGGTACCGGATATGAAGTGATGCAGCGCCTGCGGCCGTTGGCCCAGCGGCTGCGCATCGCGTGCGGCAACCTCGACGTTCCGGTCCGCGAGGCGCTGTGCGTCTCCGACGGCCGGTACTGGTCCTACTGCTGCCCTGACGCCCGCTGCTGTCCGCCCGAGGGCAGTGTCCTCGCCCCCCGGGCACCTCCGTGATGGCCGCCGCGGCCGCGTATGCGGGCATCCAAGTGCGGGGCTCCCTGCGGGAGATGGAGGAGCGGCTGGCGCCGTGGAGCACGGCCGCGGCGATCGAGCAGGAACGGGCGCTGGACGCGGCGGCGGCCGAGATGTTCCCGCGCATCCTGAGCGAGGGCGACCGGCGGACCGTGGCCGACGAGACGCTGGACCTGGCGGCCCGGCTCATGCGCCGCATCGCGGATGCGCCGAAGCCGCGCCGGGGCCGCACCCGCCGTGGGTCCGGCACGCTGCCGCTCGGCACGGACGCGCTGGACGAGCTGGACGACGGGCTCATCGCCCATGACGAGGCCGCGGCGGTGATCCTGGGCCTGCAGGACCGGGTCACCCGCGACTGGGCCGCCGAATGGATGGAAGAACCGGAAGCGGGCCCGGCCCTGCGTCTGTGGCGTGCACTGGCACGCCGCTGCGTCGGGCCGTACGGCGACCACGCCGCCGCGCTGCTGACGCTGGCGGGCTGGGTGTCCTGGTCGACCGGTGACGAGCCGCACGCCCGGGTCGCCTTCGGCCTCGCCCTGCGGGCCGACCCCGACTACCGCTTCGCGAACCTCCTGCACGAGGCCTGCAACCAGGGCCTTGACCCCGAGGAGCTGCGCATCTGCCTGAGGGAGGAGCGCGCGGCACGCCTGGCGGGTCCGGCAGAGCCGGAGCCCGGCCTCTCTCCGGCAAAGCCCGACCCCTCCCCGCCCGAGGCCGGCCTCTCTCCGGCCGAGCCCGACCCCTCCCCGCCCGAGGCCGGCTCCTCTCCGGCCGGGCCCGACCCCTCCCTCGCCGGGCCCGCCCTCTCCGCTGCGGACCTCGACCCTGACCCCGACCCCACGGCGGGCCGGCCCGTCCGGCCGGGGTCCCGAGGTTCGACGGGGCAGCCGGCCGCCAAGCGGGTGAATCGACAGCGGGGGAAGGGGAGTTCGGCTCCGGGTGGCGCTGTCCGTCCGGAGCCGCCCGGCCCGGGCTCCGCCCGTCGCGGGTCCGCACGCCCCGAGCCAGTACGGCCCGGATCCGCACGGCCCGAATCCGTACAGCCTGAACCCGCACAGCCCGAATCCGCACACCCTGAATCTGTGCGCCCTGGATCGGCGGGAGGTGAGTCCGTTGGAGAGGAGTCCGTGCGCGGCGAGGGGCCGTGGGGCCCGGGGGGTTCATGAGTGGGCCGGGTGTGCAGGGGAGGTGGGGTGTGTGCCTTCGGGGGGAGGGGGCTGGCGCGGGAGGGGGGCGGTCCGTGACCCGGCCGACGCCCGCGGCGTTCACGTGGAGGGCGGCGCGGCACCGGGCACCGCGCCGCACGGACGGCGCCACCCGCGCCCCGACCGCCGTCGTCCCCGCCGTCCGGCTCAGGCAGGAGGAATACGCAATGGTGCCCAGCACCCCGCCCCGCAACGGTCCCGGAAGCCCGCCGGGGCCCGTCGCGCCCAGGGCCGCCGGGCCGCCGGGGGAGCTCCCGGCGGTGCACGCGGCGGTGATCTGTGTGGCCCTGCCGGGCCTCGCGGTGTCGCCGGAACACGGCCAGCTCACCGGGCATGGCCTCGAAGGGTTCTACCAGCACGGTCGACGGGTGCTCTCCCGCTGCCAGTTGAAGGTGGCGGGCCGCGATCCGATCGCGGTGCAGGGCCGGTCGATATCGGCCGACCGAGCCCGCTTCCTCGCCGTGGTGCGCACCCCGGCGGACAACGGGCCCGACCCCGAGATCGCCGTGGAACGGCTCCGCCAGGCGGACGGCACCGAGCGGATCACCCTGTCCAGCGCGGCGGCCCGGCCGCTGCGTGTGCCCGTGGAGATCGCGCTCGGTACCGACCTGGCCGACCTCGGCGCGGTCGCCGCGGGGCGCGCGGGGCCCGAACTGCCCGCCAGCGTCCACGACTCGGGCATGCGCTGGACCTCGGGCGGGGCCCACTGCACGGTGACCGCCCAGCCTCCGCCCGCCGACGCATTGGCCTCGGCCGGGGTGCTGCGCTGGGCGGTGGAGCTGCCGCCGGGCGGCTCGTGCACCATCCAGCTGTCCATCAGGGCCGGGCGGCCGGTCCGGCCACCCGGCCAGGGCGTACATCCGCTGCCCACCCCCCAGGAGGCCAGGGCCGAGGGCGACGACCCGAGGGTGGCGGCCCTGCTGCACCGCAGCATCGACGACCTGCGGGCCCTGCTGATCCGCGACCCGGCCCGCCCGTCCGATCTGTACGCGGCGGCCGGGGTGCCCTGGCGGTGCGGTCCGGCGCCCGCCGAGGCGCTCTGGGCGGCGCGCATGGCGCTGCCCCTGTCGCCCCGGCTCGCGGCCGCCACCCTGCGCACCCTGGCCCGTACGCAACTCGCCGGGCCAGAAGGTGAGTTGGGGCGTCTTCCTGGCCCCTTCCGGGACGCCGGGCCCTATCTGCCGCCGGGCTGTACGGGGGTCGAGGCCACCCTCGCCTTCCCGGTCGTCCTGGCGGAGGCCCGGCGGTGGGGGTTGCCCGAGTCGGAGGTGGCCGAGCTGCTGCCCGCCGCCGAGCGGTGTCTGCACTGGCTGGCGGCGGCCCTGGGCGAGGACGGCTACCTCGCCGAGAGCGGCCCCGGGGCCGCGGGGCTCGTGCGCGCCGAGACGCAGGCCCACGTGCACCGGGCCGCGCTGCTCGGAGCGGACCTGCTGCGCGAGTGCGGCCGGCCCGGCGCCGAGGCGTGGCTCGCACGGGCGGGTGCCTTGCGCGAGCGGTTCCGCGCGGAGTTCTGGCTGGACGATCTCGGCGGTGGCCGGCCCGCCGCCGCCCGTACCGCCGACGGGCGCCCGGTGCCGCTGCTCGGCGCCGGCGCGGCCCACCTGCTCGACACCGGGCTCCTGGGCGGCGGGTGCCTCGCTCCGGGACTGCTCGACAAGGTGCAGACCGAGCAGCTGGCCCGCCTCCTGGGCAGTCCCGCGATGGACTCCGGGTGGGGGCTGCGCGGCCTGGCCGTCAAAGAACCGGGGCACAACCCGTTCGGGCACCGGGCCGGGGCGGTGCGGGTGCACGAGAGCGCGGTGGCCGTGGCGGGTCTGGCCGCCGCCGGGTACGAGAAGGAGGCTGTCGCCCTGCTGCGCGGGGTCCTGGCCGCCGCGGACGCCTTCGGACACCGGCTGCCCGAGATGTACGCGGGGGAGCAGCGCACCGCGGACAGCGTGCCGGTGCCGCACCCGGCCGCGTGCCGCCCGGCCGCGGTGGCGGCGGCCTCCGGTGTCCAGCTGCTGACCGCCCTGGCCGGGATCCGCCCCGACGCCCCCGCCGGAACGGTGGCGCTCGACCCGATGCGGTCGGCCCCGCTGGGCGCGGTCCGGCTCGCGGGGCTGAGCGTGGCGGGGGAGCCGTTCACGGTGCGGGTCAGCAGGCTCGGGGTCGCGATGGTCGAGCAGGCCGCCGAGGGGCTGCAGTTGGGAGGCTGAGCGGGAGGGGTGCCCGGGACACGGCGGCGCGGGCGGCCCCGGGAGGCGGGAGAAGAAGAAGTGCCGGAGGGTGTCGAAGGGAGTGTTTATCGTCAGGCAGACGACTATGATCGCGGCATGTCGCCCTACGACCCGTCGGCCTTTCCGCCCTTCGCCGTGACCGTCGACCTGGTCGTGCTGACCGTGCGCCGCCACGCGCTCTGCGCGCTCGTGGTGCGCCGCGGGGAGCCCCCGTTCCAGGGGCGCTGGGCGCTGCCCGGCGGATTCGTCCGCGACGACGAGGACCTCTCCATGGCCGCGGCCCGCGAACTCGGTGAGGAGACGGGGCTCTGCGCGTCGGACCCGTCCGCCCCGGCGCCCGCCAACGGCGCCCACCTCGAACAGCTCGCCACGTACGGCGACCCGCGGCGTGATCCCCGGATGCGCGTGGTGAGCGTCGCCCATCTCGCCCTGGCGCCCGACCTGCCGGCCCCGCGCGCCGGCGGCGACGCGCACAGCGCGCGCTGGGCCCCGGTCGAGGACCTGCTCGGCCAGGAGGGCGGCTTCGGGCGCGACGGCGAACCACCCGCCCCGCTCGCCTTCGACCACGCCCGCATCCTGGCGGACGGCGTGGAACGCGCCCGGTCGAAGATCGAGTACTCCTCGCTCGCCACGGCCTTCTGCCCGGCCGAGTTCACGGTCGGTGAGCTGCGCCGGGTGTACGAGGCGGTGTGGGGCGTCGCCCTCGACCCGCGCAACTTCCATCGCAAGGTGACCGGCACCCCGGGCTTCCTGGTCCCGGCCGGCGGCACCACGACCCGCCAGGGCGGCCGCCCCGCCCAGCTCTTCCGCGCCGGCGGCGCGACCCTGCTGAACCCGCCGATGCTGCGCCCCGAGGTCTGAGGCGTTCTGGCCTGTGGCGCGTCCTGCGCTGCCGCGTCCTGCCACGGCGCGCCCTGCCCTGCCCTGCCCTGCCCTGCCCTGCGGTGCCGCGTGCGGCCGTGCCGCGTCCCGCCACAGTGCGCCTGGGGCGATGGGTTCCGGGGTGTGAGGCGATGGCCCGAGGGCTGACGCGGCAAGGCGGGGCCTGCGCGGCGGCCCGGGCCCGGCGCCGCACGAGCCCCAACGGCCTTACTCCGATGCGGAGTTGGCGTCCGGACGTCCTGGGGGCGAACGACGCCCCAGCGCGGCCCGCGGCCGGACAAGGGCGGGATCGGACCGCCCGCCTCCAGGAGGCCGAACCCGAGCGCGATGGCCGTGCCCGAGGTCGTATGCCGGCCGCGCCGAGCATGAGCTGGGCCGGGTGGCCCTCGGCTCGACCTCCGGCGAGGCCGCCCCGGGTGTGGCCTCAGGTGAAGCCGCCCTGTGCTTCAAGAGGCCGACACCGGACCGGACATCGCACCCGCGCTGCCAGAAAAGTCCTAAATGTCGCGTTATCTTGCTGGAGCACCCGCCCCTGCCGCCGAGCGGTCTCATCTACCGCGAGAGAAGCGATGCTCCAGGCAATCGGACTCACCAGCGCCCCCCGCGGAGACCTTCCGCCGGCCGTCGACGACCTCACCTTCGAGGCGAGACCCGGGCAGCTCACCGCCCTGCTCGGGGAGCCGGGCTCGGGCCGTACGACGGCCCTGCGCCTCATGCTCGAACTCGAACCGGGCCGGGGCATCACCTACTTCCGGGGCCGCCCGCTGCACGAACTCGCCCACCCCGCACGCGAGGTGGGCACCCTGCTCGGCGACGTGCCGGGCCACCCCGCCCGCACCACCCGGGGACAGCTCAAGCTGATGTGCGCGGTGGCCGGGGTCCCGGTGTCGCGGGCGCAGGAGATGCTCGAAGTGGTCGGCCTCTCCGGCGTAGCCGACCAGCGGCTCGGCACGCTCTCGCTCGGCATGGACCGGCGGCTGGGCCTCGCGGCTGCCCTGCTCGGCGACCCGCACACCCTCCTGCTCGACGAACCGGCCGAGGGGCTCTCTCCCCGCGAGAACGCCTGGCTCCACGGGCTCCTGCGTGGCTACGCCGACCACGGCGGCACCGTCCTGTGCACCTTCGGCGACCCCAAGGAGGCGGCCCGCGTCGCCGATCGCGTGGTCACCATCGACGGCGGCCGGCTCGTCGCCGACCAGGACGCCACCGCGTTCGCCCGCACCCGGCTGCGTCCGCGCGTCGCCGTGGCCACCCCGCACGCCGCCCGCCTGGGCGCGCTGGTGAGCCGCGAGGCGCGCGCGGCCCAGCGCTCGGTGGAGGTGGTTGCCGAGGACGGCAACCACCTGTCCGTGTACGGCAGCAGCTGTGCGGAGGTGGGGGAGACGGCTTTCCGCAACGGCGTGCTGCTGCACCGGCTCGCCGACGAGGTCGGCGACACCGGCCCGGACATCGCGGCCCCCGGCGCCCGGGCCGAGGACGACACCGCCCCGATCGCCACCGTCCCCTCCCAGGAACGGCCCGGCCGGCCCGAGGGTTCCCACCCGCTTCCCCTCGCCCGCCGCCCGGCCCGCACCCCCCTGCGCCCCCTGCGCTACGAGCTGCGCAGATTCCTCGGCGTACGCTCAACCTTCCTGCTGGCGGCGGCAGTTGTGGCCTCATCGGCCCTGCTCGCCGTGCTGCTCGCGCGCTCCGGACAGGTCCCGGCGCCTCGGCTCCTGGCCGCCTGGCCCGCTCTGCTGCCCCTGCCGCCCGCGGCGCTCGGCGCCGGCCTGTTCGGCGCGCTCGCCTTCGGCGACGAGTACCGCTACCCGGCGCTCGCCGCCGACCGCGGCACCGTCCCGCGCCGGCTCGGGCTGCTCCTCGCCAAGCTGCTCGTGAGCGGAGCGGCGGCCCTGCTGCTCGCGGCCGCGGCGGTCGCCGTCGACTTCCAGGGCCTGCGCCTGGTCTACGGAGCCGGCGTCACGGGGCCCCCGCGCGAATGGCTCGGCCTGGGCGCGGGCTGGGCCGGGCTCACGGTCGGGTGCGCCTGGGCCGGACTGCTGGCCGCCGGGATCTTCCGGGCCACCGCGGCCGGCCTCGCCGCGGTGCTCGCCGTGCCCGTCGTCGTCGTACCGCTGCTGAGGAAGGCCGTGGCCGGGCACGCGGTGCGTTCCGTGGCCGGGCTGCCCGACCGGCTGCGCGACCTGGCCTGGGTGCGCTGGCCGCACGCACTGGACCACTGGCTGGTCGCGGCACTGCACTTGGTCGCCGAACCGGTCGGAGCCGCGCTCGCGCTGTCGCTCACCGTCCTGATCTGCGCCTATCTGTTCACCGGGCTGCGCCACAGGGCCCGTTGGTGAGGCGTCGGCGGGCGGCGAGGGGGCTTCTGTCCACAACTCCCTTGGGAATGCCCGCTTCTTTCCGATAAAGCGTCAATTGCGTGGGTGGCGGTGATCACCCTTTCGTGTGCTTTTCACCAAAGACCTCAAGGGCCACCGGAGTCCCGCCGACAAAGGGTGCATGAGCACCCTTGCGCACACCATGATGACCGCCCGCTCCGCCGACGCCGGCCACGCGGCTCCGGGCGAACTCGACCGCTACCCCTACGGGGAGGCGCGCCCCTCCGGCCGGCTCGGCGCCGTCGGCTGGGACGGCGGAGATGCGGAACTGGGCCGGGTGGGCCGGCGCGCGGCGGGCAGCCGCGGCCGGGGGCTGCACGGTCAACTCGTCCAGCAGCTCGGCCAGATGATCGTCTCCGGCGACCTCGGCGCGGACCGTCCGCTCGTCCCCGAGGAGATCGGCCAGCGATTCGAGGTGTCCCGCACGGTCGTCCGCGAGTCGCTGCGCGTGCTCGAAGCCAAGGGTCTTGTCAGTGCGCGGCCGAACGTCGGCACCCGGGTCCGTCCGGTCAGCGACTGGAACCTGCTCGACCCCGACATCATCGAATGGCGCGCCTTCGGGCCCCAGCGCGACGACCAGCGCCGGGAGCTGGCCGAGCTGCGCTGGACCATCGAGCCGCTGGCCGCCCGGCTGGCCGCCGGCCACGGCCGCGACGACGTCCAGCAGCGCCTCGGCGACATGGTGGAGATCATGGGGCACGCCCTCGCCCAGGGCGACTCGATCACGTTCTCCCGCGCCGATGCCGAATTCCACTCCCTGCTGATCCAGCTCGCCGGCAACCGGATGCTGGAGCACCTCTCCGGCATCGTCTCGGCCGCCCTCCAGGTCTCCGGCTCCCCGATCACCGGCTGTGACCGCCCCTCGGACGGCTCCCTCGCGCACCACGGGCGGATCGTGGACGCCCTCGCCGGCGGCGACGCCATGGCGGCCGAGGCGGCCATGCGGCAACTGCTCACCGTGCACCCGGAGGTGGAGCGGGTCGTCCCCGCCCCCCGCGAGCACTGACGCGAGCCCGCGGCGACACCGCGCCGCCGGATCCCGCGAGGGGTCCGGCGGGCTTCCGGCTCCGGCCGGCTCCGGGTCCGGCCGACTCCGGGTCCGGCGGGCTTCCATACGGGGGTATCTGTCCCCTGTGACCCGTTGGTCGCCTTTGGGGTGTGACTCGGGCCACGAAGATTGCGCGTAACACTCCTCGGAGCCATGCGATGACTTAAGAGGTACAGCCGAGGAAGGAATACAGCGACCCTGTGCGGCGCTGTGCAGCTCCGAGGTTCAGCCCGCGCCCCCGGCACATCCCCAGCCGTGGTCGTCGGCTCCGGCCCGATCCTGGGCGGGGCCGGAAGCCGTTTTCCATCGTTTCGAGAGGTTGTTCGTGTCGGCCAGCACATCCCGTACGCTCCCGCCGGAGATCGCCGAGTCCGAGTCTGTGATGGCGCTCATCGAGCGGGGAAAGGCTGATGGACAGATCGCCGGCGACGACGTGCGTCGGGCCTTCGAAGCCGACCAAATTCCGCCGACCCAGTGGAAGAATGTTCTGCGCAGCCTCAACCAGATCCTCGAGGAAGAGGGTGTGACGCTGATGGTCAGTGCCGCGGAATCACCGAAGCGCACCCGTAAGAGCGTCGCAGCGAAGAGCCCGGCGAAGCGCACCGCCACCAAGACGGTCGCGGCCAAGACGACCGTGACCACCACCAGGGCCGTCGCCGCCTCCGCGACCCCGGCCGACTCCGTGGACGTGCCGGCCGATGAGGCCGACGACGCCCCAAAGAAGGCCGTCGCCAAGAAGGCGGCCGTGAAGAAGACCGCCGCCAAGAAGACGGTGGCCAAGAAGACCGCGGCGAAGAAGACCGCCGCCAAGAAGGGCGACGACGACGAGGCCGTCGAGGGCGACGAGCTTCTTGAGGACGCCGCGCCCGGCAAGGGCGACGACGAGGAGCCCGAGGGCGAGAGCAAGGGCTTCGTCCTGTCCGACGAGGACGAGGACGACGCTCCGGCCCAGCAGGTCGCCGTCGCCGGAGCCACCGCGGACCCGGTCAAGGACTACCTCAAGCAGATCGGCAAGGTCCCGCTGCTCAACGCCGAGCAGGAGGTCGAGCTCGCCAAGCGCATCGAGGCCGGTCTGTTCGCCGAGGACAAGCTGGCCAACGCGGACAAGCTGGCGCCGAAGCTCAAGCGCGAGCTGGAGATCATCGCCGAGGACGGCCGCCGCGCCAAGAACCACCTCCTGGAGGCCAACCTCCGTCTGGTGGTCTCGCTGGCCAAGCGTTACACCGGCCGCGGCATGCTCTTCCTGGACCTCATCCAGGAGGGCAACCTCGGTCTGATCCGCGCGGTCGAGAAGTTCGACTACACCAAGGGCTACAAGTTCTCCACGTACGCCACCTGGTGGATCCGTCAGGCGATCACCCGCGCCATGGCCGACCAGGCCCGCACCATCCGTATCCCGGTGCACATGGTCGAGGTCATCAACAAGCTCGCGCGCGTCCAGCGCCAGATGCTCCAGGACCTGGGCCGCGAGCCCACCCCGGAGGAGCTGGCCAAGGAACTCGACATGACCCCGGAGAAGGTCATCGAGGTCCAGAAGTACGGCCGTGAGCCGATCTCGCTGCACACCCCCCTCGGTGAGGACGGCGACAGCGAGTTCGGTGACCTCATCGAGGACTCCGAGGCGGTCGTCCCGGCCGACGCGGTCAGCTTCACGCTCCTCCAGGAGCAGCTGCACTCGGTGCTCGACACCCTGTCGGAGCGCGAGGCGGGCGTGGTCTCCATGCGCTTCGGCCTCACCGACGGCCAGCCCAAGACGCTGGACGAGATCGGCAAGGTCTATGGCGTGACCCGTGAGCGGATCCGCCAGATCGAGTCCAAGACCATGTCGAAGCTGCGCCACCCGTCGCGTTCGCAGGTGCTGCGCGACTACCTCGACTAGGTCGCGGTCCGCGTCGCACGAGGGCCCGGTCTCCTTCGGGGAGGCCGGGCCCTTCCGCGTTGCGCGGGTGCGGTGCAGGACGTGCTGAATGACGCTGGGTGTGCCTGTGTCACCGAGAGTCAGGAGACCGTATGCGTCCCTCCATCGCCCTGGCCGCCGCGGGGGCCGCGGCCCTTGTGGTCGTTGCCCTGGGGGCGCCGCTGCCCGCAGCCGCCGAAGAGATCGTCATCGGTGGGCACGCCGTCAAGATCTCGGACAGTCCCTGGGTGGTGGCCCTCTCGAGCCGTGACCGGTTCGGGGGTACGCGGGCGGGCCAGTTCTGCGGGGGCGTGGTGATCGCGCCGACCACGGTCCTGACCGCGGCGCACTGCCTGCGCAGCGACGTCCTGGGCACGGACGTGGCCCATGCGCGGGACCTGGTGGTCATCGCCGGGCGCACCGACCTCGTCTCGAACGAGGGCCAGGAGATCCCGGTGAGCGCGGCCTGGACCAACCCCGGCTACGACCCGAAGACCAACGCGGGCGATCTGGCGGAGCTGACCCTGGCCCGGCCGCTGCCCGCCTCGTACGCCATCCCGGTGGCCGGGGCGGGCGACGCCGGGTACGCGGACGGCGCCCAGGCCACGGTCTACGGCTGGGGCGACACCTCGGGCGGCGGAAGCTATCCGACGGCGCTGCGGGCGGCGCCCGTCACCGTGCTCTCCGATCAGGCCTGTGTGCGCGCCTACCCGCCGAACTCGGACGGGCCCTACCTGGCGGCCACGATGCTGTGCGCGGGCGATCCCAGGGGCGGCCACGACGCCTGTCAGGGCGACAGTGGCGGGCCGCTGGTGTTCCAGGGGCGGCTCATCGGCCTGGTGTCCTGGGGGAACGGGTGCGGACAGCGCGCCTACCCGGGGGTCTACAGCCGGGTGTCGGCCATCGCACGGCCCGGCGGCGCCACGGCCTGAGCGTCTGCGCGGGCCGGGCCGTGCCGGGTCCGCGGACATGAGAACGGGCGGCCACTCCCCCTGCACGGGGAGTGGCCGCCCGTCGCCGGTCCTGGACCGGCCCTGGCTCGTCGTGATGCGAGGTCTCAGCGATCCTCGTCGCCTGCGGACTCGGGCACCGCCGTGAGGCGGTCCGTCTCGTCCTGTATGTCAGCGGCGATCTTCTTCAGTTCCGGCTCGAACTTGCGTCCGTGATGAGCGCAGAAGAGCAGTTCGCCGCCGCTGGTCAGGACTACGCGAAGGTAGGCCTGTGCGCCGCAGCGGTCGCAACGGTCGGCGGCCGTCAGGGGGCTCGCGGGGGTCAGAACAGTAGTCACGTCGCCTCTTCTCTAGCTCGACGAGCTGTCGTACCAGGGTCAACATCCAACCAGGCCGAAAACGTTCCCGCTCGTGGCTTTTCCTCGAAAGTTCTTGGTCAAGGTGGCTGTCTGCTGCCGGTTGGCGGCGAATGAGCCGTATTGCGGAGCTTTACGGGTTTCGCGTTGCTTGTCTTGTTTGGCCCTCCCGGCGGGGTTGCCGGTTGTTCATGAGGACGTGCCCGGAGCCTAAATGGTTCATGCCTGAATGGGAACGTGACATCCGCGTCACCCCCACGAGGGATCGAACATGTTTGCGACGCTGGACTAGCATGAGGTTTCGCGAGGGTGGCGTTACAACGGCTCTACCAGGCCTCGGTACCCTCTGACCGGCGACCGACGCCGGCCCCTTACCCATCAGGGGCGTCATTGAAATTCAGCGAGGAGCGAACTGCGTGAGCGCCGAGACGTCCGTTCCGTCCACTGCGCTGCTGAGCGGGGCAGACCGCGACGGCTCCAACTACACCGCTCGGCATCTGCTCGTGCTCGAAGGCCTGGAGGCCGTCCGCAAGCGACCCGGCATGTACATCGGGTCCACGGACAGCCGCGGACTGATGCACTGCCTCTGGGAGATCATCGACAACTCCGTCGACGAGGCCCTGGGCGGCCACTGCGACCACATCGAAGTGATCCTGCACGACGACTCCTCCGTCGAGGTGCGTGACAACGGGCGGGGCATCCCCGTCGACGTCGAGCCCAAGACGGGTCTTTCCGGCGTCGAGGTCGTCATGACCAAGCTGCACGCCGGCGGCAAGTTCGGCGGCGGCTCCTACGCCGCCTCCGGCGGTCTGCACGGCGTGGGCGCCTCCGTGGTGAACGCGCTCTCGGCCCGCCTCGACGTCGAGGTCGACCGCGCCACCACCCACTCGATCAGCTTCCGTCGCGGGGTGCCCGGCATCTTCACCGAGCAGGGGCCCGACGCGCCCTTCGACCCCGGGAGCGGGCTGCGCAAGGGCAAGCGCGTGCCCAAGGGCCGCACCGGCACCCGCATCCGCTACTGGGCCGACCGGCAGATCTTCCTCAAGGACGCCAAGCTCTCCCTGGACACGCTCTACCAGCGGGCCCGCCAGACGGCCTTCCTGGTGCCGGGCCTGACCATCGTGGTGCGCGACGAGCGGGGTCTCGACGGCGAGGGCAAGACCGAGGAGACCTTCCGCTTCGACGGCGGGATCAGCGAGTTCTGCGAGTACCTGGCCGAGGACAAGGCCGTCAACGACGTACTGCGCCTGTCCGGCTCGGGCACCTTCAAGGAGACCGTCCCGGTCCTCGACGACCGCGGCCACATGACGCCGACCGAGGTCACCCGCGAACTCGGCGTGGACATCGCGCTGCGCTGGGGCACCGGCTACGACACCAACCTGAAGTCGTTCGTCAACATCATCGCCACCCCCAAGGGCGGCACCCATGTCACCGGCTTCGAGCGCTCGGTCACCAAGACCGTCAACGAGGTCCTGCGCGCCACGAAGATGCTGCGCGTCGCCGAGGACGACGTCGTCAAGGACGACGCCCTGGAAGGGCTGACCGCGGTCGTCACCGTCCGCCTCGCCGAGCCGCAGTTCGAGGGCCAGACCAAGGAGGTCCTCGGCACCTCGGCCGCCAACCGCATCGTCGCGAACGTGGTGGCCAAGGAGCTCAAGGAGTTCCTGACCTCCACCAAGCGGGACGCCAAGGCGCAGGCCCGCGCGGTCCTCGACAAGATCGTGGCCGCCGCCCGCACCCGCATCGCCGCCCGCCAGCACAAGGAGGCGCAGCGCCGCAAGACCGCGCTGGAGTCCTCCTCGCTGCCCGCCAAGCTGGCGGACTGCCGCAGTGACGACGTCGAGCGCAGCGAGCTGTTCATCGTCGAGGGGGACTCGGCGCTCGGCACCGCCAAGCTCGCCCGGAACTCGGAGTTCCAGGCCCTCCTGCCGATCCGCGGCAAGATCCTCAACGTTCAGAAGGCGTCGGTCTCCGACATGCTGAAGAACGCCGAGTGCGGCGCGATCATCCAGGTCATAGGAGCCGGGTCGGGACGGACGTTCGACATCGACGCCGCGCGGTACGGAAAGATCGTGCTGCTCGTCGACGCCGATGTCGACGGCGCCCACATCCGCATCCTGCTGCTGACCCTCTTCCAGCGCTACATGCGCCCGATGGTCGAGGCGGGCCGGGTCTTCGCGGCCGTGCCCCCGCTGCACCGCATCGAGCTGGTCCAGCCCAAGAAGGGCCAGGACAAGTACGTGTACACGTACTCGGACAACGAGCTGCGCAGCACCCTGCTCGAGTTCCAGCGCAAGAACATCCGCTACAAGGACACCATCCAGCGCTACAAGGGCCTGGGCGAGATGGACGCCGACCAGCTGGCCGAGACCACGATGGACCCCCGGTTCCGGACGCTGCGCCGCATCAACATCGGCGACCTGGAGGCCTCCGAGCAGGTCTTCGACCTGCTGATGGGCAACGAGGTGGCGCCCCGCAAGGAGTTCATCACCAGCTCCGCCGCCACCCTGGACCGCTCGCGCATCGACGCGTGACGCCGGCCTGACGGACGCCGGGCCGCGGACAGTCCGCGGGCCGGCGGCCGGCGGCGCCCCCCCCGCGGGGGGGCGGCAACACCCCCCCGGGGGCACCCCAGGCCCCCAGGCCCAGA